>WNDY01000055.1 GCA_009914555.1 Xylophilus sp.
TGGGGATCGTGGGCAACGCCGCCGTTCGGGCGGCTATCGCTGCGTTCTTCGTTTTCGTCTTGCTCGTCGGCATACATGCTCCTCATTGACATGCTATGCCTCACACACAAAATTTCGGACAGGCTCTCGAGGCACAATGCGCGGGTCTTCTCCCTTCCTTCGCAGGACGCCTTCCCCCCATGACCGACCTCTCCTCGATCACGCCGCGCGACAAGGCCGAGATCCTCGCCCAGGCGCTGCCCTACATCCGCAGGTTCCACGGCAAGACCATCGTCATCAAGTACGGCGGCAACGCGATGACCGACCCGGCGCTCCAGCAGGACTTCGCCGAGGACGTGGTGCTGCTCAAGCTCGTGGGCATGAACCCTGTGGTGGTGCACGGCGGCGGCCCGCAGATCGAGACGGCGTTGAAGCGCCTGGGCAAGACCGGCACCTTCGTGCAGGGCATGCGCGTGACCGACGCCGAGACGATGGAGGTGGTCGAGTGGGTGCTGGCCGGCGAGGTGCAGCAGGACATCGTGGGCCTGATCAACCAGGCCGGCGGCAAGGCCGTGGGCCTGACCGGCCGCGACGGCGGCCTGATCCGCGCGCAGAAGCTGCGCCTGCTCGACCGCGACGATCCGACCAAGGAGCACGACGTGGGCCAGGTCGGCGACATCGTGGCCGTCGATCCCGGCGTGGTGAAGGCGCTGCAGGACGACGCCTTCATCCCGGTGATCAGCCCGATCGGCTTCGGCGAGGACAACGAGAGCTACAACATCAACGCCGACGTGGTGGCCAGCAAGCTGGCCACCGTGCTCCAGGCCGAGAAGCTGATGATGCTGACCAACATCCCCGGCGTGCTGAACAAGGCCGGCGCGCTGCTGACCGAGCTGACCTCGCGCCAGATCGACGAGCTGATCGCCGACGGCACCATCTCCGGCGGCATGCTGCCCAAGCTCGCCGGCGCGATCGATGCGGCCAGGAGCGGCGTGAATGCGGTGCATATCGTCGATGGCCGTGTGCCGCATGCGATGCTGCTCGAAATTCTCACGGACCAGGCCTACGGCACCATGATCCGCAGCCGCTAGCCACGGATACTGCCGAGAGGATGGCCTTGAGGCGGGTATGGATGGGGTGCCAGTGAGGGATCACAGGGGGAGTATGTAGAACGATGCGCCTTCTGCTCGTCGAAGACGACGTCATGGTCGCCAGCGGGATCAAGCTGGGGCTGACCGATGCCGGCTATGCGGTCGACTGGGTCGGCTCGGGCGAGCGGGCCGAGGAGGTGCTGCGCTGCGAGTCGTTCGACGTGGCGGTGATCGACATCGGCCTGCCCGGCATCGACGGGCTGGAGTTGACGCGCCGGCTGCGCCGCCCCGGCATGGCGAGCCAGGCCACGCCGGTGCTGATCCTCACGGCGCGCGACGCCCTCCAGGACCGGGTGCAGGGGCTGGATCTGGGCGCCGACGACTACATGGTCAAGCCGTTCGAACTGCCCGAGCTGCTGGCCCGGCTGCGCGCGCTGCTGCGCCGCTCGCAGGCGGCGACCTCGGCCGTGCTGAGCTTCGGTCCGGTGGAACTCGACACGGCCGGGCGTGTCGCCAGCGTGCGGCCGCACGGCGCCGCCGCCGTGCCGCTGGAACTGGGCCCGCGCGAATGGACGGTGCTCGAATACCTGCTGATCCACGCCCCCAAGCCGGCCAGCAAGGAGAAGCTGCTCCAGGCCCTGACCGGATGGGACAAGGAGATCACGCCCAACGCGGTCGAGGTCTACGTCTCGCGCCTGCGCGGCAAGCTGGAGCCGCACGGCGTGGCGCTGCGCGCCATCCGCGGCTTCGGTTACCGCCTCGAACTCGTGACGGCGTAGCGATGGCTGTCGCGCCGCCGGCCGAGGGGGTGCGTGTCAGCGCCGGACTGCGCAACCGGCTGCTGGTGCTGCTCATCGTGCCGCTGGTGCTGCTGGCGCTGGTCAACGCCTGGCTCGAATACCGCTCGGCCGACGACGCCGCGCTCCAGCACGACCGCAGCCTGCTGCGGATGATCCCGCTGCTGGCCGATTCGGTGCTGGCGCCGGGCCACGAGCCGCTGGAGCCGCCGATCGTGCTGCTGCTGCCGCCGCTGGAGGACTTCCTGCGCCAGCACCCGGACCTGTCGGGCTGGCGCATCCTCGACGTGCACGGCCAGCCGCTGCTGGGCACCGAGGGGCTGGACGTGGCCGTCCCCGCCACGCGCGAAGCCGAGTTCTTCAGCGTGGAGCAGGGTGGCATCACCTTCCGCGTGGCGGCGCAGCGGGTGGACACCAACGCCGGCGAGCTCATCGTCGCCGTGGGCGACGGGTCCGACGCGCGCCAGGCCTGGCTGCAGCAGGTGCTGCTGCGCGTGCTGCTGCGCGTGCTGCTGCCCAACCTGGTGCTGGTGGCCGCCGCGGCGCTGGCCATCGACTGGGCGGTGCGCCTTGCCTTCCGCCCGCTCATGGACCTGACCGAGGCGGTCGAGCGCCGCTCGCCGCGCGACCTGAGCGCCATCGACGAGGCCGCCTCGCCGCAGGAGGTGCGGCCTTTGGTGCATTCGCTCAACCGGCTGTTCGGCCTGGTCAATGCGCAGGCCGAGGGGCAGCGCCGCTTCGTGGCCGATGCGGCCCACCAGCTGCGCACGCCGCTGGCCGGGTTGCAGGCCCAGGTTGAGGCCTGGGCGCTGGCCGTGCCGGCCGGCAGCGACGGCGCCTGGCTGCCGCGCGAGCAGCTCTTCAAGCTGCGCCGCGCCGCGCGCCGCACGTCGCAGCTGGCACACCAGTTGCTCACCCTGTCGCGCGCCCACCCGCTGCAGCCGGTGGATCTGAAGGCGCTCTGCGAGTCCGCGCTGGAGCAGTTCCTCGATGCCGCCACCGCGCGCCGCATCGACCTGGGGCTGGATGTGCGGCCGGCCGTGGTTGGCGGCCACGAATGGCTGCTGCGCGAACTGCTGGCCAACCTCGTCGACAACGCGGTGCGCTACACGCCCGAAGGCGGCACGGTCACCATCCGCTGCGGCCTGCGCAACGGGCGCGTGTTCCTCGAAGTGGAGGACGACGGCCCGGGCATCCCGCCGGCCGAGCGCGCCCGCGTCACGCAGCGCTTCTACCGTGTGCGCGGCACGGTGGGCGAGGGCAGCGGCCTGGGCCTGGCGATCGCCGACGAGATCGCGCGCGTGCACGGCAGCGCACTCGCGCTCGGCGCCGGCGCGCACGGGCGGGGGCTGGTGGTCACGGCCGCGTTCTGACGGCGCGCGGGCCGAAATACCGCTGTGCGAGAATTCCGCACACCTCGTTACGCCATGTCAGAAGAAGCCGCCAGTCCGCCGTTTCCCGCCGACGCCGACTCTGCCCTGGAGCCCGCGCCGCGCAAGCGCCCCCGCCCCGGCGAGCGGCGCACGCAGATCCTGCAGGCGCTGGCTTCCATGCTGGAACAGCCGGGCGCCGAGCGCGTGACGACCGCGGCGCTGGCCGCACGGCTGGAGGTCAGCGAGGCGGCGCTCTACCGCCACTTCGCCAGCAAGGCCCAGATGTTCGAGGGGCTCATCGATTTCATCGAGCAGAGCGTGTTCTCGCTGGTCGCGCAAATCGCCGAGCGCGGCGCCGCCGAAGGTGGCGCGTGGCAGGCCGGCCGCGTGGTCGGCGCGGTGCTGCAGTTCGCCGAGCGCAACCCCGGCATGGCGCGCGTGATGGTGGGCGATGCGCTGGTGTTCGAGCACGAGCGCCTGCAGCAGCGCATGAACCAGCTGTTCGACCGCCTGGAATCCACCCTGCGCCAGTGCCTGCGCCCGGCCGAGGAGGCCGCCGGCTCGGCCACGCCGACGGTGCATGCGCAGGTGCGGGCCTCGGTGCTCTGCGCCTTCCTGCAGGGGCGGCTGCAGCGCTATGCGCGCTCGGGCTTCCGCAAGGCGCCCGGCGAACACCTCGAAGCCTCCCTCGCTCTGCTTTTGAGCTAGGGGTATGGGCTGAAGGCGCGCTATCGACAGGCGCTTCTGGCAGCTAGGGTGGGGTGTATTGTTGCCGGATAAAAGAAAGGCCGCGCTGAAAGCCAGCGCGGCCCGCAGCCGGCAGATGCGGCGTAGCCGCCCGGCAGCCAGTGGTTAGAACGCGGGGATGATCGCGCCCTTGTACTTTTCGAGGATGAACTTCTTCACCGCGGGCGTGTGCAGCGCCGCCACGAGCTTCCTGATCTCCGGCGAGTTCACGTTGTCCGGGCGGGCCGCGATGAAGTTGGCATAGGGCGAATCCGAGCCGTCGAGGAACAGCGCGTCCCGGGTCGGCACCAGCTTGGCTTCGAGCGCGTAGTTGGCGTTGATCAGCGACAGGTCCACGTCGTCGAGCGTGCGCGGCAGCTGGGCGGCTTCGAGCGGGCGGAACACCAGCTTCTTCGGGTTGTCGACGATGTCGCGCTCGGTGGCCAGGATGTTGGTCGGGTCCTTGAGCTTGATGAGGCCCTGCTTCTGCAGCAGCGCCAGCGCGCGGCCGCCGTTGGTCGTGTCGTTCGGCAGCGCGACCGTCGCCCCCTGCTTGAGCTCGGAGAGGTTCTTGATCTTCCTGGAGTAGCCGCCGAAGGGCTCGATGTGCACGCCGCTGTTGGGCACCTCGACGAGGTTCGTCTTGCGTTCCTTGTTGAACGTGGTCAGGTAGGGGCGGTGCTGGAAGTAGTTCGCGTCGAGCTGCTTGTCCTGCACCGCCAGGTTGGGCTGCACGTAGTCGGTGAAGACGGTGACCTGCAGGTCCACGCCCTGGGCCTTGAGCGCGGGCTTTACGAATTCGAGGATCTCGGCATGCGGCACCGGCGAGGCGCCGACCTTGAGGACGGTCTGCGCCTGGGCGGCGAACGACGCCGCGGCGATGACGAGGCTGGTCAGGGCATGCTTGACGAACGACATGGCTGGATGGCTCCTTTGCACAACAGTGTTGTGGTGGTGGTGCGGCCGCCTCCCTGGCCGCCGCTGGGGCCGCAGCCTACCCCAGCGAGTTCGGCATGGCTCGGCTAAAACCCGGCTTCGTATTTCGTTTTTTTCATAAGGCGCCCGGCAGGCGTAGGTGTTTTCCCTTGCGGAACAGACCTGTGGCACCGGATCCGTCGGCGATCCTGCAAAATAGAACGATCGTTCGTTTTTATCCCGCATGCCGCCATGAGTGCCGCCCCGTCCCCCCCGACCGACAAGCCCGCCCGCAGCCGCGCGTTGCAGAAGGGCCAGCAGACCAAGGCCGCCATCGTCGACGCCGCCCTCGGCCTGGCCACGCAGATTGGTGTGGAGGGCCTGTCCATCGGCGCCCTGGCCGAGGTCATGGGCATGAGCAAGTCCGGCGTGTTCGCCCACTTCGGCTCGCGCGAGGAACTGCAGATCTCCGTCATCCGCGAGTACCACGCGCGCTTCGAGGACGAGATCTTCTTCCCCGCGCTCTCCGCGCCGCGCGGCCTGCCGCGGCTGCGCGCCATGTTCGCGCTGTGGATGCAGCGCAGCTCCATCGAGATCGACGCGGGCTGCATCTACATCAGCGGCGCCGTCGAGTTCGACGACTGCCCGGGGCCGGTGCGCGACGCGCTGTGCGGCTCGGTGCGCACCTGGCACGCAGCCATGAAGCGCGCCATCGTCATCGCCAAGGAAGAGGGCCAGCTCGGCGCCGATCTCGACGCCGACCAGATGCTGTTCGAGATCCACGGCCTGATCCTCGCGCTGCACTACGAGGCCCGCTTCCTCAAGACGCCCGGTTCGATCGAGCGTGCCACCCGCGGCTTCGACAACATCCTCTCGCGCTACGGCGCGGCCCCCGCCACCGCATCCCCCTCCCAGGAGTAAACCCATGCCCAGCTACACGCCTCCCTTGCGCGACCAGCAGTTCCTGCTGCACGAGGTCTTCAAGGTCACCGACGAATTCAAGGCGCTGCCGGCCCATGCCGAGGTGGATGCCGAGACCATCAACGCGGTGCTCGAAGAAGGCGGCCGCTTCGCCGCCGAGGTCACCTTCCCGCTCAACCAGAGCGGCGACGCCGAGGGCTGCACGCTCGACAAGGCGACGCACGCGGTGACCACGCCCAGGGGCTTCAAGGAAGCCTATGCCCAGTACATCGAAGGCGGCTGGGCCGCGCTGTCGTGCGACACCGCCTATGGCGGCCAGGGCCTGCCGTTCGTGCTGAACCAGTGCTTCTACGAGATGCTCAACAGCGCCAACCAGGCCTGGACCATGTATCCCGGCCTGTCGCACGGCGCCTACGAGGCGCTGCATGCCCACGGCACCGAGGAGCAGAAGAAGCTGTACCTGCCCAAGCTCACCAGCGGCGAATGGACCGGCAGCATGTGCCTGACCGAGCCGCACTGCGGCACCGACCTGGGCCTGCTGCGCACCCGGGCCGAACCCCAGGCCGACGGCACCTACCGCCTGACCGGCAGCAAGATCTTCATCAGCGCCGGCGAGCACGACTTCACCGAGAACATCGTCCACTTGGTGCTGGCCCGCCTGCCGGACGCGCCCGCGGGCAGCAAGGGCATCAGCCTGTTCGTCGTGCCCAAGGTGAAGGTGAAGGCCGACGGTTCGCTCGGCGAGCGCAATGGCATCTTCTGTGCCGGCCTGGAGCACAAGATGGGCATCCACGGCAACGCCACGGCGCAGCTGGTGCTGGAGAACGCCGAGGGCACGCTGGTCGGCCAGCCGAACAAGGGCCTGGCCGCCATGTTCGTGATGATGAACGCCGCGCGCCTGGGCGTGGGCAACCAGTCGCTGGGCCTGACCGAGGTGGCCTACCAGAACGCGCTGGCCTATGCCAAGGACCGCATCCAGATGCGCAGCCTGTCGGGCCCGAAGGCCAAGGACTTGGCGGCAGACCCGATCATCGTGCATCCCGACGTGCGCCGCATGCTGCTCACCGCCAAGGCCTATGCCGAAGGCGGCCGCGCCCTGCTGACCTACAGCGCGCTGCTGATCGACCGCGAACTGCACCACCCCGACGAAAAGGTGCGCAAGGACGCGGCCGACCTCGTGGCGCTGCTCACGCCGATCGCCAAGGCCTTCATCACCGACAACGCCTGGATCGCGACGACCAACGCGCAGCAGGTCTTCGGCGGCCACGGCTACATCCGCGAATGGGGCATGGAGCAGTTCGTGCGCGACGCGCGCATCAACATGATCTACGAGGGCACCAACACCATCCAGTCGCTGGACCTACTGGGCCGCAAGGTGCTGTCCAACAACGGCGCCACGCTCAAGAAGTTCGGCAGGCTCGTCGCCGCGCTGGTGGAGGAGGAGGGCGTCAACGAGACGCTCGCCGAGTTCATCAATCCGATCCCGCAGCTTGGCGACCAGCTCACCAAGTTCACCACCGAGATCGGCTTTAAGGGCTCGCAGAACGCGGACGAGGTCGGCGCCGCCGCGGTCGACTACCTGCGCGTGGTCGGCCACCTGGTCTACGGCTACTTCTTCGCGCGCATCGCCCAGGCCGCGCAGCGCGCCATCGACGCCGGCAGCACCGACCCGTACTACAGCGGGCGGCTCCAGGTCGCGCGCTTTTACTTCGCCAGGCTGTTCCCCGAGACAGCGACGCTGGTGCGCACCGCGCGCGCCGGCGCGCGCTCGCTGCTCGATACCGAGGCCGCGCTCGCCTGATGCCGGAGGCTGCCATGCGCAACGCCATCCTTTCCCTGCTCGCGTTCGCCGCCGGTGCCGCATCGGCGCAGTCGGCCACGCCCGTGGGCACCTGGCAGACCGTGGACGACAAGACCGGCGAGCCCAAGTCGATCGTCGTCATCGCCGACCAGGGCGGCACGCTCTCGGGCCGCGTGCAGCAGCTGCTGCGCAAGGGGGCCGACCCGGCCGCGCGCTGCACCGAATGCACCGACGACCGCAAGGACCAGCCGCTCGTCGGCCTGGAGATCATCCGCGGCGCGAAGAAGGCCGAGGGCCGCGACGTCTGGGAGGACGGCCGCATCCTCGATCCCGAGAACGGCAAGACCTACGCACTGCGCCTCACGCCCGCCGACGGAGGCAGGAAGCTCGACGTGCGCGGCTCCATCGGCCCGTTCGGCCGCACGCAGACGTGGACCCGCGTCCCTTAGAAAAAGGAAAACACCTCATGTCCCGATTCATCGTGCAGCAGGTCGCCGTGCTCGGCGCCGGCGTCATGGGCGCGCAGATCGCCGCCCACCTCGTGAACCTGCGTGTGCCGGTCGTGCTGTTCGACCTGCCTGCCCAGGAAGGGAAGGACCGCAACGCCATCGTCGCGCGCGCGGTCGACAACCTCAAGAAGCTCAAGCCCGCGGCGCTCGGCGTGCCCGAGGACGCGGCGCTGATCCGCCAGGCCAACTACGACGACGACCTCGCACTGCTGGCCGAGGCCGACATCGTGATCGAGGCCATCGCCGAGCGGCTCGACTGGAAGCACGACCTCTACCGCCGCATCGCGCCGCACATCGCGCCGCACGCGATCCTGGCGAGCAACACCTCGGGCCTGTCGATCGCCGCGCTGGCCGAGCCGCTGCCCGAGGCATTGCTGCCGCGCTTCTGCGGCATCCACTTCTTCAACCCGCCGCGCTACATGCCGCTGGTGGAGCTGATCGCCGCGCCGCGCACCGCGCCCGAGATCCTCGACCAGCTCGAAGCCTTCGTCACCAGCGGCCTCGGCAAGAGCGTGGTGCGGGCCCGGGACACGCCCAACTTCATCGCCAACCGGGTGGGCACCGCCGGCCTGCTGGCGACCTTCCGCGAAGCGGAGAAGTTCGGCCTCACGCCCGACGTGGTGGACGACCTGACCGGCAAGAAGCTCGGCCGCGCGAGTTCGGGCACCTACCGCACCGCCGACGTGGTGGGCCTCGACACGCTGGCCCACGTGATCGGCACGCTGCAGAAGAACCTGACCGCCGAGCTCGATCCGTTCTACGAGACCTACGGCACGCCCGAGGTGCTCTCCACGCTGCTGGAGATGAAGAACCTCGGCAGCAAGAGCAAGGCCGGCTTCTACAAGAAGGTCGGCCGCGACATCCTGCGCTTCGATCCCAAGACCCGCGACTACGTGGCTGGCGGCGAGAAGGCCGACGATGTGTACGCGCGCATGCTCAAGAAGCCCGCCGGGGAGCGGCTGCGGCTGCTGCGCGAATCCAAGGGTGCGCAGGGGCAGTTCCTCTGGGCCATTCTGCGCGACAGCTTCCATTACGCGGCGGTGCACCTCGAAGCGATCGCCGACACCGCGCGCGACGTGGACCAGGCCATGCGCTGGGGCTTCGGCATGCAGCAGGGCCCGTTCGAGCTGTGGCAGGAGGCCGGCTGGGCGCAGGTCGCGCGCTGGGTGCAGGAGGACATCGACGCCGGCCGCGCACTGTCGCGCGCACCGCTGCCGGCCTGGGTGTTCGACGGGCCGGTGGCCGAAGCGGGGGGTGTGCATACTCCGGAGGGGTCGTGGTCACCGCGTGCGAAGGAATTCCGCCAGCGGCCTATACTCCCCGTCTACGAACGCCAGCGTTTTCCGGAGCGCCTGGGCGGGGAAGGCGCGCAGGGCTTCGCGCAGGCGGGCCGCACCGTGTTCGACAACGGCGGCGTGCGCGCCTGGACATTCGACGACGAGGTGCTGATCGCGAGCATCCAGACCAAGATGCATGCGATCAGCCCCGATGTGTCGGAAGGGCTGGCCGAGGCCGTCACCGTCGCCGAGCGCGACTTCAAGGCGCTGGTGATCTGGTCGGGCGACGAGCCGTTCTCGGTCGGCGCCGACCTGCAGGCGCTGCTGCCGGCCTTCGTGGTCGCGGGCGTCGATGCGGTCGACGGCGCCGAGCAGGAGCTGCAGGCCACGATGCTGCGCATCCGCTACGCCGCCGTGCCGGTCGTGGCCGCCGTGCGCGGCATGGCGCTCGGCGGCGGCTGCGAGCTCGCGGTGCATGCGGCGCGCCGCGTGGTCGCGTTCGAAAGCTACATCGGGCTGGTCGAGGTCGGCGTCGGCCTGGTGCCCGGCGCCGGCGGGCTGACCTACATCGCCCGCCGCGCGGCCGAGAACGCCGCGGCCTCGACGGGCAAGGACCTGCTGCCGTTCCTCACCGAAGGCTTCACCGCCGCCGCGATGGCCAAGGTGGGCACCAGCGCGCTCGAATCGAAGAAGCTTGGCTACCTGCTGGAGAGCGACGTGATCGTGCCGCACAAGGACGAGCTGCTGCACGTGGCCATCGGCGAGGCGCGCGCGCTGGCTGATGCGGGCTGGCGGCCGCCGTTGAAGCGCAGCTTCCCGGTCGCGGGGCGCAGCGGCATCGCCACGATCCGCGGACAGCTCGTGAACATGCGCGACGGCGGCTTCATCAGCGAACACGACCAGCACATCGCCGGGCTCATCGCGAGCGTGGTCTGCGGCGGCGACGTGGAGCCCGGCACGCTGGTGACCGAGGAATACCTTATGGCGCTGGAGCGCCGGGCCTTCTGCTCGCTGGTCGTCCATCCGAAGACGCAGGAGCGGATCATGGGAATGCTGTCGACCGGCAAGCCCTTGCGCAACTGAACACGCGGAGCACACGACATGACAAAGCAACTCCAGGACGCCTACATCGTCGCCGCCACGCGCACGCCCATCGGCCGTGCCCACCGCGGCTTCTTCCGCCACACCCGGCCCGACGACCTGCTGGTCACCACGCTGCGGGCCGCGCTCGCGCAGGCCCCGGGGCTGGACCCGGCGGCTATCGAGGACGTGATCTGCGGCTGCGCGATTCCCGAGGCGCAGCAGGGCCTTAACGTCGCGCGCATCGGCGCGGTGCTCGCCGGCCTGCCCGCGAGCGTCGGCGGCATCACAGTCAACCGCTTCTGCGCCTCGGGCCTGTCGGCCGTGCAGATCGCGGCCGACCGCATCCGCGTCGGCGAGGCCGAGGTCATGGTCGCCGCCGGCGTCGAGAGCATGAGCCTGGTGCCCATGATGGGCAACGCGCCGTCGCTCTCGCCCGCGATCTTCGAGGGCAACGCCGACGTCGGCATCGCCTACGGCATGGGGCTCACGGCCGAGAAGGTCGCGCGGCAATGGAAGGTCGCGCGCGAGGCGCAGGACGCGTTCGCGCTGCAGTCGCACCAGCGCGCGCTGGCCGCGCAGGCCGCGGGCGAGTTCGGCGACGAGATCACGCCGATCGAGGTGCAGGAGCGCACGCCCGACCTGCAAAGCGGCGAGGTCCGCGTCAGCACCCGCACCGTATCGCGCGACGAAGGCCCGCGGCCCGACACCAGCCTCGAAGGACTGGCGAAGCTCAAGACCGTGTTCGCCGCGCGCGGCTCGGTCACCGCGGGCAACAGCTCGCAGACCTCCGACGGCGCCGGCGCGCTGATCCTCGCGAGCGAGGCGGCCGTCAAGCGCTTCGGCCTGACGCCGCTCGCGCGCTTCGTCAGCTTCGCGAGCAAGGGCGTGCCGCCGGCCATCATGGGGATCGGCCCGATCGAGGCGATCCCGGCCGCGCTGCGCAATGCGGGGTTGAAGCAGGACGACATCGACTGGATCGAACTCAACGAGGCCTTTGCTGCGCAGTCGCTCGCGGTCATCGATACGCTGGGGCTCGACGGCGCCAAGGTCAACCCGCTGGGCGGCGCGATCGCGCTGGGCCATCCGCTCGGCGCCACCGGCGCGATCCGCGCGGCCACCGTGGTGCATGCGCTGCGCCGCCGGCAGCTCCGGTACGGCATGGTGACGATGTGCGTCGGCATGGGGCAGGGCGCGGCCGGCATCTTCGAGCGGGTATGACGCATCCGTTCGACGCCGCCGTCGCGCTCGACGCGACCGCGCCCGACACCTTCGCCGCCCGCACCAGCCCGGCCTACTGGAACATGGTTGGCCCGTTCGGCGGCATCACCGCGGCCACCGTGCTGCGCGCGGTCGAATCGCATCCGGCGCGGCTCGGCGAGCCGCTGTCGCTCACCGTCAACTACGCGGCGGCGGTGGCCGAAGGCCCGTTCACCGTGCAGGCGCGCCCGGTGCGCACCAACCGCTCGACCCAGCACTGGACGGTGGACATCCTCCAGCCCGGCCCCGGCGGCGCGCCGGCTGTGACCACCACCGCCACCGCGGTGACGGCCGCGCGCCGCACCACCTGGAGCGCCAGCGACATGCCTGTGCCCGAGGCGCCGCCGCCCGAGACCGTCGCACAGCGCGATGTCTTCCGCGGCGTGGCGTGGATCCAGCGCTATGCCATGCGACCGCTCGCCGGCGCCCTGCCGCAGGCGTGGGACGGCGCCGAGAGCGGCGACAGCCTGACCCGGCTGTGGCTGCGCGACGAGCCGCCGCGCCCGCTGGACTTCGCGGCGCTCACAGCGCTGTGCGATGTGTTCTATCCGAGGGTATGGCTCCGGCGCGCGCTCATGGTGCCCGCTGGCACGGTATCCCTCACGGTGTATTTCCATGCCGGCAGCGATGCGCTGGCGGCTGTCGGCAGCGGCTGGCTGCTGGCCCAGGCGCGTGCGCAGGAGTTCCGCAACGGCTTCTTCGACCAGAATGCGCAGCTCTGGAACGAGGCCGGGCGGCTGCTCGCGACCTCGCACCAGGTCGTCTACTACAAGGAATAGCCGCCATGCGCACTGCGACCGATACCCGGCGCCGGGACATCCTCGTCCACACCGAAGCCGGCGTGGCCACCCTCACCTTCAACCGACCCGACAAGAAGAATTCGATCACCGCCGCGATGTACACCGCGCTGGCCGACGCGCTGGCCCAGGCCGAGGCCGACGCCGCCGTGCGCGTGCTGCTTCTCCAGGGCAGCGCCACCGTGTTCAGCGCGGGCAACGACATCGGCGACTTCATCGACAACCCGCCTGCCGAAAAGGATGCGCCCGTGTTCCGCTTCCTGCGCGCGCTGGCCACGTTCTCCAAGCCGCTGGTGGCCGCCGTCTGCGGGCCGGCCGTGGGCATTGGCACCACGCTGCTGTTCCACTGCGACCTGGTCTACGCGGGCGACAACGCGGCCTTCTCGCTGCCCTTCGTCAACCTGGGCCTGTGCCCCGAGGCCGGCTCCAGCCTGCTGGCGCCGCAGGCCTTCGGCCATCACCGCGCGGCCGAGGCGCTGCTGCTGGGCGAGCCCTTCTTCGCCGAGGCGGCGCTGGAGGTCGGCCTGGTCAACCGCGTCGTGCCGCCGACCGAGGCCAACGCCGTGGCCCAGGCCAAGGCGCGCAAGCTCGCGGCCAAGCCGCCGGCCTCGCTCACCGAGACCAAGCGCCTGCTCAAGGCCCACCAGACGCCGCAGGTGCTGGCGCGCATCGAGGAAGAGGCCGAGGTGTTCGCCCGGCTGCTGAAGGCGCCGGCCGCGCGCGAGGCTTTCACGGCTTTCATCGAGAAGCGCCGGCCGGATTTCAGCGCGACCTGAGCTGTACCGCCCGCGTAAGTTTGGACTTCTAGACTCCGCCACCGCCGCGCCGCCCCCCCCCCCCCGGGCCGCGCGGCGATTGCTTTTGTGTTCCCGCTACCTGGAGTCCCGCCCCATGACCGCATCCGGCCGCATCCTCAACCCGCTTCTGGCCGCCCGCGTGGTATCGGCCGAGGAGGCCGCCGCGCTGGTGCCGCCGGGGGCCAACGTCGGCATGAGCGGCTTCACCGGCGCCGGCTATCCCAAGGCCGTGCCGCGGGCGCTGGCCCGGCGCATCGGCGCGGCCCATGCACGCGGCGAGCCGTTTCGCATCGGACTGTGGACCGGCGCCTCCACCGGCCCCGAACTCGACGGCGCGCTGGCCGAGGTCGAGGGCATCGAGTCGCGCCTGCCATTCCAGTCCGACCCGGCCGTGCGCAAGCTGATCAACGGTGGCCGCATGCACTTCGTCGACATGCACCTGAGCCACGTGGCGCAGCAGGCCTGGTTCGGCTTCCTCGGCCGCATCGACACGGCCGTGGTCGAGGTGGCCGGCATGCTGCCCGATGGGCGGCTGATCCCGTCATCCTCGATCGGCAACAACAAGACCTGGCTCGACCAGGCCGACCGCATCATCCTGGAGGTCAACAACTGGTTCAGCGACGGCTTCGAGGGCATGCACGATGTGTACTACGGCACGCGCCTGCCGCCGCACCGCATGCCGATTCCGCTGGTGGCCGCGGGCGACCGCATCGGCGAGCCCTACCTGCGCTGCGACCTGTCGAAGGTGGTCGCGGTGGTCGAGACGCACCAGCCCGACCGCGACACCGCCTTCGCCGCGCCCGACGAGATCTCGCGCGCCATCGCCGGCCACATCATCGACTTCCTCCAGCACGAGGTCGCCCGGGGCCGGCTGCCGGCGCGCACGCTGCTGCCGATCCAGTCGGGCGTGGGCAACGTGGCCAACGCGGTGCTCGCGGGCCTCAACGAGGGGCCGTTCGAAGGCATGAGCGCCTACACCGAGGTGCTGCAGGACGGCATGCTCGCGATGGTCGACAAGGGCACGCTGGCCCATGCCTCGGCCACCGCGCTGTCGCTGAGCCACGCCGCGGCCGCGCGCTTCAACGCGAACGCGGCGGCCTACCGCGACCGCATCGTGCTGCGCCCGCAGGAGATCAGCAACCACCCCGAGGTGATCCGCCGGCTGGGCACGATCGCGATGAACGCGATGATCGAGGCGGACATCTACGGCAACGTCAACTCGACCCACGTCATGGGGTCCTCGATCATGAACGGCATCGGCGGCTCGGGCGACTTTGCGCGCAACGCCTACCTGTCGATCTTCGTCACGCCGTCGGTGGCCAAGGGCGGCGCGATCTCGTGCATCGTGCCGTTCGCCTCGCACGTGGACAACACCGAGCACGACGTGCAGGTCATCGTGACCGAACAGGGCCTGGCCGACCTGCGCGGCCTGTCGCCGCGCCAGCGCGCGCAGGTCATCATTGCGCAGTGCGCCCATCTGGACTACCGCCCCGCGCTGCGCGACTACGTGGCGCGCGCCGCGCGCACCGCGCCGGGCCAGCACACGCCGCACCTGCTCGACGAGGCCTTCTCCTGGCACATGCGCTACCTGCGCGAAGGACATATGTAGGCTGCGGCGCAGGGCGTGTCCGCGCGTATCCGGTGCAGAAAGTAACACCTGTCTTTGGTTACCGATCTTGCGTAATGGATGGAGCTTTGACTGCCGCCGCTCCGTAGCATTCGGGCTTCTTTTCAGTTGTAGGAGAAGCTCACATGGCAGTGCAGTCGCCGTTCTTCGGCAAGCGCGACACCGATTCGTTCACGTCCCGCCAAACCCCTGGCAACGGCACCAGCGCCGCACAGTCCGGCACCGGCGTGCACCCCACCGGCCTGGGCTCCGGCGCCCCGGCCCCTTCTTCGTCCACTGCGGCCGGCCCGGCCGCCGCGGCCGAGAGCGGCAGCAAGCTCACCGTCGGCCCCAACAGCAAGCTCAAGGGCGTCGAGATCACCGACTGCGACACGCTCGTGGTCGAAGGCACCGTCGAGGCCACGATGGACTCGCGCGTGATCCAGATCTCGGAGCAGGGCGCTTTCCGCGGCTCCGCCGAGATCGACATCGCCGAGATCCGCGGCGAGTTCAACGGCAACCTCACCGTGCGCCAGAAGCTGGTCATTTTCTCCACTGGCAAGGTCAACGGCAAGATCCGCTACGGCAAGGTCGTGATCGAGAAAGGCGGCCAGCTTGCCGGCGAGATCGAGGTCGGCACCGGCCCCGCGTCGGCCGCGGCCCGTCCATCCTCGTCTTCGCTGCCCGCCGGCCCCGCGGCGGCGCTCGCGGCCTGAGCAGGCCGCGAGCGCTGCGCCGGCTGGCTACTTGCCGCCGAACGGCTCCGGATGCGGGGTCGTGTCGCTCGACGGCGGCAGGATCGGCAGCGTGAACTTCGGCTGGTCGCCGGTCAGCGTCTTCAGGAAGGCGACGATTTGTGCGTTCTCCTCGGCGTTGAACTTGCGGCCGAGCTGCAGGCGGCCCATCAGATCCACCGCGTCGGTGAGCGTCGCGGCCTCGCCGTCGTGGAAGTAGGGGTAGGTCAGCTCCGCATTGCGCAGCGTCGGCACCTTGCAGGTCAGCCGGTCGGCGTCCTTGCCGGTCACGCCCGCACGGCCGGTGGCGGCATGCGTGGTCTGGTAGGGCTCGACCAGGCCCATCTTCTGGAACGAGGTGCCGCCGGCTGCCGGGCCGTTGTGGCAGCCCACGCAGCCGCTGTTCTTGAAGAGCTGGTAGCCGGCCAGTTCGTCCCTGGTCAGCGCCTTGCGGGCGCCCTTGAGCCACTTGTCGAAGCGGGCGTTGGGCGTGGTCAGCGTCTCCTCGAAGGCGGCCAAGGCCTCGGTGATCTCGCCGATGTCGATCTTCTCGCGGCCGAAGACCTTCCTGAACTCGGCGCGGTAGCCCGGAATCGAGGACAGCACGCCCACCGCGAGTTCATGGCTCGATGCCATCTCGGCGGGGTTGGCGATCGGGCCGCCGGCCTGCTCGCGCAGATCCTTGGCGCGGCCGTCCCAGAACTGCGCGATCGAGAGGCTGGAGTTCAGCACCGTGGGCGAGTTGATGCCGCCCTTCTGCCAGTTGTGGCCAATCGACGCCTTGAGGTTGTCCGTGCCGCCCAGGCTGAGGTTGTGGCAGGAGTTGCACGAGATGAAGCCCGAGCGCGACAGGCGCGGGTCGAAGAACAGCTTCTTTCCCAGCTCGACCTTGGCTGGATCCTTTACCGGGACCGGGATGATGGGCTGGATGGGTTCGTTGGCGGCCGATGGCGCCTTCTGCTGCGCCCACGCGCCGAACGCGAGGGCTGCGGCGAGGACGGCCAGGGCCGTGGCGGCGAGTGGATGGTTGCTTCGTGTTTTCATGGCGGGCTTTCCTTGTCGACGTCCGATCCACGGCCGGCGCCCGGCAGGGCGCCGGCCTTGCGGAGCCGCTGCGGCGGACGGACGTGCGGCACTCCGCCGGGCCCCGGCCCATCCGCCGTCCCGCGTTGCACGGGGCGATGCCGGAGGGCCCTTTCATTCTGAAAGGGGGACGCTGGAAAGCTT
The DNA here is from genome assembly GCA_009914555.1 of Xylophilus sp. Lineage (GTDB taxonomy): Bacteria > Pseudomonadota > Gammaproteobacteria > Burkholderiales > Burkholderiaceae_C > WNDY01. The sequence goes on from WNDY01000055.1 coordinate 16,891, forward strand.
TGTTCCGGATCAAGCAGCGCGCGGACCTGCGCGCCGCAGTTCCTAGGACGCCTGCTGCGGCGGCAGCGGCCGCGGCCGGCCCTGGGCGTCGATGGCCACGTAGGTCAGCGTGGCCTCGGTCACCTTGATGTAGCGGCCCTGGTCGGCGAAGCGCTCGGCGAACACCTCGATGCGCACCGTGACCGAGGTGCGCCCGACGCGCTCCAGCGCGCCGTAGAACGACAGGATGTCACCCACGCGCACCGGCTGCTTGAAGATGAACTCCTTCACCGCCACGGTCGCCATGCGGCCGCGGGCATAGCGCGCCGGAATCACCGATCCGGCCAGATCCACCTGGGCCATGACCCAGCCGCCGAAGATGTCGCCGTTGGCATTGCAGTCGCGGGGCTGGGGGATGACCTTGAGCACCAGTTCGAGGTCGGCGGGCAGGTCGCCGTGGTGGGGGTTGCGCAGGTCGTTCATGGGCACCATCGGAAGCGGGGACGGGAAAGCGGCATTGTCCCCCATGCCACCCGCGCGCGCCGGGCGGCAGGCGCCGGACTGTCGCACAATTGCCGGACTCCTGCCCGACTGCCGTCCGCCCGAGACCCGACCGCCCATGAAACCCGTCCTCCTCGTCCTCATCCATCTGTCCGACGCCCACCTGGAGCAGTTGGCCCGGCACTACGAGCTGGTCTACGCGCCGGACGCCGACCGGCATGCCGAGGCCATCGCCGCCGACGGCGCGCGGGTGCAGGCCGTGCTGACCAACGGTACGGTGGGCCTACGCGCCGCGCAGATCGACGGGTTGCCCGCCGCCACCTTCGTCAGTGCGCTCGGCGCCGGCTACGAGAACATCGACCTCGACCATGCCCGCCGCCGCGGCATCGGGCTGGCCAACGGCGCGGGCACCAACGACGACTGCGTGGCCGACCATGCCTTCGGCCTGCTGCTGGCCGCCGCGCGCGGCATCGTCAAGCTTGATGGCCAGACCCGCGCCGGCGTATGGCGCACCGAGATCACGATGCCTCCCAACGTCTCGGGCCGCAGGCTGGGCATCCTCGGCCTGGGCACCATCGGCCGCAAGATCGCGCGGCGCGGCACGGGCTTCGACCTGGAGATCGGCTACCACAACCGCAGTGCGCGGGCGGATTCGCCGTACCGCTACTTCGGCAGCGTCGCCGAACTGGCCGCGTGGGCCGACTTCCTCGTCGTCGCCACGCCGGGCGGTGCCGGTACCCGGCATCTCGTCGACGCCGCCGTGATCGACGCGCTCGGCCCGCGCGGCGTGCTGGTCAACATCGCGCGCGGCAGCGTGGTCGACACCGCGGCCCTGGCCGCCGCACTGCGCGAAGGCCACCTGGGCGCGGCGGGGCTCGACGTGTACGAGAGCGAGCCGCGCCCGCCCGGGGAACTGGTCGGCCTGGACAACGTGGTCCTCACGCCCCACATGGCCGGCTGGTCGCCCGAGGCGGTGCAGGCTTCGGTCGACCGCTTCGTCGAGAACGCCCGCCGGCATTTCGCCGGAGAAGCCCTGGTATCCCCGATCTGACCGGTACCGTGTCGGCCGGCGCGCGCCCATAATCCGCCGCCATGGAAACCAAATGGCTCGAGGACTTCGTCAGCCTGGCCGAGACGCGCAGCTTCAGCCGCTCGGCCCAGCTGCGGCACGTGACCCAGCCGGCCTTTTCGCGGCGCATCCAGGCGCTCGAAGCCTGGGCCGGCGTGGACCTGGTGGACCGCAGCTCGTACCCGACGCGGCTGACCGCCGCCGGCGAGACGCTCTACACCCAGTCGATCGACATCCTGCAGGCCCTGCAGGGCGCCCGGGCGACCCTGCGCGCCCACACCAGCGCCGGCAAGGACGTGGTGGAGTTCGCCGTGCCGCACACGCTGGCCTTCACCTTCTTCCCGGCCTGGGTCTCGGGCCTGCGCGAGAAGTTCGGGCCGCTCAAAAGCCGGCTGATCGCGCTCAACGTCCATGACGCGGTCCTGCGGCTGGTGGAAGGTAGCTGCGACTTGCTGATCGCCTACCACCACAGCGCCCAGCCGCTGCAGCTGGACGCCGACCGCTACGAGATGGTGGTGCTGGGCCAGGAAGTGCTGGCGCCCTACGTCCGCCCCGATGCCGAGGGCCGGCCGCTCTACGCGCTGCCGGGCCGCGCCGGCCAGCCGCTGCCCTACCTGGGCTATGCGCCGGGCGCCTACCTGGGCGGCGTGGTCGACGTGATCCTCAAGCAGTCGGCCACCGCGGTGCACCTGGACCGCGTCTACGAGACCGACATGGCCGAGGGCCTCAAGGCCATGGCGCTCGAAGGCCATGGCATCGCCTTCCTGCCGCACAGCGCGGTGCGGCGCGAGCTGCGGACAAAGCGTCTGGTGAGTGCCGTGCCGGCCGGCAGCGACCTCGCACTGGAAATGACGATGGATGTGCGCGCCTACCGCGAGCGCCCGTCCACCACCGGCGGCGGCCGCAGCGCGCCCAAGGGCCGGGCGCAGGCGCTGTGGCGTTATCTGACCAGTGAAGCGCCCGCTGCCACGTGATGCCTTTGTTGCGCCGCAGCACGTGGCTTGCGCATAACGCATGTGGCGATCGGCATGGGCCCGGCGCTGGCACGGAACGTATATTCGTGCAGCCGCGGCGGGCGGTGCCTGGCTCGAACGGCCGGCAGCGGCCACGGCATGCTTTATGCTCCGTGTTTCGTCTGTCTGCGATAGAGTCACTTCCTTTGCTTGTCTGTGGTTGGTTTGGCACCGGCGAACGCGGTCTTGCGCCGCGCCAGCCGTGCGACCGGCTGACGAAGGGGAATGTCCTACCCGTAAGCCTGTTGCACAGCGCTACAGTGCCTGAGCCACCGACCTGTTTTTCCCCAACGCTTCCCAACGAAAAGGAGTCTTTCCATGAAGCAGCACCTCTTGGTCATCGCCGTGGCAGCCGCTGCCGCCACCGGTGTTTCCGCCCAGGCCGACACGCTGGCCAAGATCAAGTCCTCGGGCTCGATCACGCAGGGTGTGCGCGAGTCGTCGGGCGCACTGGCCTACACGCTGGGCAACGGCGTCTACACCGGCTTCCACTACGACATCTGCACCAACATCATCCGTGACATCCAGAAGAAGCTGGGCGTTGCGAGCCTGGAGACCAAGTACCAGCCGGTCACCTCGCAGAACCGCATTCCGCTGGTGAAGAACGGCACGGTCGACCTGGAGTGCGGCTCCACGACCAACGACGAGAACCGCCAGAAGGAAGTCGCCTTCGCCGACACCCTCTACGTGGAGGAAGTGCGCATCGCCGTGCGCGCCGACTCGCCGATCAAGTCGGTCGCCGACCTCGACGGCAAGACCGTCGTGACCACGACCGGCACCACGTCGGTGCAGCTGCTGCGCCAGAACAAGCGCGCCGCCGGCATCAACTTCAAGGAAGTGACCGGCAAGGACCATTCCGACAGCTTCCTGCTGCTCGAATCGGGCCGCGCCGACGCCTTCGTGATGGACGGCCAGATTCTGGCCGGCAACATCGCCAAGTCCAAGAATCCGAAGGGCTTCAAGATCGTCGGCGAGCCGCTGTCGGTCGAGCCGATCGCGATCATGATCCGCAAGGACGATCCGGAGTTCAAGAAGGTCGTGGACGACAGCATCAAGGCGCAGATCAAGGACGGCACGGTCGCCAAGCTGTACGACAAGTGGTTCCTCAAGCCGATCCCGCCGACCAACACGGCCGTGAACCTGCCGGCGTCCGCAGCCACGAAGGCGGCCTGGGCCAATCCGAACGACAAGCCCAAGGCAGCCTACAAGGTCGACTGAGACCGCACGGCACCCGCCGTGGAATAGCAGGCGCCCGTTGCGCGGGAACGGGTGCCTGCCGTGATGGCGGCGCCGGTGGGCGCCGCCTTTGCATAACGAGTTTTGTTGGAGGATCCTGCGATGGGATCGAATTGGGATTGGCAGGTGTTCCTGCAGGATCCGGGAGGGGAGTACCCGACCTACTGGCAGTGGCTGATGTCGGCCTGGGGCTGGACCGTGTCGGTCGCCCTGCTGGCGCTGGTCGTCGCGCTGGTGTTCGGGGCGGTGGTCGGCGTGCTGCGCACGCTGCCCGACAGCCCGTGGTGGGTGCGCTTCGGCAACGCCTGGGTGGAACTGTTCCGCAACGTTCCGCTGCTGGTGCAGATCTTCCTCTGGTACCACGTGCTGCCGGCCCTGGTCCCGCCGCTGCAGGCGCTGTCGCCCTTCGTGCTGGTGGTGCTGGCGCTGGGCTTCTTCACGTCGGCACGCATCGCCGAGCAGGTGCGCGCGGGCATCCAGGCGCTGCCGCGCGGCCAGCGCTTCGCCGGCATGGCGCTGGGGCTGACCACGCCGCAGTACTACCGCTACGTCATCCTGCCGATGGCGCTGCGCATCATCGTTCCGCCGCTCACGAGCGAGACGATGAACATTTTCAAGAATTCGTCGGTGGCCTTCGCCGTCTCGGTGACCGAACTCACCTGGTTTGCGATGCAGGTCGGCGAGGAAACCTCGCGGCCGACCGAGATCTACCTGGCCGTGACGGTGCTCTACGTCATCTCGGCCTTCGCGCTCAACCGCATCATGGCCTTCATCGAAAAGCGCTCGCGCGTGCCGGGCTTCATCGTCTCGGGCAATACTGGTGGGGGGCATTGACATGCAGCGCTTTGTCCACGCCCGCCTCACGGGCGTACACCCCGGTCTATCCTGTGCCGCTGGCGCGCGGCAGGAGCGCTGAGCCATGGTGCAACTCGATTTCTCGTTCTACAACTGGGATGTCGTCTCGAACTTCATCCTCAAGGGCTTGCTGTTCAGCATCGAGCTGACCGTCATCGCCACCCTCGGCGGCGTGGTCTTCGGCACCGTGCTGGCGCTCATGCGCCTGTCGGGCAGGAAGGTCCTCGACATCCCCGCGACGATCTATGTCAACGGCATGCGCAGCATTCCGCTGGTGATGATGATCCTCTGGTTCTTCCTGCTCGTGCCGTTCCTGATCGGGCGGCCGATCGGCGCGGAATGGTCGGCCATCGTGACCTTCATCGCGTTCGAGGCCGCCTACTTCAGCGAGATCATGCGCGCGGGCATCCAGTCGATCCCGCGCGGCCAGGTCTTCGCTGGCCAGGCGGTGGGCATGACCTACGGCCAGAACATGCGCCTGGTCGTGCTGCCGCAGGCGTTCCGCAACATGCTGCCGGTGCTGCTGACGCAGACCATCATCCTGTTCCAGGACACCTCGCTGGTCTATGCCATTGGCGCCTACGACCTGCTCAAGGGCTTCGAGACGGCCGGCAAGAACTACGGCCGGCCCATCGAGTCGTACCTGCTCGCCGCCGTCGTCTACTTCGTGCTGTGCTTCGCGCTGTCCTCTCTGGTCAAGCGCCTGCACAAGAAAATCGCCATCATCCGCTGACCGCGGCACCGGAAACCCAACATGATCGCACTCAAGAACGTATCGAAGTGGTACGGCAGCTTTCAGGTGCTGACCGACTGCTCCACCAGCATCAACAAGGGCGAGGTGGTCGTCGTCTGCGGGCCGTCGGGCTCGGGCAAGTCCACCCTCATCAAGACCATCAACGCGCTGGAGCCTTTTCAGAAGGGCCAGATCTTCGTCGACGGCGTGCCGGTGCACGATCCGAAGACCAACCTGCCCAAGCTGCGCAGCCGCGTCGGCATGGTGTTCCAGCACTTCGAGCTGTTTCCGCATCTGTCGGTGACCGAGAACCTCACGATCGCGCAGATCAAGGTGCTGGGCCGCAAGCCCGACGAGGCGAAGAAGCACGGCCTGAAGTACCTGGAGCGCGTGGGCCTGATCGCGCACAAGGACAAGTTCCCCGGCCAGCTCTCGGGCGGCCAGCAGCAGCGCGTGGCGATCGCGCGGGCGCTGTCGATGGACCCGATCGTCATGCTGTTCGACGAGCCGACCTCGGCGCTCGACCCCGAGATGGTCGGCGAGGTGCTCGATGTGATGGTCGGCCTGGCCAAGGAAGGCATGACCATGATGGTCGTCACGCACGAGATGGGCTTCGCGCGCAAGGTCAGCAACCGCGTGATCTTCATGGACGTGGGCGGCAGGATTCTGGAGGACTGCTCGAAGGACGACTTCTTCGGCAACCCGGATGCACGCCAGCCGCGCACCAAGGACTTCCTCAACAAGATCCTCCAGCACTGAGCCGCCGCCGGCGGCCGCTGGCTACAGCAGCTCGTCCGGCGCCAGCGGGCCGACCAGGCGCAGCAGCAGGCGCAGGCCGGCGCCGGCGTCGGGCTCTGTCTCCAGCGGCGCGGCATGCGGGGTGCCTTGGCTGGACGCCGGTGGATGCCACAGCAGCTTGCCGTTGCGCAGTTCCACCCGGTAGCTGCGGGCGATGGCGTTCTCGATGTGGCCGCTCAGTTGCTGCGACAGCGCGCGGCTGCGCACCACCAGTCCTACCTCGGTGTTCTGAATCTTCGAGCGCAGGTCCAGGTTCATCGATCCGATCGCGGCGAACCGGTCGTCCACCACCAGCGCCTTGGAATGCAGGCTGGAGCGTGATCCCGGGGTGGAGCCGATGATCCGCACCCTGCCGTCGCCATCGCCGTGCGACTGGAGTTCGTACAGTTCCACACCCAGCTTCAACAGCGCCTCGCGGTAGCGGGCATAGCCCACGTGGGCCAGCGGCGCGTCGTTGGACGCGAGCGAATTGGTCAGCACCCGCACCCGCACGCCGCGCTGGCGCAGCCCGGTAAAAGTCTTCATCATCCGCTCCCCCGGCACGAAGTAGGGCGAGACGATCAGCAGGTCGCGCCGCGCCGTCTCCGCCAGTGCGAGCAGGCCGCCGACCGCCGTTTCGTCGGGGTCGGCCGGGTCGTCGGAACCGATCTTCGACGGCTGGTCGACCAGCAGCGTGGCGGGCGCCCACACCAGTTTGAGGCGGCAGGCCTCGATGTCCCGGGCGATCGCGGCCGCGCCAGGCGGTGTCGCGAGGGGCACCGAAGCTGGTGTCTGGGGCTGCGCTGCGCTGTCGCGCGCAGCAGGATCGTCGGCCGCGGATGGCGCGGGCGACGCGCTCGCCGCAGCGGCGTCGAGCGATTTTTGTTCGGCGTCGGTCAGCAGCGTGCGCACCGGATAGGCGAGCTTGTCGTTCCAGTAGGTGTCGAAGCTCTGAGTCAGTGGTCCGACGATGCGGCCTGCGACGAGCACGTCCAGGTCCAGAAAGTTGCTGCTCTCGCCCTGGCCGAAGTATTCGTTGCTCAGGTTGCGCCCGCCGGTCACGGCGAGGGCCGAGTCGGCCACCAGCAGCTTGTTGTGCATGCGTTGCTGCACGCGCTGGAAGTCCAGCAGCGAACTGACGATGCGACCGAACTGCGAGCGGCGCGGCCCGGGCAGCGGATTGAACATGCGCACCTGGACGTTTGGCTCGTTGTCGAGCGCGAGCACCTTGATGTTGTCGCCCGCGGCGTTGAAGTCGTCGATCAGGATGCGGATGCGCACGCCGCGCCGCGCCGCGGCACGCAGGCGCTGGAGCAGTGCCTCGGTGGAACTGTCGTAGTGGATGCTGTAGTACTGGAGGTCCAGCGTGCGGGTGGCGGCTTCGATCAGCGCGGCGCGGCTGCCGTAGGCGGCTTCGGAGCTGGCCAGCAGGCCGAAGCCGGAATCGGCGCGCGGCGAGGCATCGGCAGGGCGGTCGGACTGGGCGGCCCGGGCCAATGGCGTGGCTGTGCCTACCGGCAGGGAGTAGGACGGCTGGCGTCCACCGTTGGGAGGCAAGCCGCCGCAGCCGCTCAATCCGATGCAGGCCAGCAGGACCGCGCCGGTCCATCGGTACGCCTGCGCGCGGAAACTGTGTGTGCGGTGGTGGCCCGGCATCGATCGCATCTCCCGGCACGTGCGGCGCACGCGGCCATGAACTGTTGGGTGGCGGCGATTGTCGAACCGGGCCGCCCGGCTGTCTGTCGGACGGCAGGCGGCGGATGCGTCAGGGCGACAGCGCCGTCCAGCGCTCCAGCGCATCCATCAGCGCATCCTCGATCTCCGCCGCGCGTGCCTGCAGGGCGATGGCGCGCGCATGATCGGTGCGGTAGACGGAGCCGTCGGCCAGTTCGGCGTTGACGGCGGTCTGCTCCGCCTCCAGCGCGGCAATGCGGTCCGGCAGGGCTTCGAGTTCGCGTTGCTCCCTGTAGCTGAGCCTGCGCTTGCCGGAGGCCGCGGCCGCAGCAGGTTCGGCGCGGGGCGCTGGCGCGGACGCCGCAGACTTCGGCGGCGCCTCACTGCGCTGCGCGAGTTCGCGCGAGCGCTTCGACTGCACCAGCCAGTCCCGCACGCCGCCCTCGTATTCACGCCAGCGGCCCGGCGACTCCCAGGCGATGGTGCTGGTCACCACGTTGTCGAGGAAGGTGCGGTCGTGGCTCACGAGGAACACCGTGCCGTCGTAGGACTGCAGCAGTTCCTCCAGCAGTTCCAGCGTCTCGATGTCCAGGTCGTTGGTCGGCTCGTCCAGCACCAGCACGTTGGCCGGCCGCGCGAACAGGCGCGCGAGCAGCAGGCGGTTGCGTTCGCCGCCCGAGAGGGAGCGCACCGGCGAGGCGGCACGGGCGGGTGAGAACAAGAAGTCTGCGAGATAGCTCTTGACATGCTTGCGCTGGCTGCCGATCTCGATCCATTCGCTGCCGGGGCTGATGAAGTCTTCCAGCGTGGCATCGAGGTTCACGGCCTGGCGCATCTGGTCGAAGTACGCCACCTGGAGGTTCGTCCCGTGGCGCACGCGGCCCGTGTCCGGCGGCAGCTCGCCGAGGATCAGGCGCAGCAGCGTGGTCTTGCCCGCGCCGTTCGGACCGATCAGGCCTACCTTGTCGCCGCGCAGGATGGTGGCGGAAAAGTCCTGCACGATCTGCCGGTCGCCGAACGACTTGGACACGTCGGTCAGTTCGGCCACGATCTTGCCGGACGAGGCACCCGAAGCCACGTCCATTTTCACGCCTCCCAGCACGTCGCGGCGCCGGCTGCGGCTCTCGCGCAGCTTCTCCAGCCGGGCGATGCGGCTCTGGCTGCGGGTGCGGCGGGCTTCCACGCCCTTGCGAATCCATATCTCTTCTTGGGCCAGCAGCTTGTCGGCCTTGGCGGCGATCACCGCCTCCTGCTGGAGCTGTACCTCCTTCTGCGTGACATAGGCCGCAAAATTGCCGGGGTAGCTGCGCAGCCGGCCTCGGTCCAGTTCGACGATGCGCGTGGCCACCCCATCCAGGAAGGAGCGGTCGTGGCTGATCGTGACCATGCTGCCCTTGAAACTTCGCAGCAGTTCTTCCAGCCAGGCGATGGATTCCAAGTCCAAGTGGTTGGTCGGCTCGTCCAGCAGCAGTACGTCGGGTTGCGCCACTAGCGCCTGCGCCAGCGTCACCCGCTTCTTCGTGCCGCCCGACAGGCTGCCGACCACGGCCTGCGGATCGAGGTGGAGATGGTTCAGCACCGTCTCCACCCGCTGCTCCCAATTCCATCCGTCCGCGGCCTCGATCCGCGACTGCAGTGCATCGAGGTCCTCCCCCTCTGTATGGGCGAGATAGCGGTCGCGCAAGACCATCACTTCCCCGACGCCCGCGCTCACGGCCTGGAATACCGTGGCCTCGGCATCCAGTGCCGGCTCTTGGGCAACATAGGCGATGCGCACCCCCTGTTGGATGTGCAAGGTGCCGTCGTCCGCCTTTTCCAGTTGGCCAAGGATCTTCAGCAGGGACGACTTGCCCGCGCCGTTGCGGCCGACCAGGCCAACACGTTCCTGCGATTCGAGGGAAAAGTCTGTCCCGTCCAGCAGGGCTACATGGCCGAATGCGAGGTGGGCGTTGAGAAGGGTGATCAGAGCCATAAGGTAGGCAGCTTAGCGGGCGCAGACGTTCTTGCTCCGTTTTTTGTCTGTTTGTCTGTAGTAGCGTCGAACCTATGCCACAATAGAGGGCTGAGCTGCTTTGTTGGCTGAGCTGCGGGAGGGGTGTGTGGTTCGGAAGAATTTTCGATCTTCTTGCGGTGCGGCGTAAAAGGCTGCTATGATGGAGGGCTTCGCT
>WNDY01000056.1 GCA_009914555.1 Xylophilus sp.
TGCCTGCTACCTGAACTCCAGGCTGAACTCCTGCCCCTTTCTGCCTGCCTTGCTCTTGGTCATCGTCCACCTCCTATTGCGATAGTTAATCGCTTATAGGGGTGTCCGTGAAACGGGGGCAAGATCAAAGCTGTTCGACGCGCGCAGCTACCGGTTCGATTGACCGGCGGCCCGGCGACAAAAAAGCCGCCCGGCTTGGCGGGCGGCTTGGCTGGTTCGGAACAGGCCGGGAGGCGATCAGCGATCGTTCTTGTGACTTTGCTGGCCGGCCTTCACGTGCTGTTCGTGCGTGCCGCCGCGGTTGCTGCTGCCGGACGACTGGCTGGCATTGCCGCGGTTGCTCGACGAGCCCTGGCTGTTCGATGCGTTGTTGTTGGTGTACTGGTTGTGGCCCTGCGGGTTGTGGTTCTTGTTGCCGCTGCTGCTGCTGTTTTGCTGGTTTGCCATTGAGATACTCCTGGATAGAGAGGAACTTCGTTGGAAGAACACAGGCTGCTGGTCCACCGATCCGCAGTCTTCGCACAAGACCGGACTGCCTTGCGTGGAAACCACCCTAGGACGCGCTGCCACGGCGGCGGCGTAGGACAGGAACTACTCGGCTGTCGGAGGTCGGGCCGGTTGCACCCGTTCACGGCGTTCACGCCCCGCAACAGCGGGCCCGTTGTGGCTAAACGAACAGCCCGCCGCCGCTGTGCGGCGGCGCCACGCCCAGGTGGCGGAATGCGGCGAGCGTGGCGATGCGCCCGCGCGGCGTGCGCTGCAGGTAGCCCTGCTGGATCAGGTAGGGCTCGATCACGTCCTCGATCGTGCCGGCCTCCTCGCCGATGGCCGCGGCCACGTTGTCCAGGCCCACCGGGCCGCCGTCGAAGCGGTGGATCACCGCTTCGAGCAGCTTCCTGTCCATCACGTCGAAGCCCTGCGGATCCACGTCGAGCATCGCGAGCGCGCTGTCGGCGAGCGACTCGGTGATGCGACCGTCGCTCTTCACGTCGGCATAGTCGCGCACCCGGCGCAGCAGCCGGTTGGCGATGCGCGGTGTGCCGCGCGAGCGGCGGGCGATCTCGAAGGCGCCGTCGTCGTCGATGGGCGCATTCAGCAGGCCGGCCGAGCGCGCGACGATGCGCGCCAGCTCCTCGGCCGTGTAGAACTCCAGTCGCGCCACGATGCCGAAGCGGTCGCGCAACGGGTTGGTCAGCATGCCGGCGCGCGTGGTCGCGCCCACCAGCGTGAACGGCTGGAGGTCGAGCTTGATGCTGCGCGCGGCCGGGCCGTCGCCGATCATGATGTCGATCTGGTAGTCCTCCAGCGCCGGGTAGAGGATCTCCTCCACCACGGGCGGCAGCCGGTGGATCTCGTCGATGAACAGCACGTCGTTCTTCTCGAGGTTGGTCAGCAGCGCTGCGAGGTCCTTGGGCTTCTCCAGCATCGGGCCGGAGGTCTGGCGCAGGTTCACGCCGAGTTCGGCCGCGATGATGTGCGACAGCGTCGTCTTGCCGAGGCCGGGCGGGCCGAACAGCAGCACATGGTCCAGCGCCTCGCGGCGCTTGCGCGCGGCGCCGATGAAGATCTCCAACTGCTCGCGCGCCTTGGCCTGGCCCACGTATTCGTCGAGCAGCTTGGGCCGCAGGGCGCGCTCGATCGCCTCCTCGTGGGGCGAGGCGGGCGCGGCGGAGACCACGCGCTTCGAAGGCGGGGGGGTGAAGTCGTCGGTCTGGATGGTCATGGTGGAAACGGCTGCGTGCGGCACAGTATCAGGCTGCCATGGCCGCGCCACAATGGTTGAAGTTGGAGCACAGGTGCGGAATTCCGTTCACCTCGTCCTGGTCGAAACGCAGCCCCGAGAACTGCGGAACGGCAATGGCCAGGGCCGTAATGAGCACATTGGAAATCCTTCGGGGGCCGTCTCTGTGCAGCGGCTTCGAGGGCGGATCGACAAGTTTAGTGGGTTGCGACATCGCCTTTCGGCGTCTTCCTCAACGAACTGACCGACGTGGTCTCCGACGCGGCGCTCTACCTGCCGTTCGCGCCGGCCGCGCCGGCCGCGCCGTTCCAGCGTTCTGGGCCGGCTTGGTGATCGTGATTCGCGGGCCGCAGCGAGTTCGCCGGCGCGCTCGGGCGCATGGAGGGAGCGTCGCGCACACCTTCGTGCGGCACCTCGGCGCCGCGCACGGCGTGGCCGAGCAGGACGTCCACGTCGTTGCGCAGAGCGTCGGCGCGGTGCTCGCCGCCACGTAGACGATGCACCGGCGCACCAGGTCGAGCCCGAGCTGTCGCCGTCGAAGACTTCGGAGGGTCTCATCGGCGGCGTGGCCGGCGCCGCGGCGCACGGCGCGGCGCTCTGGTGGGCCACGCCGTTTTCGCCCTGGCTTGCCGCACTTATGGCCTTCGTGATCTGCGTGATGGGCTTCTTCGGCGGGCTGGTGATGTCGGCCATCAAGCGCGATCGCGGCGTGAAGGACTGGGGCAGCATGAACGAAGGCCACGGCGGCATGCTCGACCGGCCGGATTCGGTCGTCTTCGCCGCGCCGGTGTTCTTACACGCGCTGCGGTACGGATGGGTGCCCTGAAAGCTATTTGGCCAGCGCCTTCAGGGCCAGCTTGATGCCTTCGCTCACGCCCACGTCGGGCGGCAGGGCCTTGAGCGCGACGGCCGCCTCCTTGTCGCTGTAACCCAGGGCGACGAGGGCCTGCAGGATGTCGGCATGTGCATCGCTGGCCACGCCGCTGCGCACGCCGATGTCGTCGCCGAGCTTGCCCTTCAATTCCAGCAACAGCCGCTCGGCGGTCTTCTTGCCGATGCCCGGCAGCTTGACCAGCCGGCCGGTTTCCTGCAGCGACACGGCCTGGGCCAGGTCGCCCACGCTCATGCCCGAGAGCACCGCCAGCGCCATCCGGGGCCCAATGCCGCTGATCTTGATGAGGTGCCGGAAAGCGTCGCGTTCGGCCGCGGTGAGAAAGCCGTAGAGCAGCTGCGCGTCCTCGCGCACGACAAAGTGGACCAGCAGCGTCACCGTGTCGCCGAGGTGCGGCAGGTTGTAGAAGGTGCTCATCGGCACGTCCACCTCGTAGCCCACGCCGTGGCAGTCCACCAGCACCTGGGGCGGGTTCTTTTCGGCCAGCAGGCCCTGCAGTCTTCCGATCATGGCGGCGATGCTACCGCCGCAGCGGCTGCGGCGGCCGGCGAGCGGCGACAATCGCGGGTTCCCACCTCCGCCGCCTCCATGCTCGTCCGCCACACCTTCACGCCGCTCAACAACCAGCGCCTGGCCCATCTCTGCGGCCCGATGGATGCGCACCTGCGCACCATCGAGGCGGCGCTCCAAGTCTCCATCGCCCACCGGCACGAGCAGTTCAAGGCCGACGGTCCGAAGGTCCGGGCCACCCAGGCCATCGAGGCGCTGCAGGCACTCTACGAGATGGCCGACCGCCCGATCGCGGCCGAGACGGTGCAGCTCATGCTCGCGGGCGACGTGGCCGGTCAGCCGCGCGAGCACAGCGACGGCGCGGTCGTGCTGGCCACGCGCCGCGCCGACCTGCGCGCCCGCACGCCCACCCAGTCGGTCTACCTCGACAACATCGCCAGCCACGACATCACCTTCGGCATCGGCCCGGCCGGCACCGGCAAGACCTACCTCGCCGTGGCCTGCGCGGTCGACGCGCTGGAGAGGAGCGCCGTGCAGCGCATCGTGCTCACCCGCCCGGCGGTCGAGGCCGGCGAGCGCCTGGGCTTCCTGCCGGGCGACCTGACGCAGAAAGTGGACCCGTACCTGCGCCCGCTCTACGACGCGCTCTACGACCTCATGGGTTTCGACCGCGTGCAGAAGGCGTTCGAGCGCAACGCGCTGGAGATCGCTCCGCTAGCCTTCATGCGCGGGCGCACGCTCAACAACGCCTTCGTCATCCTCGACGAAGCGCAGAACACCACGCCCGAGCAGATGAAGATGTTCCTCACCCGCATCGGCTTCGGCGCACGCGCGGTCGTGACCGGCGACGTGAGCCAGATCGACCTGCCCAAGGGTTCGCCCAGCGGCCTGATCGACGCAGAGCGGGTGTTGAAGCGCGTCAAGGGCATCGCGGTCACGCGCTTCACCAGCGCCGACGTGGTGCGCCATCCGCTCGTGGCGCGCATCGTCGACGCCTACGACGCGGCCGCGGCGCCGCGCCGCGTGGCCGCCAAGTGAGCGAGGCACCGATGGCAACGAGGAAGAAAGCCTCCGCCGCGCCGGACCTGCCGCAACTCACGCTGAGCCTGCAGATCGCCCGCTTCGACAATGCGAGCGCGCACCGCGCGGTGCTCGCGCGCGCCAAGGTCCGGCGCTGGACCGCCGCGGCGCTGGAGCGCCCTGGCGAGATCACCGTGCGCGTGGTCGGCGAGAAGGAAGGCCAGGCGCTCAACGCCCAGTACCGCGGGCGCGACTACGCCACCAACGTGCTGACCTTCGACTATGCGCAGGAGCCGGTCGTCGCGGCCGACCTGGTGCTCTGCGGCCCGGTGGTCGAGCGCGAGGCGATCGAGCAGGGCAAGACGCTCGAAGCCCACTATGCGCACATGCTGATCCACGGCACGCTGCATGCGCAAGGCTGGGACCACGAGACGAGCGAAGAGGACGCTGACGCGATGGAAGCCCGCGAGACGGCGCTGCTTGGCGCGCTGGGCTTCGCCGATCCCTACGGCCCGGCCGATCGGTGACCGGCATGCCGCCGGCCATGGACACTTGGCAGATGCGCATGCTCCTGGCCGTGGCCGTGGTCAACAGCGGCCGCAGGTCGTCGAGCGGCTCGGCGTGGCCCAGCCTGCGCTGACGCAGAGCTTTAACCGGCTGGAGTCCGAATACGGGTGTCGGTGCCGGGGAAGCTCGGCTGCACCAGCACGCCGTGCAAGAGGCCGGCCGTGTCGAGCGGCCCGAGCTAGTCCTCCAGCGTGGCGTCGTAGTCCAGCGCATGGCGGCGCCGAGGCGCCAGTGGAAGCCCGCGCACGAAGACAGGGGCGTAGGCATCCACGGCGATGGAAGGAGGGGCCGCGGCAAGAAGGGCCATGGCGCCCGAAGCCTGGGAACGCGCAAGCCGCTGCGTCAGCCCCTGCGCCGGCGATTTCCATAACACCGGCTTATGGCCTGCAGGCGAGTCAGGGCAGGCCGGCTCCGGCGGGCCACGCACGCACGGCATGGTCCAGACGACACGAAGCGGCCGGGGCGGGCGAGGCCCCGGCCGCATGCGATCCGGCTTCAGCAGCCGGCGCCGGCTGTTACGGCTGGATCGGCGTGATCTTGGCGCCTTGCAGCGACACGCCGGCTTCCAGGCCGACATTGGTCAGCACGAAGGCCACGACCGGCTTGGTCACCGTATTGGTGTCGATCGTGCCGTTGGCGCCCACGTTGGCCACGGCCACGGTGGCATCGGCGCCGGCGGTCCAGCCGTTGCTGCTGCGGAACTTGGCCAGCGCCTCGCTCGTGGTGAATACGTAGATCACCGCCTTGGACTGCGCACCGGCCTGCCAGCCGATCGACGCCGCCGTGGTGCTGTAGTAGCCCTGCGTCCGGTTGCCCACGCGCAGCGCGCCGCGGCCGTGCTCGGCACCGATGCCCAGGCTGGCGCCGACCACGGACGGGAACACCAGCACGCCGGCGGAGCGGCCTACGAGTTCGCGCGAGCCGGGCGCGGTGTTGTAGAGCTTGGAAAGCGCCGCATCGACCTGTGCGTCGATCGACTGGCGCGCATTGGAAGACGACGGCTGGTCTTGCGGACGCGTGGTAGTGCAGGCCGGCAGGGCCAGCGCCGTCAGGACGATGGCGCCGATGGCGCCGGCGGCGCGGAGGCGGGGAAAGGACATCGAGGACGGCATGGCGGAAAACTCCTTGGCAAAGAGGGGACAGAAAGGGCGGCTTCGCAGCCGCCGTCGGTGGGCGGGAGGGCCGCCGCAGCTGCTCCCTTCCGTCTCGGGGATGAACGTTAAGCGAGGCTGCCGCTTGCGCAGGTCAGCCGGCGCCGCTTTGTGCGTAGGCCATGAGCGGGTTCTGCGGTGCGATGACGCCGCATGGCTGGCGTCCTGGCAGTTATCCATGGCGCCGCGCATGAAAGCGGCGCGGCCAGCCTCCCGCGCCCCTTTGGGGGAGAGAGTGGGATGCGGGGGCGAGGGTGTTTCACCCGGCGCCGTCGCGCCCTGCCTTGCAGGCCGCGGTGTTGCCAGAGGCCACACCGCCTTCGACCTGCCCACGCCTGCGTGCCAGGTTTGGAACCGTGGATCTCAACCCCGGACCCCTCCCGCAGGTGTCGGAGAGAGGGCAAGGCAGTCCTTGCTCCCGGGCGGAGGAGGAGCGGTTTTCAGAAAGGCGCAGTCTGGAGAAGGCTGGCGCCACATGGACGACGACACCGTGCCACGGTTGTCTGTCCTCGCATGCGGGCACCACCCAGGGCTTCGCATTCGCGGTGCGCGCGGGAGCGATCAAGGCGGACTTCGATGCAAACCTCGGCGTCTGTCCGGCTGTCGCTGAGGATTCGCCACGCCGCGGGCGCCGACGAGAAATTGGCGGAGGGGGTATGTGCTTGCAGGGCGCTATTCAAGCGCGCTGTGGGCGTGCTACCGGTAGGGTATACAGGCGGATGGCGAGCCGGCTCAGTTGAGCAGGGAACTGTAGATTGCGATGTCGCTGCTGGCGATGCCGCGCAGCCACGGGGCGGTGTCGGTGTCTACGCCATCGGCCGCGGCGGGCGCCGGGCGGGTGCTGCGGCCGGACTGGCGGCTCTTGGCGGCGGCAGCGGCTTCGGCCGCCAGTTCTTCCTCGCGGTCCAGCGGGCGGAACTGCTGCTGGCGCAGGCCGCGCAGCGCGCTGGATTTCTCCATGGCGCGCAATACCGCGTCGGGCTGCACCATCAGCGCAAAGGGGTTGGCGGCGAGAGAAGCGGCAGTCGTCATGATGGGTGATCTCCTGGAAGCCAATGGCGTTGAATGCGATGAGGACAATGTACGGGTGCGCAAGGGTTGTATCCCGTCCGACCTGTGCGCAACAGAACATAGGAAAGCGACCGACACCGAGCGCCCCGGGGCCGCCGCGCGACGCTGCACAATGCGGTCCATGCCCCTTCTGCCGCCTCCGATCGCCACCACCCAGCACACCGATGCCGCAGCCGCGCTGGCGCAGGTGCGCGTCATCTACGACGCCGGCCTGGCCCACCTGCGCAACGCCATGCAGCGCTTTGTCGCTGGCGAGGACCTGTCCGGGCCGGTGCGGGCCTGCTACCCCTACGTACGGGTCCACACCGAAACGGTCGCGCGGGCCGACTCGCCGCTGGCCTACGGCTTCGTCGAAGGACCCGGCCACTTCGAGACCACGCTGACCCGGCCCGACCTGTTCGCCGGCTACTACGCCGAGCAGTTCCGCCTGCTGCGACAGAGCCACGGCGTATCGCTGGAAGTGGGTGTGAGCAGCCAGCCGATCCCGCTGCACTTCTCGTTCGCCGAGCACGACCACATCGAAGGCAGCCTGAGCCCTACGCGCCGGCTGCTGCTGCGCGATCGGTTCGACCTGCCCGACCTGGCCGCGATGGACGACGGCATCGCCAACGGCACCCACCGCGTGCGCGCCGGCCAGCCGCAGCCGCTGGCCCTCTTCACCGCGCCGCGCGTGGACTATTCGCTGCACCGCCTGCGCCACTACACCGGCACCGCGCCCGAGTGGTTCCAGAACTTCGTGCTGTTCACCAACTACCAGTTCTACATCGACGAGTTCGTGCGCCTGGGCCACGCCGAGATGGCGAATCCCGACAGCGAGTACCTCGCCTTCGTCGAGCCCGGCAACGTGGTCA
The DNA here is from genome assembly GCA_009914555.1 of Xylophilus sp. Classification (GTDB taxonomy): domain Bacteria; phylum Pseudomonadota; class Gammaproteobacteria; order Burkholderiales; family Burkholderiaceae_C; genus WNDY01. Next base: position 7,804 of record WNDY01000056.1, read on the forward strand.
CGCGCCGCGCCGGCCTGCCGGCCGAGGCGATCGACGCGCTCGGCGCCGCGCCACCGCGGCTGCCGCAGATGCCGGCCTACCACCTGGTGCGGGCCGACCGCAGCGGCATCACCATGACCAACATCGGCGTCGGCCCGTCGAACGCCAAGACGATCACCGACCACATTGCCGTGCTGCGCCCGCATGCCTGGATGATGCTGGGCCACTGCGCCGGCCTGCGCAACAGCCAGCAGCTCGGCGACTACGTGCTCGCCCACGCCTACGTGCGCGAGGACCACGTGCTGGATGAAGAGCTGCCGCTGTGGGTGCCGATCCCCGCGCTGGCCGAGATCCAGCTCGCGCTGCAGCAGGCCGTGGCCGAGGTGACCCGCATGGACGGCCCGGCGTTGAAGCGCATCATGCGCACCGGCACCGTCGCCAGCACCGACAACCGCAACTGGGAACTGCTGCCCGAGAACGAGCCCCAGCGCCGCTTCAGTCAGAGCCGCGCCGTCGCGCTCGACATGGAGAGCGCGACCATCGCGGCCAACGGCTTCCGCTTCCGCGTGCCCTACGGCACGCTGCTGTGCGTGAGCGACAAGCCGCTGCACGGCGAGATCAAACTGCCCGGCATGGCCAACCACTTCTACCGCGAGCGGGTGGACCAGCACCTGCGCATCGGCATGCGGGCCATCGACATTCTGCGGGCCGGCGGCGTGGACCGGCTGCACAGCCGCAAGCTGCGGAGTTTTGCGGAGGTGGCGTTTCAGTAGGGGGCCGCAAAGCCCTCCTGCTCCTCAAGCTCGGCATCTCGTCCGACCGGGAGCGCTGACGCCCTCCGAAATCGAATTGCTGAGGCGCAGCGAGCAGGGGATCGCCCAACGGTTTCCTGAAAACCATGCGCGCCATCACGCTGGTCGTTGAAGACGGTTCCCTCGGGATTCACCGCAATCAGCGTGGCGCGGCAGAAGGCGGGCGTTTCTGCTGCCTGAGCACCGCCAGGGCGAATTCCATCGCCTGAATGACCACGTCCAGATGCATGTGGTCGCCCAGCCGGATGGATACGGTATTGCGCGACAACACGATACTTTCCATTTCCGGCCCGGTTGCCGTACAGGCCTCCAGCGCCGTTCCCGCCAGCCTGGTCAGCTCGATGAACATGCAGCCGGGAGCGGCCGCTTCGTGGCCCGGCGTGCCGCCGGCCGCGGCAGGCTGTTCGATGACCTTGTAGAAGGTTTCAATTTCGACGGTTGTGACCACGAGGGCCTCCCTGGCGCCGTGCCGGTCCTGGCGTAGCCGGGCATGGCTTGTCATTTGGTGTCCGTGATGGATTGAACTGTTTGTTCAATTCTAATTGAACGAAAAATTGCACCTATGCTACGCCGCCACCTACCTTCCTGTTCATGGATGAGAAAGCGGAATTTGCCCGGCGACTGCGGAATGCCATGACCCGCGCCGGCTATCCGCTGCGGCCGGTGGTGCTGGAGCGTGAGTTCAATACGCGCTATTGGGGGCGCTCGGTCACGCTTCAGGCCGTGCGTCGCTGGCTGCGTGGCGAAGCCATCCCCTCGCAGGACAAACTCCAAGTGCTGGCCGAATGGCTGAAGATCGAGCCCGAAGTCCTGCGCTTCGGCGAGGGCGTGCGCAAGTCGGTGCTGGCGCACCGCCAGCGTTGGGACGAGGGCGTGGGCTATCTGGAGCGCGAGGCGTTCGACGCCTTCCTGCAGCTTCCCGCACCGCAGCGCAAACTGCTGCGCGAGGTCATCCTCACCTTTGCCCGGGACCATGCGGCGCAGCAGGCGGCGGGCGGCACGGAGAGGGACGGCTGAGCGGCAGCATCATTGATGGCAGAAGTATGTAGTGGAAGCGCCTGTACATAAGGCGTTTGGGAGGCATAGGCAGGGTAGTATGCCGTCTGGCCGCTACCCGGCGCTACCATCACATTCCCGCCCCTCATCCATTTCCCACCGCATGCCGTCTACCAGCCGCCTCGTCTATTCCACCGACCACGGCCGCATGTGCCCCGACTGCGGCCGGCCCGACGACGCCTGCTCCTGCCGCGCCGACGCTCGCAGCGCCGTCCCCCAGGGCGACGGTACGGCCCGCATCGCCTACGAGACCCAAGGCCGCAAGGGCAAGGGTGGGACCGTGGTGCGTGGCATACCGCTGGAAGCCGCCGCGCTGGCGCAGCTGGGCAAGGAACTGCGCACCGGCTGCGGCGCGGGCGGCACCACGAAGGACGGCGTCATCGAGATCCAAGGTGACCACCGGGACGCGGTGGCTGCCGTGCTCGCGCAGCGCGGCCTGGCCGTCAAGCGCGTGGGAGGCTGAAGGCGTGAGCCCCGAAGACCTTCAGAAACTGGTGACGCTGGAGATGCCCTTCGGCAAGCACCAGGGCACGCCGATCGCCGACCTGCCCGGCAACTACCTGGCCTGGTTCGCGCGCGAGGGCTTTCCGAAGGGCGAGATCGGCCGGCTGCTGCGGCTGATGCACGAGATCGACCACAACGGGCTGGCCGACCTGCTCACGCCGCTGCGCCAACCGTAGCGGCATGGTTTGTGCCAGCGATTGATGGCACAATTTCAGCCATTTCCTACCGTCCAGGAGGCCGGCGCCATGCAATACTTCGCCATCTGCGATCTGCGCGAGCACACAGGGGAACTGGTGCGCAACGCCGAGGCCGGCCAGTATTCCGTCGTTTCCAAGCACGGGAAGCCGCTGTTCGTGGCGGTGCCGTTCGACGACGCGCTGCTGGAGGCGGGCGTCCATGTGGCGCTGGCCGACCGGTTGGTGAAGACGGGCGAACTCTCGGTGGCCGCGGGTGCCAAGCTGGCAAGACAGCCGTATGCCGCCTATCTGCGGCCCCTGAGCGCTTCGGGCTACAGCGTGCTGGACGAGGATCCCAGCGCGCTGGAGGGCGAACTGGCGACGCTGGCGGCGCTGCGCGCGCCATGACGTACGAGCCACCCGCATCGCCCGGCACCGCCGCGCTGCTGGTGGCGGATGCGGGGCCGCTGATCGTTCTCGGGCTCGTCGGGTTGTTGGCGCCGGCCGCGCACCGGTATGGGCCGCTGGCCGTGCCTGATGCCGCGGTGCGGGAGTGCCTCGCCCAGCCGGGGCTGCCGGGCGAGGGAGCGATCCGGGAAGCGCTGGACGCCGGCCAGTTGCGCGTGGTGGCGACTGCGGTGCTGGAGCAGCTTGCCACCCGGGGGCTCGGCGCGGGCGAGGCAGCGGTGATCGCTTTTGCGCAGGCTCACGGGCTCGTCGCGCTGGTGGATGACCGCAAGGCCCGCCAGACGGCACGGAGGCTGGGCGTGCCGCTGATCGGCTCGGGTGCGGTGCCGGTGCAACTGAAGCGGTCCGGCCATGTCACCAGCGTACAGGCGGTGCTCGACCGATGGCACGCGCATGGCTACTTCGTGGCCGAGCCGGTGCGCCAGGCGCTGCTGGCAGCAGCGGGAGAGTGATCAGGCCGCGCGCGGCCTGACCTTCGACGCCGCCAGCTTCGCGTTGGCCCGTGCCGTATCGGTGTCTTCCGCCCGCGCCAGCGCCACGCCCATGCGGCGCTTGGCGAAGCTCTCGGGCTTGCCGAACAGCCGCAGGTCGGTGCCGGGCACGGCCAGGGCTTCGTCCACGCCGTCGAAGACGATGCCTGCGGCTTCCTCGCCGCCATAGATCACCGCGCTGGCGCCGGGGTTGCGCAGGCCCGCGTCCACCGGTAGGCCCAGGATGGCGCGCGCGTGCAGTTCGAACTCGCTCTGCCACTGCGTGGCCAGCGTGACCAGGCCGGTGTCGTGCGGGCGGGGGCTCACCTCGCTGAACCAGACCTGTTCGCCCTTGACGAACAGCTCCACGCCGAAGAGGCCCAGCCCGAAGGGCTGCCCGTCCAAGCCCACGCCCAGGTCGTCGGTCACGGCCCGGGCGATGGCGCGCGCCTTTTCCAGGGCTGCCGGGTGCATCGGGTGCGGCTGCCAGCTCTCCACATAGTCGCCCGCGACCTGCACGTGGCCGATCGGCTCGCAGAAGTGGGTCTGCACCGTGCCGTCGGCGCCCTGCGCGCGCACGGTGAGCTGGGTGATCTCGTAGTCGAAGTCGATGAAGCCTTCGACGATGACGCGGCCGCGGTTCACGCGGCCGCCGGCCAGGGCATAGTCCCAGGCCTTTTGCACATCGGCCGGGCCGTCGATCTTGCTCTGGCCCTTGCCGGAACTGCTCATCACCGGCTTGACGATGCACGGATAGCCGATGTCGCCGTCGATGGCGGCCTGCAGCTCGTAGAGCGAATCGCAGAAGCGGTACGGGCTGGTCGGCAGGCCCAGCGTCTCGGCCGCGAGGCGGCGGATGCCCTCGCGGTCCATCGTGAGCCGCACGGCGCGCGCGGTGGGGACCACGCGCACGGTGCCGGCGGCTTCGAGCTCCTCCAGCACCGGCGTGGCGATGGCCTCGATCTCGGGCACCACCAGGTGCGGCCGCTCGGCCTCCAGCAATGCGCGCAGCTGCGCCGGATCGCTCATGGCGATGGTGCGCGCATGGTGGGCGACCTGCTGGCCCGGCGCATGGTCGTAGCGGTCCACGGCCGTGGTCTCCACGCCCAGGCGCTGCAGGGCGATCAGGACTTCCTTGCCGAGTTCGCCGGCGCCGAGCAGCAGGACCTTGGTGGCCGAAGGGGAGAGCGGGGTTCCGAGGGTGACGGGCATGGCGGGGGACGGGGCGGTGGAAATGGCCGCACTGTACCGCCGCCCGGAATTTGTCAGAAGTCCGCGTCGGCCAGCGCCAGCGTGGTGGCCGCGCCGTGCAGCACCACGTCGCGCAGCGCGCCGGCATGCACCAGTTCGTGGGCAGCAAAGTGGCGCGCGGTGGCGATCCGGGCCGACAGGAAGCCGCGGTCCGCTTCCCCTTCGGCGATGCGCCGCGCCGCGGCCTCGGCGCCGCGCGCCAGCAGCCATCCGCCCGCGACGGTGCCCGTCAGATGCAGGAAGGGCACGGCGCCGGCGGCCGCCTCGGCCGGGTGGGCCGCGCCGTGGCCGAGCAGCCAGCCGGTGGCGTCGGCCAGGGCGGCGAGCGCGCCTTCGAGCGCCGCGCCGAGCGGGGCCAGTTCGCCGCCGGCCGCGCGCAGCCGCGCCGCGTCGGCGGCGATGCGCTCCTGCAGGGCGCGGACCGCGGCGCCGCCGTCGCGCTGCACCTTGCGGCCCACGAGGTCGTTGGCCTGGATGCCGGTCGTGCCCTCGTAGATGGTGGTGATGCGCGCATCGCGCACGAACTGCGCCGCGCCGGTCTCCTCGATGAAGCCGACGCCGCCGTGCACCTGCACGGCCGTGCCGGCCACGCCCTGCGCGCCCTCGGTGCACCAGCCCTTGACGATGGGGATCAGCAGGTCCACCAGCGCCTGGCTGCGCGCGCGCTGCGCCGCGTCGGTATGGGCGGCGGCGCGGTCGGTCTCGCCGGCGGCGAAGTAGGCCAGTGCGCGCTGGGCCTCGGTGCGCGCCTTCATGTCCAGCAGCATGCGCCGCACGTCGGGGTGGCCGATGATGGCCGGGCTGCCGGTGAGCGTGCGGCCCTGCACCCGCTCCCGCGCATAGGCGCGCGCCTGCTGGTAGGCGCGCTCGCTGATGGCCACGCCTTCGAGGCCGACGTTGAGCCGGGCGTGGTTCATCATCGTGAACATGCAGGCCAGCCCCTGGTGCGGCTCGCCGACGAGCCAGCCGATGGCGCCCTCCCGGTCGCCGAAGCCCATCACGGCCGTAGGGCTCGCGTGGATGCCGAGCTTGTGCTCGACCGAGGCGCAGACCAGATCGTTGCGCGCGCCCAGGCTGCCGTCGGCGTTCGGGAGGAACTTGGGCACGAGGAAGAGCGAGATGCCCCGCACCCCCTCGGGCGCGCCGGGCAGGCGGGCGAGCACGAGGTGGACGATGTTCTCGGCCAGGTCGTGTTCGCCCCAGGTGATGAAGATCTTGGTGCCGGTGATGCGGTAGTGGTCGCCATGCTTCCCGTCGTGCGCGGGCACAGCGCGGGCGCGCAGCGCGGCCAGGTCGCTGCCGGCCTGCGGCTCGGTGAGGTTCATGGTGCCGGTCCAGCGGCCTTCGGCCAGCGGCGGCAGGTAGGTGGCCTTGAGCGCCGCGCTGCCGTGGTGGGCGATGGCCTCCACCGCGCCGAGCGTGAGCATCTGGCACAGCGAGAACGCGAGGTTGGCCGACTTCCACATCTCCGCCACGGCGGTGGACACGAGCACCGGCAGGCCCTGGCCGCCCAGCTCGGGCCGCGCGGGCATGGCATGCCAGCCGTTGGCGCGGAACTGGTCGAACGCCTCGCGGAAGCCCGGCGCGGTGGCGACTTCGCCGCCGTCGCTCCAGCGCACGCCGTGGCGGTCGCCCACGGCGTTGAGCGGCGAGAGCACCCCGCCCGCGAAGCGCGCCGCTTCTTCCAGCACGGCAGCGACGAGGTCGGGCGCGGCGTCCTCGAAGGCGGGCAGGGCGCGCAGTTCGCCGAGGCCGCCGATTTCCTCGATGGTAAAGAGTATGTCTTGCAGCGGCGCGCTGTATTCGGGCATGGGGCGTATCCTGGGGGAGTTCTATTCGATGGCGCTGCTGGATCGGACCTGCTCGCGCAGCAGGAACTTCTGGATCTTGCCGGTCGAGGTGCGCGGCAGCGGGCCGAAGACCACGCGCTTGGGCGCCTTGAAGCGCGCGAGCTGCGCGCGGGCGTGGGCGATCAGCTCCTCCTCGGTGGCCTGCGTGCCGGGCTTGAGCTCGACGAAGGCGCAGGGTACCTCGCCCCATTTCTCGTCCGGCAGGGCCACGACGGCGGCCAGCAGCACGGCCGGGTGGCGGTGCAGCACGTCCTCCACCTCCAGCGAGCTGATGTTCTCGCCGCCGGAGATGATCACATCCTTGCTGCGGTCCTTGATCTTCGCGTAGCCGTCGGGGTGCAGCACGGCCAGGTCGCCGGTGTGGAACCAGCCGCCGGCGAACGCCTCGGCCGTGGCCTCGGGGTTCTTGAGGTAGCCCTTCATCACCACGTTGCCGCGGAAGAAGATCTCGCCGACCGTCTGGCCGTCGGCCGGCACCGGCTGCAGCGTCACCGGGTCGAGCACGCGCACGTCCTGCTGCAGCGGCGTGTTCACGCCCTGGCGGCTGATGAGGCGGGCGCGTTTGTCGATCGGCAGGGCGTCCCAGCCTTCCTGCGGTGCGCAGATGGCCGAGGGGCCGTAGACCTCGGTGAGCCCGTAGCCGTGCAGCAGCGAGATGCCGGCGCTCTCGCAGCCTTCGATCATCGCCGCCGGCGGCGCCGCGCCGCCGATCATCCCGTGGATGCGGTGGCCGATGCCCGCGCGCAGTTCGGCCGGCGCGTTGATCAGCAGGCTGTAGACGATGGGGGCGCCGCACATGTGGGTGACCCGATGCTCGCGCACCAGCGGCCAGATCACGGCCGGGTCCACCCGGCGCAGGCAGACGCTGGTGCCGGCCACCAATGCCAGCGTCCACGGGAAGCACCAGCCGTTGCAGTGGAACATCGGCAGCGTCCACAGGTAGACGGCATGCGGCGGCAGGTGCCAGCCGATCGCGTTGCTCGCCGCGTTGAGATACGCGCCCCGGTGGTGCGTGACCACGCCCTTGGGGTTGCCGGTGGTGCCCGAGGTGTAGTTGAGCGAGATGGCGTTCCACTCGTCGGTGGGCAGGGTCCAGGGGTGCTCGGGGTCGCCGCCGGCGAGGAAGTCCTCGTAGGAGATCTCGCCCAGGCGCTCGCCGTCCGGGGCCTGGTCGTCCTCCACCTCGATCACGAGCGGGCGGCGGCTGCCCAGCAGGGCCAGCGCCTTGGCGACCACGGCTGCGTATTCGCGGTCGGTCAGCAGCACCTTGGCGCCGCCGTGCTGGAGCATGAAGCCCAGGGCCTCGGGGTCGAGCCGGGTGTTGAGGGTGTTGAGCACGGCGCCGGTGGCCGGCACGCCGAAGTGCGCCTCCAGCATGGCCGGCACGTTGGGCAGCATGGCCGCCACGGTGTCGCCGGCGCCGATGCCGCGGCGCTGCAGGGCGCTGGTCAGGCGCCGGCAGCGTTCGAAGGTCTGGCCCCAGGTCTGGCGCCGCACGCCGTAGACGACGGCCGTGCGCTGCGGGTAGACGCGCGCGGCGCGCTCGATGTAGCTCAGCGGCGAGAGCGGGACGTGGTTGGCGGCCTGGCGGTCCAGGCCCAGGTCGTAGGGGTTGATCGTCGGCATCGGTTTTGTCTCCAGAAGGTCTTCCGAGGAAGGGTTGATAGCATGGACCACGATGTTTTCCCGATCTCCGAGCGAATGTGACGAATGTTTGCGTCGGCGCAACCGGAGCGCGGAAGGCGGGAATGATCGGCGCTTCTAGAATCCTTGCGCCCACGCACCTTCGACACGCCCCATGCCCGACGCCCGCGACCTGCTGCACCGCTACGCGACGCTGGGCGCGGGCCTCGACCTGATCGACCAGGGCCTGTCGGTGTTCGATGCGGACCTGCGGCTGGTGGCCTGGAACCGGCCGTTCGAGCGGCTGCTGGGCTTTCCGCCCGGGCTGGTGCGCGTGGGCGCGCCGTTTGCCGACTTCATCGGCCACAACGCGCGGCGCGGCGAGTACGGCCCCGGCGACGCGCAGGCGCTGGTGGACGCACGCGTGGCGCAGGCGCGGCGCTTCGAGGCCCATGCCTTCGAGCGCACCCGGCCCGACGGGCGCATCCTGCGCATCGTGGGCGAGCCGCTGCCCGGCGGCGGCTTCATCACGCTGTATTCCGACGTGACCGTGCCGCGCCGCGACGAGGCCACCATCCGCCGCCATGCGCAGGAGCTGGAGCGGCGCGTGGCCGAGCGCACGGCCGAACTCGCGCGCAGCGAGCAGCAGATGCGGCTCATCACCGACTCCATCCCCGCCCTCGTGGCCTACGTGGACCACCGCCGCGTCTACCGCTATGCCAACCGGGGCTATGCCGAATGGTTCGGGCTCGACCCGGCGCGGCCGGAGCAGATCAGCGCCCGCAACTTCCTCGGGCCGGCGACCTTCGAGGGCATCCGCGGCCACGTCTCGCGCGCCTTCGCGGGCGAGGCCGCCGCGTTCGAGTACGACATCACGCGCATCGACGGCTCGGTGGTGCGCGCGCGCACCTCGCTGATCCCCGACCGCACGGCCGACGGCGGCGTGGCCGGCTGCTTCGAGCTGACCTTCGACATCAGCGCGCAGCAGCGCGCACAGGAACTGATGGCGCGGGCGCAGCGGCTGGAGGCGCTGGGCCAGCTCACCGGCGGGCTGGCGCACGAGTGCAACAACCTGCTGACCGTGGTGATCGGCAACCTCCAGGCGCTGCACGAGCGTCGTGGCGACGCCGCAGCCGAATTCGTCGCGCCGGCGCTGCTGGCCGCGCGGCGCGGCGTGGAACTGACGCGCGGGCTGCTCGGCTTCGCGCGCCGCCAGCCCCTGCAGAGCGCGCCGGTGGAGGCCGGCGCGGCGCTGGACGCGGCGCTGCGGCTGGTGCGCCCTTCGCTGCCGCGCGGGCTGGCGCTGGAGGCGGAGGTGGCCGGCGGCGCGCCGCTGTGGCTGCGCGCCGACCCGCACCAGCTCGAAGCGGCGCTGCTCAACCTGGTCTTCAACGCCCGCGACGCCTGCGGCCAGGCCGGGCGCATCGTGCTGCACGCCGCGGCCGCCGCGCTCGACGCCGAGGCCGCCGCGCCGCTGCAGCTCGCGCCCGGCGGCTATGTGCGCATCGATGTGCGCGACGACGGCGCGGGCATGGACGCGTCCACGCGCGCCCGCGTGTTCGAGCCGTTCTTCACCACCAAGCCGACGGGCGCGGGCACGGGACTGGGGCTGTCGATCGTCTACGGCTTCGCCCGGCAGTCCGGCGGCGCGGCCGACATCGCCAGCCGCCCCGGCGCGGGCACCACCGTCTCGCTGTGGCTGCCGCGCACCGGAGCACCCGCCCCGGTGCCGGCCGCGCCGCGCGGGCTGGCGCTGCTGGTGGACGACGCCGCCGCGGTGCGCCGCGTGGTGCGGCGCGGCCTCGTCGGCCTGGGCTTCGCCGTGGTCGAGGCCGCCAGCGGCGACGAGGCCCGCGCACTGCTGGCGCACCTGCCGGCCGTGGCGCTGCTGCTGACCGACGTGGCCATGCCGGGCGCGACCGACGGCTACGCGCTGGCCCGCCATGCCCTCGGGAATGCCCCCGCGCCGCGCGTGCTGCTGGTGAGCGCCTTCGCCCCGGCCGCGCCGCCGCCCGAAGGCTGCGCGCTGCTGACCAAGCCCTTCACCGCCGCGCAGCTCGCCGCGGCGCTGGAATGAAGTACCTCCCCCCGGGCCGCTGCGCGGCTCCCCCCTTCTCTGCGCATCGCCTCGCGCTGCGGGAAGGGGGGCGACGCCAGCGCGGCGGGGCGGCCCTTGCGCGGCGTCCGCTGGCCTGAGGCCGCGCCGATATCAGTCGCTGCGGGTGGTGCGCAGCGCAAATGGATCATTGAAATGACCGCCCAGGCCCTCGTCTACGTGGTGGAGGACGACGCCGCGGTCGCCCGGCTGGTCGTGGACACGCTGCGCGAATTCGGCTTCGCGGTGGAGCGCTTCGCCGAAGGCGGCGCGGCGCTGCGGCGCCTGCAGGCCGCCCAGCCCGACGTCTGCATCATCGACCTGGGCCTGCCCGACATGGACGGCATCGAGCTGGTGCGCCGGGTGCGGCTGCTCGGCGGCGCAGGCGTGCTCATCCTCTCGGGCCGGGACCATCCGGTGGACCGCGTCATGGGGCTGGAACTCGGCGGCGACGACTACGTGGTCAAGCCCTTCGATGCGCGCGAGCTGGTGGCGCGGGTGCGCAGCATCCTGCGGCGGCGCGGCGAGGCCGGGCCCGCGCGGCGGCGCGCCGCCTTCGCCGGCTGGACGCTCGACTGCGCGGCCAACCTGCTGCGCGCGGCCGACGGCACCGAACACGTCGTCGGCCTGGCCGAGGCGCAGGTGCTGCGCGTGCTGCTGGAGCGCCCGCACCAGATCCTCACGCGCGAGCAGCTGCTGGGCATGCGCGACCTCGCGCCCACCGACCGCAGCATCGACGTGCGCATCTCGCGCCTGCGCCGGCGCATCGAGCCCGACCCCGCGCACCCCCGCATCATCAAGACGGTATATGGTGCCGGCTATCTGTTCGCGGCCGACGTGCAGTGGTCGTGACCCCATTACCCGATTCGGATTCAGCAACGAAGGAACCAACGCACCATGACTGACATCACCACCCTCGGCGTCATCGGCGCCGGCACCATGGGCAACGGCATCGCGCAGGCCGCTGCCGCCGCAGGGCTCGACGTCGTGCTCATCGACGTCGCCGACGCGGCCCTCCAGAAGGGCCTGGCCACCGTGGCCGGCAGCCTCGACCGGCTCATCAAGAAGGACAAGCTCACCGAGGCCGACAAGGCCGCCGCGCTCGCGCGCATCCAGCCCTCCACCGACTACGCGCGGCTCCAGGCCGCGCAGTTCGTGATCGAGGCCGCCACCGAGAACGAGGCGGTCAAGGTCAAGATCCTCCAGCAGGTCGATGCGCTGGCTGCGCCCGAGGTCATCATCGCCACCAACACCTCGTCGATCTCCATCACGCGGCTGGCCGCGGCCACGCAGCGTGCCGACCGCTTCATCGGCGTGCACTTCTTCAACCCGGTGCCGGTGCTGCCACTGGTGGAGATCATCCGCGGCCTGCAGACCAGCGACGCCACCCACGACGCCGCCCGCGCGCTGGCCGAGAAGCTCGGCAAGACGCCGGTCACGGTGAAGAACTCGCCGGGCTTCGTGGTCAACCGCATCCTGGTGCCGATGATCAACGAGGCCTTCTTCGTGCTCGGCGAGGGCCTGGCGACGGCCGAGGACATCGACGCCGGCATGAAGCTCGGCACCAACCAGCCGATCGGCCCGCTGGCCCTGGCCGACCTGGTCGGGCTCGACGTGATCCTCGCGGTGACCGAGGTCTACCTCAAGGAGTTCGGCGACTCCAAGTACCGCCCCGCGCCGCTGCTGCGCGAATACGTGGCCGCCGGCCGCCTGGGCCGCAAGACCAGGCACGGCGTGTATTCGTACTGACGGATACTCCCGGTGCCTGGGCGGCACCCATCATCCGCAGTCGCCGTTTTTTCCACCCACCACGTCGAAGGAGCACCGCCATGGCCCACCTCGAAAAAGTCTTCTACACCGCCCGCACCCATACCGTCGGAGGCCGCGACGGCGCGTCGCGCAGCGACGACGGCCGGCTCGACATCCAGCTCTCGCCCCCCGGGGCCAGCGGCGCCGGCACCAACCCGGAACAGCTGTTCGCCGCCGGCTACTCGGCCTGCTTCCTGGGCGCGCTCAAGGCGGTGAGCGGCAAGACCGGCATCGCCGTGCCGGCCGACGCCGCCATCGACGCCGAGGTGGATCTCGGTCCGATCGACGGCCACGCCGCCTACGGCATCGCCGTGCGCCTGAACGTCAAGCTGCCCGGCCTGGACCAGGCCAGCGCCGAGAAGCTGGTCGAGGCTGCCCACCGGGCCTGCCCGTACTCCAACGCCACGCGCAACAACGTGGACGTGAAGCTCGCCGTCTCGGTCTGACCGCAGCGCCCGCAAGGAGGCGGCAGGCTGGTTCGATAATCGGTCGATGACCGAACGTACCGACGACGCCCCCCATCCCTACGACGCCCTCACGCCCGCCACCGTGCTCGACGCGCTGGCGGGCGTCGGCCTCTTCGGCGATGGCCGGCTCATGGCGCTGTCGTCGTACGAGAACCGGGTGTACCTGGCGCATTTGGAGGAGGGCGAGCCGGTCGTCGCCAAGTTCTACCGGCCCGGCCGCTGGAGCGACGCCCCGATCGCCGAGGAACACGCCTTCGCCGCCGAACTGGCCGCGGCCGAGGTGCCGCTGGCCGCGCCGCTGGTGCTGCACGGCGCCACGCTGCACCACCATGCGGGCTTTTCCTTCAGCGTGAGCCCGCGCCGCGGCGGCCGCGCGCCGGAGCTCGACGACGCCGAGGTGCTCGAATGGATCGGCCGCTGCCTCGCGCGCATCCACACCGTGGGTGCGGCCCGGCCGTTCGCCGACCGCCCGGCGCTCGACCGGCAGCGCTTCGGCACCGAACCGCGCGACTGGCTGCTGTCGCAGGGCGTGATCCCGCTCGACGTGGAGTCGGCCTGGCGCACCGCCTGCGACCGGGCGCTGGAGATCGTCGCGGCCAGCGGACTGGACACGGCCGACATCGCCCGCATCCGCCTGCACGGCGACTGCCACCCGGGCAACATCCTCTGGACGCCCGCCGAGCTGCCCGGCGGCGGCCCGCACTTCGTCGACCTCGACGATGCCCGCACCGGGCCGGCGGTGCAGGACCTGTGGATGCTGCTGAGCGGCGAGCGCGCCCAGCGCACGCGCCAGCTCGGCGCACTCATCGACGGCTACGAGCAGGTGCGCGACTTCGACCGGCGCGAGCTGGCCTTCGTCGAGCCGCTGCGCACGCTGCGCCTCATCCACTACAGCCACTGGCTCGCACGGCGCTGGAGCGACCCGGTCTTTCCACGCGCCTTCCCGTGGTTCGGCAGCAGCGACTACTGGCGCGGGCAGGTGCAGATGCTCGAAGAGCAGGCCGAGGCAATGGAAGAAGCGCCCCTGGTCGCCTGATATACTCCCGCCAGGACTATCCGGGGCCGGGCGTCGGAAAAGCGCTCCAGCCGGATACTATTCACCCTCGCGCTGCGCCGCGGAATGCCGCCGCCAGCGCCCGCAGCACCGCGTCGGCCCGCGCATCGGCCGCGGGCTGCGCATGCAGCACCACCTCGCTCGCCGGCAGCGCCGGCAATCCGAAGGCCGGGCCCACGTCCACCGTGCCGGGCGGCGCGACCCGCTCGGCCAGCGCCGCCACGCCCAGGCCGGCGCTGACGGCCGCGCCCACGGCCATCACGCCGCCGCCGACGAACACCTCGGTCCAGGCGATGCCGGCCGCGTCGAGCGCGCGCACCGCCAGCCCGCGCACGCCGCAGGGCGCGGCCAGCGTGGCCAGCCGCAGCGGCGCGCCGGCCACCGGCGTGTAGCCCGGCGCGGCGAACCAGCCGATGCGCTCGGTCAGCAGCAGCTCGCCGCCGCGGCGGCCTTCCTCGCGGCGGACGACAGCCGCGTCCAGTTCGCGGCGGTCGAACGCTGTAGCCAGGTCGCGCGAGGAGGCGATGCGCACTTCCACCACCAGCCGCGGATCCCACGCGGCCAGGCGCGCGAGCAGCCCGGGCAGCGCCGGCCCGGCCACATGGTCGCTGATGCCCAGCACCAGCCGGCGCGCGGCGGTGCCGGCCACGCCGGCGCTGTCCAGGGCCCGTTCATAGGCCGCGAGCAGGTCGCGCGCGGCCGGCAGGAAGGCTTCGCCCGCCTCCGACAGCCGCACGCGGCGCGGCGTGCGCTCCAGCAGCTGGCGGCCGCCCAGCCGCACCTCCAGCCGCTTGATGCGCAGGCTGATCGCGGCCTGCGAACTGCCGACCGTCTCGGCCGCCCGGGTGAAGCTGCCCAGGTCCGAGGCGAGCACGAAGGCGCGCACCGCGTCGATGTCCAGCGGCCGGTCAGTGTCGGGCAGCGTAGGTTGCATGATGACGAATCGTTATCACAGATATCGGTGGCGATATGTTGAACGAATCATGGGCGCGCCGCAAGCTCGGGGCTCCCTTGTCCCTCCAGGAGCACCACCACCATGCTGTCCAAGCAGTACATCCACCGCCTGCCCGCCGACTACGACACCGCCCGCATCCGCGAGCGCGCCGCCGCGCGCGGCCCGCTGTGGGATGCCACGCCAGGGCTGGCCTTCAAGGCCTTCTCGCTGCGCGAGCGCAGCCGCGGGGCCGCCGGCAATGCCTACGGCCTGTTCTACTTGTGGCTCGACGCCGCCGCCACGGCCGATTTCGCGATGGGCGGCGGCTTCGGCACGGTGATCGAGGGCTTCGGCCGCCCCGCCATCGACCTGTGGCTGCCGCTGGATGCGCGCAAGGGGCCGGCCGCGGCAGCGCGCACCGCTGCGCCGGCGTGGCTGGTGCGCGAGTCCATCGAACTGCCGGACACCGCCGATCGCGCCGCCGCCCGGGCGGCCGAGGTGGAGCGCAACGGCGCGTTGGCTGCGCGGGCGGAGACACTGGCCGTGGTCGGCGCGGTGGACGTGGCGGCCTGGCGCATCGTGCGGCTGCACATCACCACGACCGAACCGGCGGCGGATGCGGCAGGCACCGCATGGGAGGTGCTGCATCTGGCCCGCCCCGGGCTGGACCGGCTGCCCGGGCCGGCCGCATGAAGCCGGATCTGCGCCGGGTCGCTGCCGCATTCGTGGCGACGGCGCTGGTGGTCTCGCTGCTGGCCGCAGTCCTCGCGGTCGGCGGGCGCTGGCTGGCCGGCTGATTCGATTCAATGTCCAGCCAGTGCGCCGCCCGCATGGCGCACTGCGGCCTCGGCCGCATCGATTTCGCGCAGCAGCGTGCGCAGCGTCTCGTCGTTGATGCGGTGACGGCGGCGCAGCCGGCGCAGCTCCTCGCGCTCGGCCTGGAGCACCCGCAGCCACTCGCTGCGCTCCTGCGCCAGCGCGCGCCGGGCGCCATCGCGGGCATCGGCGTCGCGTGCCGCCACCCGCAGCCGCGCGCCATAGCTCTGGCGGATGCGCTCGCGCACGGCCGGGCCGTGGTGCCCGTCGTCGTCGGCGGGTGCGGTCTCCATGGCGTGCAGCGCCGCACGCGTTGCACGCTGTCGCGCCCAGGCCAGTTCGCGCGCGCCCCGGCTGTCCTGCCGCACCGTGGCGATGCGCCGCAGCAGCCACGGCAGGCCGATGCTCGCGAGCACCAGCGTGATGACAACGATCATCGCGGACTGGAACACCAGCAGGTCGCGCGCCGGAAAGGCCCGACCATTGACCAGCGTGAGCGGCACGCCGAGCACCGCCGCCAGCGTGATGCCGCCGCGCGTGCCGCCCAGCGCTCCGGCACCGACCAGTGCCAGCGAGACCGGCTCGCGCGGCGGCACCGCCGGCTGCCGGCGCAGCCGATCCAGCCACGCGGGCCCCCAGGTGCCCACGGCCAGCCAGGCGAAGCGCAGCGCCAGCACCAGCACCGCGATCGACAGCGTGCCGACTGCGAGCGCGGCCACCGGATGGTGCGGTGCCAGCTCGACCGAAGTTTCCTCGGGTGGACGCGGAAGGTGGCGCAGCAGCGGCGGCAGCTGCTGGCCCAGCAGCACGAACACCAGGCCGTTGAAGGCGAAGCTCACCACGTCCCAGGTCGCCTGCGTCTGCACGTGGTTGGGGTTGAAGCGGCTGCTCTTCACGTCGATCAGGCTGGCCGTCATGCCGGCAGCCACGGCGGCCAGCACGCCCGAGCCGCCCCAGTGCTCGGCGATCAGGTAGGGCGCGAACGGCATCAGCAGCAAGAGCAGCACCATGGCCGGCACCGGCCGGTCGTCGCGGGCCCGCAGCAGCCGGTCGTGCAGGTGGCAGAAAACGATGCTGAAGAGCACGCCCACGCCGAGCCCGATGCCTGCCATGTGCAGCAGTTCCAGACCGGCCTGCGGCAGCGAGAACCGCTGCGTGACCGTGGCCGCCACCGCGAACTTGACGGCCACCAGCGCCGAGGCGTCGTTCATCATCGCCTCGCCTTCGAGCAGGTGGCGCAGCCGCGCCGGCATCGGCTGGCCGTGCGAGATGGCCGACACGGCGAGCGCGTCGGTGGGCGACAGCACGGCCGCGAGCACGAAGGCCACCGACAGCGGCATGTCCGGCAGCGTCCAGTGGATGAAATAGCCCACCACCAGCACGGTTGCCAGCACCAGCCCCACGGCCAGCAGCAGAATCGCCCACATGTTGGCGCCGAACTCCCGCTTGGGGCTCTGCCAGCCGTCGGCGAACAGCAGCGGCGGCACGAAGAGCAGCATGAACACCTGCGGGTCCATGCGCAGCGCAAGCCCGGTGTCCTGCCAGGCCAATGCGGCGCCCAGGGTGATCTGCAGCAGCGGCAGGGGCAGGCGCGGCAGCCAGCGCGCCACCAGGCCCGAGCCGGCCACCAGCGCGAGCATGGCGAGGATGGAGGTCGTCGAATCCATCCGGCCGACTCTAGGAAGCGGCGCAGGGGGAATCGCGGAGCTTCGGTAAACCTTGCGCAAAGCAGGGCAGCGAGCCGGCTGCATACTGGCCGTTTGCATAACCACAGGATTGGGCCATGGCTGCCGTGCAACTCAAGATCGACATCGTCTCCGACGTGGTGTGCCCCTGGTGCGCCGTGGGCATCCATTCGCTGGAGCGCGCGCTCGACACGCTGCGCGGCGAGGTCGAGGCCTCGCTGCACCTCGAACCCTACGAGCTCAACCCCGACATCGCGCCCGAAGGCGAGGACGTGGTCGAGCACCTGCATGCCAAGTACGGCAGCACAGCGGCGCAGATCCAGGCCAATGGCGAGGCCATCACCCGGCGCGGCGCGGCCGTGGGCTTCACCTTCCACATGGACCGGCGCGACCGCATCGTCAACACCTTCGACGCGCACCGCCTGCTGTACTGGGCGGCCGAGGAGGGCGCGCCAAGCGCCCAGCTGGCGCTGAAGCATGCGCTGCTGCGCGCCTATTTCACCGACGGTCAGAACCCGTCGGACCACGCCGTGCGGCTGCGCCTGGCGGACGAGGTCGGGCTGGATGGGCAACGCGCGCAGGAGGTGCTGGAGACCGATGCGTTCGACAGCGACGTGCGTACGCGCGAGAACTTCTTCCGCCAGCGCGGCATCAGCGGCGTGCCGGCGGTGATCGTCAACAACCGCCACCTGATCCAGGGCGGCCAGCCGCCGGAGGTGTTCGCGCAGGCGCTGCGGCAGATCGCCGCCGCAAGGGCCGCGACCGCTACGGCTACTTGACCGGGATCGGCATGGCCCGGTCGACCGATACAGCCGTCACGCTGTTCTGAGCAACCGTCTTGTCGGTCAATCGCTATGCATAGTCGAATCCCAAGTAGAGCCGTGTTTGACGAAGGCGTTGGGCATGGTCCGCAGCTTGCGCATGCAGGCGACGAGGGCGACCTTCTTGCGCTTGCCGGCGGCCAGCAGGCGCTCGTAGCTGGCCTTGAGCGCGGGGTTATAACGGACCGCCGTTAAGGTGGCCATGTACAGCGTGCGCCTCACATCGGCACGCCCTCCCCAGATGCAGCGCTGGCCCGCATCAGGCCGGAGTCGCGGTTCGGCGGTGCCACCCCTACAAGCGCGGCGATGCGATCTCCTGGAGCGCCATCTCATCGACGTGAAGTGGAGCGGCAGTTCTGGCAGCAGATTGCCACTGGAATAACGATTGCTCATCGCCTGTGGGTCGCTTCCCCGATGATCCATCCATGCGCATCTCCCACGAAGCCATCTACCAAGCGCTCTATATCCAGGGCCGAGGTGCCCTCAAGCGTGAGCTGGTGAGCTATCTGCGGAGAGGCCGTGCTCTGCGCATG
>WNDY01000057.1 GCA_009914555.1 Xylophilus sp.
TTGTACAACCAGCAACTGCCGCAGTCAGCGCTGGGCAGCAAGACGCCCATGCAGGCCATGAAGAACTGGTATCAGACTCACCCGCATCTGTTCCATAAGCGGCTATATGATCGTCCGGGATGCGACAGGTAAATCGTGGGTAAAGAATCATCCCACGCGCGCGTCTGCAGCTGTTGCCGGCGATCTCGCCGCCGCCTCCCTCCGCAGCTCACCACATACCCCTGGCACTACCATCTCCAAGCGCCCGTCGATCGGGCGCCTTCATTTACCAGTAGGGGGAGTATCAGAGTCAGCCGAAGCCATAGAGCCATGGCTGGTCCATGAGCCGCGGCCCCAGCAGCCGCAGCGCGGCGTCGCGCCCCCAGCGCAGGGGCCCGCCGGCATGGAAGATCCGGCCGTTGCGCACCGACCGCGCCTGCACCCGCGCCACGCGCTGCCAGCGGTTGAGGGCATAGCGGCGCAGCGCGAGCGGCACGTCGACCACGCCTTCGAGGTCCGGCTGCACGAGGCCGAGCGAGCGCTCCAGCTCGGCCGCGTCCTCGATCGCCATGCCGGCGCCCTGGGCCAGGTAGGGCCGCATCGGATGGGCCGCGTCGCCCAGCAGCGCGACGGGGCCGCGCGCCATGTCGTCCGGCCCGCGCACCGGCGGCCGGTCGGCCAGCGCCCACAGCCGCCACTGGCCATGCCGGCCGATGGCCGCGGCCAGGTCGCGCAGCGGCGCGCTGGTGCCGGCCAGCGCCTGCTGCAGGTCGGCGTCGGTCGCGGCATGGTCCCAGTGCTCGACGCTGCCGGCGACGCGGCCGGCGGCGATGGCGACCACGTTGAGCAGCTCGCCGCCGCGCACCGGATACGCCACCACGTGCAGCCGCGGCGCGAGCCAGACGGTGACCTGGGTGCTGCGCAGCGCCTGCGGCAGCTGGGCCTGCGCGGCGATGCCGCGGTAGGCGACATGGCCGGTGGTGCGCGGCGGGCCGTCGCCCAGCAGCTGCTGGCGCAGCGCGCTCCAGACGCCGTCGGCCGCCACCAGCGCGTCGGCCTCGACCTCCCTGCCGCGGCCGGTCGTGACGACCACGCCGCTGGCCAGGGCCACCTGCGCGGTCACGGCCGTATCCAGGTGCAGCTCCGTGCTGCCGGCTGCGCGCACCGCGTCGAGCAGCAGCCCATGCAGATCGGCCCGGTGGATGGCCGCATAGGGTGCGCCATAGCGCCGCACCATGTCGTCGCCCAGCGGCAGCGTGGCCAGCACGGCGCCGCCGAGGGTGCTGCGCGTCTGCGCCCGCGCGGGAAAGGCCGCGCGGCGCCGCAGTTCGGCACCGAGGCCCCAGGCCTCCAGCAGCCGCGTGACGTTGGGGCCGAGCTGCACGCCCGCGCCGACCTCGCCAAAGGCCGCTGCGCGCTCGAACAGCCGTGCCGTCCACCCGGCCCGGCCGCAGGCGAGCGCCGCTGCCAGCCCGCCAATACCGCCGCCGGCGATGATCGCTTCCTTGCCGTGGTTGCTGCTCATGGGGGAATTCTGCCCGCGCCAGCGGGGCTCGCGGCCGGGCAGGCCGGCGTCACCAGGCGGGCAGGTGCTCGCGCTCCATGGCCTCGACCGGGCCGGGCCGGCCGAACAGGTAGCCCTGGAAGCCCTGGCAGCCGTGCAGCCGCAGGAAGCTGAGCTGCCCGGTGGTTTCCACGCCCTCGGCCACCACCTGGAGGTCCAGGCTCTCGGCCAGCGCGAGGATGGTGCGCACGATGGCCGCGTCGTTCGGATCGGCCAGCACATCGCGCACGAAGGACTGGTCGATCTTGAGCTGCTCCAGCGGCAGCAGCTTGAGGTAGGACAGCGACGAGTAGCCGGTGCCGAAGTCGTCGAGCGAGAAGCCCACGCCGAGCGCCTTGAGCTGGCCCATCTTGGCGATGGTCTCCTCCAGGTCGCCGAGCAGCATGCTCTCGGTCAGCTCCAGCTTGAGCAGCCGCGCATTCGCGCCGCTGGCCTGCACGGTGCCCAGCACCTGGCGCACGAAGTCCGGGTGGCGGAACTGGCGCGCGCTCACGTTCACCGCCATGGTCAGCCCGCGGGTGGACGGCTGCTGCGACCAGCGCACGAGCTGCGCGCAGGCCTGCTCCAGCACGAACTGGCCCAGCGGCAGGATCAGGCCGGTCTGCTCGGCCAGCGGGATGAACTGCGCCGGGCTGACCACGCCCTTGGCCGGATGGCGCCAGCGCACCAGCGCCTCGGCACCGGCCAGGCGCGCGTTGTGGTCGACCACCGGCTGGTAGTGCACCAGCAGTTCGCCGCGCTGGAGGCCCTGGCGCAGGTCGGCCTCCAGCGCCGAGCGGGCGCTGACCGCAGCCTGCATCGCCGGGTCGAAGAAGCGCAGCGTGTTGCGGCCCGCCGCCTTGGCCTGGTACATGGCCAGGTCGGCGCCCTTCAACAGGTCGTCGGCGCTGTCGCGCACGCCGCCGCCGAACAGGGCGATGCCGATGCTGGGCGTGCTGTAGTAGTCCTGGCCGGCGATGTCGAAGGGCCGGCCCAGCGCGGCCAGCAGTTCCTCGGCCACGCGCTCGGCCTGGCTGGCGGCCTGCTCTCGGTCGTCGTCGAGCAGTTCGAGCATGACGATGAACTCGTCGCCGCCGAAGCGCGCCACGGTGTCGCTCTCGCGCACGGCGGCGCTCAGGCGGCCGGCCACCTGGGCGAGCAGGCGGTCGCCCATGTCGTGGCCGAGCGTGTCGTTCAGGTCCTTGAAGTTGTCCAGGTCGATGAAGCACAGCGCGCCGTGCAGCCGGTCGCGCGCCGTGGTGCTGAGCGCATGGCCGAGCCGGTCGGTCAGCAGGCGGCGGTTGGGCAGACCGGTCAGCGCGTCGAAGAAGGCGAGCCGCTCGGCAGCCAGCTCCAGTTGCTTGCGCTCGGTGATGTCGCGGCTCACGCCCAGCAGGCCGGTGATCCGGCCGCGGGCGTCGCGCAGCGGCGTCTTGATGGTCTCGAACAGCCGGCGGTCGCTGCCGTCGGCGGGCAGCAGCCATTCCTCCACGGTGACCGTCTTGCCGGTCCGCAGCGCCCGCCGGTCGCTCTCGGCGAACCGGCGCACCTGCTCGGCATCGGCCACCAGGTCCGCATCGGTGCGGCCGACGATGTCGGCGCTGGCGCGGCCGATGAAGGCGGCGAAGGCAGGATTGCACAGCAGGAAGGCGCCGTCCGCATCCTGGAGGAACAGCATGTCGGGCAGCGCCTGGAGCAGGGCGTCCAGCTGCACCCGGCGGCGCGCCAGCAGCTGCTCGGCCTGGCGCTGGGCGGTGATGTCGGTGCCCAGGGCCAGGAAGCGCCGGCCCCGGCCCTCGACCGCGACGGGCACGACAGTGGCACGGAGCCAGAAGACGGAGCCGTCGGCCGCGCGGTTGCGCACCTCGCCGTGCCAGGCGCCGCCGGCGGCCAGGGTGCGGCGCAGCTGCGGCAGCGAGGCCGGCAGCAGCACGTCGGCATGCAGCAGGCCGTGCCGGCGGCCGACGATGTGCGGACGGCTGTAGCCGCAGACGCGGCAGAGCCGGTCGTTGACCTGGAGGAAGGTGCCGCGGTGGTCCAGCACCGCCACGACCGCATGGGCGTCGATGGCCGATGCGAGATGGACGATGTCGCGCAGCGACGCAGCCAGCCCGGGCGGCAAGCCATCGGCGGCGCGGCCGCCGCGGCGGCGGGGCGGATCGGCGTCCACGCTAGCTCCGCCGGACCCGGCCTTCGCCATGCGCAGCGTCCCATCGGGCCGGCGAGCGGTCGCTAGGTGTGCGCATGAAACAAATGCCAGAAGAGATTAACGGCAGGAAAGGTTGGAGTGTAGGCGCTGAACTATCGGCCGGGCAAGGCGCAACCCGGCCCGGGGCCGCCGGCGGCCGGAAATGTCAGTGCCGCCTCAGCGGCCGCTCGGCCGCCGGCGCATCCGGGCTGGCCGGCCCGCAGGCGTTGCAGCTGTCGCAGCTGCCGCAGCCGCCGGCCGCGCCCACGGCCTGGGCGATGCGCTCGGCCTGCGCGTCGGACGCGCCCAGCCGCCGCGAGCCTCCCGCGATGCCGCCCGCGAGCCTGCGCCGCAGGCCCTGCGGCATCCAGTGCCAGGCGGCGTAGGCGACGGCCAGCACGACGATCAGGGCAACGATGAGTTCCTGGGTCATTTCAGCTCCACAGCAGCGCCAGCCGGTAGGTCGCGAAGCTCGCCGCGTAGGCCAGCACGAACAGGTAGCCGGCCATCAGCAGCGCGTAGCGGACCGAATTGGTCTCTCGCCGCACGGTGGCCAGCGTCGAGAGGCACTGCGGCGCGAACACGTACCAGGCCAGCAGGGACAGCGCCGTGGCGGTGGACCAGCTGGCCGCGATCATCGGCGCGAGCTGGCCGGCCACGTCGTCGCCGCTGGCGCTGAGCGAATAGACCGTGCCCAGCGCGCCGACCGCCACTTCGCGCGCCGCCATGCCGGGCACCAGCGCGATGCAGATCTGCCAGTTGAAGCCGATCGGCGCGAAGACAACCTCCAGCGCGCGGCCGATCATGCCGGCCAGGCTGTACTGGATGGCCGGGCCGGTCGCGCCTGCGGGCGGCGAGGGGAAGGTCGAGAGGAACCAGAGGATCACCGTCAGCGCCAGGATGATGGTGCCCACGCGGCGCACGAAGATCACCGCGCGCTCCCACAGGCCGTGTGCCAGGTTGCGCAGGCTGGGCAGCCGGTAGGCCGGCAGCTCCATCAGCAGCGGCGCCGCGCCGGCCCCGCCGCGCAGGCGCTTAAAGATCCAGGCCACGGCCATGGCGCTGAGGATGCCCACGATGTAGAGCGCGAACAGCACCAGGCCCTGCAGATTGAAGACGCCGCCGACCGTCTTCTGCGGGATGAAGGCGCCGATCAGCAGCGCATAGACCGGCAGCCGGGCCGAGCAGGTCATGAGCGGCGCGATCATGATGGTCACCAGCCGGTCGCGCCAGTTGGTGATGGTGCGCGCGGCCATCACGCCGGGGATGGCGCAGGCGAAGCTGGAGAGCAGCGGGATGAACGAGCGGCCCGACAGCCCCACCGTGCCCATGGCGCGGTCCAGCATGAAGGCCGCGCGCGGCAGGTAGCCCGAATCCTCCAGCGCCAGGATGAACAGGAACAGGATCAGGATCTGCGGCAAAAAGACCAGCACGCCGCCGGCGCCGGCGATGATGCCGTCCACCAGCAGGCTGCGCAGCAGGCCGTCGGCCATGTGCTCGCGCACCCAGCCGCCGAGCGCGTCCATGGCTCCGGTGATCGCTTCCATCGGCGCCTCGGCCCAGCTGAACACGGCCTGGAACATCAGGAACAGCGTGGCGGCCAGCACCGCCATGCCCCAGACCGGGTGCAGCACCACGCGGTCGATCGTGTCGTCCAGGTTGCGGGGGCGCACGGCCGGCTTCTTGACGGCCGCCTCGTAGATGCGGCGGGCCTCGCGCTGCGTGGCCAGCACCTGCGCGGGCGTCGGCGGGCCGGAAGGAACGTCGCAAGCCTGCGCAGCCGCAGCCGCAGCCGCAGCCGCAGCCGGCGCCGGCACCCGGGCGTCGAGCTGGTCGAGCAGCGCGCGCGCGCCGCCGCCCTGCACCGCCACGGTTTCTACCACGGGTATACCCAGCTCGCGCGCCAGCAGTGAGCAGTCCATGGCCATACCCCTGCGGCGGGCCACGTCGGTCATGTTCAGCGCCAGCACCATTGGCACGCCCAGGCGGCGCGCCTCCAGCACCAGGCGCAAGTGCAGCCGCAGGTTGGACGCATCGGCCACGCAGACCAGCAGGTCGGGCGTGGCCTCGCCGGCGCGCTTGCCGGTGATGACGTCGCGGGTCACGGCCTCGTCGGCGCTCAGGGCCTGCAGGCTGTAGGCGCCGGGCAGGTCGAGCACGCGCACGGCCCGGCCGGCCGGCGTGCGCAGCGTGCCTTCCTTG
Organism: Xylophilus sp.; assembly: GCA_009914555.1. GTDB lineage: Bacteria > Pseudomonadota > Gammaproteobacteria > Burkholderiales > Burkholderiaceae_C > WNDY01. Next base: position 5,913 of record WNDY01000057.1, read on the forward strand.
CGCTCGACGGTCACGCCGGCGTAGTTGGCCACCTTCTGGCGGCTGCCGGTCAGCAGGTTGAACAACGCGGTCTTGCCGCAGTTGGGATGGCCCAGCAGGGCGACGCGCAGCGGCGCCACCGTGGTCATGCCGCCACCTCCGTCTGGAGCGCCACCTGCACCAGCGCCGCCTCGTTGCGGCGCAGCGCGAACGTGGTCTGGCCGATGCGCACGGCCAGCGGCTCGCCGCCCGGGAAGCCATGGGCCACCACGCGGACCTCTTCGCCCGGCACGAAGCCGATCTCGGCCAGGCGCAGCACGGCGACCTGCTCGGTCGCGTCGCGCGCCGCCTGCAGGCCGACCACCAGGGCGACCTGGTGGCGCGGCAGCTCGTGCAGGCCCATCACGCCGGCCGCGGCTTGGGGAATGTCGTTCTTCATCGCGAGAATCGCTCTCGGAAATAATAGTTGTTCCCATTTTGCCATCGCGCCCCCCTTCGCGCCCCGCGATGCCGCCCGGCGGCTGGGGGGCTTTCGCGGCATGCGCGCCATTCCATGCACCACGCAGGGGCAAAGATGAGAATTGATGAGAATGATTTTCGATTAGATACACTGGCGACCCCTTTTTCCCCGCCGGCACTGTCTCTTCCATGCTCGTCCCCTTCCTCATCATGCTGCGAGAGGGCATCGAAGCCGCCCTGATCGTCGGCATCATCGCCAGCTACCTGAAGCACAGCGGCCGCGGCGCGCTGATGCCCATCGTCTGGGTCGGCGTGCTGCTGGCGGCCGCGCTGTCGCTCTTCGTGGGCGCCGGCCTGCAGCTGATGGCCGCGGAGTTTCCACAGAAGCAGCAGGAGCTGTTCGAGGGCGTCGTCGGCCTGGTGGCGGTGGCGATGCTGACCTCGATGGTGTTCTGGATGCGCCGGGCCGCGCGCTCGATCAAGGGCGACCTGCAGGCGGGCGTCGAACGTGCGCTGGTCCGTAGCGACGGCCGGGGCTGGACGCTGATCGGCATGGTCTTCCTGGCCGTGGCGCGCGAGGGGCTGGAGTCGGTCTTCTTCCTGCTGGCCATCTTCCAGCAGAGCCGTGGCTGGGAGGCGCCGGTGGGCGCGCTGGCCGGCATCGCGGTGTCGGTGGTGCTGGGCCTGGGCCTGTACTCCGGCGGCGTGCGGCTGGATCTGCGCCGCTTCTTCCGGCTGACGGGCCTCGTCATTCTGCTGGTGGCCGCCGGACTTGCGGCCGGCGCACTGCGCAAGTTCCACGAGGCCGGGCTCTGGAACCACCTCCAGACCGTGGTGTTCGACTGGAGCGAGGCGCTGCCGATGGACAGCCCGCTCGGCGCGGTGCTGTCCGGCCTGCTGGGCTACCAGGCGGCGCCGGTGGCGGGCGAGGTGATCGTCTACCTCGCCTTCCTGGCCGTGGCCCTGTTCTTCTTCCTGCGCCCTGCCCCGCGTGCCGCGGCGGCCTGATCCCCCATGCATGCTTCTTCCCGTCCCCCACCCCCGTCCGGTCGCAACGCCGTCGCCATGCGCGTGGCCGTGGCCGCCTCGGCCATGCTGGTCGCGGCCGGCCTCGCCGCCTTCTGGTGGGCCTCGGGCGTGGCCCGCAAGGCGCCCCCCCCCACAGCGGAGAACGCCGTGACCGTCACCATCCGCGGCAACGTCTGCGACCCCAGCGACATCACCGTGCCGGCTGGCCGCACCACCTTCACCATCGTCAACCAGTCGCAGCGCGCGCTCGAATGGGAGATCCTCGACGGCGTGATGGTGGTGGAGGAGCGCGAGAACATCGCCCCCGGGTTCTCGCAGACGATGACGGCCAAGCTCCATCCGGGCGACTACGCCATCACCTGCGGCCTGCTGAGCAACCCGCGCGGCCGGCTGCACGTCACACCGTCGGCCGCGTCGGATGCCGAGGCCGCCCGGCCGTCGCTGGTCGCCTACGTGGGGGCGCTGGCCGAGTACCGCGTGTTCCTGGCGCTGGAGGCCGACACGCTGCACGACGCGGCCCAAGCCCTGGCCGATGCCATCCGGGCCGGCAACGCGCAGCAGGCCCGCCCGCTCTATGTGGCCGCGCACCAGGCCTACAAGCGCATCGAGCCGATGGCCGAGCTGTTCGCCGATCTCGACACGCGGCTTAACGCCCGCGCCGAATATTTCGAGAAGCGCGAGGCCGACCCGGCCTTCGCCGGCTTCCACCGCATCGAGCACGGCCTGTTCGCCGGCAACGGCACCGCGGGCCTGGCGCCGGTGGCCGGCCAGCTGCTGGCCGACATCGGACAGCTGCAGGAGCGCCTGCGCGGCCTCAACATCCCGCCCGAGCGCCTGGCCGGCTCCGCCGCCAAGCTGCTGCAGCGCACCGCCGACAACCTGCCGGCCGGCGAGGACCGCTACAGCCATGCCGACGCGTCCAACCTGCAGGGCACGCTCGACGGCACGCGCAAGATCGCCGACCTGCTGGCGCCGCTGCTGACCAAGGCCGCGCCGGCCTTGCAGCAGGCCATTGCCCAGCAGTTCGACGCCCTCGGCAAGGCGCTCGACCCGTGGCGCGATGGCGAGGAGTTCAAGCCGATTCCGGTCGACGGCGCGCAGCGCCAGGCACTCGCCGCGCAGGTGCGCGCGCTCGCCGGCGAACTGGGCAAGGTCAACGCGGCCCTGGGGCTCGAATGACGATGCGCGACGACAGCCTCCCCATGCCCACCTGCCCCGCCGGGTATTCCGCCGGCCGGCGCCGCCTGCTGACCGGCGTCGGCGGCGCCGCGCTGGCCGGCTTCGCCAGCGCCCGCGCGGCCGCCGCGGATGCCGCACCCGCCACGCCCGACGCCCAGGTGGCCGAGGCGCCGCAGAGCATTCACACGCAGGACCGCGTGCCCTACCTGGGGCTGCACCAGGCCGGCGTCACCACGCCGCGCCCGGCCGCCGGCATGGTCGCCTCGTTCTTCGTGCTGGCCGAAGACCGCGCGGGCCTGGAGCGGCTGCTGCGCACGCTGACCGGGCGCATCGCCTTCCTGACGCAGGGCGGCCCGCAGGCCGACCTCGATCCGAAGCTGCCGCCGGCCGGCTCCGGCATCCTCGGGCCGGTGGTGCAGCCCGACGCGCTGACCGTCACCGTCTCGGTCGGTGCCTCGCTGTTCGACGACCGCTACGGACTGGACAAGCGCAAGCCGAAGCGGCTGCAGCAGATGCAGCGCCATCCCAACGACGCACTCGACGCCGCGCTCTGCCACGGCGACCTGTCGATCCAGTTCTGCGCCAACACGCCCGACACCAACATCCACGCGCTGCGCGACATCATCAAGAACACGCCCGACCTGCTGGTGCTGCACTGGAAGCAGGAAGGCACGGTGCCGCCGATCCCGGCCGAGCCCGGCTGCCCCCCCGAGAGCGCGCGCAACTTCCTGGGGTTTCGCGACGGCTCGGCCAATCCGGACTCGGCCGACGCGGCGCTCATGGACCGCATCGTCTGGGTGCAGCCCGGCAGCGACGAGCCGGCCTGGGCCGCGCATGGCAGCTACCAGGCGGTGCGCATCATCCGCAACTTCGTCGAGCGCTGGGACCGCACGCCGCTGCAGGAGCAGGAGGCGATCATGGGCCGCGCCAAACCCACCGGCGCGCCGCTGGACAGCGGCCGCACCGAGCACGACGTACCCGACTACGCCCGCGACCCCGAGGGCCGGGCGACGCCGCTGGACTCGCACATCCGCCTGGCCAACCCGCGCACTGCAGCCTCGCAAGCCAACCTCATCCTGCGGCGGCCCTTCAACTACTCCAACGGCGTCACCAAGTCGGGCCAGCTGGAGATGGGCCTGCTGTTCATCTGCTACCAGGCCGACCTGGACAAAGGCTTCATCGCCGTGCAGAAGCGGCTCGACGGCGAGCCGCTGGAGGAATACATCAAGCCGATCGGTGGCGGCTTCTTCTACACGCTGCCCGGCATCCGCGATGGCGGCGACTGGCTCGGCCGCACGCTGCTCGGCGCCTGACCCGCTTTTTTTCCGATCCGCCGACCAACCAGAACCAAGGAGCGTCATGACTGCGCCAGCCCGCCGCCACTTCCTCACCATTCTCGCAGCCGCCGGCTGCGGCCTGACCATGGAGGGCGCGGCCGCAGCGGTGGCGCCGCTCGACCTCGTGGCGCCCGTGGCCGACTACAAGCTCTACGTGGCCACCAACGTGCGCAAGCTGGTGGCCGACACACGCGTGTTCGTCGCCGCGGTGAAGTCCGGCGACATCGAGCGTGCCAGGCAGCTCTACGCGCCCACCCGCACCAGCTACGAGAAGATCGAGCCGGTGGCCGAGCTGTTCAGCGATTTGGACAGTGCCATCGACTCGCGCGCCAACGACCATGAGAAAGCCGAGAAGGACCCGGAGTTCGGCGGCTTCCACCGCATCGAATACGCGCTGTGGGCGCAGAAGAACACCAGGGAAGTGGCCAAGACCGCCGACAAGCTGCTGAACGACGTACTGGAACTGCAAAAGCGCCTGGCCGCCCTGACCTTCCCGCCCGAGAAGGTGGTCGGCGGCGCGGCCGTGCTGATGGAGGAGGTGGCCGCCACCAAGATCTCGGGCGAGGAGAACCGCTACAGCCACACCGACCTCTGGGACTTCCAGGCCAACTTCGAGGGCGCCTACAAGATCGTCGAGCTGCTGCGCCCGCTGGTTGCCAAGGAGAACAAGGCTTTCGTCGACAAGACCGACGCGAACTTCCAGGCCGTGTTCGACACGCTCAAGAAGTACCGTACGGCCGATGGCGGCTTCGAGACCTATTCCAGGCTCACCGAGCGCGACCGCAAGGCACTCGCGGGCCGGGTGAACACGCTGGCGGAAGACCTGTCCAAGCTGCGCGGCATCCTGGGCCTGAACTGATACCCCCCACCCTGCACCCTTCAGGCGCACGGTCCACGCGCGCCTGAAAGGTATACACCCCTACTTTCCGAGCAGCTGCCGCAGCACGAACGGCAGGATGCCGCCGTGGCGGTAGTACTCGACTTCCACCGGCGTGTCGATGCGCAGGATCACCGGCACCTCCGAGCGCTCGCCCGACGGCCGGGTGATGACCAGCCGGGCCTCGCTCTGGGGCCGGAGTTCGGGATGGGGGAGGACGTCCACCGTCTCGTCGCCCTGGAGGCCCAGCGTCTCCCAGGACTCGCCCGGGCGGAACTGCAGCGGCAGCACGCCCATGCCGACGAGGTTGGAGCGGTGGATGCGCTCGAAGCTGCGCGCCACCACGGCCTTGATGCCCAGCAGCTGCGTGCCCTTGGCCGCCCAGTCGCGGCTGGAGCCGGTGCCGTACTCCTCGCCGGCGAAGATCACGGTCGGGATGCCTTCGCGCTGGTACTGCAGGGCCGCGTCGAAGATGAACTTCTTGTGGCCCTTGTCGTCGCCCGGGCCCTGGTAGATCGTGACGCCGCCCTCCTCGCGCGAGCCGTCCTCGCGCGGCGGGATCATCAGATTCTTGATCCGCACGTTGGCGAAGGTGCCGCGCATCATCACGTCATGGTTGCCGCGGCGCGCGCCATAGCTGTTGAAGTCGGCCTTCTGCACGCCGTGCTCCAGCAGCCACTGGCCGGCCGGCGAGGTCTCCTTGATGGAGCCAGCCGGCGAGATGTGGTCGGTGGTGATCGAGTCGCCGAACAGCGCGATGATGCGCGCGCCCTCCACCTTCACCGGCGCGGTGCCGGTGCCGCCTTCGAGCGTGAAGTCCTTGAAGAACGGCGGCTCGGCGATGTAGGTGCTGGCAGGCCAGTCGTAGGTGTCGCCGGTCACACCCTTGATCTTTTCCCAGAGCTTGCCCGGCTCGGTCCCGACCTTGGCATAGTTCTCGCGGAAGGCCTTGCCGTTGAGCGCGTACTTCAGCAGCGCATGGATCTCGTCGCTGGTCGGCCAGATGTCGCCCAGGTACACGTCGCGGCCGCCCTTGCCCTGGCCGACCGGCTCGGTCATCAGGTCGCGCAGCACCGTGCCGGCGATCGCATAGGCCACCACCAGCGGCGGGCTCGCAAGAAAGTTGGCCTTGAGGTTCGGATGGATGCGGGCCTCGAAGTTGCGGTTGCCCGACAGCACGGCCGCGGCCACGAGGTCGTTCTTGACGATGACCTCGTTGAGCTCGGGCGTCAGGTCGCCGGCGTTGCCGATGCAGGTGGTGCATCCGTAGCCCGCGAGCGCGAAGCCGAGCTTTTCCAAATAAGGCAGCAGGCCGGTTTCGGTCAGGTACTCGGTCACGATGCGCGAGCCCGGCGCAAGCGAGGTCTTGATGTGCGGCTGCACCTTCAGGCCCGCCTCCACCGCCTTCTTGGCCAGCAGGCCGGCGGCCAGCAGCACGCTCGGGTTCGACGTGTTGGTGCAGCTGGTGATGGCCGCGATCAGCACGTCGCCGTTGCCGATGGTCAGGCCGGTGTGGTCGGGCTGGCTCGGGCGCTCGACCGCTTCGGCGGCCTCCAGCGTCCGCTTGTTCTCGACCATCTCGACCACGTGGCGCGCCGCGCCCACCGGCGCGGCGCGCTCGGCAGGGGGCGTCTCGTCGCGCTGCGGCACCAGCGGATAGCGGCGGCCCAGGCGCTCGGCCGGCTGGTTGAAGCCGCTGTCGGACACCGGCCTGGAGAACAGCGAGGCGAACTGGCTGGCCACCTTGCCGAGCTTGATGCGGTCCTGCGGCCGCTTCGGGCCGGCCAAGCTCGGCGTAACGTCGCCCAGGTCGAGCTTCACCACTTCGGAATAATCGACCTCGCCGGCCAGCGGTACGCCGAACAGACCCTGGGCGCGGAAATAGGCCTCGAAGGCCTCGATTTCGGACCGGGTGCGGCCGGTGCCCCTGAAATATTCGATCGTCTTCTGATCGACCGGGAAAAAACCCATGGTCGCGCCATATTCCGGCGCCATGTTGCCGATGGTCGCGCGGTCCGGCACCGACAGCGTGCGCGTGCCCTCGCCGAAGAATTCGACGAATTTGCCGACCACCTTGCGCCTGCGCAGGATTTCGGTGACGGTCAGCACCAGGTCGGTCGCCGTCACGCCTTCGCGCAGATGGCCGCTCAACTCGAAACCCACGACGTCCGGCGTCAGGAAATACACCGGCTGTCCCAACATGGCCGCTTCCGCCTCGATGCCGCCCACGCCCCAGGCCACCACGCCGATGCCGTTGACCATCGTGGTATGGCTGTCGGTGCCGACCAGCGAATCGGGGTAATACACGCCATCGGCGCGCCCGTGCACACCGCGCGCCAGATATTCGAGGTTGACCTGGTGCACGATTCCGAAGCCCGGCGGCACCACGCCGAAGGTGTCGAAGGCCTGCATGCCCCACTTCATGAACTGGTAGCGCTCCAGGTTGCGCTTGAACTCCAGCTTCATATTCAAGTCAAGCGAATTCTTCTTGCCGTAGTAATCGACCATGATCGAATGGTCGACCACCAGGTCCACCGGTACCAGCGGCTCGATGCGCTTGGGCTGGCGGCCGAGTTTCTGCGCCACGCTGCGCATGGCGGCCAGGTCGGCCAGCAGCGGAACGCCGGTGAAATCCTGCAGGACCACCCGCGAAACGACGAACGGAATTTCATCGGTGCGCGGCGCATTCGGCTGCCACTGCGCGAGCTGGCCGACGTGGTCGGCCGTTATCTTGGTACCGTCGGCAGTGCGCAGCACCGATTCGAGCACGATGCGGATCGACACCGGCAGGCGGGCGATCGACGGGTATTGGCGGGTGAGCGCGGGCAGGGAAAAGAACTGGCCCTTCTTGCCCGAGGCGGTGGTGAACGTCTTGAGGGTCGAGGCAAAGGCGTGGGGCGTTTTCTTCGGCACGGTGGACTCCTGGACAACGGTGACCGGCCCATTCTGGCAGCCTCCCGGGACAGTGCAACGACACCCGGTCAATTCCACCGCAGCCCGCACAACAATGGCCTTTTTCCTACAGGTGCGCCGGGCCTGTCTGCCGTGGCGACATCCACAATGCAAAAACCCGGCGGGCGCCGAGGTGCCCGCCGGGTTTTTGCAACGAAGGTTGTGCCGTCAAATCGCGAACTGCTCGCGCTCCTGGCCCTGGATCCACTTCGGGGCCTTGCCGCGGCCGGTCCAGGTTTCGCCGGTGGCCGGGTTGCGGTATTTGGCAGCGACCTTGCTGCCACGGGCCGTGCCGCGCGAGCGATTGCTCGGGAAAACGTCCTCGGCGGTCAGCTCATATTCCTGCACCAGCGAACGGACCTGGGCGACGGCCTCGGAAAGTTCACGATCGCGGGCTTCCTTGATTTGCCGCTCAAGGCTGTCGCGCTGCTTCAGAAGCTCTTTGTAGGTGGACATGGATGCCTTCTCTGAAAATGGAGGCCCAATTATCAGACAAAATCCGGAGCGATGGCAAGATTTTCCACTCGAAACCTCGGAACCTCTTCGTGAATGGAGCGGCGAGCGGGCGCTGCGGATCGAATGGGCGGCAGGACGGAAAACACGGCGACAGCCGCAGCTATCGCGAGGCTTTGCAACACCGCGGGCCTCCCGCGTCCGCAGATGCACGCGGCGCGACCTTTCTTGAAGAAGTTCGCTTACACATCAATGCAAAAAACCACTCATTCAGCCGCGCTGATGCGCCGGGCCAGTACCTTGTCGATACGTTTCCCGTCGAGGTCGACCACCTCGAATATCCAGCCTGCACATTCGATCCGGTCGGTCTCGGCCGGCAGGCTGCCGGACACGGCCATCAATAATCCGCCCAGCGTGTTGTAGAGGCCACGGTCCTCGTCGGGCAATTCCCGGATATCCAGGCGGGCTTTCAATTCACCCACCGGCATGGTGCCGTCGAGCAGCCAGGAGCCATCCTCGCGCGCCGTGGCCCAGGCATCGGCGGCGGCACCCGGCTGCAATTCGCCGGTAATCGCCTCGAACAGGTCGCGCGGCGTCATCAGGCCCTGCACCACGCCATATTCGTCCACCACGAAAACCATGCGGCCCGAGCGCGCGCGGAATTGCTCCAGCAATTCCATGCCGCTGAGCGTTTCGGGAAGGAAAACCGCCGGCGCCGCGTAACGGTCGATGGTCTGCGGCGCATCGGGGCCCAATTCCAGAAGCCGCGCAACGCTGATGACGCCAGCCACGTCGTCGAGCGAGCCGCGGCAGACGGGATACCACGAATGGCCGGATTCGCCCTGTGCGCCGACCCTGCGCAGCGCGTCGGACACGCCGAGCCCGGCATCGAGCCATTCGACGTCGCCGCGAGGCACCATCAGCGAGGTGAGCGGCCGGTCGTCCAGGCGGAACACGTTCTGCATCATCTGGTGCTCGTGGTGCTCGATCACGCCGGCCTCGCGCCCCTCCTCCAGGCTGGCGGCGATCTCCTCCTCGGTCACCGCGCGGGCGGCCGTGTTGTCGATGCGCAGCAGCCGCAGCACCGCCTGGGTGCTGAACGACAGCAGCGTGACGAACGGCTTGGCGATGCGCGCGATCCAGGTCATGGGCCGCGCGACGAGGCGCGCCACCGGTTCCGGATGAAGCTGGCCGATGCGCTTGGGCACCAGCTCGCCGAAGATGATGGTGAAGAAGGTGATAGCGGTGACGACCAGCGCCGTCGCCGTGATGCCGGCTGCGCCTTCGGACAGGCCCAGCCCCAGCAGCCAGCGGCCGAGACCTTCGCTGAAGGCGGCCTCGCCGATGATGCCGTTGAGCATGCCGATGGAGGTGATGCCGACTTGCACCGACGAAAGAAACTGCGTGGGTTGGTCGAGCAGCCTGAGCGCGGCCTGCGCGCCCCTGTCGCCATCGTCGGCTGCGGCCAGGAGGCGGATCCTGCGACTGGAGGCCAGCGCGAGTTCGGACATCGCGAAGACCCCGTTGATCATGGTCAGCAGGACAATCAGCAGGAAATCCATCAGGGCACGGCGAGAATAGACACCATGGCAATGTACTGTATCGGCGATGTCCAGGGCTGCGACAGCGCCCTCGGGCGCCTGCTCGACAAGCTCGATTTCTCGCCCAGCCGCGACACCGCCTGGCTGCTGGGCGACCTGGTCAACCGCGGCCCCGAGTCGCTCGCCGTGCTGCGGCGGTGCATGGCGCACGAGGGCGCGCTGCTGCCGCTGCTGGGCAACCACGACCTGCACCTGCTCGCTGTCGCCTGGGGCGTGCGCAAGCCCGGCGCCAAGGACACGCTCGGCGCCATCCTCGACGCATCCGACCGCGATCGGCTGATCGACTGGGTGCGCCGCCAGCCGCTGGCCCGCCGCGTGGCCGTGGGATCGCAGGATCTGCTCATGGTGCATGCCGGCGTGCTGCCGGCCTGGACGGCTGAGAACACGCTCGCCTATGCGGCCGAGGTCGAGGCCGAGCTGTCGGGCTCCGGCCCGGACCGCTTCCTCGCGCACATGTACGGCAACGAGCCCGCGCGCTGGAGCGACGGCCTCGCCGGCTGGGACCGGCTGCGCGTGATCGTCAACGCACTCACGCGGCTGCGCTTCTGCACGCCCGACGGCACGATGGAGTTCGACAGCTCGGACAGCGTCGAGCAGGCACCCGCCGGCCACGTGCCCTGGTTCGACGTGCCGGGGCGCCGCACGGCCGATGTGACCGTCGCCTTCGGCCACTGGTCCACGCTGGGCTGGCTCGACCGGCCGGACATCCTCTCGACCGACACCGGCTGCGTCTGGGGCGGCTGCCTCAGCGCGGTCGCCCTCGGCGAGCGCCATGCCGACAACCGGCTGGTGCAGGTGAAGTGCGAACAGGCGCAGGCGCCGGGCAAGCACTGATACCCCCGGCAGGAACCTTCCACAGCGCTTGATTACTATGCACTACAGCCACATTCACTGGGGGGTATGAATGCGGTCAGTGGACGAATCCGCCCTTGACGAAGCGCACCGGATCCGCATCCATGCGCGCGATGAGTGCGCCGATGCCATCGGCCGGCGCGCCGGACGCCGCCGGTTTCGCGCTGCCGGCCTCAGTGCGGCACAGCAGGTCGTCCTCGGACCACTGCGCCTTGCCGGGTTCGCCGCGCGCGCGCAGCCAGCCGTCGCGGTCGGCGATCAGCTGGGTGCCGGCGAAACGGTCCGCGCTGCCAGCGATCAGCGACAGCGCCTCCCAGCCGCTGGCATCCTCGGCCACGCACTCGGCCTGCTGCGCCGCGCCTTCGCCGGATGACGGCGGCCGGACCAGCACGGTCACGAAGCGCGGGTCTTCCAGCAGCGGCGGCGCGCCCGGCTCGGCCGCCACGATGCGCAGCCGCTGCCCGCGCCAGCTCGTCAGCGGCCGCACCGGCCCGCCGTCGCAGCGCACCGGCACATCGGGCAGGCCGACCGGCTGCGGCCAGAAGCCAGCCACGCGCAGCGCCTGGCCGGCGCCCTGGGCCTTCATGAAGTCGATCAGCGCCCAGGCGTCACCGACCGACAGCCTGTCGCCGAAGGCCGGCATGGTCTGCGCGCCGTGGCGGTCGCGCAGACCATGCAGCACCGCCCAGAGCAGGTCGCCATCGGCGCGCCGCCACAGCAGCGGCCCCGACAGGTCCGGCGGCCACACCGGCAGCGATGCGGCCTGCGGCCCCTGCCCGCGCCCGTCGGCGCCGTGACAGGCCACGCAGTTCTGCTGGAAGAGCGCCCCGCCGCGCACGATGGCCGCGCCCGAAAAGCGCGTGGTCGAGCGGTGGAAGCTCGTCGGATGCGCATCGACCAGCACCACATGCGCATCGGGCCAGGGCGCGGCCAGCAGCGCGACGGGCGCGACGGCCCAGGCCCACCAGCGGCGCCGCCGCCACAGCAATCCCGCCGCCAGCGCCAGCACTGCCAGGCCGACCAGCAGGATCGAGATGCCCAGGCGCCGCGCCTGGCCCAGGTCGATCAGCAGGTTGTCGCCGGAAAAGCGCAGCGCCCACGGCCAGGCCGGCTGGCCCAGCGTGTCGGGTACCAAGCCCAGCGCGGCCAGCAGCCGCAGGAAACCCGTCTGCGTCCACTGCAAAAAGGAAAGCAGCCAGTTCAGCCACTCGGTATCGGGAATGGCGTTCATGGCCGTTCGCTCTTACCAGTTGCGACCCGCCTGGCGCAGGCCGCGGAGATCGTCACCAGGTCGCATCGAGCCCCAGGTGGCGCAACGCCTCGTGGCGCAGCTCGGCCAGGCGCGGATGGCCGCGGTGGCGCGGATACGGTAGCCCGACGTCGAGTTCGGCCACCACGCGGGCCGGCCGGTCGCTGAAAACGAGGACGCGGTTGGCCAGGAACAGCGCCTCTTCCACGTCGTGGGTCACCAGCAGCGCCGAGAAGCCCTTGCGCTGCCACAGGCTGACCAGCTCGCTCTGCATGGCCAGCCGCGTGAGCGAATCCAGCTTGCCGAGCGGCTCGTCGAGCACCAGCAGCTGCGGGTCGTTGACCAGCGCACGGGCCAGCGCGACGCGCTGCGCCATGCCGCCGGAGAGCTGATGCGGGAACGCATCGGCGAAGTCGGCCAGGCCCACGAGGCGCAGCGCATCGTCGACGCGCTCCTGCTGCTCCTTGAGCACGCCGCGCGCCTGCGGACCGAGGGCCACGTTGTCGCGCACGCGCCGCCACGGGAACAGCGTCGGGTCCTGGAACACCACGATGCGCGACGGGTCGGGCCGGGTGATCGGCAGCGCATCCTGCGTGATCGTGCCGGCCGTGGCCGGCTCCAGGCCTGCCACCAGCCGCAGCAGCGTCGACTTGCCGCAGCCGCTCGGGCCCAGCAGCGCGACGAACTCGCCGGGCGCCACGTGGATGTCCACGCCGTCGAGCACCTGGAGCACGCCGGTCGGCGTCTTGAACCAGTGGCTCACGCCCTGGATGTCGATGCGCGCGCCCGCGGCGCCTGCCGGTTGCGGCGAAGTCTGCGGACGCTCCTGCGCCAGGGCTTCCACTACCATTTGACCGTTCCCTTCTGCCACGACAGTGCGCGGTCGCGCACGGCGAAAAGCAGGGTGATCAGCCCCGAGCACAGCGCCGCCATCACGAACAGCGCCGCATACATGTTGGCGTAGGCCGCCCAGCCCTGCGCCCATTGCAGGTACCAGCCCAGGCCGGCCTTCACGCCCATCATCTCGGCCGTCACCAGCGTCGAGAACGAGGCACCCAGCCCCATGAAGAGGCCCACGAAGACCTGCGGCAGCGCGGCCGGAATGGCCACGCGGAAGATCAAAAACCATTCCGACGCGCCGAGCGTGCGGGCCACGTCGTAGTAGCTCTTGCTGACGGCCGACACGCCGGACCAGGTCAGCACCGCCAGCGGGAAGAAAGTGGCCAGCGCGATGAGGAACACGGCTGCCGCATAGCTCGACGGTGCGAAGAAAAAGGCCAGCGGCAGCAGCGCCGAGGCTGGCACCGGCCCCAGGAAGCGCAGCAGCGGATGCACCCAGTAGCCGGCGATGCGCGACCAGCCGATCCACACGCCGGTGACGAAGCCGACGATGGCGCCCAGCACGAAGCCGTGGCCCAGCAGACGCGCCGAATGGGCGGTCGACAGGCCCAGGCGGCTCCAGTCCTCGGCGAACACCTCGATCAGGCTCTGCGGCGGCGCGAAGAACGGCGTCGGCAACGCGCCGAGCTTGGCGGTGGCGATCTCCCAGGCGGCCAGCAGCAGCGGTGCGGCGATCAGCCAGCGGCCGGCCGGGCGCAGCGCCTGTCCGACGCGGCCGGCGCGCGCGCCCAGCAGCGCCACCACCAGCACCGCGGCGGCCACCACGAGCGCGGCGATGCCGAACTCGTCGGTGAAGGCCCAGTCGCTGAAACCCACGACCTTGTTGGGCCACAGCAGCGTGACCAGGCCCAGCACAACCCAGCCGCCGGCCGCCGCCAGACCCGCGCCCCAGAGGCCGGCCGGCGCGGCCTCCTGCAAGCTGGCGGGTAAACCCGCTGCGGCAGGGGTGGCGCCCGCCCGGCGCTCCCGGATGCCGGCCGCGGCCGGAGGGGTGCCGAGCGCGGATGCGTCAGCGGTGGTGGATGTCATCGTGCAGTCCTTCGTGATTGCGAATGGCGGGAGGAACGCGGGACGGGCGGGCCGGGACTCAGGCCAGCACGTCCAGCGTGACCGTGTCGGCGAAGCGCGCCGGGTCGGTCGTCTTCTTCAGGATGCCCGCGGTGCGGAAGTCCTGCGCGAAGAACTCGACCTCGTTGCGCAGGTTGCGGCCGACCGGATGGTGGGCGTAGTTGGTGGTGTGCAGCAGGGCCTGGAGTTCGTCCTCGGTTACCTTGCTGAACTTGGCGTAGATGCGGGCGGACTCGCGCGGGTTCTCGGCCACGAAGTCGGACGCCTGCGACAGCGCGCGCACCACGGCGGCCGCGGTGGCCTTGTCCTTGCGCAGCAGCTCGCCGCGCGCGGCGATCACGCAGCAGAGCTTCTCGGCGTATTCGCCGGTGCCGCTGTTGCCGATCTCGACGAAGGCGCCCTGGTTGCGCTTCTCGATCAGGTAGACGTTGGGGTCGCCGTCGGCGATGGCCTGGATCTCGCCCTTCTTGGCGGCCACGTCGAGCAGGTCGGCCGGGTAGACGCGGAACTCGTAGCCCTCGATCTTCTTCTTGGTCAGGTGGATGTCGAAGAAGTTCTTGGCCGGGCTGTTGAGGTCGCTCACGCCGATGACCTTGCCCTTGAGCTGACGCGTGTCGGTGATGCCGGCGGCCTTCACGCCCACCAGGCGCAAGCAGCCGCCGTGGATGCTGCTGACCACCTTGACGTCGAAGCCGGCTTCGAGCGGCTTGAGCCAGCGGTGGATCAGGCCGGCGCCGACATCGGCCTTGCCGGTGGCGAGCGCTTCGAGCAGCTGGTCGGCCGAGCCGGCCCAGTTGAGCGACTCGACCTCGACGCCGTTCTTCTCGAAGAAGCCGCGCTCGATGGCCACGGGGATCGGCGTCTGGCAGTAGCCCGACTGGCTCCAGGCGAAGACGACCTTCTTCTTCGGCTGGGCCCAGGCGCGTACGCCGAACAGGCCGGCCGGCGCAACCGTGGCTGCGGCGCCGGCGGCGCGCAGCACGCCGCGGCGCGAAAGCGTGCCGCCCCGCAGCACGGCAGCGAGCAGGGAGGGGGTGGTTTCGATCGTCATCGCAAAGACTCCAGGGGTAGGAAAGAAGGCTGCCGACCAGCATGTGGCGCGCGACGGACCATGCCGCAGCCAGCGCACGGCAGCACTTACGTCACGTTACGGCTCCGATACCCGCCGTCCAAACAAGAAAAATGAAGTTCGTTATGCGTAAGTGATCCGGCTATCAGGCGAGCACGTCGGCTGTGAGGTAGTTTGCGAAGCGTGTCGGGTCGGTGCTCTTCTTGAGCACGCCGACGCCGCGCAGGTCGGCGGCATAGGCCTGGATCTCGTCGCGCAGCGCCGTGCCCGACGGATGGTGGCCATAGCTCAGCTCCGACAGGATGGCCTGGATGTCTTCGAGCGACGCGCGCGGTATGTGCTTGAGCGCGATGCGCGCGGCTTCGTTCGGGTTCTGCGCCGCGAAGTCCGAGGCCTGAGTCAGCGCGCGCACCACGGCGGCCACCGACGCCTTGTCGCGGCTCACGAGGTCGGCGCGCGCGGTGACGATGCAGCACAGCCGGTTGGCATAGTCGCCGGTCTGGATGTTGGCGATCTCGCGCAGCGCGCCCTTGTTGCGCTTCTCGATCAGGAACAGGTTGGGGTTGCTGTCGGAGATGGCATGCACCTCGCCCTTCTTGATGGCCACGTCGAGCAGGTCGGCCGGATAGGCGCGCCACTCCACGTCCTTGTCCGGATCGATTCCCTTGCGGCCGAGATAAGCCGAGAGAAACTGCTTGCCGGGGCCGGCAATGCTGGAGACGCCCACGACCTTGCCGCGCAGCTGCTCGGGCCGGGTGATGCCCGAGTTGGCCGGCGCGAGCACCCGCAGGCAGCCGCCATGCGAACTGCCGACGACCTTGACGTTGAAGCCCGACTCCAGCGGCTTGAGCCACGCATGCACCAGACCCACGGCCATGTCGGCCTTGCCGGTGGCCAGCGATTCGAGCACCTGGTCGACGGAACCAGCGAAGCTGATGACGTCCACGTCGACCTTGTTCTTCTCGAACAGGCCCTGCTCTCGCGCGATGACCACGGGCGCCAGGCACAGGCCGGTGCCGCTCCACGAGAAGGTGATCTTCGGCTGCTGCTGCGGCGCGCCCCAGGCCAAGCGCGACCCTGCCGCACCGGCGGCGCCGAGCGCGGCGGCTGTGCCGAGCCAGCTGCGGCGGCTGATCGTGCCGGACGGCGGCAGCGGCGCGGCGGCGCCGTGAGCGTTGGAAGGCATCCCGTGGAACTCCTGTTGTCCTGACATTGCGCGACCTGCCGGCCAGCGCGGTGCGCCACGATAGGCAGCCCGCGGTCGCGGCACAAACGATGATTTCGCGTTTGCTTATCCGGCTGCGGCACATGGCATCTGCGGACAAAACTTCCACGCCACGTGGCCTCGGGCAGCGACTTCGGATCACGGAACTCGCGGGCCGGACCCACGCGATCCGCCAACCTCCGGCTGCAATGTGGAGAGCGCCAGGGGCTAGGGCAAGCGCACTGCTGCAGGCTGCGATCGTGGGTCGGCGCAGGCATCACGAACGCCGCTGCCCCACCCGTTCAAACGGCCGGCGCCCCCATCTGGAAACTGGCGGCAATCGCATCGCCGAAATACTGAACCGCCTTGAGAAGATTGCCGTGGAATGCCGGCCCCACCAGGCGGACATCGACCACGTGCCTGAAATCATGGGGGGTCAGCACATCCAGTGCCTGAAGGTAGCGGCTGGTCTCCAATGCAGTGCGAGGAACGAAACCGATCCCCATGTCTGCCGCCACCAGACCGAGCTGGATCTCGCTGCCATATGTTTCCAGATTCAGTTGGAACGGAGCCCCGATGTCGCTCAGTTTGCGCTGCAAGGCCTTGCGGAACCCGCAGCCTTCCGGGTTGAGGATCAACCCGGCCTCCGCATAGTCCTGGAAACGGCCGGCCAGGTTGCGGAAGCGCCCTTTGGCCGCGACGAGCACGACCTCCGTGGAAGCCAGCCATTGCATGCTCAGCCCTTCCGGGACGAGGGCGTTGGGGGTCAGGAACACGGTGGCCGCATCCAACCGCCCCTGCCCCACCCTTTCCACGAGGGCCGCGCTCCAATCGGTCGATATCTGGAGCGTGACCTCCGGGAACCCCTCTTTCATGCCTCGCAGCACGTCGATCAACCGAGGCGACCCCATGGAGTGCGTCAGGCCCAGCCGCAAGACACCGCTCGGCTCCGCATCGGCCGCCACGAGGTTGGACAAGGCGTCGAGCTCTCGCAAGGCAACCTTGGTCTGTTCATGGACCCTCAATCCCACCGTCGAGGGACGGGGCGGCTTGGTCGTGCGATCGAGCAACAGCACGCCCAGATCTTCCTCCAAGTTCTGCACGCGGCGGGTAATGGCAGGTTGAGTCAGGGACATCGCCCGGGCGGCCTCGCTGATGGAGCCATGCCGCACCACAGCATCGAAAGCTCGCAAATCCTCTGTCTTCATCGGAAACAATTACCTCGTCAACGTCATTGGATATCTTCTTGGCATGGCCGAAGCCGGAAACCGGCCAGACATGCCGGCCGTTGCAGGGGCATGCACTCGCACCGACCGGAGATAGCGCACTCAGCACCAGTGGATGAGACAGAAGCAGTCTGCATCCTTGCACCGTCACAAAGCAGGATGCGCATGATCCTTGCGCCTGCTGCGGGAACAACATCATACCCCCGGGTCATACTTACCAGACCGCTTTCCAGTGGTTGACGACATCAGCTTTCCGCCTCGCCGCTCGTTCGTTCTGGCCGAAGGGCACAATCGTGCGCACCGGATCTTTCATGCCGCCAAATCAATGCGCATTAACTATATTTGCATATGAAGATTATGATCTTCACTACAAGATGACGTGCCCCGACACTCATGCCTTTCCTTCGACCTCTGGAGCACCTAAATTGAACGCTGAAGTCCAATCATTGAAAAGCCGGGTAAGCGATGTCGAGTGGCAGGTGCGGGTCCAGTTGGCGGCGCTGTACCGGTTGACAGCCCTCTATGGCTGGGATGACTTCCTGGCAACCCATATCTCTGCCCGCATACCGGGCCCGGAACACCATTTCCTTCTCAACCCACTGGGCCTGTGGTTCGAGGAAGTCACGGCCTCCAACCTCGTGAAGATCGACCTCGAAGGCAACGTCCTGGACGGTCAGTACGGCATCAACTATGCGGGGTTCGTCATCCACTCGGCCATCCACGCGGCCCGCGAGGACGCTTTTTTCGTCGTGCATCTCCATACCGACGACGGTGTTGCGCTCTCGTCGCAGGCAGACGGGCTGCTCCCTCTCAACCAACGGTCGCTAGCCATCCTTCCCCACCTCGCCAGCCACGAATACGAAGGGATCGCCCTGAACCTGGATGAACGAGCACGACTTGTAGCCCACCTGGGGGACAAACACTACCTGCTGCTACGCAACCATGGGACGCTCGCGATCGGCAACAACGCGGCCGAAGCGTGGTCGCGCATCTACAACTTCGAAAAGGCCGCCACCGCCCAGATCGGTGCGCTGTCGGCAGGACGCAATGGCGTATTGATCGCCCCGCAGGCAGCCCAGGACGAAGTGGCACGGCAGGTCTCCCGAACCCGCGCGCCGGAAGACCGGCGTCGCTGGCACGACCTGACCTGGGAGGCCGTCCAGCGCAAGGTTGATCGGGAAAGTCCCGGGTATGACCAATGAGGAACGGCCAGCAGCACCTAGTACATGCAGACTGAAAATGTCCGAGCCGAATCCACGATCGAGAAACAATATTCGCTATGGGGTAGCCGCCGCCGTTGCCGTTCTGGGGCTGTCAGTATTTCTGTGTGTGAGGCGGTTGGTGAACTGGTTTCTGGCTGTTGATCTATCAGGCCCCTGCCAGGCCGCCGGAGGCCCCCCCGGTTGGCCCATGGACCCATGGCTCAGCCCCTCA
>WNDY01000058.1 GCA_009914555.1 Xylophilus sp.
TGCCTGCTGCCTGAACTCCAGGCTGAACTCCTGCCCCTTTCTGCCTGCCTTGCTCTTGGTCATCGTCCACCTCCTATTGCGATAGTTAATCGCTTATAGGGGTGTCCGTGAAACGGGGGCAAGATCAGTTCATCGCCGAGCGCGGGCTCAACGAGTTCGTCGACGGCGACCTGGCGCACATCGGAATCGTCACCCAGGGCGGGCTGACCAACAACGTGCTGCGCGCCCTGAAGCGCCTGGAGCAGGCCGACCTGTTCGGCAACAGCCGCGTGCCGCTGCACATCCTCAACGTGGCCTACCCGCTGGTCGAGGACGAGGTCGAGCGCTTCTGCCGCGGCAAGCAGGCGGTGCTGATGATCGAGGAAGGCCAGCCCGACTTCCTGGAGCAGAACCTGCACGCCATCCTGCGCCGCCGCGGCATCGACACCGCGGTGCACGGCAAGGACCTGCTGCCCCTGGGTGGCGACTACACCGTGGCGGTGCTGCAAAAGGGCATCGAGGGCTTCCTGCGACGGCACCACCCAGCCGCGTTCGCCGCGCCGGTGGCGATGCCGCTGCCCGCGCGCAGGACGACGGTGAACGAGGGCGTGGACCGGGCGCCGGTGCCGGCGCCCGTGCCGGCCGCCGAGGCGCTGGCGCCGCTGCTGCCGCCGCGCCCGCCGGGGCTGTGCGTGGGCTGCCCCGAACGACCGATCTTCTCCTCGCTCAAGCTGGTCGAGCGCGAGCTCGGCATGCACCACGTCTCGGCCGACATCGGCTGCCACCTGTTCTCGATCATGCCGCCCTTCAACCTCGGCGCGACGACGATGGGCTACGGCCTGGGCGGCTCCAGCGCCTCGGCCTTCGCCGCGGGTGCGCAGCTCGGCGCCTCCAGGAAGGCCATTGCCTTCATGGGCGACGGCGGCTTCTGGCACAACGGCCTGACCTCGGGCATCGCCAACGCGGTGTTCAACAGGCAGGACAACCTGTTCGTCATCGTCGACAACAACTACTCGGCGGCCACCGGCGGGCAGGACATCCTCTCCTCGCGCGCCACCAACGCCAACCGCAGCACCCGGCACCCGATCGCGCGCGCGGTGCGCGGCGTGGGTGTGGAATGGGTGCGCACCATCACCCGCACCTACGACGTGAAGGCCATGCGCGCTGCGCTGCGCGAGGCGCTGGAGAGCCGCGAGCCCGGGCCCAAGGTGGTGATCGCGCAGAGCGAATGCATGCTCAACCGCCAGCGGCGCGAGAAGCCCGCCACGGCCAAAGCGATCAAGGGCGGCCAGCGCGTGCTCAAGGAGCGCTTCGGCGTCGATGCCGCCGTGTGCTCGGGCGACCATGCCTGCATGCGCGTCTCGGGCTGCCCGAGCCTCACGCTGGCGCCCAGCGGCGACCCGCTCAAGCCCGACCCGGTGGCCAGCGTGGACGAGCACTGCGTGGCCTGCGGCCACTGCGGCGAGGTGGCCGACGCGGCCGTGCTCTGCCCTTCCTTCTACAAGGTGCACAAGGTGCACAACCCGGGCGCCTTCGAGCGCTGGCTCGGCGGCCTGCGCCGCCGCGCGCTGGCCTGGTTGCAGGACCGACAGCGCCGCGCGCGCGCCGAGCGCGCGCTGTTCCCGCTGGAGGCGGTACGATGAGCCGGCTCGACCCGTCGCGGCCGCGCAGCTTCCACGTCGCTATCCTGGCCTTGGGCGGCCAGGGCGGCGGCGTGCTGGTGGACTGGATCGTGGATCTGGCCGAGCACGCCGGCTGGACCGCGCAGGCAACCTCGGTGGCCGGCGTGGCCCAGCGCACCGGCGCCACCATCTACTACGTCGAGATCGTCGAGCCCACGCCGGGCCGCGCGCCGGTGCTCGCGCTGATGCCGGTGCCCGGCGACGTGGACGTGCTGATCGCCGCCGAGCTGATGGAAGCCGGCCGCGCGGTCGAGCGCGGCTTCGTCACGCCCGACCGCACCACCGTCGTCACCAGCAGCCACCGCACCTATGCGATCCAGGAAAAGATGGTGCCCGGCAGCGGCGTGGCCGACAGCGCGCAGGTGCTCGGCATCGTCGAGCGCGCATCGCGCCGGCTGGTGATCGACGACATGCAGGCGCTGGCCGTGCGCAACGGCAGCGTGATCTCGGCCAGCCTGTTCGGCGCGCTGGCCGGCAGCGGCGCGCTGCCGTTCGCGGTGGCGGAGTTCGAGGCCGTGGTCAAGCGCAGCGGCGTGGGCGTCCAACCCAGCCTGGCGGCGCTGCGCGCGGCGGTGGAGGTGGCGCAGCAGAGCGCGCCGCCCGCGCTGCCGGCCGATCCGATGCTCACCGCCGCGCGCCCGCTGCCCGAGCGCGCCGCGGGCGCGCGCATGCAGCCGCTGCTGGAGCGCATCCGCGCCGAATTTCCGCCGGCCGCCTGGGACTGGCTTGGCGAAGGGCTGGCGCGCGTGGCCGACTACCAGGACCCGGCCTACGGCGCCGAATACCTCGACCGGGTGGCGCGCCTGCTGGCGGCCGACCCCGGGGCTGCGAACGGCCAGGTGGCGATCGAGGCCGCGCGCTGGATCGCGGTGGCGATGAGCTACGACGACGTGATCCGCGTGGCCGACCTGAAGATCCGCGCCGAACGCTCGGCCCGCGTGCGGCGCGAGATCGGCGCGGGCGCCGGGGACGTGGTCGGCACCGAGGAGTATTTCCACCCGCGGCTGGAGGAGCTCATGGGCCTGCTGCCGCGCCGCTGGGCCGACCGGCTCGACGGCGCGTCCCGCCTCAAGGCGTGGCTCGCCCCGCGCCTGGACCGGGGCCGGCGCATCCGGACCCACACGCTGCGCGGCCACCTGCAACTGCGCGTGGTGGCCGGCCTGCGGCGCTGGCGCCGCGGCAGCCGCCGCCATGCCGAGGAGCTGGCGCACCTCGACGCCTGGCTGGCCGAGGTGGAGCGCCTGCTGCCGCAGGACCGCACCCTGGCCATCGAGCTGCTGCGCTGCCGCCGGCTGGTCAAGGGCTACAGCGACACCCATGCACGCGGCAGCAGCCGGTTCGATCGCCTGCTGCGCGCCGCACGCGAACTGCACGGCCGCCCCGATGCCGGCAGCGCGCTCGGCGCGCTGCGCGAAGCCGCGCTGCGCGACGCCGAGGGCCGCGCGCTGGCCGAGCGGCTGCAAGCGCTGCGGCTGGCCGCCTGAACTGCAGACGCGCCGCCCTTCCCGTTTCCCGCCCCTACCACCCACTCCGAGAGGAGACAGCAGATGAAGAAGATGAAGATCGCATGGGCCTGCGCGGCCCTGGCCGGGTCCACCGCGGCCCTGGCCCAGTCGTCGGTGACGCTGTACGGCGTCATCGACACCGCGGTGACACGGGTGTCAGCCTCCGGCGCCGGCTCGCGCATCGGCCTGTCCAGCGGCGGCAACCTGCCCAGCCGCCTGGGCTTCCGCGGCGCCGAAGACCTCGGCGGTGGCCTCAAGGCCGGCTTCACGCTGGAAGGCTCGCTCGGCACCGACACCGGCACCGGCAGCGCCAACGGCGGCCTGGCATTCCAGCGCCGCTCCACCGTGAGCCTGATCGGGCCCTTCGGCGAGCTGCGGCTCGGGCGCGATTTCACCCCGACCTGGTGGAACATCTCGCTGTTCGACCCGTTCAACGCCCGCGGCGTCGGCACCAGCCAGGCGGTCAACAACTTCGGCTACAACACCGTCTACAACAGCAACGCCATCGGCTACGTGCTGCCCGAAGGGCTCGGCGGGATCTTCGGGCAGCTGCAATACGCCTTCGGCGAGAAAGCGTCCGACACACCCAACCGCCGGCAGGGCAATTCATGGAGCGGCCGGCTGGGCTACGCCAGCGGCCCGCTCAACGCCGCCGTGTCCTATGCGACCTTCCGCCAGGTCATCGGCGCCTCCGACACCGCACCGGTGACCATCGGCCGCAACCTCGACATCGCCAACGCCGCCGTCAGCTGGGACTTCGGTGTTGTCAAGCCCCTGCTCTACTGGGGCCGCGAGCAGGTCAAGGGTGCGCCGGCCGGCGCCAACCGCCTCGATTCGCTGCTGGTCGGCGCGACCGCGCCGCTGGGCAACGGCGAACTGCGCGCGACCTATGCGCGGTACGACCTGCACGACAGCGCCGACGACTTCCGCAAGCTGTCGCTGGGCTACGGCTATTTGCTGTCCAAACGCACCCAGGTCTACGCCACCGTCGCCCGGCTCAACAACAAGGGCGCCGCGACCCAGGCACTGTCGGCCGACGGCTTGGCCGCCGTGGGCCAGACCCGCCCGGAAGGCAGTTCCAGCGGCGTGGACCTGGGAATCCGCCACATCTTCTGACCCCGCCGGCACCACGAACGGAGGCCGCCATGCCTGCTCCCCTGAAGACCTACCATCCCTCCATTGGCGGCCGCGCCTGGGAATCCGCGGACCAGCCCCTGCAGGAGGTCGTGAATCCCTACACCGGGCAGACCATCGCCCACGTGCGGCTGGCGACGGCCGCCGACATCGACGCCGCGATCGGCATCGCGCACGAGGCGCAGAAGGGCTGGGGTGCCTCGCTGGCCCGCGAGCGCGAAGCCATCCTCTGCAAGGCCGCCGACGTCGTCGCCCGCCGCCGCGGGGACATCGTGAAAGTGCTGATCGAGGAAGGCGGCAACGTGTTCGGCAAGGCGCACTTCGAGTGCGACTACATGATCAGCGCCTTCCGGATCGCGGCGGGCCAGGCCCGCGACGTGCGCGGCGAGACCCTGCCGGCCGAGCAACCGGGCCGGATTTCGATGACCATCCGCCGGCCGCTCGGGGTGGTAGCCGGCATCAGCCCCTTCAATGCGCCCATCCTGCTGGCCGGCAAGAAGCTCGCGCCGGCGCTGGCGGCGGGCAACAGCTTCGTGCTCAAGCCCTCGCCCTACACCCCGCTCGCCGCCCTGCTGTTCAGCGAGATCCTGAAGGAAGCGGGGCTGCCGCCCGGCGTGTTCAACGTCATTCCCACCAGCAACGAGCAGCTCGGCGACAAGCTGTTCTCCGACCCCCGCGTACGGCTGATCACGTTCACCGGCTCGGCGAAAACCGGCAAATACTTGGCGGCGCAGGCCGGGCGCCACAGCAAGCGCATCGTGCTCGAACTCGGCGGCAAGAGCCCGGTCGTCGTGCTCTCCGATGCCGATCTCGACTATGCGGTGCGCTCGGCAGCCTTCGGCATCTACTTCAACCAGAACCAGGTGTGCATGGCCAATGCACGGATCATCGTGGAGGCGCCGGTCTACGAGCGCTTCTGCGACATGCTGGTGCAGAAGGTGCGGGCGATTCCGCATGGCGATCCGGCCGACCCACGTACCGCGGTCGGCCCGCTCATCCATGCCAGCCAGTGTGACTTCATCCGCGCCCACATCGACGACGCCGTGGCCAAGGGCGCGCGGCTGCTGGCAGGCGGCGGCCGGCAGGGCAACGTGTTCGAGCCCTCGCTGCTGGCCGACGTTCAGCCGGGCATGGCCGTCTACGGCGAGGAGAGCTTCGGGCCGCTGGCGTCGGTCATCAAGGCACAGGACTACGAGGATGCGGTCCGTCTTGCCAACGACACCGCCTACGGCCTGTCGTCGGCCATCCTCACGCGCGACATCCAGAAGGCGTTCGACTTCGCGCTGCGCGTCGAGGCCGGCGCGGTCCACATCAACGACAACTCCTTCGACGACGACCCGAACGCGCCGTTCGGCGGCATGAAGGACAGCGGCTTCGGCCGCGAGAACGGCCGCTATTCCGTGGCCGACATGACCGAACTGAAGTGGATCACGGTCCAGCAGGGCGAACGCCAGCTGCCGTTCTAGCCGTTGACCTGCGCCAGGTTCCAGCGGTCGGGCCGAGCGTTTCGTGCAGACCAGCTTGCGCGGATGGGCCTGTGCCCGGCCCGATGGGAGTTCAGCGCAGCGCCGCGCCCTTCATTGACCGCTACGGCCCCGAAGGGCCGTACCCCGGAAAAAGCACCTCCGCCCGCAATCCGCCCAAGGTAGGCGACGCGGAGAGCGCCACCCGTGCGCCGTGCTGCCGCGCAATGGCCGCCACGATCGCCAGCCCCAGGCCGCTGCCGGTCGCGCCCGCGGCCGCATCGGGATTGCGGTAGAAGCGGTCGAACACCCGCTCGCGCTCGGCGGCCGGCAGCCCCGGGCCGCTGTCGTCCACGGCCAGCAGCACACCGCCGTCCGCGGCAGCCTGCAGCCCCACGTCCACCCGTCCGCCGGGCGGCGTGTACTTGACGGCGTTGTCCAGCAGGTTGCGCAGCAGCGTGCGCAACGCCTCGGGCCGGCCGCGCACCCTGGGCGGCGCGCCCGGCGCCGCATCGGCCAGGCCCAGGTCGATGTTGCGGGCCTGGGCCTGCGGCAGCACGTCGGCCACGGCCAGGCGGATGACCTCGGACAGGTCCACCGGCTCGCGCGGCGCGCCGCCGCGGCCATCGGCCTCCTGCCGGGCCAGATCGAGCAGCTGGCCGACCAGGGCGATGGCGCGCCCGATGCCCTCGTCGAGCCGGTCGAGCGCCGGCTGCGCGGTTCCTTCCCCGGACCGGCGCAGCGCCCGGGCCTGGAGCCGCAGCGCGGTCAGCGGCGAGCGCAGTTCGTGCGCCGCATCGGCGATGAAGTGCTGCTGCGCATCGAAGGCCGCCTGCACCCGGCCGAACAGCAGGTTCAGTTCGTCGACCAGCGGGCGCACCTCGTCCGGCAGGTCGCCGCCGGCCAGCGGCGAGAGGTCGTCGGCCGGGCGCCGCGCCACCTGCTGGCGCATGCGCTCCAGCGGCGCCAGCGAGCGGCCGATGACCCAGGCCACGGCCAGCATCAGGAGCGGCGCGACCAGCGCCATCGGCAGCGTGGCCCGCAGCGCCAGTGCGCCGGCACGGTCGCGGCGGGCGCTCATGTCCTGGGCGATCTGCACCGTCTGCAGCGGCGTCTGCACCGAATAGACGCGGTAGCGGCGGCCCTGGGCCGTCACGTCGGAGAAACCCAGCACCGCGCGCGGCGGCAGCACCGAGCGGGCCGAGCGGTAGATCTGCACGCCGTCCGGTCCCCAGATCTGCACGTGCAGGTCGAAGTCGTCCGGCCCCACGCCCTCGATGTCGCCGACCGAGCCCAGCGGCACGCTGTCGCGCAGCGAATGGGCGATCTGCTGGAGGTGGTAGTCGAACAGCGCGTCGGCCTCGCGCAGCGCGCCGCGCCAAGCCGACGCCGCCAGCACGCCGGCGGCCAGCAGGATGGAGGTGAGCACGAACCAGAGCAGCCGCCCGCGCAGCGATCCCAGGCCGAGGCGGCGCGCCAGCGTGGCGGGCAGGACGGTCATCTACGCGGCGTCCTTCGGGATCACGTAGCCCAGGCCGCGCACGGTCTGGATGAAATCGGCGCCGAGCTTCTTGCGCAGGCCGTGGATGTAGACCTCCACCGCGTTGCTGCTGATCTCGTCCTTCCAGCCGTAGAGCTTCTCTTCGAGCTGGGCGCGCGAAAGCACGGCGCCCGGCCGGGCGATCAGCGGCTCCAGCACCGCCCATTCGCGGGCCGACAGGGCCACCGGCTGGCCGTCCTTGGTCGCCTCGCGCGTCGCGGGGTCCAGCGCGACGCCGCGGTGGCTGAAGACCGGCTGCGCCTGCCCCGCGCCGCGGCGCAGCAGCGCGCGGATGCGCGCCAGCAGTTCGTCGGTGTCGTAGGGCTTGACGACGTAGTCGTCGGCGCCGGCATCCAGGCCCGCCACACGGTCGCGCACCGCGTCGCGCGCCGTGGCAACCAGCACCGCGGCCCGGTCGCCGCGGGCGCGCAGGGCGCGCAGCACGGCCAGGCCGTCGCGCCGGGGCAGGCCCAGGTCGAGCAGCACGAGATCGTAGGCCTGCGAGCGCAGGGCCGTGTCCGCCATGTCGCCGTCGCGCACCCAGTCGACCGCATAATGCTCGGCTCGCAGCACGTCGAGCACGGCCTCGCCGATCATGACGTCGTCCTCGACCAGCAACAGGCGCATGTCCGCATTCACCCCGCTCTTTCTTTCGTCGCCGGATTATCGGGCGCCTGCCTTAGGCCAGCCTGAACCGCGCGGAGGAGACGGCCGGTGAAGCGGCTCTGGGAGCTCGACGCCGCACGCGGCCTGATGCTGCTGCTGATGACCGTCACCCACCTGCCGACCCGCCTGACCACGCCGCTGGGCCAGCCGTTCGGCTTCGTCTCGGCGGCCGAGGGCTTTGTGCTGCTGTCGGCCTACATGTGCGGCATCGTCTACGGCCGCAAGGCCTGGCGCGAGGGCGTGCCGGCGATGCGGCGGGCGTTCTTCCAGCGCGCGCTCAAGGTCTACCTGTGCCAGGCGGCGCTGCTGCTCTTCCTGTTCACCGTGATCGCGGCCATGGGCCACTACATCGATGCGCCGGCCGTGCGCAACCTGATCTCGTTCTACCTGCACTCGCCGGTGCCGGCGCTTATCGCCAGCCTGGCCCTGATCTACCAGCCGGCGCTGCTGGACATCCTGCCGCTGTACGTGCTGTTCATGCTGGCCAGCCCCTGGGCGCTGGGCTTCGCCATGCGCCACGGCTGGGCCGGCGTGCTGGCAGGCAGCGCCGGGCTGTGGCTGGCCGCGCAGCTGGGCCTGAGCACCACGCTCTACGGCGTCGTGGTGGCGCTGACCGGGCTGAAGGTGCCGTTCGCCGACATGGGCGCCTTCAACACCTTCGCCTGGCAGCTGGTCTGGACGCTCGGCCTGTGGCTCGGCGCGCGCCAGTCGGAGCCGCATGCGCAGCCGCTGCACATTCCGAAGCCGTGGGTCTTGCTGGCCGTGGTGGTCGCGGTGGTCGGCATGGTCTGGCGCCACTACACCGGCCAAGCGCCGTTCGGCAGCAACAACGCCGGCAACATGCTGTTCGACAAGTGGACGCTGGCGCCCGGGCGGCTGATCGACATGCTCGCGCTGCTGGTCGTGTCGATGGAATTCGGACCGCGCCTGCTGGCCGCGCTGCCGCGCATGCGCTGGCTCGAAGAGCTCGGGTCGCAGTCGCTGCCGGTGTTCTGCACCCACCTGCTCGCGGTGCTGCTGGTGCTGGCGCTGGTGGGCGACGATCCGCTGCGCCACGCCTGGTGGATCGACGCGCTGCTGCTGGCGGGCACCTTTGCGCTGCTCCAGGGCGCCGCGCGGCTGTCGGCCCTGTTCGACCACCTGCAGACGCGGCGCCGCGCGCGCCGCAAGTCGGCCCAGGCCGGCGCCGCGGCCCTCAGCGCGCCGAAGAAGACGCCGGCACGGCCGTAGCGTCGGCCGCGGTGACCGGCACGGCGGCCGGGCTGGCGGCAGCATTCACGCTGCCGGGCAGCGGCACCGGGCCGCCGCCGAGGTAGGAAGTGATCACGCCCTGCCAGATCGCATAGCCGGCGGCGTTCATGTGCAGTGCATCGCCCAGGAACAGGTCGCGGCGCGGCTGGCCGTCCTCGCCGAGCATGGCGGTGAAGATGTCGATGTACTTGGCGTTGGGCAGCGTGGCCACGTAGTCGGCCAGCAGCGCATTGGTCTCGCGGATGCGCGGCAGCAGCGCGGCGCGCGACGGGCTCGGCTTGATCGAGATGTAGGCCAGACGCACGTCGGGCAGTTCCTCGCGCAGCACCTTCACGAAGTACTGGAAGCTGGCCAGCACCTGGCGCGGCGTGCGGCCTTCGGCCAGATCGTTGTCGCCGGCGTAGACCAGCACCTGGCTGGGCTTGTAGCGCGTGACCAGGTCGCGCACCAGCAGGCTGCAGTCGTTCATCGTGGAGCCGCCGAATCCGCGGTTCATCACCACGGGAACCTGGCGAAAGTCCTGCGCCAGATGGCTCCAGAACCGGATCGTGGAGCTGCCGACGAACAGCACCGCGCCGGCGGTCGGCGGATGCTCGCGGTCCTGCTCCGCGAAGGCGTCGATGCTGGTGCGCCAGCGGGTGTAGGCGGCGGCCAGCTCGGTCGACTGCACCGTGGCGGCCGGGTCGGACAGCGCCATCGTCTGCGGCCGGGCGGGCAGGGCCAGCGCCAGCCCGAGGGCCGCGCCGACGGCGCATGTCAGGGCGCGCGCGGAGCGCGGAACACGGACGGCAGGGCGGCAGGCAGCTTGCATGGCGTGGGTTGCTCCAGGGTGGAAGGCAATGCGATACCTAACGGCGGCCAGGGTTCCATGGTTTACCTGAAGCTGACATTGCATCGACTTTTCGCATACCCCCAGGTGTAGTATGCTGCAGCGCTCGCCCTCTGTCCGCTGCGAGGCCATACCCCCTGTCTGCTCAGGCCAGCCGGCTGCGGTGGCGGCCGATCTGCAGGCGCACCTGCTCGGGCGCGGTGCCGCCAAGGACGTTGCGGGCCTCCAGCGAGCCACGCAGCGAGAGCACGTCGAACACGTCCTCGCCGATCTGCGGGTTGAATTGCTGCAACGCAGCAAGCGGCAGCTCCGACAGGTCCACGCCCTGGCCGATGGCGGTCTTGACCGCACGGGCCACGACCTCGTGCGCGTCGCGGAAAGGCAGGCCCTTCTTGACCAGGTAGTCGGCCAAGTCGGTCGCCGTGGCATAGCCGCGCAGCGCGGCGCGTTCCATCGCCTCGGGCTTGACGGTGATGCCGCCGACCATCTCGGCGAAGATGCGCAGCGTGTCCTTGAGCGTGTCGACCGTGTCGAACAGCGGCTCCTTGTCTTCCTGGTTGTCCTTGTTGTAGGCCAGCGGCTGGCCCTTCATCAGCGTGATCAGGCCGACCAGGTGGCCGACCACGCGGCCGGTCTTGCCGCGCGCGAGTTCGGGCACGTCCGGGTTCTTCTTCTGCGGCATGATCGACGAGCCGGTGCAGAAGCGGTCGGCGATGTCGATGAAGCCGAAGCTCTGGCTCATCCAGAGGATGAGTTCCTCGCTGAAGCGGCTGATGTGCACCATCGCGATCGAGGCGGCCGCGGTGAATTCGATGGCGAAGTCGCGGTCGCTCACCGCGTCCAGGCTGTTCTGGCAGACGCCGCCCATGTCCAGCGTCTGCGCCACGCGCGCGCGGTCGAGCGGGTAGCTGGTGCCGGCGAGCGCGGCGGCGCCGAGCGGCAGGCGGTTGACGCGCTTCCTCGCATCCACGAGCCGCTCGGCATCGCGGCTGAACATCTCCACATAGGCCAGCATGTGGTGGCCGAAGCTCACCGGCTGGGCCACCTGCAGATGGGTGAAGCCCGGCAGGATCACGTCGGCGTTCTTCTCGGCCAGGTCCAGCAGCGCGCGCTGCAGGTCGCCCAGCAGGCCGACGATCAGGTCGATCTCGCCGCGCA
The DNA here is from genome assembly GCA_009914555.1 of Xylophilus sp. Classification (GTDB taxonomy): domain Bacteria; phylum Pseudomonadota; class Gammaproteobacteria; order Burkholderiales; family Burkholderiaceae_C; genus WNDY01. The sequence goes on from WNDY01000058.1 coordinate 11,208, forward strand.
GCCACAGGCGCACGTCGGTGGCGACCTGGTCGTTGCGGCTGCGGCCGGTGTGCAGGCGCTTGCCGGCGTCGCCCACCAGCTGGGTCAGGCGGGCCTCGATGTTGAGGTGCACGTCCTCCAGGTCGAGCTTCCACTCGAAGGTGCCGGCCTCGATCTCCGAGCGCACCTGCGCCAGCCCGCGCTGGATGGCGGCCAGGTCGTCGGCGGCGATGATGCCCTGCGCGGCCAGCATGTCGGCATGGGCCAGGCTGCCGGCGATGTCGGCCTCCCAGAGCCGCTTGTCGAAGAAGACGCTGCCGGTGTAGCGTTTGACGAGATCGCTCATCGGCTCGGAGAACAGCGCCGACCAGGCCTCGGACTTCTTGTCGAGCTGGTTGGTTGCGGGGGCGGAATGGCTGGAGGACATGGGAATGGCAATAATCGGCGGCGCCCGGCGCCGCTCATCGGCGGCTCGACCGGCTCGCCCGCAATGAACGAATCCCCGATTTTATCGACGCCCCACCCCCGCCCGCCGGCTCGTGCCGACGGGCCCGCGCTGGTGTTCGACGCCTGCCATGCCGGCGTGATCCTGCGCGCGGTGCTGTTCGTCGAACTGGTGCTGGCCGTGGGCGCCCTGTTCGGCAGCGGCAACGCGGCCGGCTGGCTGCTGCTGGTGGCCATGCTGACCGGGGGCGCGCTGCCGGCCACGCTGGCCTGGATCGTCGCCTGCTGCAGTGCCAAGCGGCTGCTGCAACGCCTGCCCACCGGCGGCCAGTACGGTGCCGGCGTGGCGCTCGGCGCGCTGGCGGGGCTGTATGCCTGCGCCATGCTCGGCATGATGGACGTGGCGGCCGATCCGCCGCCCTGGCTCGCCGGCGCCTGCGCCGGCGCGCTGCTGGCGGCCCTGCTGGTCGCGGCCCTGCTGCTGCGCGCCCGCGCCCGCACGCCGGCCGCCACGGCGGCACGCCTGTCGGAGCTGCAGGCGCGCATTCGGCCGCACTTCCTGTTCAACACGCTCAACCGCGCCATCGCGCTGGTGCGGGCCGAGCCGGCACGCGCCGAGGCCTTGCTGGAAGACCTGAGCGACCTGTTCCGGCATGCGCTGGCCGACCGCGGCGACGCGGCTACGCTCGAAGAGGAACTGCAGCTGGCCGAACGCTACCTGGCCATCGAGCAGACCCGCTTCGGCGTGCGGCTGCGGGTCGACTGGGCGCTCGACCCGGCCGCGGGCGAGGCCCGGCTGCCGCCGCTGCTGCTCCAGCCGCTGGTGGAAAACGCGGTCAAGCATGGCGTGGAGCCCGACGCGGCCGGCGGCTGGCTGCGCATCGCCACCGAGCGGCGCGGCAGCCAGGTGGTCGTCGCGATCGACAACAGCCTGCCGGAGCAGGCCGCCGCGCCCCGGGCGCCGGGCCACGGCATCGCGCTGGCCAACGTGCGCGAGCGGCTGCGCCTGCTGCACGACGTGGAAGTCACGTTCGATGCCGGACCGCAGCGCGACGGCAGCTGGCGCGCACGCATCGTGCTGCCCGCGGACGCCCCTGCGACCGCGCGGCCGGCAGAGGCCGCGCCATGACGCCGCTGCGCATCCTGGTGGTCGACGACGAGGCGCTGGCGCGCGCCCGGCTGCTGGCGCTGCTGGCCGACAGCGGCGAGGCAGTGCGTGTGCGCGAGGCCGCGAGCGCTGCCGAGGCGCTGGCCGCCCTCGGGCAGGAGAGCGCCGACGCGGTGCTGCTGGACATCGGCATGCCCGGGCAGGACGGCCTGTCGGCCGCCGCGGCGCTCGCGGCGCTGCCGGCGCCGCCGGCGGTGGTTTTCGTGACCGCCCATGCGGACCATGCGGTGCAGGCCTTCGACCTCGAAGCGGTCGACTACCTGACCAAGCCCGTGCGCCTGGCGCGGCTGCAGCAGACGCTGGCCAAGCTGCGGCGCCGCCCGCCAGCCGGGCAGCAGGGGGCGGCCGCCGCCGACAGCCTGCTGATCCAGGACCGCGGCCGGGCCGAACGCGTGCCGCTGGGCGAGGTGCGCTACCTCAAGGCCGAGCTGAAATACGTCACCGTGCGCACCGCGCAGCGCAGCTACATCCTCGATGCCTCGCTGGCTGATCTCGAGTCGCGGTATGCCCGGCAGTTCCTGCGGGTGCACCGCAACGCGCTGGCGGCGCGCGCGGCCCTGCGCGCGCTGGAACGCAGCGACGACCCGGACGACGGCAGCGAGGGCTGGGCGCTGCGGCTGGACGGCGTACCCGAGCGGCTGCAGGTATCGCGCCGCCAGCTTGCCGCCGTGCGCGAGGCGCTGGCCGGCGGCTGACGGGAACGCCACGCGGCGGCGGCCGGATCCAGAGTGCCTTCGGGTGGACGCCGGTTTTATCCGTCCGCGCCTGCGGTGCCAGGTCCGACTGACCAACGACACCCCCGCCCCTGAAAACGGCAGAGCCGGCGCGGACTCCCGTGCGGCGCCGGCTCATTGCGCGATTGCGCTGTCTGCGTCAGCCGTTGTCACGCTGCTGCGACATATCGCTCTGCTTCTGCCCGCTGTTCGACGCCGTGGGGCTGTCCTTCTGCTGCTGGCCCTTGTTGCCGGATGGCTGCTGCTCGTTCTGCTGCGCCGACGGGCGCTGCGCATCCTGCTGCTGCCCGCCCTTTTGCTGCTGGGCGGCGCCGGGCTGGTTCTGCTGCGCCTGATCCTGCGTGCCTTGCTGCTGCTGGCTGCGGTTCTGGTCGATGGTCATGGTGAGATACCTCGGATGGATGGTTGTGGACGGAGCCAACGCGGCTCCGTGCATCCAAGGTAGGCCGCCGCGGTCGAGTACGTTGTGGGCACGCAGCAGGCGGCCGCGTAGGACGCCACCTGCACGGCTCAGTGGTGATGGTGGTGCGCCAGACCGCTCACCAGCATGACGACGACGATGCCGGCGAACAGCCAGGTCACCTGCGCCAGCGTTTCGCGCGCGCTCAGCCGCTTTTGCAGCTGCGGAATCAGGTCGGCGAGTGCGACGTAGGCGAAGCTGCTCGATGCGACGACCAGGAAATACGGCAGCCAGTCGTGCAGCCCCTCGACGAGGAAGAAGCCCGCCAGGCCGCCCACCGCCGTCGCCGCGCCGGCCAGCGACACCTTGACCAGCGCCGCCCGGCGGCTGGCGCTGGCCTGCCGCAGCACCAGCAGGTCGCCGATGTGGTGCGGTATCTCGTGCGTGAGCACTGCCAGCGCCGCGACCAGCCCGAGCCGCAGATCGGCCACGAAGGCCGAGGCGATCAGAATGCCGTCGCCGAAGCAGTGCAGGCTGTCGCCGGTGAGCACCGCCCAGCCGCCGATGCCGCGCGGGCGGCCCTGGCCTTGCGCGGGGTGGTGGTCGTGCCCGCCGTGGTCGTGCGCGTGCTCGTGGGCGGCATGCGCATGCTCATGGCCGTGGTGCCAGAGCTCGGCCTTGTCGAGCAGGAAGAAAAACACCACGGCCACGAGGAACACGGCGAACAGGTCGTGCGGCTCGACGCCGCTCTCGAACGCCTCGGGCAGCAGGTGGGTGAAGGCCGTGGCCAGCAGGGCGCCGGCCGCCAGGCTCAGCAGGTGCGACGCGGCGACGCGCCCCCTGGTGCCGTCCACCCCCACGCGCAGCAGCAGCGCGGCCAGCCAGACGCTGCCGATTCCCGAGGCCAGCGTGGCCAGCACGATTGCGAGCAGAACCATGTCGATCAAAACCTTTCCTTTCCGGGCCGCAACCCGGCGGTGGGAGCGGCAAGCGTAAAAAAAGCCGCCCCGTGGGGCGGCCGTGCGGCTGTGCGGTGCGCCACCCGTCAGGCCACGCCAGGCTGCCTGAACCACTGCAGGGCGCGCTTCCAGCCGTCTTCGGCGGCCTGCTTGCGGTAGCTCGGCCGGTAGTCGGCATGGAAGGCATGGGGTGCGCCGTCATAGACGACGAACTGCGATTCCCGCGCCGCCGGCGTACCGGTGGCGAGGACGGTCTTGATCTTAGCAATCGTGTCAAGGGGGATGCCGCTGTCGGCTGCGCCGTAGAGGCCCAGCACCGGCGCCTGGAGCTGCGCGGCCACGTCCACCGGCTGGCTCGGCGTGTTCTGCGTGGCCTCGCCCACCAGCCGGCCGTACCAGGCCACGCCCGCCTTGACCGGGCCCTGCGCCGCGTAGAGCCAGACGATGCGCCCGCCCCAGCAGAAGCCGGTGATGGCGGCGCGCTTCGTGTCGCCGCCGTTGCCGGCGGCCCAGGCCAGGGCGCCGTCCAGGTCGGCCAGCACCTGCGCATCCGGCACCTTGGAGACCAGCTCCGAGAACAATTTGGCGTTGTCGGTGTATCTGGAAGCATCGCCCTGGCGTGCATAGAGCTGCGGCGCAATGGCGAGGTAGCCCTGCTGCGCGAAGCGGCGCGTCACGTCGGCGATGTACTCGTGCACGCCGAAGATCTCCTGGACCACGAGCACCACCGGCAGCCCGGTCCTGCCGGCCGGCGCCGAGCGGTAGGCCGGCACCTGGAAGCCGGCGACCTCGTAGTGCACCCAGCCGCTGGCCAGGCCGTCGGCCGGCGTGTGGATGGCCGTCTGCGCCGGCGCCGACCCGGCCGCGGCCGCATAGCCCAGGCCCGCCGCAGCCTGCAGCGCGGTGCGGCGCGTAGCCCCCTGCTCGGTGGACCGGCCCACGGGCAGCAGGGCATCGAACTCGGTCTTCAGGTCGGCAGAAAGCATCGTCGGACTCCGGGAAGGAAGGGTTGGGGAAGGCGAGCGTGCAGTGTAGGCCAGCGCCATGGCAGGCGCACGGCCGCGGCCGGCCGGCCGTCAACCGGGCTGCGGCATGCCGACCACGAGGCGCAGCTCCAGGCCGAGCAGGCGAGCCGGGCTTTTCGTCGAGGAACCTCTCCGGCCGGCCGTGGCAGGCTTCGTCCAAGCCGTCGCTGCAGGCCAGCGGGACCGCAACCGGATGCACCTCGACCCGGCGGCCGAGCGCCGCGCGTGGACCGAGAAAGGTGCTCATGCCGGCGTCGAACGCGCCGTCATCGAACGGCAGGGCCTCGGCCACGCGTCGACGGCCTCGCGAGACCGGCGGGCCGCCTGGCGCGCATGGACGCGGAAGGCTCCAGCGGGATGAGGATGCGGCCGCGCGGCTCGCAGGAGCCGGCGCCGGCCCCGACGTTGAGGACGGTGCGCGCGCCGCCCAGGTGCCGCTCCACGAGCGCGGCGATGCGCGGATCGGGTCGCCGTTAGCGGCCCGCGACGTGGGCGCGATCTGCGCATGCGAAATCACCCCAGGGGGGGGTATATCACCATACCGCACGACATCTGTGCGCTACAGGATGGTATACCCCGGTGTATATTCCCACCCCTCAGTGCGCCTGCTCCCAGTTCGGTCCGAAGCCGATCTCGGCCAGCAGCGGCACCTTCAGGTCGGCCACGCCGGCCATCAGGCGCGGCACCTCGGCGCGCACCCAGTCGGCCTGGGACGCAGGCAGCTCGAACACCAGTTCGTCGTGCACCTGCATGATCATCAGCACGTCGGGCTGCTCGGCGTCGAGCATCTGCTGCACCGCCACCATGCTCTTCTTGATGAGGTCGGCGGCCGTGCCCTGCATCGGCGCGTTGATGGCCGCACGCTCGGCCGCGCCGCGGCGCGGGCCGTTGGGCGAGTTGATCTCGGGCAGGTAGAGCCGGCGGCCGAACACGGTTTCGACATAGCCCTGGGCCTTGGCCTGGGCCTTGGTCTCGTCCATGTACTGCTTCACGCCGGCGAAGCGCTGGAAATACCGGTCGATATAGGCCGCGGCCACCTTGGTCTCGATGCCGAGGTTCCTGGCCAGGCCGAAGCTGCTCATGCCGTAGATCAGGCCGAAGTTGATGACCTTGGCATAGCGGCGCTGCTCGCTGCTGACCTGGTCGAGCGCCACGCCGAACACCTCGGCCGCGGTGGCGCGGTGCACGTCGAGGCCGTCGGCGAAGGCCTGCAGCAGCGCCGGGTCGCCGCTGATGTGGGCCATGATGCGCAGCTCGATCTGGCTGTAGTCGGCGCTGGCGATCACGCGGCCCGGCGGCGCGACGAAGGCCTCGCGGATGCGCCGGCCTTCGGGCGTGCGCACGGGGATGTTCTGCAGGTTCGGGTCGTTGGACGACAGCCGCCCGGTCACCGCCACGGCCTGTGCATAGTGCGTGTGCACGCGGCCGGTGCGCGGATGCGCGAGCTGCGCCAGCTTGTCGGTGTAGGTGCCCTTGAGCTTGGCCAGGCCCCGGTGCTCCAGGATGCGCGCGGGCAGCGGGTAGTCCTCGGCCAGCTTTTCGAGCACCTCCTCGTCGGTGCTGCGCGCGCCGGTCGCCGTCTTCTTGATGACCGGCAGGCCGAGCTTGTCGAAGAAGATCTCGCCGAGCTGCTTGGGGCTGCCGAGGTTGAACGGCTGGCCGGCGATCTCGTAGGCTTGCTGCTCCAGCTGCAGGATGCGCTGGCCCAGCGCATGGCTTTGCTGGGCGAGCTGCGCGCCGTCGACCAGCACGCCGTTGCGCTCGATGCGGTAGAGCGTCTCGCTGGTGGCGATCTCCAGCGCGTAGATGGCGCGCAGCCGCTCGTCGGCCTCCAGCTGCGGCCAGAGGGTGCGATGCACGTCGAGCGTCTGGTCGGAGTCCTCGCACGAGTATTCGGCCGCGCGGTCGATCGGCACCTGGGAAAACGGGATCTGCTTGGCGCCCTTGCCGCAGAGGTCCTCGTAGTCGATGCCGCTCCTGCCCAGGTGGCGCTCGGCCAGGCTGGCCAGGCCGTGCGGCCGGTGCACTTCGAGCACGTAGCTCTGCAGCATGGTGTCGTGCACGTAGCCGCGCACCTCGATGCCATGGTTGGCGAACACTTGGCGGTCGTACTTGACGTGCTGGCCGAGCTTGGCGCGCGAGGCGTCCTCCAGCCAGGGCCTCAGGCGCGCGAGCACCTCCTCGCGCGGCAGTTGCGCGGGCGCGTCGGCATAGTCGTGCGCGAGCGGCACGTAGGCCGCCGCCCCGGGCTCCACGCTCCAGCTGACGCCGACGATCTCGGCGCGCATCTCGTCGAGCGAGGTGGTCTCGGTGTCGATCGCGACCAGTTCGGCCGTCTGCAGCCGCGCGAGCCAAGCGTCGAACGCCTCCCAGGTCAGCACCGTGTCGTACTTCAGGTTGCTCACCCGCTCGGCCGCGATCCGGGCCGGGTCGTCGAACAGACCCGGCGTGGACGGGTCGCCCAGCGTGCCGCCGCGGCGCGCGATGGTCTCCTCCAGCAGCTCGGGCGCGGTCTCCTGCGCCTCGATGGCGCGCACCAGCCCCTTGAAGCCGTAGGTGCCGTAGAACGCCTTGAGTTGGGCCGTGTCCTGGTGGCCGGCGGCCAGCGCGTCGAGCGCCGGCAGGCCGGCCACATGCTCCACGAGGTCGCAGTCGGTGCGGATGGTGACCAGCCTGCGGCCGGTGGGCAGCCAGTCGCGCGCGTTGCGCAGATTCTCGCCGGCCACGCCCTTGATCTCGCCGGCGCGCTCCAGCAGCGCGTCGAGCGAGCCGTATTCGAGCAGCCACTTGGCGGCGGTCTTGGGGCCGACCTTGGGCACGCCAGGCACGTTGTCGACCGCGTCGCCGACCAGCGTCTGGTAGTCCACCATCAGCGAAGGCGGCACGCCGAACTCGGCGGTCACGCCTGCCACGTCGCGCTTCTTGCCGCTCATGGTGTCGATGATGGTGATGTGCTCGTCCACCAGCTGGCTCAGGTCCTTGTCGCCGCTGGAGACGATGACCTCCACGCCCTGCCTGGCCGCCGTCACGGCCAGGGTGCCGATCACGTCGTCGGCCTCCACGCCCGGCACGTCGAGCACCGTCCAGCCGAGCAGGCGCACCACCTCGTGGATCGCCGGGATCTGGCTGCGCAGGTCGTCCGGCATCGGCGCGCGGTGGGCCTTGTACTCGGGGTAGATCTCGTCGCGGAAGGTGGCGCCCAAGGCGTCGAACACGCAGGCCGCGTAGTCGGCGCGGATCTCGCGGCGCAGCGCCTGCATCATGTTGACCATGCCGCGGATGGCGCCGGTCGCCGGACTGGACGGGTCGCCGGGCACCGCGCGCAGGTCGGGCATGGCGTGGAAGGCGCGGTAGAGGTAGCTGGAGCCGTCCACCAGCACCAGCGTCTTCCTGGCCGGCGCCCCGGCGGCCGGTGCGGGGGTCGCATGTTCTTCTTGCATGGCGGGATTATGGGCGCGGGCAAAACTACAATGGCCGCATCATGCGCGCCCTATCCCTTCCCACTCTGCTGCTGGCCCTGCTCAGCGCCTTTGCCGCGTCGGCCCAGACGACGGCCCCCGCGACGGCCGCTGCCGAGCAGGCCGCCCCTGCGGCATCGGGACCGCCGGAGCAGCGCATCGAGCGCATCCACATCGAGGACGCCGGCAGCCGGGTGGACGAAGTGCGCTACGGCGGCACCACGCAGAGCATCGTGGTGAGCCCCAAATCCGCCAACACGCCCGCGTACGAGATCGTGCCCACCGACGGCGCGCGCACCCGCCCCACCCAGCGCGACGGCGCCGAATCCACCACCGGATCGCGCGTCTGGACCCTGCGCAAATTTTGATTCCCTTCGTCATTCATGGCTGTCTTCACGGAAGTCTCGTTCGACGAGGCCGGCGCCCTGCTGCGCCGCCTGCGTCTCGGTGAATTGCAGGAACTGCGCGGCATCGAGGGCGGCATCGAGAACACCAACTACTTCGCCACCACGCGGCAGGAGGACGGCAGGCGCGCCGAGTTCGTGCTCACGCTGTTCGAGCGCCTGACGGCCGCGCAGCTGCCCTTCTACCTGTACCTGATGAAGCACCTGGCGCTCGGCGGCTGCCCGGTGCCCGATCCGCACGGCGACGCCAGCGGCGACCTGCTGCACACCGTGGCCGGCAAGCCCGCCGCCGTGGTGGACCGCCTGCGCGGCGCCAGCCAGCTCGCGCCCCAGGCCGTGCACTGCTGCGCCCTGGGCGGCGCCCTCGCCCGCCTGCACCTGGCCGGCCGCGGCTTCGACCGCAACCAGCCCAACCTGCGCGGCCTGCCCTGGTGGAACGAGACGGTGCCGCTCGTGCTGCCCTACCTGGAGCCCGAACAGGCCGCGCTGCTGCGCAGCGAGCTGGCCTACCAGAACCACGTGGCCGCCTCCAGCGCCTACGCTGCGCTGCCGCGCGGGCCGGTGCATGCCGACCTGTTCCGCGACAACGCGCTGTTCGAGGGCGACGAACTGACGGGCGTGTTCGACTTCTACTTCGCCGGCGTGGACACCTTCCTGTTCGACCTGGCCGTCGCGCTCAACGACTGGTGCGTGGACCTGGCCACCGGCCGGCCCGACGCCGGGCGCAGCGCCGCCCTGCTCGCGGCCTACGAGGCGGTGCGGCCGCTGGAGGCCGCCGAGCGCGAACTGCTACCCGCCATGCTGCGCGCGGGCGCCCTGCGCTTCTGGATCTCGCGGCTCTGGGACTTCCACCTGCCGCGCGAGGCCGCGCTGCTCAAGCCGCACGACCCGGCGCACTTCGAGCGCATCCTGCGCGAACGCGCCCGGACGCCGCAGGACGCGGCGGAACTGTTTTTCGCCGCCGCATGAAGCTCAACCTCGTTCCCGCCCGCACCGGCTTCACCTGGGTCCGCCTCGGGCTGCGCACCTTCTGGCACCGGCCGCTGGCGCTGGCCGGGCTGTTCCTGACCGCGATGGTGGCGATGTCGCTGGCCTCGCTGCTGCCGCTGGTGGGGACGGTGCTGGCGCTGGCGCTGCTGCCGGCGACCACGCTGGCGATGGTCGTGGCCTCGGCCGAGGCGGTACGGGGCAAGTCGCCCACGCCGTCGGTGCTGCTGGCGGCCTTGCGCACCAGCCGGGAGCGGATGAAGGCCATGGCCACGCTGGGCCTGCTCTATGCCGCGGGATTCCTGCTGGTGATGGGCGTATCGGCGCTGATCGACGGCGGGCAGTTCGCCAGCCTCTACCTCGGCGGCGGCAGGCTGACGCCGCAGACGGTGGCCGAGCCGAAGTTCCAGGCGGCGGTGTGGATCACGATGGCGCTCTACCTGCCGCTGTCGCTGATGTTCTGGCATGCGCCTGCGCTGGTGCACTGGCACGGCGTGTCGCCGGTCAAGAGCCTGTTCTTCAGCGCCGTGGCCGGCGTACGGAACATCGGCGCCTTCACGCTCTACGGCATCGGCTGGATGGGCGTCTTCCTCGGCGCGGGACTGGCGGTCAGCGTCGTGGCCACGCTGCTGGTCGGCGTGGGCGCGCTCACCGGCGGCGCGGGCGCGACCTTCGCCGGCGCGCTGATGGTGGGCGGCGCGCTCACGATGGCGGCGATGTTCTTCACCTCCATCGTGTTCACCTTCCGCGACTGCTTCGAGCCGCCGGAACGGTCGGACGAGTTGTCGGCGGAAAGAACACCCGCCTGAGGTCCGGGCTGCCCATGGTGGGACAGCCCTCTTTCCGACGTTTTTTCAGGGCACCGGCGTGAGCTTGGCCACCGACAGCGCCAGCCACTTCACGCCGTGGCGCGAGAACCTGACCTGCGCGCGCGCGTCGTCGCCGCTGCCTTCGATCGACAGCACCGTGCCTTCGCCGAACTTGGTGTGGAACACCTGCAGCCCGGCGCGCAGGCCGTGCGACGGCGCGGCCTTCTGCTGCGGCACCGGCGCCGCGGCTGCGCCTGAAAAATACTCCACTCTGTATGGTCCTGAACCGCCCGTGACTATTCCGCTTCCAGATGATCCCCCCTGGGGGTATGTGCCGAAGCCGCTGAACTTCGGCGTGAGCCACTTGAGCGCCTCCTCGGGCAGCTCCTCGTAGAAGCGGCTCTTGACGTTGTAGCGCGTCTGCCCGTGCAGCAGCCGGGTCTGTGCATGGCTCAGATAGAGCCGCTTTCGGGCGCGCGTGATCGCCACATACATCAGCCGGCGCTCCTCCTCCAGCCCGTCGCGGTCGGACAGCGCGTTCTCGTGCGGGAACAAGCCCTCCTCCAGCCCGCCGATGAACACGGCGTCGAACTCCAGCCCCTTGGCCGAATGCACGGTCATGAGCTGCACCGCGTCCTGCCCGGCCTGGGCCTGGTTGTCGCCGGCTTCCAGCGCTGCGTGGGTCAGGAAGGCCGCGAGCGGGCTCAGCGTCTCGCCGGTCTCGGCATCGGGGGCCAGCGCCTCGGGCGGCTCCAGCGGCTCGTCGAGCACCGGCCGGTCCGGGTCCAGCCCCTGGCTCGCCGGGCTCTGGCGCAGCTCGTCCACCGGCAGCGCGACCGCGTCGCGGCCGAAGCCTTCCTGCGTGACGAAGCTCTCGGCCGCATTGACCAGTTCGGCCAGGTTCTCCAGCCGGTCGGCGCCCTCGCGCTCGGCCTTGTAGTGCTCCACCAGGCCGCTGGCGTCGAGCACCACGTCGATGATCTCGCGCAGCGGCAGCCCCTGGGTCTGCTCGCGCATCACGTCGACCTTGGCGACGAAGCCCGCGAGGTTGGCGCCGGCCTTGCCCGACAGCGCGCCGACCGCGTCGTGCAGCGAGCAGCCGGCCGTGCGCGCCGCGTCCTGCAGCTGCTCGACGCTGCGCGCGCCGATGCCGCGCGCCGGGAAGTTGACGACGCGCAGGAAGCTCGTGTCGTCGTGCGGGTTCTCCAGCAGCCGCAGGTAGGCCAGCGCATGCTTGATCTCGGCGCGCTCGAAGAAGCGCAGGCCGCCGTAGACGCGGTAGGGCACGGCCGCGTTGAACAGCGCCGTCTCGATCACCCGGCTCTGCGCGTTGCTGCGGTAGAGGACGGCGATCTCCTTCTTCTCGACGCCTTCGCGCGCGAGCTGGCGGATCTCCTCGACGATCCACTGGGCCTCGGCGAAGTCGCTCGTGGCCTCGTAGACGCGCAGCGGCTCGCCGGGCCCCTGGTCGGTGCGCAGGTTCTTGCCGAGGCGGCGGCTGTTGTTGCCGATCAGCGCGTTGGCCGCGTCGAGGATGTTGCCGAAGCTGCGGTAGTTCTGCTCCAGCTTGATCTGGTGCTGCACGTCGAACTCGCGCACGAAGTCGGCCATGTTGCCCACGCGCGCGCCGCGGAAGGCATAGATGCTCTGGTCGTCATCGCCCACCGCGAGCACGCTCGATTCGGGTCCGGCGAGCTGCTTGAGCCAGGCGTACTGCAGGCGGTTGGTGTCCTGGAACTCGTCGATCAGGATGTGGCGGAAGCGCCGCTGGTAGTGCTCGCGGATCGCATCGTTGTCGCGCAGCAGCTCGTAGCTGCGCAGCATCAGTTCGCCGAAATCGACCACACCCTCGCGCTGGCACTGCTCCTCGTAGAGCTGGTAGACCTCGACTTTCCTGCGCTCGTCCTCGTTGTGCGGCTCGATGTCCTTCGGCCGCAGGCCGTCCTCCTTGGCGCCCGAGATGAACCACTGGAGCTGCTTGGCCGGAAAGCGCTCGTCGTCGATGTTGAACTGCTTCATCAGCCGCTTGACGGCCGACAGCTGGTCCTGCGTGTCGAGGATCTGGAACGCCTGCGGCAGGCTGGCGGCCTTGTGGTGGGCCCGCAGCAGCCGGTTGCACAGGCCGTGGAAGGTGCCGATCCACATGCCGCGCACGTTGACCGGCAGCAGCGCAGACAGCCGCGTGAGCATCTCCTTGGCCGCCTTGTTGGTGAACGTGACGGCCAGGATGCCACCCGGCGATGCGAGCCCGTTGGCCAGCAGCCAGGCGATGCGCGTCGTGAGCACGCGCGTCTTGCCCGAGCCGGCGCCCGCGAGGATCAGCGCATGCGCATGGGGCAGCGTGACGGCGGCGAGCTGTTCGGCGTTGAGGTTGCGCAGCAGCGGCGACGCCGGCGCCGCGGAAGATGTGGAAGCGGAAGACATGCGGCATTGTAGAAATCCCCTGCCCCGAACATGCTCCGATGCCGAAGGCAATTAACACCGATTCGAGCCTGTCCGAAATTTTGTGTGTGAGGCATAGCATGTCAATGAGGAGCATGTATGCCGACGAGCAAGACGAAAACGAAGAACGCAGCGATAGCCGCCCGAACGGCGGCGTTGCCCACGATCCCCAA
>WNDY01000059.1 GCA_009914555.1 Xylophilus sp.
GAAAGCGTTCTCCTCCTCCAGCCGCGCCACTTCACGTTTGAGCCGTGCATGTTCGGCCAACTCCAAGCGTTGTGCCTGATCGTCCTGGTCGTGCCGCCGCGCCTGGGCGCGCCAACTGTACAGCTGGGCAGGCTGCAACCCCAGATCACGAGCCACCGTGGTTACCCCTTCTGTGGCCGCTCGCAACAGTGCCTGCTGCCTGAACTCCAGGCTGAACTCCTGCCCCTTTCTGCCTGCCTTGCTCTTGGTCATCGCCCACCTCCTATTGCGATAGTTAATCGCTTATAGGGGTGTCCGTGAAACGGGGGCAAGATCATGCAGCGCCTTCCCGCGGCCCCATGTTTCCAACGAAGCGTTCGCTCGGCTTGATGCCGGGTCGGCGGTGCCTTGGCATGGTCCTGGGCTTGTGCACGACACGGATGCCGGCGGGCAGCGCATTCAGCTGGCTGGTCTTTGACGCCTGCAGGCGGGACGCCGGTGCCCTGCGCGCGAGGATGTCCCTGCCGCAATGGCATGCACTTTAGTCAGGCCTGCGCGCCATATCGGAAGCGCAGGCGCGGACAGTGCTGCGAGACCATGCGCAGGCCGTCTGCGGGCCCCGCGATGCGTGCCCATGCAGTACGGACGAATGATTCATGACCATGAACGAGAGGAGACATCCATGAGAAAACTGGTAATGGCCGGTGCGGCCCTGTGCTGCGTGCCGGTCTATGCGCAAACGTCGAATCTGACGCTGTACGGCATCATCGACCTGGGTGTGCGCCGCGCATCGGGTCTGACCGCGGGGAATGCGCCGGGTAGCGGCAGCACCAGCTCGCTGGCCAGCGGCGCCGACAACACCAGCCGCTGGGGCATCCGCGGGCGGGCGAACCTGGGTGGAGGGCTCGAAGCCAGCTTCGCGCTCGAATCCGGGATCGCGGTGGATACGGGCGCCCCGCTCAACAGCACGAAGTATTTCGACCGTGCATCGTGGCTCGGCCTGTCGGGCTCGTGGGGCACGCTGACGGCGGGGCGGCAGATCGTGCTGCTTGCGGATTCCGTGGTGGCGGTCGACCCCCTCGGGCTGCGGTTCGCGGGCATCAACCCCAACATCGTCACCTCGGCGCTCAACGCGCACGGGCTCGGCATCGAGTTCGGCTCCACCAGTTCCACCACGAGTTCGTACCGGCTCGACAACTCGCTGAAGTACGTCAACACCGTGGGCAGGCTGACTTTCAGCGCGATGTACGGATTCGGCGAGGCCAGCGGCAGTACCTCCTCCCTGTCTTCCAAGGGGGCCGGCGTGCAGTACTCGCATGCGGGCCTGACGGTGTCGGGGGCCTACCAGACGTTCCGGGCGGCCGATACCCGCGAGCTCGACGGCTACGTGGCCGGCGCGGCTTACCGGATCGGCAGCTGGCGCCTCGCCGCCAGCGCCGCGCGCAGCCAGGGCGACACCACCGCCACCACCAAGACGAAGCAACGCGTCTACTCTGCCGGCGCCACCTGGTCGGCCACCACGGCCGTGGACCTGACGGCGGCGGCCTATGAGTTGCGCCGCGACCGCACCGGGCTGGTGGACGATGGCTACCTGCGCCTGATCGCGTTCGGCGAGTACAAGCTGTCCAAGCGCAGCAAGCTGTTCGCCGAGGTCGACACCACCCGCTGGCGCAGGGGCTACCAGGGGGCGGCGAACCGTTCGCGGGCCAACGGCATCACGATCGGCATAGGCCACAGTTTCTAGAGGATTGCGACAGCGGCGCGGCTCGAGGGTGAGCCGCAATCGAACTCCGCGACATTGCCGGCAATGCCCAGCACCGTACCACCGTCCGCCACACCTCCCTTGCCGGGCTCCGCAGCCGTCGCGGACGCTTGCGCGCGCATCGCCCGCATCGACGCCGTTGCTGCGCGCCATATCGTCCGGCACGACGGTTGCGCCGTGCACTGGCGGATCTGGGGCACTGGCGCGCCGCTGGTGCTGCTGCACGGCGGCCACGGCAGCTGGGTCCACTGGATCGCCAACGTCGAGGTGCTGGCCGCCCGGCGGCAGGTGATCGCGCCCGACATGCCGGGCTTCGGCGATTCGGACAATCTGTCTCTGCTGCCGCACGACGCGGGCCGCGCCGATGCGCTGCTCGCGCAGCTGGAGGCGGGGCTCGACGCGTTGCTGCCCGGCGGCGTGCCGTTCGACCTAGCCGCGTTCTCGTTCGGCGGCGCCATCGCCGGCCGGCTGGCAGCGCGGCTGCCGCGGGTGCGCCAGCTGCTGCTGCTGGGCAGCGGCGGCCACGGCGCGCGCCGGCGCCAGACGGCCCCGCTGGTGGACTGGCGGCTGCCGGACCCGCAGGCCCGTCGGGAGGCGCTGTCGCGGAACCTGGGCGCCTTCATGCTGGCCAACTACCGCGGCGACGATGCTCTGGCGCTGGAGGTGCACGAGCGGTCCTGCCTGGCGACGCGCTTTCGCAGCAAGGCGATATCGCAGGCGGGGCAGTTGCCGCAGGTCCTGGCGGACTTCGGCCGGCCGATCCGCATGGCGTGGGGCGGGCACGACGTGACGGCCGAGCCGCACGAGGCCGCCGCGCTGCTCGGCGCCGGCCAACCCGGCCGCACGCTCGACGTGGTGCCGGATGCCGGCCACTGGGTGCAGTACGAACGGGCCGAGGCGGTGAACGAGCTGCTGCTGCGCTGGCTGGGTGTGTAGCTGTCCGGCCGTGGGGGCGGGCGGGGCGGGAAATAATCGGCCTATGTCCTCGCCCCCTCCCTCCGGTGCCGCGCTGCGCCGTCTTCTCCAGATCGGCGCGCAGATCCTGCTGGCCATGCTGATCGCGGCAGCCGCCTGGGCGCTGGTACAGCATGCGCTTGATGTGCTGCGCGCGCGCGGCGTGCGCTCCGGCTTCGACTTTTTGCGCGACCCCGCGGGCTTCGGCCTGTCGGAAGGCTGGCTCGCGTTCGACGCCGGCCAGCCGTTCTGGCGGGCCTTCCTCGCGGGCCTGGCCAACACGGTGCGCGCCGCCGTGCCGGCCGCCGCCTTCGCCGTCGCGCTGGGCACGCTGCTGGGCATCGGCCGGCTCGCGCCGCACCTGCTGGTGCGCTGGCTCTGCGGCGTGTATGTGGAGACCATCCGCAACGTGCCGCTGCTGGTGCAGATGCTGATGCTCTACTTCGCGCTCGCGCAACTGCTGCCGGACCCGACCGCGCCGCTGGCCCTGGGCGGCGGGCTGTGGCTCAGCAAGGCGGGGCTCGCGCTGCCGTGGCTCGGCGAGGGCGGCCGCCTCGAATGGCCCGAGCGCACCGCCTTCGGCGTGATCGGCGGCGCGGCGCTCACGCCCGAATACCTGGCCGTGACCGGCGCACTGGCGCTGTACTCGGCCGCCTTCGTCGCCGAGATCGTGCGCGGCGGCATCCAGGCCGTGCCGCGCGGGCAGGTGCTGGCTGCGCAGTCGGTCGGCTTCTCGCCGGCGCAGCAGATGCGGCTCGTGGTGCTGCCGCTGGCGCTGCGGGTGATCGTGCCGGCGCTGACCAACCAGCTGCTGAGCCTGGCCAAGAACGCCTCGCTCGCCGTGGCCGTGGGCTATCCGGAGCTGGTGTCGGTGGCGAATACGTCGCTCAATTCCACCGGCCGCGCGTTCGAATGCATCGCTGTGGTCATGGCGGTCTACCTGCTGCTGTCGCTGGCGATCGCACTCGCGATGAATGTCTACAACGCGCGCGTAGCGCTGCGCGGGACGGCACAATGACGGCCCGCACCGTGTGGAAGGAGCTGGGGGGTACCCCGCTGAGGCTGGCGACCAGCGCCGGCCTCGGGCTGGTGCTGGGGTGGGTATGCATCCATGTCGTGGACTGGGCGGTGCTGCATGCCGTGTTCCGCGCCGATGCAGGCGCCTGCCGGGCTGCGCGGCATGGCGCCTGCTGGGGCGTGGTGGTCGAGAAATGGCGGGTGCTGGTCTTCGGCCGCTATCCGTACGAGGCGCAGTGGCGCCCGGCCGTGGCGACCGCGCTGCTGGCCGGCGTGACGCTGCTGTCCGCCTGGCCCGGCGCCTGGCGGCGCGGGCTGGCGCTGCTCTGGGCTGTCGCGCTCCCCGCGGCCGTGCTGCTGATGCGCGGCGGCGTGGTCGGGCTGGAGCCGGTGCCCACCAGCCGCTGGGGCGGCCTGCCGCTGACCATCGGGCTCACGGTCGTCGCGCTGGCGCTGGCCTTTCCGCTCGGCCTGGCGCTGGCGCTGGCCCGGCGCTCGCGCTGGCCGCTCGCGCGCACGCTGGCCGCGAGCTGGATCGAGCTGGTGCGCGGCGTGCCGCTGATCTCGGTGCTGTTCATGGCCTCGTTCCTGCTGCCGCTGCTGTGGCCTGCGGGCTGGCGACCCGACGTGCTGCTGCGCGTGCTGATCGGCATGGCCATCTTCATCGCGGCCTACCTGGCCGAAACGATCCGCGGCGGGCTGCAGGCGGTGCCGCGCGGTCAGGTCGATGCGGCCGTGGCGCTGGGCATGGCGCCCTGGGCGGTGCAGCGCCACATTGTGCTGCCGCAGGCGCTGCGGGCCGTGGTGCCGGCGCTGACCAACAGCGTGGTCGGCACGCTCAAGGACACGTCGCTCGTCACCGTGGTCGGCCTCTACGAGCTGACCGGCGCGCTGGGCCTGGCCCTCGGCGGCGACCCGGTCTGGCGGCCGTTCTACCTGGAGGGCTACCTGTTCATCGCGCTGGTGTACTGGGTGCTGTGCTTCGGGCTGTCGCGCTACAGCCGATGGCTGGAGGCGCGGCTGTAGCAGGCCGGCTCAGCCGCGCGAGGAGAGCACCGCCTCGATCTGCGCGTCCTTCTCCTCCCACAGCGCCGCCAGCCAGCGGTGGAAGCGGGTGCGGAAGGGCTTGTCCGTCTCGTAGTCGGACGTGAAGAAGTCCTGCGGGATCGGCAGTTCGCGCACCTGCACGACGATGCGCGGCACCCGGCCGCAGAGGAAGTCCCAGAAACTCGGCACGCCGTCGGGGTAGACGATGGTGGCGTCCACCAGCGCCTCGAAGCGCGGGCCCATGGCGCCGAGCGCCATCGCCATGGCACCGGCCTTGGGGTTGAGCAGATGGCGGTAGGGCGAGGCCTGGTCGGCATGCTTGGCCGGGGTGAAGCGTGTGCCTTCGGCGAAGTTCATCACGCTCGTGGGCACGCGCAGGAACTTGGCGCAGGCGCGGCGCGCGGTCTCGCGGTCCTGGTTGCGCAGCTCGGGGTTGCGGCGCAGCGCGGCGCGCGAATGGCGGCGCATGAACGGGAAGTCCAGCGCCCACCAGGCCAGGCCGATCACCGGCACGTAGATCAGCTCCTGCTTGAGGAAGAACTTGAGCAGCGGGATGCGCCGGTGCAGCACGTGCTGCAGCACGAAGATGTCGACCCAGGTCTGGTGGTTGCAGTTGACCAGGTACCAGCCCCGGTAGCGCAGGCCGTCGGTGCCGCTCACCTGCCACTGCGTGCCCAGGGCGAGCCGGATCCAGGCACCGTTGCCGGCCACCCAGCCGCTGGCCAGGGCGTTGAGCCAGTGGTCGAGCAGGCGGCGCACCGGCTCGAACGGCAGGGCCAGCTTGACCAGCGCCAGCACGAAGAGCGGGATGCACCAGAACAGCGTGTTGAGGACCAGGGCGAGCAGCCCGATGGCGCCACGGAGGGGCGAGAGGACGGACGGGGACGGACGGCGTGGCGTGGTTTGGTGCATGCGGGGTCGCAGCGGCAACGGGCCGGATTGCGGGGCTGAGATTGTGCGCTGGAACGCGGGCGGCGGCGCTGCGCCGGACCGGAAGCAAGGCCTGCAGTTTATACCAGGGGTATATGCCGCCAGCGGCTGAAGACTGAGCGCCACGAAGCAGTTGCCCGGGGGGTATCACTCCTGCGACAGTGCGTCCAGCAGTTCTGTCTCGATGGCGATCTGCGCCTTGTTGTGCTGCAGCTGCGGGCCCTGGACCAGGAAGATGTCCTCCACCCGCTCGCCAAGCGTCGTGACCTTGGCGAGCTGCAGGTTGATCCGGTGGCGCGCCAGCACGCGGGCGACGCGGTAGAGCAGGCCGGCGCGGTCGCTGGCCGAGATGGTCAGCAGCCAGCGCTGGGCCTTGTCGTCGGGTGCCAGGCTCACGCGCGGCGCGACGGGGAAGCTCTTGACCCGGCGCGACAGCCGGCCCCTGCCGGGCGCGGGCAGCGGCCCGGCCTCGCGCAGCGTGCGGGCCAGGTCGGCCTCGACCAGGCCGGTGAGTTCGCGGTAGTGCTCGGGCAGCGAGGGCGCGACAACCTGGAAGGTGTCGAGCGCGAAACCGTCGGTGGTGGTGTGGACCTTGGCGTCCAGGATGCTGAAGCCGGCCTGGTCGAAGTAGCCGCAGATGCGGGCGAACAGGTCCGACGCGTCCGGCGTATAGACCAGCACCTGCAGCCCTTCGCCGATCGGCGAGAGGCGCGCGCGCACCAGCGTTGCGCCGCCGTGCAGCGCAAGGTGGCGCGAGATCTGGCGCGTGTGCCAGGCGATGTCGCCGGCCTCGTGGCGCATGAAGTAGCTCACGTCGAGTGTGCTCCAGAGCCGCTTCTGCGCATCGTGCGGCAGGGCCGAGAGCGCCAGCTGCACCAGCGCCTCGCGCTTGCGCGCCTCGACCTCGGCCTGCGGGTCGGGCGCGCCGCCGCCGAGCGCGCGCAGCGTCAGGCGGTAGAGGTCTTCGAGCAGCTTGCCCTTCCAGGCGTTCCAGACCTTGGGACTGGTGCCGCGGATGTCGGCCACGGTCAGCAGGTAGAGCGCGGTGAGGCGGCGCTCGGTGCCCATGCGAGCCGCGAAGGCGGCGATCACGTCGGGGTCGCTGAGGTCGGCCTTCTGTGCCGTGTTGCTCATCGACAGGTGCTCGCGCACCAGGAATTCGATCAGCGCGGCGTCGTCGGCCGCGATGCCGTGCTGGGCGCAGAAGGTGCGGACCTCCTCGGCGCCGAGCTCCGAATGGTCGCCGCCGCGGCCCTTGGCGATGTCGTGGAAGAGGGCCGCCACGTAGAGCAGCCAGGGCTTGTCCCAGCCCGCGGCGAGCTGCGAGCACAGCGGGTACTCGTGCGCATGGTCGGCGATGAAGAAGCGCCGCACGTTGCGCAGCACCATGAGGATGTGCTGGTCCACCGTGTAGACGTGGAACAGGTCGTGCTGCATCTGCCCGACGATGCGGCGAAACGGCGCGAGGTAGCGGCCGAGCACCGAGGTCTGGTTGAGCAGCCGCATCGCATGGGTGATGCCGCGCGGCTGCCGCAGGATGGCCAGGAAGGTCGCATGGTTGGCCGGGTCGGCGCGGAACGCCGCGCCCATCGCATGGCGCGCGTTGTAGAGCGCGCGCAGCGTGCGCACCGACAGGCCATCGGCGCCCACAGTCTGCTCGTAGACCAGGAAGGTCTGGAGGATCGCGTCGGGGTGGCGCTGGTAGAGGTCGTCGCTCGCCACCTCGATCATGCCGGCCTTGTCGAAGAAGCGGTCGTCGATGCGGCGCAGCGCATGCGGGCGCGGCGCCAGCCGCTCCTCGATGTTGAGCATGAGGATCTGGTGGAGCTGGCTCACCGCCTTGGCCGCCCAGTAGTAGCGGCGCATGAGCTGCTCGCCGGCGCGCACTGCCACGCGCCGTCCGTCGGCCGACATGCGGTTGGCATAGCCGAACGACTCGGCCACGGCGGTCTGCAGGTCGAAGATCAGCCGGTCCTCGCGGCGGCGGGCCACACCGTGCAGCCGTGCGCGGATCAGGCTCAGCAGCGCCTCGTTGCGCTTCAACTGCCGCACCTCGAAATGCGTGGCGAGGCCGGAACGCTCCAGCGCGTCCCAGCTGTCGCCGAAGCCCGCGGCCTGCGCCACCCAGAGGATGACCTGCAGGTCGCGCAGGCCGCCCGGCGATTCCTTGCAGTTGGGCTCCAGCGCGTAGGGCGTGTCCTCGAACTTGTGGTGGCGCTGGCGCAGCTCCAGCGACTTGGCCACGAAGAAAGCCCGCGGGTCGAGCCCGGCGCGGAAGCGCTCGCGGAAGGCGCCGAACAGCGCTTCGGAGCCGGCGATGCGGCGCGATTCGAGCAGCGCCGTCTGCACGGTCACGTCGCGCGCGGCCTCGTCCACGCATTCGCCCACGGTGCGCACGCTGGAGCCGATCTCCAGCCCGGCGTCCCAGCAGCTGCCGATGAAGGATTCGGCCCGGGCCTGCAGCGCCGCATCGGCATCGATGCAGGTGCCTTCGGGCAGCAGCACCAGCACGTCGACGTCGGAATACGGGAACAGCTCGCCGCGGCCATAGCCGCCGACGGCCGCGAGGGCGAAGCCGTTGGGAAAGCCGGCGCGCTGCCAGAGCTGGCGCAGCGTGTCGTCGACGAGCGCCGCGAGGTCGCGCAACAGGCCATGGACGCCGCGCAGCGAGGCGCGCGCGCCGCCGGCGGCCACGCCATCGAGCAGCGCGGCCTTGCGCGCGCGGAAGTCTTCGCGGAGGGAGGAGAGATCGGTCATGGCTTGGAATGCAGCGTCGCCGCAAGGCGGCCGCTCCATTGTCGCCTGCCGGCAGCCCCGGGTCCGCCCGGCGGATGCGAGCGGGGCCAACTGTCATGGCCTGGCGGGCAGTGCGCAAGGGGCCGGCGCGGGCCGGCCGTACCGGTTCGGCCCCCGGAATGTCGCTTAGCCTTCGCGCCGACCGGCGGGCTCCGTCCCCGCCGCCCTCCGACCCCAGCGCCGCTGCGCGGCACCCTATCGCATGCCCTTGCCGAATCCGATCCTCTGCGTCACCGATGCCTCCTTCGAGGAGGACGTCCTCCGGCCGCCCGGCATCCTGCTGCTGGACTTCTGGGCGCCGTGGTGCGCCCCCTGCCGGTTGCTGGCGCCGCTGCTGGAGGAACTGGCTGCCGAGTATGCGGGCGGGATCCGCGTGGCCAAGATCAACGCGGATGCGAATGCCGCGGCCGTGGAGCGCCTCGCCGTGCGCAGCCTGCCCACGCTGATCCTGTGGCAGGACGGCGTGGAGCGCGAGCGTGTGCTGGGGCTGTCCAACAAGAGCCGGCTGGCGGCCATGCTCGACCGGTACCTGGAGGACTGAGCGGTGGGATTGCAGGCTTTCCATGCCCGCGCCGAGGTGCGCGATGCCGCGTTGCAGCGCCTGGCCGCCCATGCAGACGCCGGCCGGCTTGCCGAGGGCGCGCTGCTGTGGAACGGCGCGCAGGGCAGCGTCGCCGGCTGCCTGGCCGAAACCGCGGATGCGGCGCGGTGGGAGGACCGCCTGGGCCTGCCGCGCTGGCTGGCCTACGCGCTCGACCTGCTCGCCGCCGGGGCCCCGGCGCGGGTGGAGGAACTGCTGCGCGGCGTCGCGCCCGGCAGCGACCTCGCCCGCCGCGGGAGCCGGCTGATCTGCGAGGTGCTCGACGCCATGCCGCTTGCGCGCGTGCCGGGCGGCGCGCTCGACGAGGCCCGCGGCGTGGTGGCCGCCCTGCATCGGCGGCTGCTCCGGGGCGGCGAGGCCGATGCCGCGCAGTGGCGGGCGGCCCGCCGCTGCGCCGTGCGGGCCACCGACGCCGCGGCGCCCCTGCCGGCCGGCGGGCAGCCGCAGGCGCCGGGCGCGGCATGGCTGCGCGCCGCCGGGGGCGTGGTGGAAGCGGCCGCCTGGGATCCGCTGCGATCGGCCACCGCCGTGGCCGAGGTGCTGCGGCAGCGCCTGCTGCTGCATGCGATGGAGGCCGACGAGGATTTCGGCTGGACGCCCGAGGACGACGCGCAGGTCCGGCGGCTGCTCGGCGAAATGCATGCCGCGCACCTGGCCGGCCGGCCGCAGGAGCAGCGCACGGTGTTCGACTTCCTGGAGATCGAGCACGCCGCCGTCGCCGCCCGCCTGCGGGAGCGCAACCGGCATGCGCGCGCCCACGCCCTGCGTGGCGCGGACCAGGCGCGGGCGCTGCTGGGCAGGGTGCTGCGGCCTGCCGAATGAGGGGCGGGCCGCGCCCGCGGGCTCAGGAACGGGCGGCCGGCGTCAGTTCGAGCACCCGGTCGTGGTATTTCAGCAAGGTGCTGCGGTGCGCCACGCTGACCAGCGCGCTGCCGGGCAGCACGGCCAGCAGGGTCTCGTAGACGCGGGCCTCGCTGGCTTCGTCGAGCGCGCTGGTCGCTTCGTCGAGGAACAGGAAGTCCGGCCGGTGCAGCAGCGCCCGCGCGATGGCCAGGCGCTGCTGCTCGCCGCCGGAGAGCTCCTGCTGCCAGCGCGCCGAGGCCGTCAGCGACGACGTGCCGCGCCAGAGGCCGACGTCCGCCAGCGCCTGCCGGCAGGCTTCGTCGGCGAAGCGCTCCGGCCCGGCCGGATAGGCCAGCGCGGCCTTGAGGCTGCCGTCGGGTATGTAGCTGCGCTGCGGCAGGAACATCGTCGATGCCCCGGCCGGCAGCAGGATCTCGCCTTCGCCATGCGGCCACAGGCCGGCGATCGCGCGCAGCAGCGTGCTTTTGCCGGCGCCCGACG
Organism: Xylophilus sp.; assembly: GCA_009914555.1. Lineage (GTDB taxonomy): Bacteria > Pseudomonadota > Gammaproteobacteria > Burkholderiales > Burkholderiaceae_C > WNDY01. The sequence goes on from WNDY01000059.1 coordinate 10,431, forward strand.
CGCCGCGCACCAGCCAGCGCTCGCCCGCGGCGACGCGCTGCGGCGCCACGTCGGCCAGCCGGTGGCCCTGCGGGGTGCGCAGGCACAGCGCGGACGTCGCCAGGGCCTGCGGCTGCTGTCGTTCCTGCTGCGGTGCGTGCCCCACGCAGATGCCGCCGGCGGCGCTCCCCGTCTTCTCCAGGAACCAGTACAGGTCGCGCAGCCGGTTGCAGACCGCCAGCCAAGCGGTGATGCCGAGGTAGGCCTGGTTGGCCAACGACAGGGGCGACAGCAGCAGGCGGTAGGCGTCGACGATGCGGGTCATGCCGCCCAGGGTGATTTCGCCGGCGAAGTACCGCGGCAGCGCCGCGATGGTCGGGACCGGATGCAAGACGTGGCCATAGGCCGACTGCGCGAACAGCACCTTGCCGCTGCGCCGGATGATGTCCAGCGCGTTGCGCCGCACGTCGGCGAAGCGGTCCCGCAGCCGCACGCCCTCGCGTGCTCCGCCCCGGTAGAAGGCGATCTGCTCCGCGTTCTCGCGCAGTTGCATCGCGGCATAGCGGTAGTCGGCCTCCACGGTCTGCTTGCGGTTGTTCAGGCCCACCATGGGCTTGCCGAGCCAGTGCGTCAGCCACAGTTCCAGTCCGACGTAGAGGAAGGCCAGCAGCACCATGTAGCCCGGCACAAGGATCGTGTGGCCCGCCCAGCCGAGCCGCAGGCTGCCGGCGAGGTTCCACAGCAGATAGCCATAGGCCACGCTGCGCACGCCGGCGGAGGTGAAGTTCAGCGCCAGGTTCACCGTCTGTTCGGTGAACAGGCGCACGTCCTCGGCGATGCGCTGGTCCGCGTTGTCGAGGCGGGTCTCGCGCTCCAGCCCGTAGTAGGCATGCTCCTCGGTCCAGCGCCGCAGCAGTTCGCCGGTCAGCCAGGTGCGCCATTGCAGCACCAGCAGGTTGTTGAGCACCACACCGGCCACCGTCAGGCCGCCGCTGGCCAGGCCGACGGCCGTGCTCAGCAGCAGCGCGCTGAACAGCAGCGGCCATTGGCGGTTGACGAGCGCATCGGTCACCTCGCCGAGCAGCTGGTTGGACCAGACCGCCAGCGAGGTCCCGCCGAAGGTGATGGCGAGGATGACGGCGAGCTTGAGCAGCGCGCTGGCGCGCTCCTGCGACTTCCAGAACGGCAGGATCAGCTGCGGGATGCCCGGGCGGCCCTGCGCCAGGAGGCGGGCCGCCGGCGCCGGCCCCGTGGCGGCATGGCGGATCATTCGAAGCTGTGCCGCACCGTGAGCAGGAAGGTCCGGCCTTCCAGCACCGGAATGTAGGCGCTGCTGGAAGACACGCCATAGAGCAGCCGGTCGGCGATGTTCTTCACGCCGAAGATGACGCTCCACTTGTCCCGGGTATAGAACAGGCTGGCGTCGAACTGCGCCTGGCCTGGAATGGTGAACGGATAGGTGGCGTCGTAGGTGCCGTTGAGACGGCTGGCTGCCGTCACGCCGAAGCCCACGCCCAGGCCTTTCCACCACTGGTCTTCGGCGGGAAAGTCATAGGTCGTCCACAGACTGGCCTTGTGCTTGGCCTGGCCGTAGTAGACGGTGGCCTGGTTGCCGACGTCCTTCAGCGTCGAGTAGGTGTAGTTCAGGATCAGGTTCCAGCCGCGCGCCGGCTGCCCCTGGATGTCCAGTTCGAGCCCCCGGGTGACCTGCGAATCGCGCACGTTGTAGCACCTGTTGATGCTGTCGTAGTTCAGCGTGTTGGACTGCGCGAGTTCGAAGGCCGCCGTGGTCAGCGAGAGCTTGCCGTCGAGCAGGTCGAACTTCGCGCCCAGCTCGCGGTTGCGGGTCGTGATCGGGTCCACCAGGCCGCCCGTGCAGGAGGCCGTGGCCTGCGGCACGAAGCCTTCGGCGTAGCTCGCGTACAGCGAGGTCTCGGGCGTGAGGTTGTAGATCAGGCCGCCGCCCGGGGTCGTGGTCCACACCTCGGTCTTCGGGTTGTCCCAGAGGTAGTTGATCGAGACGTAGTTGGTCGTGCTCTTGCTCGTGTAGCGCGTGCGGCGCAGGTTGAGCAGCAGGCTCCAGTCGCCCCAGCGTAGGAGGTCCTGCCCGAACAGGCCGACCTGGTCAGTCGTCTGGTTGGTGATGCTGCTCAGCGTTTGCGCGTTGGCGACGAGGTCGGGGAAGACATAACTCGTGTCGGCCGGGTAGACCACCGGGCTGACCGAAGCGCCGCTCCATTCGGTCTGGCGGTAATCGTACGAGGAATGGTTGATGCCCACTGAGAGCTTGTGCGCCACCGGCCCCGTCGCGCTGTCGATGCGGAAATAGTGGTCGCCGGATGTCTGGGCCGCGTCCTGGTGTGAGCGGCCGCCATAGTAGGTGACCTTGCCGTTGGGCGAATCGTTGGCGGCTCCCGTGTCGTAGAGCAGGCCGGACGGCGAGCGCAGGTGCAGGTCCAGCCCGGTCAGCGACCGCTGCAGCCGCGACACGAAGGTCGCGCCGCCGCCGATCTTCTGTTCGAGCTGGTAGAAGGCCCGCTTCTGTTCGGAGTCGAAACCGTCCTGCCGGTTACCCTGGCGGATCGCGGGCGCGGGCAGGATGCGGCCGTCGCGGCGCGCGAAGGTGTAGAGCGGCGGCGGCTGGTACTGCTTGCCGTAGGACAGGCCGGCGATCAGGTCGGTCGTTTCGTCCTTCCAGCGCAGCTGCGCCAGCACGGAGCCGTCCTCGCGGCCGTCGAAGCCGCCCTGGCTGCTGCGGGCATCGCTCTTGGAGGCGATCAGGCGGTAGCTCAGCTTCCTGCTGTCGGTGAGGGCGCCGCCGAGGTCGCCGGCGACGGTCTTGTCGCCATGCGAGCCGTACTGCAACTGCAGCGAGCGGATCGGGTCGGCCTGGGGCTTCTTGGTGACCACGTTGACGCCGCCGCCCAGCGAGTTGGCGCCGGCGAGGATGGCCTGGGGCCCCTTGAGCACTTCGATGCGCTCCACGCCGAAGACGTTGGTCAGCGAGGCCGAGCGGTCTTCCACGCCGTTGACCGTCGCCGCAGTGGAGGAGTAGCCGCGGATCGAGAAGGTGGGCGAGCCCTGCGGAGACTGCGTGAAGGCCATGCTGCTGACGTTGGCGAGCGCATCGCGCACCGACAGCGCCTGCTGGCTCTCCAGCACCTTGCCCGTGATAATGGTCACGGACTGGGGCACGTCCATCAGGCTGGTGCCGCTGCGCGTGGCCGTGTCGGAGCGGTCTGCCTTGAAGCTGGTTTCCGCCGGGTCGCGCGTGGCCGCCACGAGCACGGTGCCGAGCTTGGCGGGGATGGTCACCCAGATGCTGCCATCGTCCTGGGGGCCGGCTGTCAGCTCGGTGCCCGCGAGGGCTCGCGCGATGGCCTGGTCCACGGTCAGCGTGCCGTCGACCGCGCCGGAGCGCACGCCCGCTGCCGCCGCGGCGTCGACGACGATTCTCCGGCCGCTGGCGCGGGCGATCTCCTGCAGCGTGTTGGCCACCGGCGCGGCCGGCAGATGGTAGCGATGCTGCGCGGCGTCCGCGGGAGGGGCCGCCGTTTGGGCCGCGGCGCCGGCGGCCGCCGCCGACACGGCAAGCACCACCAGGCTGCGGCGCAGGCGCGGCAGGGCATGGGATGAAAGAAGAATGGGCATGGCAATACGGTGGAAGGCGATGGAGGCCGGCCCGCAGGTTATCCATCCGGGGCCCTCCAGTGCCGGTACACTATCGAGTCGCCATGCCTGAACTGTCAGACTTGGTGTTCATGACAGTTCGCCAATGTTCCCACAGGCGCGGGGCGGCCAGCAGAGAAAGCTAATGCGTAAAAGGAAGTTGCGCCGCGAGGACGGTTTTGTTATCGGCAGGGCCGATCTGGAAAATACCGGGGAAGAGGGCGCGCATTCGCTGGTCGATCGCATCTTCCTGCGCGTCTCGGCCGCCATCCGTGGTCGGAGAATCGGTACGGGCACGCGCATGCCGTCGGTACGCCAGCTGGCGCAGGACTGCCAGATCAGCCGCGACACCGCGGCGCGGGCTTACGACAAGCTGGTGGCGCACGGCCTGCTGGAGTCGCGTCCGGGCTCGGGCTACTACGTCAGGGCGCCGGCGGTGCGCAGCGCGTCGCAGCAGCCTCTGGCGCGTCCGAGCCTCTTCTACCCCCATGGCCTCGCCGAGGTCACGCGCCTGCGGCTTGCGCTGCAGCATCCGGCTCCGGGCCTCGCCAGCCAGAGCGGCATCGGCACGCTGCCCGAGGACTGGATCGCCGAGGCCGGCATCGCGAGCGCGCTGCGCACGGTGGCGCGGGGCAGCCAGCGAAGGCTGGCGCGGCATGGCGAAGCGCAGGGATACCTGCCGCTGCGCCAGCAGCTGCAGCTGAAACTGCAGGATGCCGGCATCCCGGCCGGCGCCGCGAACATCATCGTCACCAGCGGCGCGACGGAAGCGCTGGGCCTGGTCGTGCAGGCGTTCCTGCGCAGCGAAGGCGAGCACGTGCTGGTGGAGCAGCCCTGCCAGCCGCTGCTGGTGGACCGGCTGATGTCCTCGGGGCTGCAGCCCGTCGCCGTGGCGCGGCTGGACGACGGCCCGGACATCGACGCCCTGCGCACGCTGTGCATGAAGTACCGGCCGCGCTACTTCTTCTGCACCTCGGTGCTTCACAACCCCACGGGCAGCAGCATGGCGCCGCACAAGGCGTTCCAGATCCTGCGCATGGCCGAGGAATTCGACCTGACCATCGTCGAGGACGACACGTACGGCGACCTGGTGCCCCACCATGGCGGCCCTGCCGCAACCCGCCTGGCGCCGCTGGACCAGCTGCAGCGGGTCATCCACGTCGGCAGCTTTTCCAAGACGCTGGCGCCGGGGTTGCGCGTGGGCTACCTCGCCGCCACTGCCGAGCGCATCGAATGGATGGCGACCTACCGCGCCCTGCACTGCATCGCGGCGAACAGCCTGGCCGAGCGCACTGTCTACCGCCTGCTGTCGGACGGCAGCTACCGGCACCAGTGCGGCCTGCTGCGGGCGCGGCTGGCGCAGGCGCATCCGGCAGTCGCCGAGGCGGCCCGGGCCGCGGGCCTGCATGTGGGCAGCACGGCGAATGCCGGCCTGTTCCTCTGGGCCGACGCGGGGCCGGGCGTGGACGCGCTCGCCCTGAGCCGGCGGCTGCTGGAGCAGGGCCATCTCGTGGCCCCGGGCTGTCTGTTTTCGAGCGCGCACCCCTCGTTCCTGCGATTGAACGTCGCGGCGGCGCAGGCCGGTGGCGCCCTGGAGGCGATCGCCGCGCTGCTGCGGCAGCGGTGAGCGGCCGCGGCGGGCGGCCGTTCAGGCCGCGGCGGCGGCTGGCTGGCGCGGGTCCACGTAGCCTTTGACGAAGGCCGGCACGGCCGGGCTGCCGGCCGAGACGGTCAGCACGTCGTAGCCGGTCTCGGTGACCAGCACCGTGTGCTCCCACTGGGCCGAGAGGCTGCGGTCCTTGGTCACGATGGTCCAGCCGTCGTTGCCGAACTCCTTGACCTCGCGGCGGCCGAGGTTGAGCATCGGCTCGATCGTAAAGGTCATGCCGGGGCGCAGCTCTTCCAGCGTGCCGGGCTTGCCGTAGTGCAGCACCTGCGGTTCCTCGTGGACGGAGCGGCCGATGCCATGGCCGCAGTACTCGCGCACGACGGACAGGCCATGCCCCTCGGCGAACTTCTGGATCGCATGGCCCACATCGCCCAGCCGCGCGCCGGGGCGCACCTGCTCGATGCCGTGCCACATGGCCTCGTAGGTCAGGTTCACGAGGCGCTTGGCGGCGATCGAGACTTCGCCGATCAGGAACATGCGGCTGTTGTCGCCACACCAGCCGTCCTTGGTGATGAGGTCCAGGTCCACGTTGACGATGTCGCCCTTCTTGAGCGGCTTGTCGTTGGGAATGCCATGGCAGACCACGTGGTTCACCGAGGTGCACAGATGGCCGGGAAAGGGCGGGTAGCCCGGAGGCTGGTAGCCGATGGCGGCCGACACCGTGCCCTGGGCCTTCAGGCATTGCGCCGCCAGTTCGTCAATGCGCTTGGTGGTGATGCCGGGGCGGATGTGCGGCGTGATGTAGTCCAGCACTTCCGAAGCCAGGCGGCAGGCCTCGCGCATGCCTTCGATTTCCTCGGGTGTCTTGTAGTGGATGGTCATGGGCAGAATTATCCCATCCGGCCCCGCAGGCCCGCAGGCAGCCCGGCCAAGCCCGGTAAAATGCGCAGTTTCCCGGGCGGCCCCGCGCCGCCTGCGGCGCCGGCCCCATCCAGCGGCCGCGCCGCCACCTCCTGCCCAGCCAAAGACACAGGCATCCACCGTGACCCTGCACATCACCCAGTTCGAGGGCAGCAACGCCCTGAGCGACTTCCGCGTCCGCCAGCTCCTGCCCCGCCTTGCCGCCATCCACGAGAAGATCGTCGGCATCTCGGCACGCTACGTGCATCTGGTGGCCACGCAGGACGCACCGGCGCCCGCCGAGGCCGGGCGCATCGCGGCGCTGCTGACCTACGGCGATCCCTGGGCCGGCAGCGAGGAAGGGGAGGTCTTCGTCGTCACGCCGCGCCTGGGCACGCTCTCGCCCTGGGCGTCGAAGGCGACCGACATCGCGCGCAATTGCGGGTTGGCGGGTGGCGGCCTGCCGGTGCACCGCGTGGAGCGCATCACCGAATACCGCGTGCTGCTCAAGGCCGGCGGGCTGCTGTCGCGCGGCAAGGCAGTGCTCGACGATGCCCAGCGCGCGGCCGTGGCCGCGCTGCTGCACGACCGCATGACCGAGTCGGTCCTGCCCTCGCGTGACGCCGCGCAGGCGCTGTTCACCGCGCTCGATGCCGCGCCGATGGAACAGGTCGACGTGCTGGCCGGCGGCCGGGCCGAACTGGCCGCAGCCAACACCCGCTTCGGCCTGGCGCTGGCCGACGACGAGATCGACTACCTCGTCGATGCGTTCGGCGGCAAGCTCGGCCGCAATCCCACCGACGTCGAGCTCATGATGTTCGCGCAGGCCAACAGCGAGCACTGCCGCCACAAGATCTTCAACGCCGAATTCACCATCGACGGCGAGCAGCAGGACAAGAGCCTGTTTGGCATGATCCGCAACACCCACCAGCTGCATCCGCAGGGCACGGTGGTGGCCTATTCCGACAACGCCTCGGTGATCGAGGGTTTCGAGGTCGAGCGCTTCGCCGCGAAGCTCGGGGATGGCGGCGCGCCGCGCTATGCGGCCGAGAACGCGCTGCAGCACGTGCTGATGAAGGTGGAAACGCACAACCACCCGACGGCGATCTCGCCGTTCCCCGGCGCATCGACCGGCGCCGGCGGCGAGATCCGCGACGAAGGCGCGACCGGCCGCGGCAGCCGTCCGAAGGCCGGGCTGACCGGCTTCACGGTATCGAAGCTCTGGCCCGCCGAGGGTGAGAGCATCGGCCGGCCCGGCCACATCGCGAGCCCGCTGCAAATCATGACCGAGGGCCCGCTCGGCGGCGCCGCGTTCAACAACGAGTTCGGCCGCCCGAACCTGCTGGGCTACTTCCGCGAGTACGAGCAGGCCGTCGCCAGCGACGTGGACACAGTGCAGCGCGGCTACCACAAGCCGATCATGATCGCCGGCGGCCTGGGCCACATCGACGCGGCGCAGACGAAGAAGATCGCCTTCCCTGCCGGCACGCTGCTGATCCAGCTCGGCGGGCCCGGCATGCGCATCGGCATGGGCGGCGGCGCGGCCAGCTCCCTGGCCACCGGCGCCAACGCGGCCGAGCTCGACTTCGACTCGGTGCAGCGCGGCAACCCCGAGATCGAGCGCCGCGCGCAGGAGGTCATCAACCACTGCTGGCTGCAGGGCGACGCGAACCCGATCCTCGCGATCCACGACGTGGGCGCGGGCGGCCTGTCCAACGCCTTTCCCGAACTGACCAACGACGCCGGCCGCGGCGCCCGCTTCGACCTGCGCGCCGTGCCGCTCGAGGAATCGGGCCTGTCGCCCAAGGAAATCTGGAGCAACGAAAGCCAAGAGCGCTACGTGCTCGCGATCGCGCCTGCGTCGCTGCCGCGGTTCACGGCGTTCTGCGAAGGCGAGCGCTGCCCGTTCGCCGTCGTCGGCGTGGCCACCGAGGAACGCCAGCTCGTGCTGGCCGACGCGCAGAGCGACGGCCCGGCGCCGGTGGACATGCCGATGGACGTGCTGCTCGGCAAGCCGCCGCGCATGCACCGCGACGTGCGGCGCGTGGCCCGCCCCTTCGCGCCGATCGAGCTCACCGGCGTCGACCTGCAGCAGGTCGCGATCGCGGTGCTGAGCCATCCGACTGTGGCCTCCAAGCGCTTCCTGGTCACCATCGGCGACCGCGCCGTCGGCGGCCACACGCACCGCGACCAGATGGTCGGCCCCTGGCAGGTGCCGGTGGCCGACGTGGCCGTCACGCTGGCCGACCACCGCGGCTTTGCGGGCGAGGCGATGGCGATGGGCGAGCGCACGCCGGTCGCCGCGATCGACGCGCCGGCCTCCGGCCGCCTCGCGGTGGCCGAGGCCATCACCAACCTGTTGGCCGCGCCGGTGGACCTGAAGCGTGTCAAGCTCAGCGCCAACTGGATGGCCGCCTGCGGCGAGCCCGGCGAGGACGCCGCGCTCTACGACACGGTGCGCGCCGTCGGCATGGACCTCTGTCCGGCGCTCGGCATCTCGATCCCCGTGGGCAAGGACAGCCTGTCGATGCGCACGCAGTGGAGCGACGCCGAGAGCGGCGAGGCCCGCAAGGTCACCTCGCCGGTGAGCCTGATCGTCACCGCGTTCGCTACGCTGCCCGACGTGCGCGGCACGCTCACGCCGCAGCTCGACGCGGCCGAGGACGACACCACGCTCGTGCTGGTGGACCTGGGGCGCGGCCAGCACCGCATGGGCGGCTCGATCCTGGCGCAGGTGCTGGGCCAGAGCGGCGGCGCCGTGCCGGACCTCGACGATGCCGCGGACCTGAAGAACCTCGTCGCCGCCGTCAACGAACTGCGCGCGCAGGGCCGCATCCTGGCCTACCACGACCGCAGCGACGGCGGCCTGTTCGCCGCAGCCTGCGAGATGGCCTTCGCCGGCTACGTCGGCGTGGCGCTCAACGTCGATTTGCTCGTGACCGAGGGCGACGGCATCAGCGACAGCCGCGCCGAATACGGCGACGCGAAGAACTGGGCGTCGCAGGTCAGCGCGCGGCGCGAGGAGCTCACGCTCAAGGCGCTGTTCGCCGAGGAGCCCGGCGTGCTGCTGCAGGTGCGCACCCGCGAGCGCAACGAGGTGATCCAGGTGCTGCGCGCCCACGGCCTGTCGCAGTGGAGCCACTTCGTCGGCAAGACGCGGCCGGCCTCGTCGCCGATCGACGCCGGCAAGGGCCGCGTGCAGGTCTGGCGCGATGCCAAGGCGGTGTTCGACGCCAGCCTGTTCGACCTGCAGCAGGTCTGGGACAGCGTGAGCTGGAAGATCGCCCGCGAACGCGACAACCCCGAGTGCGCCGATGCCGAGCACGCCGCCGCCGGCGCGCCGGACGACACCGGGCTGCATGTGTACCTGCCCGAGGCCGCGCAATCGTTGCTGCGCGAACCGGTCGCGCCGGCATTGCTCAAGAACCGCCCGAAGGTCGCGATCCTGCGCGAACAGGGCGTCAACTCGCACGTCGAGATGGCTTTCGCGTTCAACGAGGCCGGCTTCGACGCGCACGACGTCCACATGACCGACCTGCAGAGCGGCCGTGCCGCGCTGGCCGACTTCCGCGGCGTTGTTGCCTGCGGCGGCTTCAGCTACGGCGACACGCTCGGCGCCGGCATCGGCTGGGCCCGGTCGATCACCTTCAACCCGGCGCTGTCGGACCAGTTCCGCGCGTTCTTCGGCCGTGGCGACACGTTCGGCCTCGGCGTGTGCAACGGCTGCCAGATGTTCGCCGAGCTGGCCGACATCATCCCGGGCGCCGAGGCCTGGCCGCGCTTCACCACCAACCGCAGCGAACGTTTCGAGGCGCGGCTGTCGCAGGTGGAGGTGCTCGATTCGCCGAGCCTGTTCCTCCAGGGCCTGGCCGGCGCGCGGCTGCCGATCGCCGTGGCGCATGGCGAGGGCTATGCCAACTTCGCGCGCCGTGGCGACCCGACGCAGGCCGTGGCGGCGATGCGCTTCGTGGACCACCTGGGCCAGCCGACCGAGGTCTATCCGTTCAACCCGAACGGCAGCGCGGGCGGCCTGACCGCGGTGACCACGCCCGACGGCCGCTTCACGGCCATGATGCCGCACCCCGAGCGCGTATTCCGCAACGTCCAGTTCAGCTGGACCGATGCGGCCCGCACGGGTGGGCTGGACGCACCGAGCCCGTGGTTCCAGATCTGGCGCAACGCCAGCAGGTGGGTGGATTGACTGAAGCGCGAGGCGCTTGATGGAGGGGCAAGTCCTTGTGCCCGCCGACCTTTGAAGACCGAGGGATTGCGCTCCAATACGTCTGATGACGTCTTTGTCGGGCCTATACCCCATGGTGCCGCTTAACGAAGAACAGCCCGGCACCCACGCCCATCAGCAGCCCGCCGAACACGCGGTTGCGCACCTTGGCCGCACGCGCGTTGCGCAGCAGCCGCTGCAGGCCGCCGCCTGCGAAGGCGTAGCCGTGCATCACGAGCGTATCGACGCCGCACATGGTCACGGTCATGACCAGCAGCTGCAGCGCCAGCGGCCGGTCTGGGCGGATGAACTGCGGCAGCACCGCGACCATGAAGAGGATCCCCTTGGGATTGGTCACGTTAGTCAAAAACCCAATCGCCAGCCGGCCGCGCCAGCCCGGTGCCGCGGCCGCCGGGAGGGCGTCCGCGCCTTCGTCCGGCGCCTGCACCTTCTCGGTCCACTGCCTGAAGCCGATCCAGATCAGGTAGAGCGCACCCAGCGTCTTGACGATGTTGAACCCGATCTCCGACGCGACCAACAGCGAGCCCACGCCGGCACCCGCCGTCAGCAGGACCGCCGCCAGGCCGATCTGCAGTCCGGCGATCGTCACGCTGGTGCGGCGCACCCCGTAGGCCATGCCGTGGCTCATCGAGAGCACGGCGCCCGAGCCGGGCGAGACAGCGATCAGCAGACAGGCGATGAGGTAGGCGGTCCAGAGGTGGAGGTCCATGGTGGGCGGTCGGGAAAGTCCGCCAGTGTCGCAGCGCCGGCCGGACGGCGTGGCGCCCAGCGCGCAATCCCGACCGCGTGCCTGGCCTGCGCATCATCTCTGCCCTGGGGCATGGCTCGCCGTCGCGCTGCCCTGGCAGTCCGTCAGGCCGCCAGCGGCGCCTTGACCACGAGCACCGGCACCTTTGCCTCCTGCAGCAGCTTGAGCGACACCGAGCCTTCGATGGCCGAGCGCAGCAGGCCCTTGCCGTGGCCGCCGATGACGATCAGGTCGATGCCGTTCGTTTCGGCCAGCTCGATCAGCGCCTGGGCCGGGTCGCCATGGGCCACCGCATCGACGTGGGCGATGCAGGCCTCGCGCAGCAGGGCCTGGGCCTGGGCCAGCAGGTGGCGGCCGGCCTCGGCGCTGATCTTCTCGCGCACGGCCGGGTCGGGCGCGTTGACGAGTTCGTAGAAGTTCGACGGCTCCTGCACGTTGGCCAGCAGCACCCGCAGCTGCAGGCCCTGGTGGTGCAGCCCGATGGCATAGCGCACTGCGCGCAGCGAGAGTTCGGTTCCGTCGATCGGCAGCAGGACATGCATGGCTCTTTTCCTTGTCGGGTGAAGACAAGCCGAGCGTACTGCGCCGCGGGCGCGTTGTCGTTACCTGCCGTGAGCGATGCGCGCCGGCTGGCTGCGCTGGGTCAGGGCCTGGGCGGCCGGCTCCATGTCCTTGTCGGTCAGGGTGCGCAGGAAGGCGACGATGTCGCGGATCTCGGCCTCGTCGAGGGCCGGACGGCCGCCGCGCTTGCCGCCGAAGGGCGGGTCCATGTTCAGGTTCTCGGCATAGGCGGCCGGCAGGTCGTCCGGGCGGTGGGCCTTGCCCGGGTACCAGCGCTGCGGCGCCACGTCGCGCTCCACGTAGAAGCGCACGACGTCCTCCAGGCTGTGGAAGAGGCCGTTGTGGAAGAAGCTCTGCCGCACGGCCACGTTGCGCAGGCTGGGGGTGCGGAAGGCGCCGCACAGCTCGGGGTTGGCCTTTGGATCGATGTCGGTGCGGTCGGGTCCGCATGCGCCCAGGTCGTGGAACGCCGGATCGCGGTTGGCCGGCAGCGCGCGGTTGCGCGGCACGCCGAGCGCGATCAGGCCGAAGTCGGAAAACGCCGGGAAGGCGCCGGTGTTGGCGCTGACCTGGCTGACATGGCAGGAGGCGCAGTTGCCCTTGTTCTCGGCATTGAACAGCGCCAGACCGCGCATCTCGGCCGCACTCAGCTTCGCCTTGCCGCGCAGGTAGTCGTCGTAGCGGCTGCTGTAGGGGTAGAACTTTGCCGGGTCCTGCTGGAACATCTCCAGTGCCAGCGTGGCCCACTGGAAGGCGCGGCCCTCGTCGTCGAGCGCATCCTGGCCGAAGGTCTCGCGGAACTGCGCCGCATAGGGCGCGGCGCGCAGCCTGGTCACGACTTCCGCCGGGCTGGCATTGGCCATCTCGTGCCTAGCCAGCAGCGGGATGGCGGCCTGCTCGTGCAGGGTGCGGGCGCGGCCGTCCCAGTTATGGCCGCCAGCGGCGCCCTGGTCCTCGCTCTCGTCGAAGTCGTCGTCGAAGCGGTGCATCGTGAAGGGCGGCACGTTCTGCTGGTAGCGCAGCGACGGCGCGGCGCGCGTGCCGATGGTGCGGCCGTCGCGGCCGCCGGGCTGCACGTCCAGCGCGTTGGACGGGCCGAAGGCGTGGGCCGGGTCGTGACAGCTGGCGCAGGAGACCCTACCCGAGGCCGAGAGGCCGCGGTCGAAGAACATGGCTTCGCCCACAGCCTGCATCTTCGCGAAATCGGGCTGGCGCTCCATCTGCATGCGGTTGGCCTCGGGCGGCGCCGCAGCGGCCACCGCCTGGGGGCGCAGCGCCATGCCGGCCTGCGCGGCGGCCAGCGCGAGACAGGCCGAAGCCCCCGCGGCGAACCATCGTTGGCGGCGGGACAGGGGCGTGGAGGTCAGCGGCATGGAGCGTGGAGGAGAAGCGGCGACGAAACGAAAGCGAAAGGCGGGCGGACGGAGCCTGTCCGAAATTTTGTGTGTGAGGCATAGCATGTCAATGAGGAGCATGTATGCCGACGAGCAAGACGAAAACGAAGAACGCAGCGATAGCCGCCCGAACGGCGGCGTTGCCCACGATCCCCAA
>WNDY01000006.1 GCA_009914555.1 Xylophilus sp.
GAAAGCGTTCTCCTCCTCCAGCCGCGCCACTTCACGTTTGAGCCGTGCATGTTCGGCCAACTCCAAGCGTTGTGCCTGATCGTCCTGGTCGTGCCGCCGCGCCTGGGCGCGCCAACTGTACAGCTGGGCAGGCTGCAACCCCAGATCACGAGCCACCGTGGTTACCCCTTCTGTGGCCGCTCGCAACAGTGCCTGCTGCCTGAACTCCAGGCTGAACTCCTGCCCCTTTCTGCTTGCCTTGCTCTTGGTCATCGTCCACCTCCTATTGCGATAGTTAATCGCTTATAGGGGTGTCCGTGAAACGGGGGCAAGATCACCGACCTGCTGGCCACGGCCGGCGTGCACATCGGCGGCACCGACTTCGACCAGCGGCTGAACCTGGCGCTGGCCATGCCGCTGCTGGGCCTGGGCCACACCGGTCCGCACGGCCGCGAGGTGCCGAGCCACGTGTTCCACGACCTGGCCACCTGGCATCTGATCCACTGGCAGTACGGCGGGCCGGCGGTGCGCGCGGCGCAGGCGCTGCGCGGCGACTACCGCGACCCGGCGCTGCACCGCCTGCTGATGGCCGTGCTGGAACGCCAGTTCGGCCACCGCATCGCGGCCGAGGTGGAGCGCGCCAAGATCGCCGCGTCCAGCGCGGATGCGCAAGCCTGGCTGGACCTGGACTTTATCGAGCCGGCCCTGGGCGCGCCGCTGCCGCCGGGCCCGCTGGCCGGGCACCTGCAAGCGCTGCTGGCCCGCGTGGCCGCCTGCGCGCAGGACTGCGTGCGGCGCGCAGGCGTGGCGGCGGGCGCGCTCGACGCGGTCTACCTCACCGGCGGCTCGTCGGCGCTGCGGCCGTTCCAGGCGACGCTGCGCACGGCCCTGCCCGGCGTGCCGCTGGTCGAGGGCGACCTGTTCGGCGGCGTGGCCGCCGGGCTGGCGGTCACGGCCGCACTGGTCTAGATACCCCCCAGGTCATCGACCCACAGCGCTCGTATCTCGCGCGCCAGGAGGATATACCCCCTATAGAAAGGTCGCTACCTTGTCCAGCGGCAGGCGCGATTTCGGCAGGCCGGCGTTGAAGTCGCCGTCGCCGCGGCGGCCCAGCGCCACCAGCACCAGGCTGGTGTAGCCGCGCTCGCGCAGGCCCAGTTCGGCATCGAGCGCACGGCTGTCGAAGCCTTCGATCGGCGTGGCATCGATGCCGGCGGCCGAGGCGCCGAGCAGCAGCGTGCCGAGGGCGAGGTAGACCTGCTTCTCCAGCCACTGCGGCTCGTCCTTGCGGTCGAAGCGGTGCTGGGCGACGTAGAACTGGCGGCCCTTGTCCTGCGCGGCGCGGGCGGCGGCGTCCTGGAAGCGGCCGTCCTGCGCTTCCTGCGCCAGCACGGCGGCGAAGTGCTCGGCGAAGCGGTCGGCCCGCGCGGCCAGCACGATGACGTGCGAGGCATCGCGCACCTTGGGCTCGTTGGCCGCGTAGGAGCCGGTGGTGGCCTTGGCGATGCGCGCGCGGGCGGCCTCGTCGCCCGCGATGGTGAAGTGCCAGGGCTGCGAGTTGACCGACGACGGCGCGAGCCGGGCCAGCTCGATCAGTTCGCGCACCTGGGCGTCGTCCAGGCGCTGGCCGGCGGCATAGGCCTTGACCGCGTGGCGGGCGCGGGCGAAGGCGACGAGGGAAACGGGGTTCGGCATGGTGTCTGTGTCGTTCGAGGTTGGACCAGGGGAGCCGGATTAGAAACCTTCCAGAACAACCTTGCCGCGCGACCTGCCACTTTCGACGAGCGCATGGGCGCGGCGCAGGCTGGCGGCGGTGATCGCGCCGAAGTGCTCGGCCGCCGTGCTGCGCAGCACGGCCTGGTCCACCAGCTGCGCCACGCGCGCGAGCAGGTCGTGCTGGCGCTGGATGTCGGGCGTCTCGTAGAGCGGGCGGGTGAACATCAGCTCCCAGTGCAGCGACAGGCTCTTGCGCTTGAGCGGCATGGCGTCGAGGGTGTCGGGGTCGTCGATCAGCGCGAGCCGGCCCTGCGGGCGCAGCGTCTCGATGATCTGGGCATAGTGCCGGTCGGTGTTCGTCAGGCTGGCGACGCAGTCGACCTCGGGCAGGCCGGCGCGCTTCAGTTCTTCGGCCAGCGGCCGGCTGTGGTCGATCACGTGGTGGGCGCCGAGCTGGCGCACCCAGTCGGCCGTCTCGGGCCGCGAGGCGGTGCCGATCACGGTGAGCCGGGTGAGCTGGCGCGCCAGCTGCACGAGGATGGAGCCGACGCCGCCGGCCGCGCCGACGATCAGCAGGCTCTGCCCGGCGCCGCCGCCTTCGGGCACGCCGAGGCGGTCGAACAGCAGCTCCCAGGCGGTGATGGAGGTCAGCGGCAGCGCCGCGGCCTCGGCGTCGCCGAGGCTGCGGGGCGCCGGCCCGGCGATGCGCTCGTCGACGAGGTGCAGCTCGCTGTTGCTGCCGGGCCGCGCGATCGAGCCGGCATAGAACACGCGGTCGCCCGGCCTGAACAGCGTGGCCTCGGCACCGGCGGCCTGCACGATGCCCACCGCGTCCCAGCCGAGCACGCGCGGCGCCTCGCCCGCCACGCCGCGGCGCAGCTTGGTGTCGACCGGGTTGACCGAGACGGCGCGCACCTGCACCAGCAGGTCGCGCGGGCCGGGCTCGGGCGCGGGCAGGTCGATCTCGACGAGCGACTGCGGGTCGTCGATCGGCAGGCCGTGCCGGATGTAGACGATGGCTTTCATGGCGTTTGCTTTCGAAAAAAGGGGATGGCGGGATGGTCGCGCGTTCGATTGCCCCCTACAAGCCATGCAATGGACCAGCACTTGCATGCTTTGGCAGAAAATCGGGGGCCATGATCCGCCTCGACGACCTCGCCCTGTTCGAGCGCGCCGCCGCCCTCGGCAGCTTCTCCGACGCCGCGCGCGAGGCCAGGCTGGCGCCGCAGCAGGCCAGCGCCGCCGTCGGCCGGCTGGAGCGCGCGCTCGATCTGCGCCTGTTCGCCCGCTCCACGCGCAGCCTGCGCCTCACGGCCGAGGGCGAGCGCTACCTGCCCTATGCGCAGGAGGCGCTGGCCGCATTGCGCGAAGGCCGCGCGCGACTGCACGGCGATGGGGCGCAACTGAGCGGCCTGCTGCGCATCGCCGCGCCGTCGGACTTCGGCCGCCATGTGCTGCTGCCCTGGCTCAGGGACTTCCACCGCGCGCATCCGCGGCTGGTGCTGCGGCTGTCGTTCTCGGACCGCATCGCCGACGTGTTCCGCGATCCGGTGGACGTGGCCGTGCGCTACGGCGAGCCGCAGGACGCGAGCTTCGTCGCGCTGCCGCTGGCGCCGGTCAACCGCCGGGTGCTGGTGGCCGCGCCGGCGTACCTCGCGCAGCGCGGCCGCCCGGCCATGCTCGATGACCTGGCGGCACACGACTGCCTGCCGTTTTTGATGCGCGGCCGGGTCTACGACCGATGGGTCTTCATCGATGCCGACGGCCAGAAGCGCCCGGTGGACGTGCACGGCCCGCTGCAGAGCGACGACGCCGAGATCGTGCGCCGCCTTGCGGTGGCCGGCGAAGGCATCGCCTACAAGTCGTGGCTGGACGTGCGCGAGGACGTGCTCGCCGGCCGGCTGGAGCTGCTGCAGGGCCCGTGGCAGGGCGAGCCGGTGCCGCTGTCGCTGGTGACGGCGCACCGCAGGCAGTTCCTGCCGGCGGTGCAGCGGCTGCATGCGCTGCTGCGCCAGCGGTGCGACGGGCTAGCCCCGCCCACCGCGGGCTGAATCAGGTCGCGAGCTTGCCGCTGCGCACCGCGTCGCGCAGCAGATCGTTCACCCGCGTCTGCCAGCCGGCACCGCTGGCCTTGATGGCGGCCAGCACGTCTGCATCGACGCGCATGGTGAGGGGCACCTGCGGTCCGGTCGATACCGTACGTCGATTCACGGCGCAAGCGAGGGCGCTACACCCCTCCGCCCAGCGCCTGGAACAGCGTCGCGTGGTTGGCGAACCGGTTGAGCCGGTTCTCGGCCAGCGAGGTCTCGGCCGTGCGGCGGCTCTCCTGCGCGTCGAGCCAGACACTGAGCGCCACGGAGCCCGCGCGGTAGCGCACCTCGTAGAGCCGCTCGATGCGGCGCGCGTCGGCCAGCGACTGTTCGAGCTGCTCGCCCTGGAGCGCGTACTGGCGGCGCGCAGACAGCGCGTTGTCCACGTCGGCCAGCGCCTCGTAGAGCGTCTGGCGGAAGTCGATCACCGCCTTCTCGTAGTCGTTGCGCGCGACCTCGGTGTTGAGCCGCATCTCCGTGAGGTTGAGGAACGGCAGCGTGAGCCCCGCACCCAGCGTGACCGCGGGATTGGAGAGCACGCTGCCCAACGTGGTGCTGGAGCCGCCGAGCGCGCCGGTCAGCGAGAACTGCGGGTAGTAGGCGAGCCGCGTCGCGTCGGCCGTGGCCAGCAGCTTGCGCAGCCGCAGCTCGGCCGCGCGCAGGTCGGGCCGGCGGCCCAGCAGCGCGGCCGGCAGGCCGGCGGCCACCTCGGGCAGCGGCGCCTCGGGCAGCGCCTGCGGCACGCGCCAGCCCGGCACGGCCACCTCGACGGGCACGCCGTCGAACAGCACCGCGAGCGAGTTGGACGTCGTCACCACCTGCTGCTGCAACTGCACGAACGTGGCGCGCTGGCTCGCCAGGCTCTGGCGCGACTCGGCCACCTCCAGCGACGAGGTGGAGCCCGCGTCGTACTGCGCCTGCACCAGCGCGAGCGTGCGCTCGGCGTAGGCGATGCTCTCGGCGGCGGCGGCCAGGCGCTGGTTGTAGTAGGCGAGCTGCCAGTAGAGCGTGGCCGTGGTGCCCACCAGCGTCTGGGCCGTGGCCTCGCGGTCCTCGGCCGTGGCCTCGGCCTCCCAGCGCGCGGCGTCGAGCGAGGCGCCCAGGCGGTTCCACAGATCCAGCTCGTAGCTCGCGCTGAGCGAGGCGGAGTTCGAGCGCGTGGTGGAGCCGCCGTCGAGCGAGCGGCTCGCGTCCGCGCTCACGCTGCCGGAGAGCGTGGGCCGGTTCTCCTCCAGCCGGGCCTGCAGCCGCGCGCTGCGCACCTTGATGGCGGCGACGGCCAGGTCGTTGCTGCGCGCGAGCGCGGCCTCGACCAGCGCGTCGAGCACCGGGTCGCCGAAGGCCCTCCACCAGCCGCCCGTGGCGGCCTCGGCGTCGCGCGCGGCGTCCGGGCCGTGCTGCCACCGCGCGGGCACGGCCGTGGCCGGCGCCTCGTAAGCCGTGCGCAGCGAGGAGCAGCCCGCCAGCGCGAGGGCGAGCGCCAGGGCGGAGGGACGAAGCAATGCAGTCAGAGTCATAGGTGCCAATTCGGTTGGTCCGTAGCGCAGCGGGTGAACAGGCATGGCCTGGGCCAGCGGACGCCGCGCAAGGGCCGCGCCGCCGCGCTGGCGCCGCCCCCCTTCCCGCAGCGCGAAGCGCGGGAAGAGAAGGCGGGGGTCAGGGCCGCGGCGCCGAGCCTGCCTGCGCAGGCTCGGACGGCCCCGAACGGTCGCAGCCTCTGGCTGCGGCCTCGGGCGAAGCCGCTCGGGGGGATGTCGCTCATCCTATTCACGAGCGAGGGCTTCCACCGGATCGAGCCGGGCGGCGCTGCGCGCGGGCAGGAAGCCGAAGATCACGCCGATCAGCGTGGAGCAGACGAAGGCGGCGATCATCGAGCTGTGCGAATACACCATCTTGAATTCGCTGCTGGTCCGCCCGAAGATCTGCCCGAAGGCCAGCGCGCCGAGGATGCCGAGCACGCCGCCGATCAGGCAGACCAGCACCGCCTCGATGAGGAACTGCTGCTGGATGTCGCTCTGGCGCGCGCCGACGGCCATGCGCACGCCGATCTCGCGGGTGCGCTCGGTCACCGAGACGAGCATGATGTTCATCACGCCGATGCCGCCGACGACCAGCGAGATCACCGCGATCGACGAGATCAGCAGCGTCATGGTCTGCGTGGTCGCCTTGATGGTCTGGCGGATGCTGTCGGTGTTGAGGACGTAGAAGTCCTTCCTGCCGTGGCGCTGCTCCAGCAGCTGGTTGATGCCCTGCTCGGCCGCGGCCGTGGGCGCGTCGTCGCGGACCCGCACGGTGATCGACCGCAGATAGTTCTGGTTGACGATGCGGGTCATGGCCGCGGTATAGGGCACGAAGACGTTGAGCGACTCGCTGTTGCCGAACGCCGAATCGCTCTTGGCAGCCACGCCGATCACGCGCACCGGCACGCTGCCGAGCAGCACCACTTCGCCCACCGGGTTGGGCGTGTTGGGGAACAAGGTCTTGCGCGTATTGTCGTCGATCACTGCGACCTGCTCGCGCCGCTGCACGTGGCCGGCGTCGAAGGCGCTGCCCTGCGCGATCTTCACGCCCTTGACGCGGAAGTACTGCTCGCCCGCGCCGGTGACGGTGACCGAGGCCTCGACGTTGCGCCAGCGCCCGGTCACCGAGGACTGGAGCGTGGGCGTGACGCTGTCGACGTAGCCCTGCTGCGCCAGCGCGTCGGCGTCGGCCGGCACCAGCGTGCGGATGCGCGCGGAGCGCGGGTCGCCGAAGCCGGAGCCCGAGAAGATCTCGATGGTGTTGGTGCCGATGGAGCTGATGTTCTGCAGCACCTGCTGGCGCGAGCCTTCGCCGAGCGCGACCACGGCCACCACCGATGCGATGCCGATGATGATGCCGAGCATCGTGAGGAAGGTGCGCAGGCGGTGCGCGTTCATCGCGATCAGCGCCATCTGGAACGCCTCGACGAAGCGGTCGCGCAGCGCGCCGGCGCCGTTGCGCCCCGGCGCGCGCGCGGGCAGCGCAGGCGCCGGGCCGGCCGGCGGCTGGCCGTGCATGCGGGCCGTGGGCCGGTCGCCGATGATCTGGCCGTCGCGGATCTCGACGATGCGCTCGGCATGCTCGGCCACCGCCATGTCATGGGTCACGATGATGATCGTGTGGCCCTCGGCATGCAGTTCCTGGAGGATCTTCATCACCTCCTCGCCGCCGGCGGTGTCGAGCGCGCCGGTGGGCTCGTCGGCGAGGATCACGCTGCCGCCGTTCATGAGCGCGCGCGCGATCGACACGCGCTGCTGCTGCCCGCCCGAGAGCTGGCCCGGCCGGTGGCCGGTGCGGTCGGCCAGGCCAAGGCGGCCGAGCAGCGCCGCGGCCCGGTCGTGGCGCTGCGCCGACGGCATGCCGGCATAGATCGCAGGCACTTCGACATTGCCGCGCGCGGTCAGGTCGCCCAGCAGGTGGTAGCGCTGGAAGATGAAGCCGAAATGCTCGCGTCGCAGCGCAGCGAGCTCGTCGGGGCCGAGCGCCCGCGTTTCGCGGCCGGCCACGCGGTAGCTGCCGGCCGTGGGCTTGTCCAGGCAGCCGAGGATGTTCATCAGCGTGGACTTGCCGGAGCCCGACTGGCCGACGATGGCGATCATCTCGCCCGCGTGGATCGCGAGGTCGATGTCCTTGAGCACGGCGATCGTGCCCTCGCCGGCCGGGAACTCGCGGCGCAGCCCGCGCACGTCGAGCAGCGGCGCGCCGCGGCCGGCGGCGCCCCACGCCGCATCCTGGGGGATGTCCTGCTTCATCGCCGCGGCCTCAGAGACGCATCGGCGGGCCGCGGCGCATGCCGTTCTGCGGCGAGCCGCCTTCGGCCGCCTCGGCGAGCACGACCTTGTCGCCCTCGGCCAGGCCCTCGGTGATCTGGGCGTTGACGTTGTTGTTGATGCCGACCTTGACCGTGCGCGGCCGGGCGTTGCCCTGCGCGTCGAGCACGCGCACCGTGTAGGTGCCGTCGCGGCCACGGCGGCCGAGCGCCGACGACGGGATGACGATCGCGCCCTTGGCCTGCGCGCGCACGATGGAGACCTGCGCCGTCATCGAGATGCGCAGCTTGCCGTCGGGGTTGGGCACGTCGAACAGGCAGTTGTAGTAGATCGCGGTGGAGGAGGACGAGCTGGAGCTGCTCGACGAGGAGGAGGACGACGACGTCGAGGTGGACGTCTCGGTCTGGGTCGAGTCGGTGGTCGGCTCGATGGTGCGCAGCTTGGCCTCGTAGCGGTTGTCGGGCTCGCCGAGGATGGTGAAGTAGACCGGCAGGCCGGGCTGGACCTTGACAACGTCGGCCTCCGAGATCTGGGCCTTGATGGTCACCGTGTCGAGCTGTGCGACCTTGATGATGGTCGGCGTGGTCTGGTTGGCGTTGACCGTCTGGCCCTGCAGCGCCACGAGGGCGATCACCACGCCGTCGATCGGCGAGACGATGCGGGTGTAGCCGAGGTTGACATTGGCCGTGTCGACCGTGATGTTGGCCTGCTTGATCTGCGCCTGCAGCGACGCGATGCTCGCGCGCGTGGTGCCGAGCGTGGCCTCGGCGGCCTCATAGTCGGCGCGCGAGCCGGCGTCGGCGTCGAAGAGCCGCTTCTGCCGCTTGTACGCCAGCTCGGCCTCGATCAGCGAGGTCTGCTTGGAGGCGAGCTGTGCGCGCACGTCCTCCAGCGCCGCCTGGGCGTTGCGCAGCGTGTTCTGCTGCGTGGTCGAATCGATCTCGGCCACGAGTTCGCCCTTCTTGACGCGCTGGCCGAGCTCCACATGCAGCGCCTTGATCTGGCCCGACGCCTGCGCGCCCACGCTCACCTGCTTGAACGCCTGCACTGTGCCGGTGGCGAGCACCGCGTCCTCGATATCGCCCCGGCTGGCGGTGGCGGTGACGAACCGCTGCGGCGGCTGCGATGGGAAGAAGGCGAACTTCGCGCCGACGGCCAGCGCGGCGACAACGGCAAGGCCCAGGACGACGCGCAGCGGCGCGGGAATCTTTCTCAGAACGGTGGACATGGTTCTCCCAGATGGGGCCGGCATCCGGACGCCAGCCCGCTTCTCATGGCGCGCAAGTGTGCCCGCTCCGTACGTCGGCCCGGTAGCCGGACGGTAAATCGGCGGTGAAGGCGTGTATCGGCAGCGCCCGCCGTGGGCGCTCAGCCGGCTTCGCCACGCAGCTTCAGCGCCTGTTCGTAGAGGGCATTGCGCGGTGCGCCGGTGATGTCGGCCGCCAGGCGCACCGCGGACTTCACCGGCAGTTCGGCCAGCAATAACCGCAGAACGCGTGTGGCTTCCGCGCCGGCCTCATCGCCGCCGGCCGGCGGCGCCGGATGCAGCACGACGACGAACTCGCCGCGCGTGCGCTGCGGCCCGGCGGCCAGCCAGGCCGCGGCCTCGGCCGCCGGCACGGTGGCGATCTCTTCGAACTGCTTGGTCAGCTCGCGGCCCAGGGTGACCGGGCGCGGGCCCAGCACGGCGAGCGCGCGGGCCAGTTCCTCGATGCGGTGCGGCGCCTCCAGCAGCACGATGCTGCGCGGCTCGGCGGCCAGCTTCTCCACGGCCGCGGCGCGCTCGGCCGCGCGCGTGGGCAGGAAGCCGGCGAACAGGAAGCCCGGCGTGCCCTGCTCCACCGCGCCGGCCGCGCTCAGTGCCGCGGTCACGCTGCTCGCGCCGGGCAGCGGCACCACCGGCAGGCCGGCCGCGCGCACCGCGGCGACGAGCCGCGCGCCGGGGTCGCTCACGCCGGGCGTGCCGGCGTCGCTGGCATAGGCGATGCGCTGGCCCTGCCGCAGCCGCGCGGCCACGCCCTGGGCCGCCTCGGCCTCGTTGTGCTGGTGCAGCGCGATCAGCTGGGCGCCCGGGCGCTCGATGCCGTAGGCGCGCAGCAGGGTCTGGGTGTGGCGCGTGTCCTCGCAGGCGATGGCATCGACGGTCTGGAGCACGTGCAGCGCGCGCAGCGTGATGTCGGCCAGGTTGCCGATCGGGGTGGCCGCGACGTACAGCGTCCCCCGGGGATAATGCTGCGCACCGGCCGCGTCGCGCGCGGCAGTCAAGGCAGTGGCGAAGGAAGCAGCGCTCACATGGGTGTCCTCGGAAAGGTCTTCGGGCGGGGCGATGGTGACGGTCCCACCACGGCGCAAACCGGCCGCGCGGCCGAGGACCGCGCGCTCGGCCACCTGCAGGCCCAGGGCCTGCGGCTGGTGGCCCGCAATTATCGGACGCCGGGACGCGGCGGCGGCGAGATCGACCTCGTCCTGCGCGATCCGCGCGACGGCACGCTGGTCTTCGTCGAGGTGCGCGCGCGGCGCAGCCGCGGCCAGGGCGGCGCGGCGGCCAGCATCGGCACGGCCAAGCAGCGGCGCATCGTGTTCGCGGCGCAGCACTACCTGCTGCGCCTGGGCGGTACGCCACCGCCCTGCCGCTTCGATGCGGTGCTGGTCGAGGGCGACGCCATCGAATGGCTTCGCGCTGCCTTCGACGCAGGCTGAGCAGCTCGGGGGTATCCATTTGTAGCCGGCGGTCAGCGCCCGCCATGAGAGGGTTCTGCGGGGGGTAGTCACGCAGCGATGCGGCGGTCGGCGCGCCGCGCACGGTTATCATCGCGGACCATGCTCGAGCAACGGATCCAACAGCATTTCATCGACAGCGCCGACCTGAAGTACCAGGCCGCGCAGGCACTGAGCAAACCCATCGCCGCGGCCGTGCAGGCGCTGCTGGCCTGCGTGACCAGCGGCGGCAAGGTGCTGGCCTGCGGCCACGGTGCATCGGCCGCGCATGCGCAGTTCTTCGCAGCCACGTTCATCGGCAGCTTCGAGCGCGAGCGGCCCGAGCTGGCCGCGCTGGCGCTGCACGGCGGCCCGGTGGCCGCCCTTTCGGAATCGGCCGACACCTCGCAGAACCTCGCGCGCCAGGTGCGCGCCTTTGGCCAGGCCGGCGACGTGCTGCTGGTGCTGTCGCTCCAGGGCGAAGGCGCCGACGTGATCGCCGCGGTGGACGCGGCGCACGAACGCGAGATGTCGATCGTTGCCCTGGGCGCGCGCGGCGGCGGCCCGCTGGCGGCGATGCTGCGCGAGACCGACGTCTACATCGGCGTGCCGCACGACCGCGCGGCGCGCATCCACGAAGTGCACGGCCTGGTGCTGCACTGCATCTGCGACGGCGTGGACGCGCAGCTCTTCGGCGAGACCGAAATCTAGATCCCGCCCTTTTTCATGAACCGCGTGCATGGCACCACCCTTGGAGATTGAGATGAAGCGAACCTTTTCCCCGCGCACCGCGCAGCGCCTGGTCCTGGGCGCGCTGCTGTCCGGCTCGCTCGCGGGCTGCGCGCCGATCCTGGTCGGCGGCGCGGTCGTCGGCGGCCTGGTGGCCACCGACCGGCGCACCTCGGGCGCGCAGCTGGAGGACGAGACCATCGAGCTGCGCGCGTCCAACCGCGTCCGCGAGACGCTGGGCTCGGAGCGCGTGCACGTCAACGTGACCAGCTACAACCGCCGTGTGCTGTTGACCGGCGAGACGCCCAACGGCGCCGACAGGGCGGCGGTGGAGCAGATCGTGGCGCGCGTGGAGAACGTGCAGACCGTCGTCAACGAACTCCAGACGGCGCCGATCTCCTCGCTGGGCGACCGCTCCAACGACACGCTGATCACCGGCAAGGTGCGCGCGAGCTTCGTGGACGCGCGCGACGTGTTCGCCAACTCGGTCAAGGTCGTGACCGAGCGCGGCGTGGTCTACCTGCTGGGCCGCGTGACCCAGCGCGAGGCCGACCGCGCGACCTCCATCGCCCGCGGCGTGGCCGGCGTGACCAAGGTGGTGCGCGTCTTCGACATCATCAGCGAGGCGGAACTGGCCCGCGTGGCCAGCCAGCCGCCGGCGCCCTCCACCACCGGCAATGCGGCCGCGCTGGCCGGCGGATCGCCGGCGCCGGTGTCGCGCGACTGAACGTCCGGGGGCGGGGCCGGGCCTCAGCCCTCCGCCGCCTTCCTGTGGAACCAGGTCTGCAGGTAGTGGAACCCGCGGTCGAAGGCGTCCTGGACGCTGTCCGCCTCGATATGGGTGTCCAGCCGGGTCCGCTTTCCGGCCGGGGTCTCGACGTAGACATGCACCGGGAAGCTGTCGCGCTGGACGTCGTAGCCGGTGGCCACCGTCAGCCGGTATTCCTGGAACCGCCCTTGCTGCACGAACCGGGGGCCGCTCTCGGTCTGCCTGACGTTGAAGTGCGAGACATAGTGGGACATGGTGCCTCCTGCGTGGGTTGCCACAGTATGCCTGCGCAGCGCCCCGAAAACGCCGCGCGGCTTTCGGGCCGTGCGGCGTCTTTCGCATCCATCCGCGCCGCGCGCGCTACTGCTGCGGCAAGGCGTAGGCGATGACCTGGTCGCCCTTGGGCGTCTCCATGAAGTGGTGGCCGCCGGTCATGCTGACCAGGTACTGCCGCCCGCCCTCCTCGTAGACCATCGGGTTGGCCTGCCCGCCGGCCGGCAGCTTGGCCTGCCAGAGCGTCTTGCCGGTGTCGATGTCGATCGCGCGGATCAGGTCGTCGGTGGCCGCGGCGATGAAGATCAGCCCGCTGGCGGTGACGACCGAGCCGCCGTTGTTGGGCGTGCCGATCTCCAGCGGCAGGCCCGAGCGGATGCCGAACGGGCCGTTGGCGCGCGCGGTGCCCAGCGGCCGGTCCCACAGCGTCTTGCCGCTCCTGAGGTCGATCGCGCGGATGCCGCCGTAGGGCGGCTGCTTGCACAGCAGCTTGGTGAACGGCAGGCGCCAGCCGGCGTTGACGTTGACCGCATACGGCGTGCCGACCTGCGGGTCGCCCGCGCCCTCGGAGCCGCCCATGTCGCCGCGCACCTGCTCGCGCGACGCCCAGCCCATCTTGTCGGCCTTCTCGCGCGGCACGAGGATGTTGTAGTTGGGCATGTCGTTGTAGTTGGCCACGATCAAGCCGCGCGCCCTGTCCACCGCCACGCTGCCCCAGTCGGAGCCGCCGTTGTAGCTCGGGTACTCGATCGAATGGCGGTCGGCCTCGGGCGGCGTGTAGAAGCCCTTGTAGCTGGCCGCGCGGAACTGGATGCGGCAGGCCAGCTGGTCCAGCGGCGTCATGCCCCACATGTCCTGCTCGGTCAGGTCGCGCTTCCTCAGCGTATGCCATTCGGACACCGGCTGCACCTTGGATCGGCGCTGCGGCTCCACGCCGCCGCCGGGCGCCTGGTAGGTGCCCACGGGCGTGAGCGGCTTGCCGGTGCGGCGGTCGAGCACGTAGAGATCGCCCTGCTTGCTCGGCAGCAGCACCGCCGGCACCTTCTGGCCGTTGCCGCCGTCCCAGTCGAGCAGCGTGGGCTGCGAGCCCAGGTCGTAGTCCCAGACGTCGCGGATCGTGGTCTGGAAGTTCCACACGGGCTTGCCGGTCGCCACGTCGAGCGCGACCAGCGAGGTGGCGTACTGGTCCTGCGTCGGCGTGCGCGAGCTGCTCCAGTAGTCGGCGGCCGAGTTGCCCATGGGCAGGTAGACCAGGCCGAGCGCGTTGTCGCCGACGGCCGTGGTCCACATGTTGGGCGTGCCGCGGGTGTAGGTCTGGCCCTCGGGAGGCAGGCCGGTGAGGTCGGGGCGGTCCATGTCCCAGGCCCAGCGCAGCGCACCGGTGGCCGCGTCGTAGCCCTGGATCACGCCCGAGGGCGCGTCGCGCCGCTGGCCGTCGAGCACCTGGTGGCCGGTCACGATCACGCCGCGCACGATCGCCGGCGGCGAGGTGATCGAGACATAGCCGTCGGGTGTGTCGCCCATGCCGGCCTTGATGTCGACCTGGCCGTTGCGGCCGAAGCCGGCGCAGGGCTTGCCGTCGCGCGCGTCGACCGCGATGAGCCGGCCGTCGAGCGTGCCCTCGACGATGCGGGCACGGCAGGCGCCGTCGGCCGGTGCGGCGGCGGCCGGCGCGGCGCTGGCCGGCAGTTCGTAGTACGCCACGCCGCGGCAGGCCGCCGTGTAGGGGATGGACTTCTCCTTGACCTGCGGGTCGTAGCGCCAGCGCTGCTGGCCGGTGCGCGCGTCCAGCGCCAGCAGCTGGTTGCGCGCCGAGCACAGGTAGAGCGTATCGCCGACCTTCAGCGGCGTGGTCTCGGCTCCCCAGCGGTGGTCGGGCAGGTCGCCGGTGTGGGCCAGCCAGGCCTGCTGGAGCCGGCCGACGTTGTCCTTGGTGATCTGCGTGAGCGGCGAATAGCGCGTGCCCGCGTTGTCGCGGCCGTAGGCCACCCAGTCGCCGGCCGCGGGCTGATCCGCGCGCTGCGCGAATTCGGCCGGCGGCGGCGCCACCGCGGCTCCTGCGCCCGCCGCAGCCTGCGGACCGGGCCCCTGGGCCGGCGTCACGCCATAGGGCACGAAGGCCAGCGCGAACGCGGCCACGAAGACCAGCGCCAGCACCACGGCGATGCCGCGCGATGCGGCGCGGGCGAAGGGCCGATCCAGCCGCGGCAGCAGCAGTGCCAGCACGAAGCCCAGGGCCACGATCAGGCCCAGGCGCGGCACCCAGCGCCAGTAGTCCAGCCCCGACTCCCAGGCGCTCCACAGCACCGTGCCGACGAAGACCGCGGCGAACCACCAGGCGCCGGCGCGGCGCGCGCGCCAGAGCAGGGCGCCCGCGACGACCAGGCCGATGCCGGCCAGCAGGTAGTACCAGGAGCCGCCCAACGCCGCCAGCCAGACGCCGCCGCCCAGCAGCGCGAGTCCGACCACCAAAAGAATCGCCGCCAGGACCCTGAGGGGCCAGGCGGCGTGCACACGCCCACGTGGCGTTCTGTCATCAGCCATGCTTCACTCCGTTTGCGATCACAAGAAAGAACCGAATCGGCCCATCTTGGTCATGTGCAACTCGGCGCATGCAAGCGGTTGTTGCCGGCAGCAGCTGGCCAGCCGGGGGCAGGGGTATATGGCCGCAGTGCGCGATAGACCAGCGCTTATGGCTACTACAGCGGGGGGTATCAGCGCAGGCGGCGGATCAGGCTCGACGTGTCGAGGCGGCCGCCGCCCTGCTGCTGCACGTCGGCATAGAACTGGTCGACCAGCGCGGCGAGCGGCAGGCGCGCGCCGTTGCGCCGGGCCTCGTCGAGCACCAAGCCCAAGTCCTTGCGCATCCAGTCCACGGCGAAGCCGAAGTCGAATTTGTCGGCGACCATGGTCTTGCCGCGGTTGTCGAGCTGCCAGCTCTGGGCCGCGCCCTTGCCGATCACGTCGAGCACCAGGTTCATGTCGATGCCGGCCTTCTGGCCAAAGGCGATGGCCTCCGACAGGCCCTGCACGATGCCGGCGATGCAGACCTGGTTGACCATCTTGGCGAGCTGGCCCGCGCCGCTCTCGCCGATGCGGGTAAAGGCGCGCGAGAAGGCCGCAGCCACCGGCGCGACGGCATCGAACACGTCCTGGTCGCCGCCGACCATGACGGTCAGCGCGCCGTTCTGCGCGCCGGCCTGGCCGCCGGAGACCGGCGCGTCGAGAAACTGCGCGCCCTGCCTGCGCGCGGCGGCATACAGCTCGCGCGCCACGTCGGCCGAGGCGGTCGTGTGGTCCACGAAGATGGCGCCCTGCGCCAGGCCGCCAAAGGCGCCGTCGGCGCCGGTGGTGACCGAGCGCAGGTCGTCGTCGTTGCCGACGCAGGCAAAGACGATCTCGGCGCCCTCGGCCGCCTCGCGCGGCGTGCGCACGGCACGGCCACCGAACTCCGCCGCCCAGGCCGCGGCCTTGGGCGCCGTGCGGTTGTAGACGGCGACCTCGTGGCCCGCGCGCGCGAGGTGGCCGGCCATCGGATAGCCCATCACGCCGAGGCCGACGAAGGCGACGCGGCGCGACGGCACGGGTTCATAGGGGCGCGGGTGGATGCTGGTGGTGGACATGGTGGACGAAGGCTCCGAAAGCACAGCGGCCCGCACGGGGCCGCGACAGGAAGATCGAGAAGAAGGCCAAGCCTACTACACGATGGCCAGGCTCTCGGTGCCGGCGGCCAGGTCGGCGCTCTTGGCACGCTGGCTGTTGAGCTTGATCTGCAGCCGCAGGTCGTTGAGCGAGTCGGCGTTGCGCAGCGCGTCCTCATACGTGACGAGGTTGGCCTCGAACAGGTCGAACAGCGCCTGGTCGAAGGTCGGCATGCCGAGGTTGCGGCTCTTCCTCATGATGTCCTTGATCTCGGCGACCTCGCCCTTGAAGATCAGGTCGGAGATCAGCGGCGTGTTGAGCATGATCTCCACCGCCGCCGCGCGGCCCTTGCCGTCCTGGCGCGGCAGCAGCCGCTGCGACACCATCGCGCGCAGGTTGAGCGACAGGTCCATGAGCAGCTGGTCGCGCCGCTCCTCGGGGAAGAAGTTGACGATGCGGTCGAGCGCCTGGTTGGCGCTGTTGGCATGCAGCGTGGCCAGGCACAGGTGGCCGGTTTCGGCGAAGGCGATGGCATGCTCCATCGTCTCGCGGTCGCGGATCTCGCCCATCAGGATCACGTCGGGCGCCTGGCGCAGCGTGTTCTTGAGCGCGATCTCCCAGCTGTCGGTGTCGAGCCCCACTTCGCGCTGGGTGACTACGCAGTTCTTGTGCGCGTGCACGAACTCGATCGGGTCCTCGATCGTGATGATGTGGCCCTGGGTGTTCTCGTTGCGCCAGTCCACCATCGCGGCCAGCGTGGTCGACTTGCCCGAGCCGGTGGCGCCCACCAGCACGCACAGGCCGCGCTTGCTCATCGCCACTTCCTTGAGCACCTGCGGCATGCCCAGGCCGTCGATGGTCGGCAGCGTCAGCGGGATGGTGCGCAGCACCATGCCGACCTTGCCCTGCTGCACGAACGCGTTCACGCGGAAGCGGCCGACGCCGGACGGCGAGATCGCGAAGTTGCATTCCTTGGTGCGCTCGAAGTCGGCCACCTGCTTGTCGCTCATGATCGAGCGGGCCAGCGCCAGCGTGTGCTGCGCGTTGAGCGGCTGCGGCGACACCTTGGTGACCCGACCGTCCACCTTGATCGCGGGCGGGAATTCGGCGGTCACGAACAGGTCGCTGCCGCCGCGGCTGATCATGAGCTTGAGCAGATCGTTGATGAACTTGCTCGCCTGGTCGCGTTCCATGCGCGTGCTCCGGTTGCGGTTACTGCTGGCCGTCGCTGAGCCGCGCGCTCACCGCACGCAGCCGCAGCGAAAGTTTACGGGCCAGCAGCGCGATGAGGCTGGCCGCGAGCTGCGGGTCGCGGCCGACCATCTCGTCGAGCGCCTCTGCGCCGAGCACAGCGATCTCGCTGTCGGCCAGCGTGGTGCAGGACGAGAAGCGCACGCCGCTGTCGAGCAGCGACATCTCGCCCAGGATGTCGCCGGGCCGCGCCTCGGCCAGCCGCAGGTGCTCGCCCCAGGGCTGCACCCGGTCGATGGCGATGGAGCCCGACAGCAGCACGACCATGAAGTTGCCGTACTCGTCCTGGCGGATCAGGTCGCGGTTGGCCGGCACCGCGGCGAACTGGAAGAAGCGCTCCATGCGCGGCACCGCGTCGCTGTCCAGCAGCGCCATGTACTTGTCCTTGGCCCAGAGCACCTGGAGCTGCTTGCTGCCGCGCGAACTCGGCAGCCGGCGCGAGCATGGACGCATCCACGCCCTGGCCGGCGAAGGCCGTGGTGAACAGCACCGAGTCGGCCCGCTCGTCGGCAACGGTGGTCTCCCTGGATCGCAGCAGCCCGAGGATGCCTTTCATGGTCGTGTCCCTTCTGTTGGCGGGTGGGTCATCCTGGGAAGTTCTCGGGGATCTTGGCCTTGGCCCGCGCCTCGGCCGCGCTGATGACGTTGCGGCGCACCAGGTCGGTCAGGTTCTGGTCCAGCGTCTGCATGCCGGCGCTGTTGCTGGTCTGGATCGTGGAATACATCTGCGCCACCTTGGCCTCGCGGATCAGGTTGCGGATCGCGCTGGTGCCCAGCATGATCTCGTGCGCCGCCACGCGGCCCGCGCCGTCCTTCGTCTTGCACAGCGTCTGCGAAATGACGGCCTGCAGCGATTCGGACAGCATGGCGCGCACCATCTCCTTCTCCTCGGCCGGGAACACGTCGATGATGCGGTCGATGGTCTTGGCTGCGGAAGACGTGTGCAGCGTGCCGAAGACCAGGTGGCCGGTTTCCGCGGCCGTCATGGCCAACCGGATGGTTTCGAGGTCGCGCATTTCCCCCACCAGGATCGCGTCCGGATCCTCGCGCAGCGCGCTCTTCAGGGCGGCCGAGAAGCTCAGCGTGTGCGGCCCGACCTCGCGCTGGTTGATCAGGCACTTCTTGCTCTCGTGCACGAACTCGATCGGGTCCTCCACCGTGAGGATGTGGCCGTACTCGGTCTCGTTGAGGTAGTTGATCATCGCGGCCAGCGTGGTCGACTTGCCCGAGCCCGTGGGCCCGGTCACGAGCACGAGGCCGCGCGGCTTGAGCGCGAGGTCGCCGAAGATCTTCGGCGCATTGAGCTGCTCCAGCGTGAGGATCTTGCTCGGGATCGTGCGGAACACCGCGCCGGCGCCGCGGTTGTGATTGAAGGCGTTGACGCGGAAGCGCGCCAGCCCCTCGATCTCGAACGAGAAGTCGACCTCCAGGAATTCCTCGTACACCTTGCGCTGGGCGTCGCTCATGATGTCGTAGACCATGGCATGCACCGTCTTGTGGTCCAGCGGATCGACGTTGATGCGCCGCACGTCGCCGTGCACCCGGATCATCGGCGGCAGGCCGGCCGACAGGTGCAGGTCCGAAGCCTTGTTCTTGACGCTGAAGGCCAGCAGCTGGGTGATGTCCACGGCGGTGCTCGGTATACGGTTTGATACGCTCGGACGCTGATTATGACCATGAACCCATGACCATCGCCCGCCAACTCGACACGGTGCGCGGGCGCATCGCCGCCGCCTGCGCCGCCGCCGGCCGCGACCCGCAGAGCGTGCGCCTGCTGGCCGTCTCCAAGACCTTCGGCGCCGAGGCCGTGGCCGAGGCCGCGGCCGCCGGCCAGACCGCCTTCGGCGAGAACTATGTGCAGGAGGCCGCGGCCAAGATCGACGCGCTCGCGCACCTGCCGCTGCAGTGGCACTGCATCGGCCCGCTGCAGGCCAACAAGACCCGCGCCGCGGCCGAACGCTTCGCCTGGGTGCACACGGTGGACCGACTGCGCATCGCCGAGCGGCTCGCGGCCCAGCGGCCGGCCGGCCTGCCGCCGCTTTCCGTCTGCATCCAGGTCAACATCGACGGCGGGCCGTCGAAGTCGGGCGTGGCGCCGGATGAAGCGCCGGCGCTGGCGCGCGCGGTCGCCCTGCTGCCGCGGCTGGCGCTGCGCGGCCTGATGGCCGTCCCCGAGCCGGCCGAAGGCTTCGACGCGCAGCTCGCGGTGCACCGGCAGGTGCGCGCGCTGTTCGAGGCGATCCGTGCCGAAGGCGGGCCGGGCATGGAGCGGTTCGACACGCTGTCGCTCGGCATGTCGGGCGACCTGGAGGCGGCGATCCATGCCGGCAGCACGCTGGTGCGCGTGGGCTCGGCCATCTTCGGAAACAGGAACTACGCCGCCTGAGGTCAGAATCCCTCCCATCGTCCCTACCGGAGCCATCCGCCATGACCTTCCTGCGCCGCCTGCGCGTCCTCGCCCTCGCCCTGCCCCTGGCCGCCCTGCTGACCGGCTGCGGCTACAACGACTTCCAGCGCCTCGACGAACAGTCCAAGGCCGCGTGGAGCGAGGTGCTCAACCAATGCCAGCGCCGCGCCGACCTGGTGCCCAACATCGTCGCCACGGTCAAGGGCGAAGCGAGCTTCGAGCAGGACACGCTGACCAAGGTGGTCGAGGCGCGGGCCAAGGCCACGGCCATCCAGGTCACGCCCGAGACGGTCAACGACCCGGCCACGTTCCAGAAATTCCAGCAGGCCCAGGAGGAGCTCTCGGGCGCCCTTTCGCGGCTGCTGGTGGTGGCCGAGCGCTATCCGACGCTGCAGGCCAACCAGGCGTTCCGCGACCTGCGCGTGACGCTCGAAGGCACCGAGAACCGCATCACCGTGGCCCGCAACCGCTACATCCAGACGGTGCAGGAATACAACGTGCTCGCGCGCAGCTTCCCGACCGTCGTGACGGCCAAGGTGTTCGGCTACCAGCCCAAACCGACGTTCACCGTGCAGAACGAGGCGGAGATCTCGGCGCCGCCCAAGGTCGATTTCTCGGCCCCCGAAAAGAAGTAGCAGGGGTATGAGCCCAATGCGCCTGATCCGCGCGTGCTGCCGACTTCTACTCATGGCAGTATGGCTGATGGTCGGGCTGGCGTCCGCCCAGGGCCTGCAGCCGGTGCCGGCGCTCACCGGCCACGTGGTGGACACCAGCGGCACGCTCGACGCCGCGCAGCGCGGCGCGCTCGAAAGCCAGCTCGGCGCCATCGAGCGGCAGCACGGCTCGCAGGTCGCGGTGCTGCTGGTGCCGACCACGGCGCCCGAGGACATCGCCGCCTATGCCAACCGCGTGGGCAACGCCTGGAAGATCGGCCGCCGCGACGTCGGCGACGGCGTGCTCGTCGTCGTCGCCGTGAACGACCGGCGCATGCGCATCGAGGTGGCCAAGGCGCTCGAAGGCGCGATCCCCGACATCGCGGCGGCGCGCATCATCGACGGCGCGATGAAGCCGCGCTTCCGCGAGGGCGACTACGCGGGCGGCCTGCAGGCCGCCGTGCAGCAGATCGGCGCGCGCATCGCGGGCGAGGCGCTGCCGCCTCCCTCACAGCCCACGCAGAAGCGCGGCAACCCCGGCTTCGACTGGGAGGACTTGGCCGTCTTCCTGTTCTTCGGCGTGCTGGTCGCCGGACCGGTCGTGCGCCGGCTGTTCGGCAACCGGTTCGGCGCACTGCTGCTGGGCGGCGGCATCGGTGCCATCGCGTTCGCCGTGACCGCGAGCCTGCTCGTGGCCGCCGGCGCGGGCCTGCTCGCGCTGCTGTGGACCTGGCTCGGCAATGCCGTGCCGGCCGGGCGCGCGGGCGCCGGCGGGCCGTGGATCGGCGGCGGCTGGGGCGGTGGCGGCGGCTGGAGCAGCGGCGGTGGTGGTGGTGGGGGTGGCGGAGGTTTCAGCTCCGGCGGCGGCGGCGATTTCGGCGGCGGCGGCGCCTCGGGAGGCTGGTAGCGATGGCACGACGAGACCACGAAACGCAGCGGCCCGGCCTGCTGCATCGCATCGCGCGGCTGTTGCGCCACCGCTGGGCCGAGGGCGCGGCGCGGCGCGCGTTCACGCCCGTGCTGCTGGAGCGCCTGGGCCAGCGCGTGGCCGCGAGCGAGCGGCGCCACAGCGGGCAGATCCGCATCTGCGTCGAAGCCGGCCTGCCGGCCAGCTACCTCTGGCGCGGCGCCTCGGCGCGCGAGCGGGCGGTTACGCTGTTCGGCAAGCTGCGCGTGTGGGACACCGAGCACAACAACGGCGTGCTGATCTACCTGCTCGTGGCCGAACGAGCGATCGAGATCGTGGCCGACCGCGCGCTCGCGCGCGCCGTGCCGGCCGCCGACTGGCAGGCGTTCGTCGCCCGCATGGGCGGCGCCTTCCGCGACGGGCGCTACGAGGACGGGCTGACCGAGGCGCTGGCGGAGGTGTCGGCATTGCTGGTGGAGCATTTCCCGGCCGGCCAGGGAGCGCACGACAACGAACTGCCTGACGCGGCAGTATTCGGCAAACAATAATACCCCGCAGGGTAAATCCTCAAAGCGCTTCATTTTCAGTCGCTTTCATCATATACCCATAAATAATTTCAAACCATAGCGGCGTGCACGTTAGCCCGCATAGGGGACGTTGGGCGTTGCCAGATGCTCACGGACGAAGGCTGCGCGCTGTACGACCTTCGTGCAGGAGGCTTCCAGATGGCGCTGGAGCGCTCCGCGCGCCCGCGCCGCATCTCCGCCGGCGACCGCGTCGAGCACGGCCCGGTGCTCCGCGAGAAACGGATCGTCCTGCGGCATCGGTGCCGCGGCGCCGAGCACATGCTTGCTCAAGGTCAGGATGCAGCGCGTGCGCTGCAGACTCTCCAGCAGCGGCCGGTTCGGGCAATGCGCGAGCAGGGTCACGTGCAGGTCGCGCTCCAGGCGGTCCATCTCATCGCGCCGCACGCGCGGATAGGCGCGCGCGGCCTTGTCGAGTCGCGCCGCCATGGCCGCCGTCTCGGCCGCCGGCGCCCGGGCCATGGCAGCCTCCAGCGCCGCAGGCTCCAACCACCACCGCAGCTCGTAGAGATGGCCGATGCGGTCGCGGTCGAGCGGCGTGACGGCCCAGCGCTGGCGGTGGTCCTTCTCGACCAGCCCGAGGCTCTCGAGCCGCAGCAACACGTCGCGGGCGACCGTGCGGCCGACGCTGAAGTGCCGGGCCAGTTCCAGTTCGTTGATCCGATAGGTCTGGAAGACCGCGAGATGCACTACGTCGCGCTCAACCTCCTGGTAGATCGCCTCCCAGCCCAGCGTTTTGCGCACCGGCTCGGCCGCCGCGTCCACGCCCAGCATCGCGGCGGTCAGCGCGACGCGCCGCGGCGCCGTGCCCGACGGGCCGGCCACCAGGCCGCGGCCCTCGAAGCGGCTCAGCAAACCGGCCGCTTCCAACTCCTGCAGCGCATGGCGCACCGGCGTCCGGGTCACGCGCAGGATGTCGGCGATATGGCCTTCCAGCAGCACGGCACCCGTCGGGATGGAACCGTTCACCAGGGCCTGCTGCAGCACCCCGGTCACGCGCGCATACAGCGGTGAGACGGCAGCGGCGTCGGCGCCGGGGTCGGAGAACTGCGCCGCACCGCGCGGCATTCGGAGAGCGTTGGTGTCCACGTGCTTGAGCCTCTGCGCGGCATCGTAAGGCGCCGCCGGCCGCACGCCATTCATCCTAGGGAAAACAATAGCGACTTTTGCCGGCAATATTCAATATAGTGACTCTTGCCGACAAGAGTCATATTAAACCCCATGGGCTACGACTTCGATTTCAGTTTCCTTGCGACCCATTGGCGCACGCTCGTCGATGGCATGCTGCTGACCCTGCGAATGTCCATCGCAACCATCGTGCTTGGTTTTTTCGCCGGCGTGGCCCTGGCCGTGGCACGCACGCAGGGCGACCCGCGATTGCGGCAGGCCGTGGTTTTCTATGTAGAGGCGATCCGCAACACGCCGCTGGTGATCCAAGCCTTCTGGCTGTTTTTCGGGCTTGCTGCGATCCAGGTGCGGGTGCCGGCTCTCACGGCGGCCGTCATCGCACTGGTCATCAACGTCTCGGCCTACACCGCCGAGATCGTGCGGGCGGGTATCGAGTCGATCCCGCGCGGCCAGCTCGAGGCTGCCTCCTGCCTGGGGCTGTCGCGCTGGAAGATGCTGCGTCTCGTGGTTCTGCCGCAGGCGGTAGAGCGGATGTATCCCGCGCTCATCAGCCAGTTCGTGCTGATGATGCTGGCCACATCCATCATGTCGCAGATCTCGGCAGAAGAGCTGACCGCCGCAGGCTACGGCATCCAATCGGAGACCTTCCGCGGCTTCGAGATTTACCTGGTGATCGCAGCGGTCTACCTCTTCATGTCGTGGCTGCTGCGTCTGGTCATGGCGGGCTTTGCCCATGCCGCGTTCGCGCGCCGCCGGCGCCTGAAGACGCCGCTCTGAGACGAAGGAGGAACATCGGCATGCTGTTTGGAATCTCCTCCGATCAGATCGGCTTCATCTTCCGCGGCGCGGGCTGGACGCTGGCGCTGTCGCTCATGGGATTCGCCGGCGGACTACTCGTGGGGCTGCCCATCGCGCTCGCGCTCAGCCGGGGCGGCCGGCTGCTGCAGGCCGTGGGCGGCGCCTATGTCAAGCTGGTGCAGGGCATTCCGCTGCCGGTGATCATGTTCCTCTGCTACTTCGGCATCAGCATCGCAGGCTTCGACCTGCCGTCGCTGGTGGCCGCCGGCCTCGCGATGACGGCATATGCCAGCGCCTACCTCGGCGAGATCTGGAAGGGCTGCATCGCGGCGGTGCCGCGCACGCAGTGGGAAGCCGCGGAATGCCTGGCGCTGCGGCCGATGCAGCGTGCCATGCACGTGATCCTGCCGCAGGCCGTGCGCATCGCCGTGGCGCCGACGGTGGGCTTCCTCGTGCAGATCGTCAAGAACTCGTCGTATGCCGTGGTCATCGGTTTCTTCGACCTGACGTACTCGGCGCGCGTGGTCAACAACTCCACCTTCAAACCGTTCGCAGTCTTCACGCTGGCCGCGCTGCTGTACTTCGCCATCTGCTACCCCCTTTCCTCGCTGGCGCACCGCCTCGAGCGGCGTCTGGCCCGGCGCTGAAGGCATTACAAGGATCGTTCCCATGGATGACATCGTCCGCTTCCACAAGGTCTGCAAGTCGTTCGGCGAACTGGAGATCCTCAAGGGCGTGAGCTTCTCGGTCGGTCGCGGCCAGGTGGTCGCGCTGATCGGCCGCAGCGGCTCGGGCAAGACCACGGCGCTGCGCTGCATCAACGGCCTCGAGACGATCCAGGCCGGCGAACTGCACGTCTGCGGCCGCGCAATGCACGCGGACACCGTCGACCTGCTGGCGTTGCGCCAGGAGGTGGGCATCGTGTTCCAGAGCTACAACCTGTTCCCGCATCTCACGGTGCTGCAGAACGTGACGCTAGCGCCGCGCAAGGTCCGCGGTCTGCCGCGTCGCCAAGCCGACGAGTTGGGCATGCAGATGCTGCAGAAGGTCGGGCTGCAAGAGCGGGCCCACGCCTATCCCGAGCAGCTTTCCGGCGGCCAGCAGCAGCGCGTGGCCATCGCCCGGTCGCTGGCCATGGAGCCGAAGCTCATGCTGTTCGACGAGGTCACTTCGGCACTCGACCCGCAGCTCACCGGCGAGGTTCTGCGCGTCATCGAACGACTCGCGCAGGACGGCATGACGATGGTGCTGGTCACGCACGAGATGGCTTTCGCGCGCTCGGTGGCCGATCAGATCCTGTTCATGCACCAGGGCATCGTCTGGAAATGCGGCAGCGGCGACTTGCTGAGCCGTCCCGCCACGCCCGAGCTGCAGCAGTTCGTGGCCAACGGCCTCTGAGCCGTTTTCCTTCTTCCGCACCACTCCACTGGAGACACGCCCCATGAAGCTCACCCGCCGTCTTCTTGCCGCCTTCGCCGCACTCTCGCTCGGCACCAGCGGCACCCTCGCCCACGCCGACGCGCTGGACACCATCAAGCAGCGCAAGAGGATTCTCGTGGCCGTGGACATCGGCGCGCCGCCCTACGGCATGCTCGACGAACAGGCCCGCCAGGTGGGCTCTGACATCGAGGCCGCCAAGCTGCTCGCGCAGGATCTCGGCGTTGCCCTCAAAATCGTTCCGGTCAGCGGTCCCAACCGCGTACCTTGCCTGCTCAGTCGCAAGGCCGACGTGGTCATGGCCTCGTTCTCCATCACCGAGGAACGCCGCAAGGTGATCGACTTTTCCGAGCCCTACGGTGTGGTGCCGGTCGTCGTCGGCGGCCCGGCATCCGCCAAGGTCGCGTCGTTCGCCGACCTGTCGGGCAAAACGGTGGCGGTGACGCGCGGCACAACGAGCGATCAGGAACTCACGCGCGGCAGCAAGGAGGTGCAGGGCGTCACCATCGTGCGCTACGAGGACGACGCGACGACCAACACCGCCGTCGCGACCGGCCAGCAGGACTTCATCGCGGCCGCGCCCAGCGTGATCCCAGCCGTGAAGAAGGCCAACCCGTCGCGCGACATCGTGCCCAAGTTCACGATGAAGGCCTATCCCTACGGCATCGGCCTGCGAAAGAACGAGCCCGCGCTCAAGTCCTGGCTCGACGACTGGGTCAAGACCAACCTCAGGAACGGCCGGTTCAACGAGATCTATACGCGCTACTTCGGCATGCCACTGCCGCCCGACATGCTCCAGCAGGAGCCCGTTGCGACCGACCAACCGACCGCCGCCGCATCCTTCCATCGCCTCATGCACACCTCCACCGCAGAAGCGCCTGCATCCTCTCCACCGCCTTTCCCGCCACGGGCTGCACGCGTCATCCGGCTGCATCCTCAGGACGATGTCGTCGTCACGCTGGACCAGTTGGTGTCGGGCACGTCCCTTCCTTCGGAAGGAATTTCGGTCACCGGCCTCGTACCGCCCGGCCACAAAGTGGCCACACGCGCCATCGCACCGGGCGCTGCCGTGCGACGCTACGGCCAAGTGATCGGCTTCGCGAGCCGGCCGATCCTGCCGGGACAGCACGTGCACACGCACAACCTGGCGATGGGCGATTTCGCCCGCGACTATGCCTTCGGCAAGGAGGCGCGGCCCACGCCGTCCGCGTCCACGCCCGCCAGCTTCCAGGGCATCGTGCGTGAGGACGGCCGCGTGGCCACGCGCAACTACATCGGCATTCTGACCTCGGTGAACTGTTCGGCCACCGTGGCGCGCGCCATCGCCGACCATTTCCGCCGCGACATCCGGCCACAGGCGCTGGCCGGTTTCCCGAACGTGGACGGCGTGGTGGCGCTTACCCACGGCACCGGCTGCGCCATGGATGCAGAGGGCGAAGGTCTGGCCATCTTGCAGCGCACGCTCGGCGGCTATGCCTGCCACGCCAACTTCGCGGGCCTGCTGGTGATCGGCCTGGGCTGCGAGACCAACCAGATCCCACGCCTGCTGGAAACGCAGGGCCTGCGCGACGGCGGGCGGCTGCACGCTTTCACGATCCAGGATACCGGCGGCACTACCCGGACCATCGAGCGCGGCATCGCGCTGATCCGGGAGATGCTGCCGGCAGCCAACGCCGTGCAGCGCGAGACAGTGCCGGCAAGCCACCTTGTCGTCGGTCTGCAGTGCGGCGGCTCCGACGGCTATTCCGGCATCTCGGCCAACCCGGTGCTCGGCGCGGCGGTCGATCTGTTGGTGCAGCACGGCGGCACCGCCATCCTCTCCGAAACGCCCGAGATCTACGGCGCGGAGCACCTGCTCACGCGCCGCGCGCAGACGCCCGAGGTCGGCCGCAAGCTGGTCGAGCGCATCCGCTGGTGGGAAGCCTATTGCGCGCGCAACGGCGCGGCCATGGACAACAACCCCTCCGCTGGCAACAAGGCCGGCGGCCTGACGACGGTGCTGGAGAAGTCGCTCGGCGGCATCGCCAAGGCAGGCTCGACCAACCTCGTCGATGTCTACGAATACGCCCAGCCTGTGCGCGCACGGGGCCTTGTATTCATGGACACGCCGGGCTACGACCCGATATCGGCGACCGGCCAGGTGGCCGGTGGCGCCAACCTGATCTGCTTCACCACCGGCCGCGGATCGGCCTATGGCTGCGCACCGGCACCGTCCTTCAAGCTGACCACCAACACCGCGCTGTGGGAACGCCAGTCCGACGACATGGACCTCAACTGCGGCGAGGTTCTCGAAGGCCGCCGCACCATCCCCGAGCTCGGCGCCGAGCTGTTCCAGCGGTTGCTGGACACCGCCTCGGGGCAACGCTCGCGCAGCGAATGCCACGGGTACGGCCAGCAGGAATTCGTGCCCTGGCAGATCAGCGTGATCACCTGACCCCTCCTTTCCTCTCCATGACTTTTAACCGCATCGCGCCGCGCTACCGCGGCATCTTTCCCGTAGCACCCACGACATTCCGCGAGGACGGCACGCTGGACCTGGGCAGCCAAAGGCGCTGCCTAGACTTCATGATCGACTCCGGCGTGGACGGCATCTGCATCCTGGCCAACTTCTCGGAGCAGTTCCTGCTCTCAGACGACGAGCGCGAAGTCCTCACGCGCACCGTGCTAGAGCACGTCGCAGGCCGCGTGCCAGTGATGGTGACCACGACCCATGCCAGCACCCGGGTCTGTGTCGAGCGCAGCCGCCGCGCGCAGGACATGGGCGCAGCGATGCTGATGGTGATGCCGCCCTACCACGGTGCCACCTTCCGTTTCGCCGAGACACAGGTGTTCGCGTTCTACGAGCGCCTGTCGGACGCCGTGGACATTCCCATCATGGTCCAGGATGCGCCGGCGGCCGGCACGCCACTGCCGGCGGCTTTCCTTGCGCGCATGGCGCGCGAGATCGAGCATGTCGCCTACTTCAAGATCGAGACGGCCGGCGCCGCGGGCAAACTGCGCGAGCTGATTCTGCTGGGCGGCGAAGCCGTAGAAGGCCCCTGGGATGGCGAGGAAGCCATCACGCTGCTGGCCGACCTGGACGCCGGCGCCACCGGGGCCATGACCGGCGGCGCCTTCGCCGACGGCATCCGCCCGATCATCGAGGCCCACCGCGCGGGTGATGCCGACGCCGCCTTCGCGCTGTACCAGCGCTGGCTGCCGCTCATCAACCACGAGAACCGGCAGGCCGGCTTCCTTGCGGCCAAGGCTCTCATGCGCGAAGGTGGCGTGATCGCCTGCGAGGCGCCGCGTCATCCGTGGCCGCCCCTGCACCCCGAAGTGCGACGCGGCCTGATTGACATCGCTCGCCGGCTCGATCCGCTCGTGCTGCGCTGGGGGCGGTGAAGGGCGACCATCCAGCGCACATTCCCTCCGCAGCCTTCAGCCACGTACCCTTTCAAGTTCGCGGCACCTCCCACACCTGCCCCGTCCCGACCGCGAACAGCCGCCGCCCCGGCGCGCGCGCCAGCACCGCGCTGCCGGTGAATTCGCCGAAGGCCGGCAGCAGCGTCATGCCCTCTGCCTCTTCCACACAGAAGCACGGCAGCCGCAGCGCATCGCGCGCCGGGCCCTGCAGCACGATGGCCGGATGCACGTGGCCGGCGAGCACATGGTGCGTGGCATGGCGCTGCGGATGGTGGCAGGCGGCGAACGGCCCGAGCAAGAACGGCTCGTCGACGACCGCGATGCCGAGCATCGATGGCGGGTCGCCCGCATGGCTGTCGTGGTTGCCGCGCACCAGCACGATGTCGAGCGCCGCATGCACCGCGCGCCAGGCCGCCAGCGACGCCAGCACGGCCGGCGTCTGCGCCTCGGCCGCGTGGAGGAAGTCGCCCAGCACCACGAGCCGCCGCGCGCCGTACCGCGCCATCAGGGCCGCGAGCCGCGCGAGGTTGGCCTGCGTGGTGCCGCTGGGCACCGGCAGCCCGCGCGCGCGGAAGGTGGCGGCCTTGCCCAGATGCAGGTCGGCAATGAAGAGCGTCGCGGCAGCGGGCCACCACAGCGCCGGGTCGGGCAGCAGTTGCACGGCTTCGCCACCCAGCCGCCCGGCCAGCCCCGGCGCGGCGCGCCGGGCCGCTGCCGTCACCCGAGCTGCGGCATCATGCGCCGCATGTACGCATCGAACAGCGGGACCGTGAAGCCGGTGTCCCCGTGCGACGGGCTGTACACCATGCCCTTGCCGATCAGCTTGGCGCGCGTCGGCGCGACGAGCTGTACCTCCCGGCCGAGCCCATGGGCGATGTCGCCCGAGCGGTGCGGCCCGGGCCCGAGCTCTGCCATCGCGCGCAGATAGCGCCGCTCCGACGGCGTGAGGCGGTCGAAGCGCACGCGGAAGAAGCTGTTGTCCAGCTCGATGATGGCCTGCTCGGTCGCCGCCTGCACGTCGTCGAGCCGCACCGGCGACTGCGGCGCGCAGGTCCAGCTGTGTTTGCCCCACTCCTGCAGAAAGTACGGGTAGCCCTGCGTCTGCCGCAGGATCTCCGCGAGCGCGGCCTCGTCGAACCGCACGCCGAAGCGTTCGGCCGGCGCCGTGATCGCCAGCCGGGCGTCGTCGGACGACAGCGGCCCGACGGCGGCGAACTCGAACAGCCGCTCCGCATAGGACTTGGCCCGCCCCATCTGTCCCGCGAGCTGCGGCAGCCCGGCGCCGACGAGGGTGACCGGCAGCTGCAGCTGCGCGCAGCGGTGCAGCGCGGTGATCAGGGCGGCGAGCTGCGGCTCGGCGACGTACTGCAACTCGTCGATGAACAGCACGACCACCGTGCGGCGCTCGCGGGCCGCTTCGCCGACGGCCTGCAGGAGCCCCACGAGGTCGGCGTCCAGATCGCCGGTATCGGCCAGGCCGGCTTCGTTGCCCAGGTCGACGCCGAACTCGACATCCCCGTACCTGACCTTCATGGCCTGCACGAACCCGCCGAGCGCCCGCAGCGCGCGCTGTGCCAGGGCGCTGCCCGCGGCGAGCCGGTCGAGCTTGAGCAGGACGGCGCGCAGGGACGGCGCCAGCAATGCAGGCAGCGAGCGGCGCTCGGGCGCTTCGAGCATGACGGTGGCGAACCCCTGCGCGTCGGCCTCGTTGTGGAGACGGTTCAGCAGGACGGTCTTGCCCACGCCGCGCAGGCCGATGAGCATGAAGCTGCGGGCGACCAGACCGTTGCGCATGCGGTCGAGGGCCACCGACGCGGATTCGATGATGCGGCCGCGTCCGGCCAGCTCCGGCGGCGGTGCGCCCGCGCCAGGCGCGAAAGGGTTCGTTCGGGGATCCATGGCAAGCCATGTTATCTTAGTTTATCCAATTTTGATAACTTTAGATAAACTCCGTAGAAG
This sequence comes from Xylophilus sp., assembly GCA_009914555.1. GTDB lineage: Bacteria > Pseudomonadota > Gammaproteobacteria > Burkholderiales > Burkholderiaceae_C > WNDY01. The sequence goes on from WNDY01000006.1 coordinate 30,216, forward strand.
CTCAGCGCTCGCGGCGCTTGTTCCAGTAACCGAACGGCTCCTCGTGCAGTTCGATGTCCACCTCGGACACGCGCAGCTGGATGCGTTCCTGCACGTCGGCCACGGCCTGGTTGTAGACGGCCGGCGCGATCTCTTCGAGGAAGAACGACAGCAGCGCGCCGGCCGCGATGTTGCCGAGGCGCTCGTCGCGCTCGTCCTGGAACCAGCGTTCGATGGAGGCGATGGCCTGCTGGCGCAGATCCCGGGAGAGTTCGATGGACATGGCTAGAGCGGAGGAAGGGGGCGCGAAGACCGGCGCTGCCGGCGCGGACGCGGCGGCGGCTGCGCACCCGTGGGCGTGGTCAGGGAGAAGTCGAGCATACGCCGCACCGCCTGGGTGGATTCAGGCGCCGGCGCTGGCGCCGCCTTGCGCTTCCTGGCGGCCGGCGCCGGATCGGGCGGCACCACGAACGCCCCGGCCGCCGCCTTGGCATCGGCCGCGCCTTCGAGCTGCGCGAGCATGCGCGCGATGCGCTCGGCCAGGTCTTCGTTGGTGAGCTTCTCGCGGAAGCGCGCAACCATCAGCGGGAACGCGAACGGGCTCGGCCGCGCGATCGGCTTGACCACCAGCCGCTGCGCCTGCATGCGGCGCAGCGCCGCGAGCAGCTGGGCCACGTCGAGCTCCTGGCTCAGTACCTCCTCGTCGGCCTGGCGCAGCAGCAGGTTGGCATCGTCGTACTTGCGGAACACCTCGAAGAACAGCTGCGACGAGGCCTGCAGCTGCCGCGCGCTGCGCCGCTCGCCCGGATGGCTCTGGAAGATCAGGCCCGAGACGCGCGCGATCTCGCGGAAGCGCCGGCGCGCCATCTCCGTCGCATTGAGGCTCGCGAGCACCTCGTGCAGCAGCGCGGCGTGGACCGCCGTGTCGCCGGGCGCGACGTTGCCGGCCGCGTCCTCGGCTTCGGCGCGCGCCGCGTTGGCCGTGTTGCGGATCGCGAGCGCATCGGCCGGCTGCAGGCCGCCCCGCGGCCCCGCGGGCGCCGTCGGCTCGGCGCGCAGCAGCTCGGGCAGCAGCGCCGCCCAGTCGCGCTCGGTGGCGCTCAGCAGTTCGAGCCCGTAGTCGTTGACCGAGAGCGAGAAGGTGCCGGCCTCGCCTTGCGCGGCGCGCCAGGCGAACAGGCTCGCGAGGCCGATGTGTGCATGGCGGCCCGCGAACGGGTAGAGGAACAGGTGCCAGCCCTCGCGCGTGCGCAGCGTCTCGGCCACGAGCGTCGCCGGCGTGGGCAGCGCCGACCAGCGCTGCTGCAGTTCGAGCAGCGGGCGCACCGCCTTCAGTTCCGGGCTGTCGTAGCGGCCTTCGCTGGCCTGCGCGAGCTGCTGCACGACGAAGTCGGCCAGCACGGTCGACAGCGGCATGCGCGAGCCCGACCAGCGCGGCACCGTGGGCCGGCGCGGCGGCGCGCGGCGCACGTAGGCGGTCATCTCCTCGATCTTCACCATCTCCAGCACTTGGCCCGCGAACACGAAGCAGTCGCCGGGCGACAGCCGCGAGAGGAAGCTCTCCTCCATCGCGCCGAGCCGCGCGCCGTGCTGGATCTGCACCGTCATGCTCGCGTCGCTCACGATGGTGCCGATGTTGGAGCGGTGGCGCCGCGCGAGCCGCACGTCGGGCATGCGCCAGACGCCGTCGGCATCGGGCTGCACGCGGCGGTAGTCCGGGTAGGCCGCGAGCGCCGGGCCGCCGCGGTGCACGAAGTCGAGGCACCACTGCCAGATGTCCGGCGGCAGGTCGCGGTAGGCGGCGGTGCCGCGCACCTCGCCGTAGAGTTCGTCGGGTCGGAAGCCGCCGCCGAGCGCGACGGTCACGAGGTGCTGCACCAGCACGTCCACCGGCCGGCGCGGCGTCGCGCGCATCTCGACCTGGCCCGCGCGCACCGCGGCGCGCGCGGCCGCGGCCTCGACGAGTTCGAGGCTGTGCGTGGGCACGAGCGTGACGCGCGAAGGCCGCCCCGGCGCATGGCCCGAGCGGCCGGCGCGCTGCAGCAGCCGCGCGATGCCCTTGGCCGAGCCGATCTGGAGCACCCGCTCCACCGGCAGGAAGTCCACGCCGAGGTCCAGGCTCGACGTGCAGACCACGGCGCGCAGGCTGCCGGCCTTCAGGCCCGCCTCGACCCAGTCGCGCACCGCGCGGTCGAGCGAGCCGTGGTGGATCGCCAGCGTGCCGGCCCAGTCGGGCCGCGCGTCGAGGATGGCCTTGTACCAGAGCTCGGCGGCCGAGCGCACGTTGACGAAGACGAGCGTGGTCGTCGTGCTCTCCAGCTCGCGCACCACGGCCGGCAGCATCGCCAGGCCCAGGTGGCCGGCCCAGCTGAAGCGCTCAGGGTGGTCGGGCAGCAGCGTGTCGACCACGAGACGCTTGTCGATGCGGCCCTGCACCAGCACACCCTCGCCGCCGCGATCGGGGCCGAGCAGCGTGCGCATGGCTTCGCCGAGGTTGCCGAGCGTGGCCGACATGCCCCAGACGCGCAGCGCCGGGTTCCAGCGCGCCAGCCGCGCGAGCGCGAGCTGCACCTGCACGCCGCGCTTGTTGCCGAGCAGCTCGTGCCATTCGTCGGCCACGACGAGCTGCACCGAGGCGAGCGTCTCGCGCGCGTCGGCGCGCGCGAGCAGCAGCGACAGGCTCTCGGGCGTGGTCACGAGCACCGTCGGCAGGCGGCGCGACTGGGCGCTGCGCTCGCCGCTGGCGGTGTCGCCGGTGCGCGCGCCGGCCGTCCAGCGCGCGAGGCCCGAATGCACCGGCGCGAGCGCGGCCAGCGGCGCGGCCAGGGCCTTGAGCGTGTCGGCCGCGAGCGCGCGCATCGGCGTGATCCAGAGCACGGTGAGCGGCACCTCGGCCTGCCGACCGCGCGCGCCGGCCGGCGGCGGCGCCGCGTCGGCGAACGCCTGGAGCGCGCCGAGCCAGACCGCATAGGTCTTGCCGGCGCCGGTGGTCGCATGCAGCAGGCCGGAGCGGCCCGCGGCCATGGCCTTCCAGACCTCGCGCTGGAACGCGAACGGCTTCCAGCCGCGCTCGGCGAACCAGCCGGCGACGGCCCGGGCCGCGGCACGCTTCGTCATGGATCGGAATGCGGCAGCAGCGCCGCCAGCGTGTCGAGCGTGTCGGCCTCCTCCACCGGCTTGTCCTCGCGCCAGCGCAGCATGCGCGGAAAGCGCACCGCGATGCCGCTCTTGTGGCGCGGGCTGCGGCTGATGCCCTCGAAGCCGAGTTCGAACACCAGCGTCGGCTTCACGCTGCGCACCGGGCCGAAGCTCTCGATCGTGGTGCGGCGCACGATCGCGTCCACGCGCGCCATCTCGGCATCGGTCAGGCCCGAATAGGCCTTGGCGAACGGCACCAGCGCGCGGCCTTCGGTGCCGGGCGCCGCGTTCCAGACGGCGAAGGTGTAATCGCTGTAGAGGCTGGCGCGGCGGCCGTGGCCGCGCTGCGCGTAGATCAGCACCGCATCGACCGAGAGCGGGTCGATCTTCCACTTCCACCAGGTGCCGACGTCGCGCGTGCGGCCCACGCCGTAGCGGCCGGCGCGGGCCTTGAGCATCATGCCCTCGACGCCGAGCGCGCGGGCGCCGGCGCGCTGCGCGGCCAGCTCCAGCCAGTCGGCGGCAGCCAGCAGCGGGCTCGCGACGAGCGCCGGATGGGCGACCTCGGCCAGCAGCGCGTCGAGCGCGGTGCGGCGCGCGCCCTGCGGCGTGTCGCGCAGGTCGCGGCCTTCGTGCTGCAGCAGGTCGTAGGCGATGAAGACGACCGGAATGTCGCGCTGGAGCTTCGGCCCGATGGTCTTGCGGCCGATGCGCTTTTGCAGCTCGGCGAACGGCTGCACCCGGCCGTCGCGCCAGACGGCGCTCTCGCCGTCGAGCACCGTGCCGTCGGGCAGCGCGTCGGCCATCGCGAGCAGCTCGGGAAAGCGCTCGCTCACCAGTTCCTCGCCGCGCGACCAGATCCACGACCGGCCGGCGCGGCGCACGGCCTGCGCGCGGATGCCGTCCCACTTCCATTCGACCAGCCAGTCGGCGACCGGGCCGAGCTGGTCGGCGAAGGTCTCGGGCGGCGCGGCCAGCGGGTGGGCCAGGAAGAACGGGTAGGGATGGCCGCTGGTTTCGGCCGGGCCCGTTCCTGCGTCCGACGCCGGCGCGATCAGTGCCTGGTAGTCGCGCGCCGCGGGCCGGGCCGCCAGGTGCGTGTAGCCGATCAGCCGCTGGGCGACGAGCTTCGCGTCCACGCCGCCGACGGCCGCGAGCGCCTGCGTGACCTGGAGCCTGGACACGCCGACGCGGAAGGCGCCGGTGATGAGCTTGAAGTAGACCAGCCGCTCCTCGACCGCGAGCTGCGCCCACTGCGCGCGCAGCGCGGCGGCCAACGACTCGGGCGCCAGGCCGCGCAGCGGCAGCAGGCGCTGCCCGACCCAGGTGGCGAGGCCGTCGTCGGCCGGCTGCGCGCCGGGCGCCGGCGGCGGCAGCAGCAGCGCCACCGTCTCGGCCAGGTCGCCGACGGCCTCGTAGCTCTCGTCGAACAGCCACTGCGGCAGGCCCGCGGCCTCCTGCGCCAGCTGGCGCAGCAGCCTGGTCGGCACCAGCTGGCGCGGTTTGCCGCCCGCGAGGAAGTAGACGGCCCAGGCCGCGTCGCACGGCGGTGCGGCGCGCAGGTACTGCTGCAGGGCGGCCTGCTTGGCAAGGCTGGAGGTGGACGCATCGAGCGCGCGGTAGAGCGCGGCGAAGGCCCTCATGGCGATGGCGCCGCTTCCACGACGGGCTCGGCCGGGGCCGCCGGCCCTTCGTCCTCGTCGCCGTACTCGGTGGCGAAGGCCTGCGCGTCGAGCCCCTGCTCGCGCAGCCAGCGCACCAGCACGGCGACGCTGCCGTGGGTGACGAACACCCGCTGCGCGCCGGTCGCGGCGATGGCCGACTGCAGGCCCGGCCAGTCGGCATGGTCCGACAGTACGAAGCCGCGGTCCACGCCGCGGCGGCGGCGGGTGCCGCGCAGCAACATCCAGCCGCTGGCGAAGGCGTCGGTGTAGGCGCCGAACCGGCGCAGCCACGGCGTGCCCTGGGCCGATGGGGGTGCCAGTATCAGCGCACGGCGCAGATCAGCCGGGGACACGGGACCGGTAGCGGGGAGGGTATCCGGCAGCGCCACGCCGGCCATGCGGTAGACGGCGTTGATCGACTCGACCGCGCCGTGCACCAGGACCGGCCCGATGGAGGTGTCCGGCAGCCCGTGCAGCACGCGCTGCGCCTTGCCGAACGCATAGCAGAACAGCACCGACGCGCGGCCGGCATCGGCATTGGCGCGCCACCACTGGTCGATCTCGACCATCAGCGCGGCCTGGGTGGGCCAGCGGTAGATCGGCAGGCCGAAGGTCGATTCGGTGATGAAGGTGTCGCAGCGCACCGGCTCGAACGGTGCGCAGGCGCCGTCGGGCTCCAGCTTGTAGTCGCCCGAGGCGACCCAGACCTGCCCGCCGTGGGCGACGCGCACCTGGGCCGAGCCGAGCACGTGGCCGGCCGGGTGCAGCGAAACTTCCACGCCGCGGTGCAGGATCGATTCGCCGTAGGCCGCGCTCTGCAGTCGGATGTCGGCGCCGAGGCGCTGGCGCAGCACGCCGGCGCTGTCGGCATGGGCCAGGTAATGGTTGTGGCCGACGCGCGCATGGTCGCTGTGGCCGTGGGTGATGACGGCCCGGTCCACCGGACGCCAGGGGTCGATGTAGAAGTCGCCCGGCGGGCAGTACAGCCCTTCGGGCCGCAGCACGATCAGGTCGCCCGGCTCCGGCCGGACCGCAGGCGAGGTGCTGGCCGGGTGCAGCGCGGGATCGACGGTGGGTTCGACCGTGCCGTGCATGCTAGCGCCTGGCCCCTGTCGCCGCCCGCACCGCGCCGCGCAAAGCACTGTGGGCCGCCACCTACGCGGCCATGGCGCCAGAAAAGCAAAGAGCCGCCCGAAGGCGGCTCAACGACGAACGCTGGCACGTGCGCGGCTCAGACCAGCGGACGCCGCGCAAGGGCCGCCCCGCAACGCTGGCGTCGCCCCCCTTCCCGGAGCGCAAAGCGCGTAGAGAGAAGGGGGAGCGGCGCAGCCGCTCGGGGGGATGCTCTAACGTTTCTGCCGGTACTTGCGCAGCGCGGCGATCTGCGCGGCCAGGGCCACGAGCTCGTTCTGCGCCTTGGCCAGGTCCAGTTCGTTCTTGGCGTGCTTGAGGGCTTCCTCGGCGGCACGCTGGGCCTCGTTGGCCTTGGCCTCGTCGAGGTCCTTGCCGCGGATGGCGGTGTCGGACAGCACGGTCACGCGGTCGGGCTGCACCTCAAGGATGCCGCCGGCGACGAAGACGAATTCCTCGTTGCCCTCGGCCGTCTCGATGCGCACCGAGCCGGGCTTGATGCGCGTGATCAGCGGCGTGTGGCGCGGGTAGATGCCGAGCTCGCCGACCTCGCCGGGCAGGGACACGAAGCGTGCCTCGCCCGAGAAGATCTGCTCCTCGGCGCTCACCACGTCGACGTGGATGGTGTTTGCCATGTCGTGCCTCTCAGGCAGCCAGCTTCTGGGCCTTCTCGATGGCCTCGTCGATGGTGCCGACCATGTAGAAGGCCTGCTCCGGCAGGTGGTCGACCTCGCCGTTCACGATGGACTTGAAGCCGCGGATGGTCTCGGCCAGCGACACGTACTTGCCCGGCGAACCAGTGAACACCTCGGCCACGTGGAACGGCTGCGACAGGAAGCGCTGGATCTTGCGGGCGCGGGCCACGGCCAGCTTGTCCTCGGGCGAGAGTTCGTCCATGCCCAGGATGGCGATGATGTCGCGCAGTTCCTTGTAGCGCTGCAGGATGCCCTGCACCGAGCGGGCGACCTGGTAGTGCTCCTCGCCGACCACGTTCGGGTCCAGCTGGCGCGAGGTCGAGTCCAGCGGGTCTACGGCCGGGTAGATGCCCAGCGAGGCGATGTCGCGCGACAGCACCACGGTGGAATCCAGGTGGGCGAAGGTCGTGGCAGGCGACGGATCGGTCAAGTCGTCGGCCGGCACGTAGACGGCCTGGATCGAGGTGATCGAGCCGACCTTGGTCGAGGTGATGCGCTCCTGCAGGCGGCCCATTTCCTCGGCCAGCGTCGGCTGGTAGCCCACGGCGGACGGCATGCGGCCCAGTAGCGCGGACACTTCGGTGCCGGCCAGCGTGTAGCGGTAGATGTTGTCCACGAAGAACAGCACGTCGCGGCCTTCGTCGCGGAACGACTCGGCGATGGTGAGGCCGGTCAGGGCCACGCGCAGGCGGTTGCCCGGAGGCTCGTTCATCTGGCCGTAGACCATGGCCACCTTGGACTCGCCGAGGTTCTCCAGGTTCACGACGCCGGAATCGGCCATCTCATGGTAGAAGTCGTTGCCCTCGCGGGTGCGCTCGCCCACACCGGCGAACACCGACAGGCCGCTGTGGGCCTTGGCGATGTTGTTGATGAGCTCCATCATGTTGACGGTCTTGCCCACGCCCGCGCCGCCGAACAGGCCCACCTTGCCGCCCTTGGCGAACGGTGCGATCAGGTCGATCACCTTGATGCCGGTCTCCAGCAGTTCCTGCGACGGGCTCAGCTCGTCGTAGGCCGGCGGCTTGCGGTGGATCGACGCGGTGAGATCCTGGTCCACCGGGCCGCGCTCGTCGATCGGGTTGCCCAGCACGTCCAGAATGCGGCCGAGGGTAGCCTTGCCGACCGGCACCGTGATCGGCGCGCCGGTGTTGGTCACCTGCAGGCCGCGGCGCAGGCCGTCGGAGGAACCGAGGGCAATCGTGCGCACCACGCCGTTGCCGAGCTGCTGCTGGACTTCGAGCGTCAGCGGCGAGCCTTCGAGCTTGAGGGCGTCGTAGACGCGGGGCAGCTTGTCGCGCGGGAATTCCACGTCCACCACCGCGCCGATGGTCTGGACGATCTTGCCCTGAACGCCGGCATTCACCGGGGTGTTGTCTTGAGCCATGTCTTTTGCTCCAAAAATTGAAACCAGCCGAGTCCGTCGCGCTGCGCGCGTCAGACGGCCGCTGCCCCGCCGACGATCTCCGAAAGCTCCTTCGTGATCGCCGCCTGGCGCGTCTTGTTGTAGACCAGCTTGAGTTCGCTGATGAGGTTGCCGGCGCTGTCGGTCGCGGCCTTCATGGCCACCATGCGCGCCGATTGCTCGGATGCGATGTTCTCGGCCACGGCCTGGTAGATCAGCGACTCCACGTAGCGCACCAGCAGTTCGTCGATGACGGTCTGCGCGTCGGGCTCGTAGAGGTAGTCCCAGCGGAGGTCGCCCTCCTTCACCGCGAGCGCGTCGGCCTTCAGCGGCAGCAGCTGCTCGACCACGGCCTCCTGGCGCATCGTGTTGATGAAGCGCGTATAGCTCAGGTAGACCGCGCTGATGCGGCCTTCGGCATAGGCGTCGAGCAGCACCTTGACCGGCCCGATGAGCCGTTCGAGGTGCGGCGTGTCGCCGAGCTGCGTGACCTGCGAGACCACCTTGGCGCCGATGCGGTTGAGGAAGCCGAGCCCCTTGCCGCCGATCGCCACCGTCTCCACGCCCGTGCCTGCGGCCTGCAGCTCGCGCAGCTTGGCCGTGACGACGCGCAGCACGTTGGTGTTGAGGCCGCCGCACAGGCCCTTGTCGGTCGTCACGACGATCAGGCCGGCGGCCTTGGCGTCGTTGGACTGCAGGAACGTGTGCGTGTACTCCGGGGTGGCTTCGCCGAGGTTGGCCGCGATGGCACGGATCTTCTCGCTGTACGGGCGGGCAGCGCGCATGCGCTCCTGCGCCTTGCGCATCTTGGAGACCGAGACCATTTCCATAGCCTTGGTGATCTTCTTCGTGTTCTCGAAGCTCTTGATCTTGCCGCGTATTTCCTTGCCTGTTGCCATCGATGGCTCCTTGCGTTGTCGACGCCGGGATCAGGCGAAGGACTTCTTGAACGCGGCGATCGCGTCGCTCAGCTGGGCTTCGGAATCCTTGTCGAGCGCCTTCTTCTCCTCCAGCGTGGCGAGCAGCGCGCCGTGGCTGGACTTGAGGAACTGGTGCAGGCCGTGTTCGAACTCCAGCACCTTGTCGACCGCCACGTCGTCGAGGAAGCCCTTGTTCGCTGCGTAGAGCGAAGCGCCCATCAGCGAGATCGGCAGCGGCGAGTACTGGGGCTGCTTGAGCAGTTCGGTCACGCGGGCGCCGCGGTCGAGCTGGCGGCGGGTGGCCGGGTCCAGGTCGGAAGCGAACTGCGCGAACGCAGCCAGCTCACGGTACTGCGCCAGGTCGGTACGGATGCCGCCGGACAGGTTCTTGATCAGCTTGGTCTGCGCGGCACCGCCGACGCGCGACACCGAGATACCCGCGTTGATGGCGGGACGGATGCCGGCGTTGAACAGCGAGGTTTCCAGGAAGATCTGGCCGTCGGTGATCGAGATCACGTTGGTCGGCACGAACGCGGACACGTCGCCGGCCTGGGTCTCGATGATCGGCAGCGCGGTCAGCGAGCCGGTCTTGCCCTTCACTTCGCCGTGGGTGAGCTTCTCGACGTAGTCGGCGTTCACGCGGGCGGCGCGCTCGAGCAGGCGGCTGTGGAGATAGAACACGTCGCCGGGGAAGGCTTCGCGGCCCGGCGGGCGGCGCAGCAGCAGCGAGACCTGGCGGTAGGCCACGGCCTGCTTGGACAGGTCGTCGTAGACGATCAGGGCGTCCTGGCCGCGGTCGCGGAAGTACTCGCCCATGGTGGTGCCGGAGTAGGCGGCCACGTACTGCAGCGCGGCCGAATCGGAGGCCGAAGCGGCCACGACGATGGTGTACTCCAGCGCGCCGGCCTGCTCCAGGGCACGCACGACGTTCTTGATCGAGGAAGCCTTCTGGCCGATCGCGACGTAGACCGCGATCACGCCCTGGCCCTTCTGGGCGATGATGGCGTCGATGGCCACGGCCGTCTTGCCGGTCTGGCGGTCGCCGATGATCAGCTCGCGCTGGCCGCGGCCGATCGGCACGGTGGCATCGACGGCCTTCAGGCCGGTCTGCAGCGGCTGATCCACCGACTGGCGCGCGATCACGCCCGGAGCGACCTTCTCGATCACGTCGGTCAGCTTGGCGTTGATGGGGCCCTTGCCGTCGATCGGCTGGCCCAGCGGGTTCACCACGCGGCCGATGAGCTCGGGGCCGACCGGCACTTCGAGGATGCGGCCCGTCGTCTTGACGGTGTCGCCTTCGGAGATGTGCTCGTAGGGGCCCAGGATCACGACGCCGACGGAGTCGCGCTCGAGGTTGAGCGCCAGGCCGGTGGTCGGCGAGCCGTCGGGTGCGGCCGGGAATTCGAGGGCTTCGCCCTGCTGCACGTCGGAGATGCCGTGCACGCGCACGATGCCGTCGGTCACCGAAATCACGGTGCCCTGGTTGCGGATGTCGGCGCTCGGGGCCAGCCCTTCGATGCGGCTCTTGATGAGTTCGGAGATTTCTGCGGGATTGAGTGACGACATGACTCTTTCCTTGTGTCTTTGTGGGGCCGTGCCTGGCAGCCGTCAGGCGGTCAGGGCGGCTTGCAGTTGTTCGAGGCGGGCTTTGACGGAGGTGTCGAGCACTTCATCGCCCACCACCACGCGCACGCCGGCGATGAGCGCGTCATCGGGGCGGACGGTGACGTTGAGCGTGCGGCCGAAACGCTTCTCGAGCGAAGCCTTCAGGTCGGCCAGCGCATCGCCCTCGATCGGGAAGGCGCTGTAGACGACGGCATCGGACGAGCCGCTGCGCGCGTTGACGAGTGCCCGGAACTGGGCCGCCACCTCGGGCAGGGCCGCGATGCGGCCGTTGTCGATCACGGTGCGCAGGAAATTCCGTGCCGCATCCGGCAGCGCCGAGCGCGCCACGCCCGAGAACACGTCAAACACCTGGTCCGGCGTGACCTTCGGATTGTCGGCGAACTGGCGCAGCGCCGGGTCGGCGGCAATGGCTCCGAGCTCCTCCACCCACGCGACCGTGCCGGCCAGGTCGGAGGAGGCACCCTGCGCGGTGCTGGCCTGGAACAGGGCGTCGGCGTAGGGACGGGCAATGGTGGCGAGTTCGGCCATGGCAGTGCAGTCCTCTTACAGCTCGGTCTTCAGGCGGTTCAGCAGGTCGGCATGGACGCCGGCGTTCACTTCCTTGCGGAGGATCTGCTCGGCACCCTTGACGGCCAGCGTCGCGACCTCGTCGCGCAGCGCTTCGCGCGCGCGCGCGCTCTGCTGCTCGGCTTCGGCGCGTGCGGCGGCGACGATCTTCTCGCCTTCCGCGGTAGCACGGGCCTTGGCTTCTTCGATGATCGCCTGGGCACGGCGCTCGGCGTCCGCCAGGCGCTGCGTGGTTTCGCTGCGGGTCTGGGCCAGTTCCTGCTCGACGCGCTGGTTGGCGGCGGCGAGTTCGGACTTGGCGCGATCCGCGGCAGCGAGACCCTCGGCGATTTTCTGTGCTCGCTCGTCCAGCGCCTTCGCGATCGGGGGCCACACGAACTTCGTCGTGAACAGCACCAGGATCAGGAAGACGATGGCCTGGACGAACAGGGTCGCGTTGATGCTCACGGCAACACCTCTTTGTCAGTGGTGTGGGCCGGGATCAGCCTGCGAGTGCAGCGATGAAGGGGTTGGCGTAGGCGAACAGCAGGGCGATGGCCACGCCGATCAGGAAGGCGGCGTCGATCAGGCCGGCCAGGATGAACAGCTTGGTCTGCAGTTCGTTGATCAGCTCGGGCTGGCGAGCCGAGGCCTCCAGGTACTTGCCGCCCACCAGGGCGATGCCGATGGAGGCGCCGATGGCGCCCAGACCCACGATGAGACCGGCAGCCAGCGCGACGAGACCGAGAACGTTTTCCATGATGACTCCTAGGATGGATGGAAGGTGGATTGAGAAAGGAAGCGAAAGGGAAAAGGCGGGCTACGGAGCAGCGGGCTGCCGCTCAGTGGGCCTCGTGGGCCTGGCCCAGGTAGATCAGAGCCAGCATCATGAAGATGAACGCCTGCAGCGTGATGATCAGGATGTGGAAGATCGCCCAGATCGAGCCGGCGATGATGTGGCCCAGGGGCAGCAGCACGCCAGAAAGCGACAGCGCCGCGGCGCCGCCCATGAGGGCGATCAGCATGAACACCAGCTCGCCCGCATACATGTTGCCGAACAGCCGCATGCCATGCGACACAGTCTTGGCAACGTATTCGATGATCTGCATGGCCAGGTTGACCACGCCGAGCAGCAGCGCGAACACCGGGTTCTTGCTGGTGCCGAACGGTGCGGTCACGAGTTCGTGCGCCCAGCCGCCCAGGCCCTTGATCTTGATGTTGTAGAACAGGCACAGCAGCAGCACGGCCGACGACAGGCCGAGCGTGGTGGACAGGTCGGCCGTCGGCACGACGCGCAGGTAGGCGTGGTGCGGATCGTTGCCGGCGGCGCCGTAGACGCCCGACCAGATGGCCGGAAGCAGGTCGACCGGCAGCATGTCCATGGCGTTCATCAGGAAGATCCAGACGAACACGGTCAGCGCCAGCGGCGCGACGAACCTGCGGCTCTGGGCGTTGTGGATGCTGGCCTTGGCCTGGTTGTCGACCATCTCGACGAGCAGTTCGACGGCGGCCTGGAAGCGGCCGGGCACGCCCGAGGTCGCCTTGCGGGCAGCCAGCCAGAACACGAACAGGCCGATCACGCCGAGCACCGAGCTGACGATGATGGAGTCGATGTTGACCACCGAGAAGTCGATGATGGACTTCTGCTTGATGTTCTGAAGATGCTGCAGGTGGTGAACGATGTATTCACTTGCAGTCGGGGCGTGCGCTTCTGCGGCCATCTTTCAACTCTTGTCTTTTCCACTCGGTTTCAGGACACCGGACGGGAACAGCAGCCCTATCCAGTACGTTTTCATTGTCACGACCATTCCCGCCAGCAGCGCCAGCCAGCTCAGCCCCGGCACCAGCCGGGGCGCTGCCGCGAGCAACGCCACGGCCAGCACGATCTTCGCCATCTCCCACATGAAGAAGCCCGCCGCCGCCGCGCCCGCGCTGGCCGCTCCACGCTGGCGCGCGAGCCCGCGCACGAACAGCATCGATGGAACGACCACGGCCAGCGCACCATAGGCGGCCGACCAGCCCGCAGCACTGCGCCCCGCGATCCAGCCGACGACGACTGCCGCCAGCGCGCCCACGAAAGTCTGCAGAACGATCACCCTCCAGGGAGACTGGACCGGGTGCCGCGTTCGCCACTGCTGCGCTTCCTGCGCACTCAGGGGCTTGAAATCGGCAACCTCGGCCTCGACATCGGTTTGCGGGGCGATTATTGTCATCGTTGGTTACGCCCGGGTTACGACCGAAATCTCCACAAAGCCCTTGATTATAAGTATGAACACGCATGCTCCGGCCATAACCCAGGGGTGTGCTGGTCAAATTCGTCCACGGCGAGTCGCTCGTGCGACAAGCCACAATCCGGCCCTTCCGCCTTCCCGCGCCATGACCCAGAACACCGCCTCCCGCCAGGACTCGCTCATCGAGTACCCCTCGCTCTTCCCGATCAAAGTGATGGGCGCGAACGTGGACGGCTTCGTGCATGCGGTCACCCAGATCGCCAGGCGCTTCGACCCGGACTTCGACGCCGCCACGATCGAGCTGCGCGACAGCAAGGCGGGCAACTACCTCGGCATCACCATCACGGTCACGGCCACCAGCCGCCAGCAGCTCGACGACCTCTACCGCGCCCTGACCTCGCACGAACTCGTGAAGGTGGTGCTCTGAACATGGCGGCGCCGCTCGCGCCGCAGGTGCTCGGCCGGGTGGACTACGCGGCCGCCTACGACGCGATGCGCAGCTTCAGCGCGGCGCGCACCGCCGGGACCGACGACGCGCTCTGGCTCTGCGAGCATCCCCCGGTCTTCACCCAGGGGCTCGCGGGCCGGGCCGGCCACCTGCTCGCGCCGGGCGACATCCCGGTGGTGCAGACCGACCGCGGCGGCCAGGTCACCTACCACGGCCCGGGCCAGGTCGTGGCCTATCCGCTGCTGGACCTGCGGCGCGCCGGCTACTTCGTGAAGGAATACGTCTTCCGCATCGAGGAGGCCGTGCTGTCCACCCTCGCCCACTACGGCGTGACCGGCTACCGCGTCGCGGGTGCGCCCGGCATCTACGTGCGGCTCGACGGCCCCTTCTCGCACGCTGCCCTGCAAGGCCCGCAGCCCGCAGGCGACCCGTTCCGCGGCCTCGGCAAGATCGCCGCGCTGGGCATCAAGGTCAGCCGCCACTGCAGCTACCACGGCGTGGCGCTCAACGTGGCGATGGACCTGCAACCCTTCGGCCGCATCAACCCTTGCGGTTACGCAGGGCTTGCGACGGTGGACCTTTCTACAATCGGCGTCCATACCACCTGGCAAGAAGCCGCCGACGTGCTGGGCAAGAAGCTCGCCGCCCGGCTCGCCCCCTGACCGAGCTTTTCCATGAGCACCACCGAAGTCGTCCGCGAGGCGCAGCGCCTTGCCAACTACAACCCCCTGGCCAAGCAGAAGGCCGCGGCCAAGCTCGCACGCATTCCGGTGCGCGTCGAGCAGGGCGAGGTGCTCCGGAAGCCGGACTGGATCCGCGTGAAGGCCGGCAGCCCGACCACGCGCTTCTACGAGATCAAGGAGATCCTGCGCGAGAACAAACTGCACACGGTCTGCGAGGAAGCCTCCTGCCCCAACATCGGCGAATGCTTCGGCAAGGGCACGGCCACCTTCATGATCATGGGCGACAAGTGCACCCGCCGCTGCCCGTTCTGCGACGTGGGTCACGGCCGCCCCGACCCGCTCGACCAGGACGAGCCGCTGAATCTGGCGAAGACCATCGCCCAACTGCGCCTGAAGTACGTGGTGATCACCAGCGTGGACCGCGACGACCTGCGCGACGGCGGCTCGGGCCACTTCGTCGAGTGCATCCGGCGCACGCGCGAACTCTCGCCGGCGACGCAGATCGAGATCCTGGTGCCCGACTTCCGCGGCCGCGACGACCGCGCGCTGCAGATCCTCCAGGCCGCGCCGCCCGACGTGATGAATCACAACATCGAGACCGTGCCGCGCCTCTACAAGGAAGCGCGCCCGGGTTCGGACTATCGGTTCAGCCTGAACCTGCTGAAGAAGTTCAAGGCGCTGCACCCCACCGTGCCGACCAAGAGCGGCCTGATGGTGGGCCTGGGCGAGACCGACGAGGAGATCCTCGACGTGATGCGCGACATGCGCGCCCATGACATCGACATGCTGACCATCGGCCAATATCTGGCGCCATCCAACAGCCACCTTCCGGTGCGCCGCTACGTGCACCCGGACACGTTCAGGATGTTCGAGGAGCGGGCCTACGCAATGGGCTTCACCCACGCGGCCGTGGGCGCAATGGTGCGGTCGAGCTACCACGCGGACCAGCAGGCGGAGCACGTGCTGGCCGCGCAGCCGGCGGCCTGAGAACACGTTCGGGGCGCTCCCCGGGCCGGGCCGGGGACAAGAAAACCCGGAGGCGGCCCGGCTGCCGACGCGGAGCGCCACGCGGCAGCGGTCGCTGGTCCCGGCAGCCCGTGCGCCGCGATGCGGCTGCGTAGACGGCGCCCGCACGACGATCGCGCCGCGCTGGCCGTCGAAGTCGCTCATGCTGCGCGCCCGGGCCAGGTGTCGTAGTCCTGCATCGCGGTGACGGGGCGGGGCTGCGAACCCGGCCCCAGCCGGCCAGCGTTTCGGTCACGTCCAGATCGACCCGGCGGTCGCTCCACGATCCGGCGCTTCTTGAGCGCCGACTCCAGCGTGCGCGGCGGCTTTCGGTCGTCGTGCTGCCGGTGCGGGACGGCGGCCCACATGAAATCATTCTCATTTATTCTTGCGTCCGCGCATGTGCTTATGCGCAGGCCGCCGCCGTGCGCCCGCCGCCGGCGGCCGGCCCGTGTCACCATGCATGCCGCCCTCGTCCCTCGTTTCCACAGAAAGGAGTTCTCCATGGCCAACGATCTTCCCGGCGCCGGCGCGGCCCCTTCCGCCCCGGCCTCCTCCGCTTCCGTCTCCTCCGGCGGGCTGCTGCCACCCGGCGCCCTGGGGCGCCACTGGGGCTGGATCGCGCTGCGCGGCGTGGCCGCACTGGTGTTCGGCGTGCTCGCGTTCGTGCTGCCGGGGCTCACGCTCGCGGTGCTCGTGACCGTCTGGGGCGTCTATGCGCTGATCGACGGCGTGCTCGCGCTTGTGGCCGGGCTGCGCATCCGCGACGCCGGGCGGCCGCTGTGGTCGCTCGTCGTCGTCGGGCTGCTCGGCATCGCCGCGGGCGTGGTCGCGCTGCTGTGGCCCGGCATCACGGCGCTGACGCTGGTCCTCATCATCGGCGTCTGGTCGGTGGCGATCGGCGTGTTCCAGATCGTCGCGGCCGTGCACCTCCGCAAGGAGATCGCCGGCGAATGGCTGCATGCGCTCTCGGGGCTGCTGTCGATCGTGTTCGGCGCCTTCGTGCTGGTGGCGCCGGGGGCCGGCGCGCTGGCCCTGGTCTGGGTGATCGCGGGCTACGCCGTGGTCTTCGGCGTGCTGCTGCTGGGCTTGGCGCTGCGGCTGCGCCGCCAGCAGCGCGCCTGATACACCCTCCTGTAGCTTTCCATAGCGGGCGCGAGCCGGCCGCTATGGGCATATACCCCCGTAGATCCTGCGCGTCGGCGCCCGACGCCCCGTGCGGCGCAGCCGGTCCGCGCGCATGTAAACCCCAGGTAAATGCAAATTGTTTTTATCTGGGGCGCCTAGAATGCGCCCGTTCCCGCTCTTCCCCCTCTGGCCTGCTCCGGCCGCGCCACCGTCCCGGCGCTGCGCCGTCCGCAGCGCTTTCCGACCGCATGGACGTTCCGCACGACAACCGCCGCCGCGCCTACTGGCTCAAGACGCTGCACGAATGGCACTGGGTCAGCTCCGCGCTGTGCCTCGTCGCCATGCTGCTGTTCACGGTGACCGGCTTCACGCTCAACCATGCGGCGCAGATCGAGGCGAGGCCGCAGGTGACGCGCCGGCAGGCCACCGTGCCGCCCGCGCTGCGCCAGGCGCTGGCGCGGCAGGCCGCGAAGGCCGGCAAGCGCGACCCCGCGCCCGCCGCGCTGGCCGGCTGGACGCGCGCGCAGTGGGGCATCGACGCGACCGGCCGCGAGGCCGAATGGTCGGCCGACGAGATCTACGTCGCCCTGCCCCGCCCCGGCGGCGACGCCTGGCTGCGCGTGGGACTGGAGGACGGCGAGGCCGAGTACGAGTCGACCGACCGCGGCTGGATCTCCTACGTCAACGACCTGCACCAGGGCCGCAACACCGGCGCGGCCTGGCGCTGGTTCATCGACATCCTCGCAGGGGCCTGCCTGGTGTTCACCGTCACCGGGCTCTTCATCCTGAAGATGCATGCGGCCAAGCGCCCGTTCACTTGGCCGGTAGCCGGGCTCGGGCTGCTCATCCCGCTGCTGCTCGCGCTGCTCCTCATCCACTAGAGAAACCCAGAAGCAACCTGCCTATGAACGCGCCCTCCTCCTCCCTGCCCCGCCTGCGCTACACCGCCGCGCTCGGCACCTGGCTCGCCGCCGGCCCCGTGCTGGCCGCCGGCCTCGACGTGAACGTGGAGATCCCGCGCCTGAACGTGGCCGAGTACCACCGCCCCTACGTGGCCGTGTGGATCGAGCGCACCGACAACACCGTGGCCTCGACGCTGGCCGTCTGGTACGAGGTCAAGAAGCGCGACGACGAAGGCGCCAAGTGGCTCAAGGACCTGCGCCAGTGGTGGCGCCGCACCGGCCGCGACCTGGCCGTGCCGATCGACGGCGTGACCGGCCCGACCCGCCCGGCCGGCAGCCATGCGCTGTCGTTCACCGAAGGCGCGGGCGCGCTCGCGAAGCTGCCGGCCGGCGACTACCGGCTGGTGGTCGAGGCCGCGCGCGAAGTCGGCGGCCGCGAGGTCGTGGCCATCCCGTTCCAGTGGCCTGCGGCCAAGGCGCAGTCATCGCCGCTCGCCGCCCAGGGATCGAGCGAACTCGGCGCCGTGCGCCTCGAACTCAAGCCCTGAACTCCTTCTTCCGCCCCCATCCGACAAGAGCCACGACATGCAACTGCTTGCCCGCACCCGTACCGCCCTCGGCGCCGCCGCCGCCCTGCTGCTGGGCGCCGTCGCCCCGGCCCAGGCCCACAACGTCTGGCTGCTGCCCTCGTCCACCGTGCTGTCGAAGGCCGAATGGATCACGGTGGACGCCGCCGTCTCCAACGACATCTTCTTCTTCAACCACGTCCCCCTCGGCCTCGAAGGCCTGGCCGTGACCGCGCCGGACGGCAGCAGCGTCGCCGCCGAGAACGTGCACCGCGGCAGGCTGCGCAGCGTGTTCGACCTGAACCTCACGCAGACCGGCACCTACCGCGTCGCCGTGATCAACGGCGGCCTGTTCGCCAGCTACAAGGACAAGAGCGGCGCGCCCAGGCGCTGGCGCGGCACGGCCGAGAGGTTCGCCGCCGAGATCCCGGCCGACGCGCAGGACCTCAACGTGACCCAGTCGGCCGGCCGCATCGAGACCTTCGTGACCGTCGGCAAGCCCAGCGCCCTCCGGCCGACCGGCCAGGGCCTGGAACTGGTGCCGGTGACCCACCCGAACGACCTGGTCAAGGGCGAGAAGTCCACGTTCGCGCTGCACATCGACGGTCGCCCGGCCGCCGGCCTGGACGTGGCGATCGTCGCCGCCGGCACCCGCTGGCGCGACAAGATCGGCGAGATCAAGGCCACCACCGACAGCGCCGGCCAGTTCAGCGTGACCTGGCCTGCCGCCGGCTACTACTGGATCGACGCCGACGCCAAGGACAACAAGACCTCGCTGCCGCAGGCCAGGGAGCGCCGCCTGTCGTACAGCGGCACGGTCGAAGTCCTGCCTTGACCCGCCACCGCCGGTGACCCTCTCGCTGCGCTATGGCGGCCTGCTCACGCAGCCGCTGCCCGGAAGCTTCGCGCACTCGCCGGCCGCGCCGGGCGACACGCTGCCGCGCCGGGCCGACCCGGCCACGCTGCATACGCTGGCCGGGCGCACGATGGGCACGACCTGGAGCGTGCGGCTGACCAACCCCGGCTTCGCGCCGCTGGCACCGGCGCGCACGGCCATCGAGGCCGCGCTGGCCGAGGTCGTCGCCCAGATGAGCCACTGGGAGCCGGCATCGGACCTCTCGCGCTTCAACCACGCGCCGGCCGGCAGCTGGCATCGGCTGCCGGCCCCCTTCTTCACTGTGCTGTCCTGCGCGCTCCAGTGGTCGCGCGACAGCGGCGGCGCCTGGGACCCGACCGTCGGCCCGCTGGTCGCCGCCTGGGGCTTCGGCCCGCGGCCCGATCCGCTGGCGCCGCATGCGGGCGGTCTGCCCGGCGCGGATGCGCTCGCCGCGGCCCGTGCGCGTGTCGGCGGCCACCGGATCGGGCTGCGGACCGACGAGGACGGCAGCCGCTGGGCCCGGCAGCCGGGCGGCGCGGCGCTGGATTTCTCCGGCATCGCCAAGGGCTTCGCGGTCGACCAGGTCGCCGCGGCGCTGCGCGCGGCGGGCTTCAACCAGTTCCTCGTCGAGGTCGGCGGCGAACTGCGCGCGGCCGGACAGCGCCCCGACGGCGCGCCCTGGCGCGTGGCCATCGCCACCCTGCCCGGCCAGGCGCCGCGCGCGCTGGTGCTGGCCGACCGGGCCGTCGCCACCTCGGGCGACCACTTCCATGTGTTCGAGCACGGCGGCGAGCGCTTCTCGCACACCATCGACCCGCGCACCGGCACGCCTGTGCGCCATGCGCTGGCCAGCATCACCGTGCTGCATGCCGACTGCATGCAGGCCGATGCGCTCGCCACCGTGCTGACCGTGCTCGGCCCCGAGGAGGGCCTGGCCTGGGCCGAGGAACGCGGCATCGCGGCGCTGTTCTGCGAACGCGCCATCGGTGGGCCGGTGCTGCGGGCCACGCGCAGCTTCCCGCCGGCCAGCTGACCATACTCCCCCCACAAACATCCCCTGCCGGGCGCAATCCGCCCGCTACGGACTGATACTCTTGACAGTACGCTACATCCTCGCCGGCGCCGCAGTGCTGCTCTATGGGCTGCTGTGCGCCGCCATCGCCTGGCGCGAACACCGTTGCCGGGCCCAGGCCCGCGCCGCGGCCGCCGCGCTGGCCCCGGCGCGCGACGGCGTGACGCCGCTGCTGGTTGCCTTTGCCAGCCAGACCGGCCATGCGGAGGAGATCGCCTGGGAAACCGCTCGCCTGCTGCACGCCGCCGGCGAGCCGGTGGATGTGCGACCGCTCGATGACGTCGACGCGGCCGTGCTGGCCGCAGCCGGCCGCGCGCTGTTCGTCGTCAGCACCTACGGCGAAGGCGACGCGCCGGACAACGCCGCCGGTTTTGCCGACCTGCTGGCCGCCGCGCCGCCCGCTGCGCTGGCCGGGCTGCGGTACGGCCTGCTGGCGCTCGGCGACCGCGAATACGCCCGGTTCTGCGGCTTCGGCCGCCAGCTCGACCGCTGGCTGCGCACGGGCGGCGCCACGCCGTGGTTCGACGCGCTGGAGATGGACGGCATCGATGCCGCCACGCTGCGCCACTGGCGCCAGCAGCTGGGCCACGTCGCCGTGCTCGACGAATCCGCGCAGGCGCCGGCCTGGGAAGCCGGCGCGCCGTTCGCCGCCTGGACGCTGGCCGAACGCCGCCTGCTCAACCCCGGCAGCCAGGGCGGCCCGGTGTACCACATCGAACTCGCGCCGCCGGCCGGCGGGACGGCGCCGCAGTGGGAATCCGGCGACCTCGTCCAGGTGCAGCTGCCGGACGACGCGGCCCATCCGCGCGACTACTCGATCGCCTCCCTCGCCGCCGACGGCCGGGTCCACCTGCTGGTGCGCCTGGCGCGGCGCGAGGACGGCACGCCGGGCCGGGCATCGCACTGGCTCACCACCGGCGCGCCGCCGGGCGGCGCCGTCGCGCTGCGGCTGCGCGCGCACCGCAGCTTCCGGCTGGAGGACAACGCCGCGCGCCCGCTGATCCTGATCGGCAACGGCACCGGTCTGGCCGGCCTGCGCGGCCACCTGCGCGCCCGCGCGGCCGCGGGCGCCGCGGCGAACTGGCTGGTCTTCGGCGAGCGGCAGCGGGCGCACGACTTCCACCACCGCGGCGAGATCGCGGCCTGGCAGGCTGCCGGCCATCTGGCACGTCTGGACCTGGCCTTCTCGCGCGACGGCGCCGAACGCGTCTACGTGCAGGACCGCCTGCGCGAAGCCGCCGGCACGCTGCGCGACTGGGTGGTGCAGCGCGGCGCGGCCATCTACGTCTGCGGCAGCCTGCAGGGCATGGCCCAGGGCGTGGACGACGCCCTGCGGGCGGCGCTGGGCGAAGAACGGATGGCGATGCTCACGCGCAGCGGGCGCTACCGGCGCGACGTGTACTGAACGCAGACCCTCACCCCGGCCCTCGCCCGCACGCGGGAGAGGGTGCGGAAACGGAAAAGCGCCGCCGACGCGGGGCCTGGATCAGTCCGCCTGCTTGCGCAGGAACGCCGGGATCTCCAGGTCGTCCATGCCGCCCGAGGACAGCGCATCGACGCGCGCCGCCGCCTGGCTGCGGTTGGTGCGCCAGACGCTGGGCACGGCCATGCTGCCGTAGTCCGCGCCCTGCACGCCGCCGGGCGCTGCACCGCCGGCGGCGCCGGACAGGCTGTAGGCCACGTTGTCGGTGCCGGTGCGCAGCACCTGCAGCGGCGGGGCCTGGCGGCGCTGGCCCTGGCGGGCCAGGCCGGTGGCCACGACGGTCACACGGATCTGGTCGCCCAGCGAATCGTCGTAGGCGGTGCCGTAGATCACGTGCGCTTCGGGCGAGGCATAGGCACGGATGGTGTTCATCGCCTTGCCGGACTCCGACAGCTTGAGGCTGCCGCGCGCAGCGGTGATCAGCACCAGCACCCCCTTGGCGCCCGACAGGTCCACGCCTTCGAGCAGCGGGCAGGCCACGGCCTGCTCGGCCGCGATGCGGGCGCGGTCCGGGCCCTCGGCCAGCGCCGTGCCCATCATGGCCTTGCCGGTCTCGCCCATGACGGTGCGCACGTCCTCGAAGTCGACGTTGATCTGGCCCGGCACGTTGATGATCTCGGCGATGCCGCCGACGGCGTTCTTCAGCACATCGTTGGCATGGGCGAAGGCCTCTTCCTGCACGATGTCGTCGCCGAGCACTTCGAGCAGCTTGTCGTTGAGCACGACGATCAGCGAATCGACGTTGGCCTCCAGTTCGGCCAGCCCCTGCTCGGCGTTGGCCATGCGCTTGGCGGCCTCGAACTCGAACGGCTTGGTGACCACGCCGACGGTGAGGATGCCCATCTCCTTGGCCACGCGCGCGATCACCGGCGCCGCGCCGGTGCCGGTGCCGCCGCCCATGCCGGCCGTGATGAACAGCATGTGCGCGCCCTCGATGGCCGCGCGGATGTCTTCGACGGCCGCTTCGGCGGCCTCGCGGCCCTTCTCGGGCTTGCTGCCCGCGCCCAGGCCGCTGGTGCCGAGCTGGATCACCTTGTGCGCGGCGCTGCGCGTGAGCGCCTGGGCGTCGGTGTTCGCGCAGATGAATTCGACGCCCTGCACGCTGCGCCCGATCATGTGATCGACGGCGTTGCCGCCGCCGCCGCCAACGCCGATCACCTTGATCTGCGTGCCCTGGTTGAACGTTTCGTCTTCGATCATTTCGATGGCCATGATGCTGAACTCCTGAATGTAATTTGCTGCTGTCGGTACAAGCGGGGGGTGGTTGGGAAAGCGGAGGTTGTCAACGATCGGTTGCTGGCAGGTGCGATGCCGGACCGACATCGGGTTCGCCGCTGGCGCCATCGCCCGGGCGGCCCGCCCTGGGCGAGCCACGGAGGGTGCGACACGCTACGGAAGAACTGGCGGGAGTACGTCATCAGAAGTTTCCGACGATGAAGTCCTTGATGCGGCCGAAGGCGGTCTTCACCGAACCGTTCTTCTGCGCGACCTTGTAGCCGCGCAGTCGCGCGCGGCGGGCTTCTTCGAGCAGGCCCATGACGGTGGCGGCGCGCGGCTGCGACACCATGTCGGCCAGCGCGCCGCGGTAGTGCGGCACGCCGCGGCGCACCGGTTTGAGGAAGATGTCCTCGCCGAGTTCGACCATGCCGGGCATGACGGCGCTGCCGCCGGTCAGCACGATGCCGGAGGACAGCACCTCCTCGTAGCCCGACTCGCGGATGACCTGCTGCACCAGCGAGAAGATCTCCTCCACGCGCGGCTCGATCACGCCGGCCAGCGCCTGGCGCGAGAGCATGCGCGGCGCGCGGTCGCCCAGGCCCGGCACCTCGACCTGGGTGTCGGGGTCGGCCAGCAGCTGCTTGGCCACGCCGTTCTCGACCTTGATGTCCTCGGCGTCCTTGGTCGGCGTGCGCAGCGCCATGGCGATGTCGCTCGTGATGAGGTCGCCGGCGATCGGGATCACGGCGGTGTGGCGGATCGCGCCGCCGGTGAAGATGGCCACGTCGGTGGTGCCGGCGCCGATGTCGACCACGGCCACGCCGAGTTCGCGCTCGTCGTCGGTCAGCACGGCCTGGCTCGACACCAGCGGGTTGAGCAGCAGCTCGTCGACCTCCAGGCCGCAGCGGCGCACGCACTTGATGATGTTCTCGGCCGCGCTCTGGGCGCCGGTCACGATGTGGATCTTGGCTTCGAGCCGGATGCCGCTCATGCCGATCGGCTCGCGCACGTCCTGGCCGTCGATCACGAACTCCTGCGCAGCCACGAGCAGCAGGCGCTGGTCGGTCGAGATGTTGATCGCCTTGGCGGTCTCCATCACGCGGGCCACATCGGCCGGCGTGACCTCCTTGTCCTTGACCGCGACCATGCCGCTCGAATTCAGGCCGCGGATGTGGCTGCCGGTGATGCCGGTGTAGACGTGGGCGATCTTGCAGTCGGCCATCAGCTCGGCCTCTTTGAGCGCCTGCTGGATGCTCTGCACCGTGGCGTCGATGTTCACGACCACGCCGCGCTTGAGCCCGTTGCTCGGCGCCACGCCGAAGCCCGCGAGCTTGAGCTCGCCGCCGGACTGCACCTCGGCGACCACGGCCATGACCTTGGCCGTGCCGATGTCGAGCCCGACGACCAGATCCTTGTATTCCTTTGCCATATGCGTGCCTGATGTCTACGTTGTAGGGGTGCTGCTGAGCGCGATCCTCACCGCCGTCCTGCCGCGTGGGCGGCCGGGCGTGCGCGCGGGGCCTGCGGGGCCCGCGCGGCCTGCTCGGCCGTCACCGTGGTCACGCCGCGCAGCCGCACGGCATAGCCGTCGGTGTGGCGCAGGTCGGCTCCCTCCAGGGCGTCGGGCTTGCGGCCGTACTTGGCCGCCACCTCGCCCACCGTGCGCACGAAGCGCTGCGTGCGCGCGACCACCTGCTCGGGCGTGCCGCCGCCGAGTTCGATGACCGCATCGCCGTCGGTCCGCACGCGCCAGCCGCCGCGCGGCGACAGCGCCAGTTCCTCCACGTCCATGCCGAGCGGCGCGAACACCGGCTCCAGCCGGCGGTACATGGCCAGCACCACGGGCGCGTCGGCAGCCGGACCCTGGAGGCGCGGGAGGTCGTCCTCCTCGTCGCCGCCCTCGGCCTCGAACACCTCGCCCTGCGGGTTCAGCAGGGTCGAGTCCGACGCCGGCCCCCAGTAGGCGACGGCCTGGTGCTCCTGGATGACCACGCGCAGGCGGTTGGGGAACTCGCGCTGCACCGTGGCCGAGCGCACCCAGGGCGCGCTCAGGAAGGCCTCGCGCGTGCGCTCCAGGTCGATGGTGAAGAAGTTGCCGTCGAGCCGGGGGGCGACGTGCTCGCGCAGCGTGGCCGCGCTGTTGTGGGCGAGGTCGCCCTGCACCACGATGCGGCCGACCGCGAACGCCGGGTTGCGCATGACCCACCACACGGCCGCGCCGAGCGCGAACACGCCGAAGCCCAGGAACAGGACCGTGGCGGTCATGTTCATGAGCCGGACGTCGAACGGCGGGGGCGGCAGGGCCTGGGCCATGGGTCAGTCGTTGTGGCGGTCGGTGGAATCGAGCCCGGCCGACGCGGCGATGCGCAGGCACAGGTCCTCGTACGAAATGCCGGCCGCGCGCGCCGACAGCGGCACCAGCGAATGGCTGGTCATGCCGGGGGCGGTGTTGAGTTCCAGCAGGAAGGGCCTGCGGTCGCTCGCGCGGACCATGATGTCGGCGCGGCCCCAGCCGCGGCAGCCGAGCGTGCGGTAGCTCGCGAGCACGATGCGCTGGATCTCGCGCTCCTCGTCGGCGGGCAGGCCGCTCGGGCAGTGGTACTGCACCGCGTCGGTGAAGTACTTGTTCTGGTAGTCGTAGGCGCCCTCGGGCGCCTGGATGCGCACCACCGGCAGCGCGCGCGCGTCGGCGCCGGTGCCGATCACCGGGCAGGTGACCTCCTCGCCGTCGATGAACTCCTCGCAGAGCACGTCGGGGTCGTACCGCGCGGCCAGCGCGACCGCGTCCTGCATCTCGGAGTAGCCGCCCACCTTGGAGACGCCGATGGACGAGCCCTCGCGCGGCGGCTTGACGATCAGCGGCAGGCCCAGCACGTCGGGCACCACGCGCACCTGCTCGCGCGCCTGCTGGTCGGAGGCCAGACGCACGTAGCGCGGCGTGGGCAGCCCTTCGGCGATCCACATGCGCTTGGTCATGACCTTGTCCATCGCGATGGCCGAGGCCAGCACGCCGGGGCCGGTGTAGGGGATGCCGAGCAGTTCGAGCGCGCCCTGGACCGTGCCGTCCTCGCCGTGGCGGCCGTGCAGCGTGATGAAGGCGCGGTCGAAGCCTTCGTCCTTCAGGGCTTCGAGCCGGCGTTCGGCCGGGTCGAACGCATGCGCATCGACGCCGCGCGCGCGCAGCGCCGCGAGCACGCCGGTGCCGGAGAGGAGGGACACCTCGCGCTCGGCCGAGGTGCCGCCGAGCAGCACGGCGACCTTGCCGAGCGACGCGGGATCGATGGATGGTGCGCGACTCACGATACCCTTCCCAGTACACTTCCAATACGAACGATTTCTGCCGGCACTGACCCTATACTCCCTGCCCCCATGCAGACGACGACGTCGCCGTCGCGGGCGTTGTCGAGGACGGCCTGCGGCAGCGCGGCCACGTCCTCGACGAAGAGCGGCTCGACCTTGGCCGCCACGCGCAGCGCGCGCACCAGCGCCCGGCCGTCGGCCGCGACGATCGGGCTCTCGCCGGCCGCATAGACCTCGGTCAGCAGCACGGCGTCGGCATGGCGGCCGATGACCGCGACGAAGTCCTCGAAGCAGTCGCGCGTGCGGCTGTAGCGGTGCGGCTGGAACGCGAGCACCACGCGGCGGCCCGGGAAGGCGCCGCGCACGGCCGCGAGCGTGGCTTCCATCTCGACCGGATGGTGGCCGTAGTCGTCGATGACGGCGAAGCTGCCCCCGCTGCGCGCAGGCACGTTGCCATAGCGCTGGAAGCGCCGGCCCACGCCGCCGAAGGCGGCGAGCGCGCGCAGCACGGCCTCGTCCGGCACGTTGAGTTCGGCGGCCACGGCGATGGCCGCGAGCGCGTTGCGCACGTTGTGCTCGCCGGCCAGGTTGAGCACCACGTCCAGGTCCGCCAGCGTGACGCCGTTGCGGCGCTGCACCGTGAAGTGCATCTGCGGGCCGACGGCGCGCACCTTCACTGCGCGCACCTGCGCGTCCTCGCCCAGGCCGTAGCTCGTCACCGGGCGCGACACGTCGGCCAGGATGGCGCGCACGCCGGGGCTGTCCACGCAGAGCACGGCCGCGCCGTAGAACGGCATGCGGTGCAGGAAGTCGACGAAGGCCTGGCGGAGCCGGCCGATGTCGTGGCCGTAGGTCTCCATGTGGTCGGCATCGATGTTGGTGACGACGGCCATGACCGGCAGCAGGTTGAGGAACGAGGCGTCGGACTCGTCGGCCTCGACCACGATGTACTCGCCCGCGCCGAGCCGGGCGTTGGCGCCGGCGCTGTTGAGCCTGCCGCCGATCACGAAGGTCGGGTCCAGCCCGCCCTCGGCCAGCACCGCGGTGACGAGGCTCGTCGTGGTCGTCTTGCCGTGGGTGCCGGCGATCGCGATGCCGCGTTTCAGGCGCATCAGCTCGGCCAGCATCAGCGCGCGCGGCACGACCGGGATCTTCCGCGCGCGGGCAGCCCGCACCTCGGGGTTGTCGGCCCGCACCGCGGTGGAGGTGACGACCGCGTCGGCGCCCTCGATGTGCGCGGCGGCGTGGCCGACCTGCGTGGCGATGCCCAGGCCCGCGAGCCGGCGCAGCGTGGCGCTGTCGGCCAGATCGGAGCCCGAGACGGTGTAGCCCAGGTTGTGCAGCACCTCGGCGATGCCGGACATGCCGGCGCCGCCGACGCCGACGAAATGGATGTGGCGGATGGCGTGCTTCACCGGCGGCCTCCACGCACGATGGATTCGTCGGCATCCTTGATGCCTTCGACGAAATGGATGTGGCGGATCGCGTGCTTCATCGGGCTGCGGCTTTCTCGATCTCGTCGGCCACGCGCGCCGCGGCCTGCGGCCGGGCTAGCGCGCGCGCCTGCTGCGCGAGCGACAGCAGCCCGTCGCGCGTGGTGCCGCGCAGCAGCTCGGCCAGCCGCCCGGCGCTCAGGTCGGACTGCGGCAGGTGCACGGCCGCGCCGTGGCCGGCCAGGAACGCGGCGTTGTCGCGCTGGTGCGCGGTGGTGCGGATCACGAGCGGCACCAGCACGCTGGCGACGCCGGCGGCGCAGAGTTCGCTGACGGTCACCGCGCCGGCGCGGCAGACCACGAGGTCGCAGTGCGCGAGCGCGGCGGCCATGTCGGCGATGAACGGCACCACCTCGGCCTGCACGCCGGCCTGCGCATAGGCCGCCTGCACGCCGTCGGCATGGGCGGTGCCGGTCTGGTGCAGCGTGAGCGGCCGCTCCTCGGGCGGCAGCAGCGCGAGCGCGGCCGGCACCGTCTTGTTGAGCACGCGCGCGCCGAGGCTGCCGCCGACGACGAGCAGCCGCAGCGGCCCCGCGCGGCCGGCGAAGCGCTCGGCCGGCGGCGGCAGCGATTCGATCTCGCGGCGCACCGGGTTGCCGGTGACCACGGCGCGCTTCGTGCGCTGCGCGTCGGGGCCGTCGAAGCCGAACGCGACGCGGTCGGCCACCGGCAGCAGGGCCTTGTTGGACAGCAGCAGCGCCGCGTCGGCGTTGACCAGCACGAGCGGCTTGCCGAGCACGCCGGCCACGAGCCCGCCGGGAAAGCAGACATAGCCGCCCATGCCGAGCACCGCGTCGGCGCGGCGCTGCCGCAGGATGCGCCAGCCCTGGAAGAACGATGCCAGCAGCGTGGCCGCGCCGCGCAGCGCCTGCAGCGGGCCCTTGCCGCGCAGGCCACCGAACGCGAGCCGGTCGAGCGCGATGCCGGCGGGCGGCACCAGCGTGTTCTCCATGCCCGCGGGCGTGCCGATCCAGCTGACCGTCCAGCCGCGCGAGAGCATCTCGCGCGCGACCGCGAGGCCGGGGATCACGTGGCCGCCGGTGCCGGCCGCCATGATGACGAGGTGACTCAAGGGAGTATCCCCCCCCCCCAAGCACTTATGCAATAGGCGGCATGGGGTCATACCCTGCCCCCTTTCATGAGCACCCTGTTCTCCCAGTCGATCCGCAGCACCACCGCGATCGCCACGAGGTTCAGCAGGATGGCCGAGCCGCCGTAGCTCATGAACGGCAGCGTCAGGCCCTTGGTCGGCAGCGCGCCGAGGTTGACGCCCATGTTGATGAACGACTGGAAGCCGACCCAGATGCCCACGCCCTGCGCGACCAGGCCGGCGAACACGCGGTCCAGCGCGATGGCCTGACGGCCGATGACCATGATGCGGCGCGTGAGCCAGAGGAACAGCACGATCGCGCAGAGCACGCCCACCAGGCCGAACTCCTCGCCGATCACCGCCATCAGGAAGTCGGTGTGCGCCTCGGGCAGCCAGTGCAGCTTCTCGACGCTGCCGCCCAGGCCCACGCCGAAGATCTCGCCGCGGCCGATGGCGATCAGCGAATGCGACAGCTGGTAGCCCTTGCCGAGCGCATGCTTCTCGTTCCAGGGGTTGAGGTAGGCGAAGATGCGCTCGCGCCGCCACTCCGAGCCCGCGACCATGAGGCCGAAGGCCACGACGACGAGCGCGGCGATCAGGAAGAACATGCGCGCGTTCACGCCGCCCAGGAACAGGATGCCCATGGCGATCACCGCGATCACCATGAAGGCGCCCATGTCGGGCTCGGCCAGCAGCAGCACGCCGACCAGCACCACGGCCAGGCCTATCGGCAGCACGGCGCGGAAGAAGCGCTCCTTGACCTCCATGCGCCGCACCATGTAGCCGGCCGCGTAGACCACGGTGGCGAACTTGGCGAGTTCGGACGGCTGGAAGTTCATGACGCCCAGCGGCAGCCAGCGGCGCGCGCCGTTGACGCTGCGGCCCACGTGCGGCACCAGCATCAGCGCCAGCAGCACGAGCGAGGCGATGAAGAGCGTGGGCGCCCAGCGCTCCCAGGTCTTGATCGGCACCTGGAAGGCCAGCACCGCGCCGGTGAAGGCCAGCACGATCGACAGGCCGTGGCGCAGCAGGAAGGACATCTGGTGGAAGCCCTGGCGCGCGAAGCGCGGGTTGTCGGGCAGCGCGATCGAGGCCGAATAGACCATGACCAGCCCCCAGGCCACGAGCGCGATGACGACCCAGACCAGCGCCCGGTCGAAGCCGGCGACCGTGGCCGGCGAGGTGCTCGCACGGCTCCAGTCGCTGCCGGCGCTGCTGCTGTAGACGCCGGCATGCACCGGCATCGGATCGCCGGCCTTCTCGCCGCGGCCGAACCAGGAGGCGATGCGTGCGGTGACGGTCATGGCGTGCTCTCCAGCGTGAGGCCGGCCGCGTCGGCCAGGGCCTGCACCGCGCCAGCGAACACGCGGGCGCGGTGCTCGTAGCCGGTGAACATGTCGAAGCTGGCGCAGGCCGGCGACAGCAGCACCGCGTCGCCGGCCTGGGCGCGCCCGGCGGCTGTGCGCACGGCCTCCTCCAGCGTGGCGGCGTCGAGGAGCGGCACGCCGGCGTCTTCCAGCGCGGCGCGGATCTGCGGCGCATCGCGGCCGATCAGCACCACCGCGCGCGCATGGCGCGCGACCGGCGCGGCCAGCGGCGCGAAGTCCTGGCCCTTGCCGTCTCCGCCGAGGATGGCGACGATGCGGCGCTCGGCGCCCAGGCCCGTGAGCGCGGCCACGGTGGCGCCGACGTTGGTGCCCTTGCTGTCGTCGAAGTATTCGACCTCGTCGATGACGGCCAGCGGCTCGACGCGGTGCGGCTCGCCGCGGTATTCGCGCAGGCCGAAGAGCATCGGCGCGAGCGGGCAGCCGGCCGCATGGGCCAGCGCCAGCGCGGCCAGCGCGTTGGCCGCGTTGTGGCGGCCGCGGATGCGCAGCGCGTCGGCCGGCATCAGGCGCTGGATGTGCAGGTCCTCCGGGCCGTCCTTGCGGCGGCGGGTCTCGTCGGCCTCCAGCGCGCGCACCAGCCAGGCCATGCCGTTGACGTTCTCGATGCCGTAGTCGCCGGGGCGCTGCGGCAGGTCGGTGCCGAAGGTGACGCAGGGCCGCTGGCGCGGCTTCTGCCATTTGACCTTGACCGGCGAAGGAGAGCCTCGTGCCCCCACGCTCGCCGCTGCGCGTGCTTCGCTGCCCCCCGAGGGGGCTGCGGCCGCCTTCGGGCGGCCGGGCGGCGGCAGCATGGCCATCACCGTGTCGTCCTCGCGGTTGAGCACCAGCAGCCCGCGCTCGCCGAAGATGCGCGCCTTGGCCGCGGCATACGAGGCGATGTCGCCGTGCCAGTCGAGGTGGTCCTGCGTGACGTTGAGCACCGCCGCCGCCGTGGGCTCGAAGCCCTGCACCCCGTCGAGCTGGAAGCTGGAGAGTTCGAGCACCCAGACCTCGGGCAGCGTGCCCGCGTCGATGCGCGCGGCCAGCGTGTCGAGCAGCGTCGGGCCGATGTTGCCGGCGACCGCGACCGTCTTGCCGGCACGCGCGACGAGCTGGCCCGTGAGCGCGGTCACGGTCGTCTTGCCGTTGGTGCCGGTGATGGCGAGTACGGCCGGGCGGTAGCCCGGCTCGGGCGCGGGCAGGGCAACGGCATCGGGACCATTCCTCATACCCTCGGGGATATCATCTTGCAGCCCGCTCTCTTCGGACACTATAGGTCTATACTCCCCGGCACCCTCCTCTGCTTCGGCAGCCGCTCCATCCGCCTCGCGCAGATCGGCCAGCGCCCGGGCGAACAGATCCAGCTCGCCGCCGACCGGCAGGCCGATCGCGCGCGCGGCATCGGCCACCGGCGCGATCACGGCCGGCGACAGGCCGGGCGAGCGGTAGACCGCCCGCACCGTCGTGCCCTCGACCAGCGCCGGCGTGAACGGCCCGCCGACGAAGGCGGCGCCCGGCACGTCCCGCGCGAGCGCGGCGCGCTGCGGCGGGTCCTCGCGCGTGTCGGCCACAGTCACCTGCGCACCGTGGCGGGCGCACCAGCGCGCCATCGCCAGGCCCGAGGCGCCCAGCCCCAGGATCAGTACGGGGAGGTCCTGAAGGTGCTTCATCGGAGTTTCAGCGTGGTCAGGCCCACGAGGCACAGCAGCATCGTGATGATCCAGAAGCGCACGACGACCTGCGTCTCTTTCCAGCCGCCCTCCTCGAAGTGGTGGTGCAGCGGCGCCATGCGCAGCAGCCGCCGGCCCTCGCCCCAGCGGCGGCGGGTGTACTTGAACCAGACCACCTGCAGCATCACCGACAGCGCCTCGACCACGAAGATGCCGCCCATGATCGCGAGAACGATCTCCTGGCGCACGATGATGGCGATGGCGCCGAGCGCGCCGCCGAGCGCGAGCGCGCCCACGTCGCCCATGAAGACCTGGGCCGGGTGCGTGTTGAACCAGAGGAACGCGAGCCCCGCGCCGGCCATGGCCGAGCAGAAGATCAGCAGCTCGCCCGAGCCCGGGATGTGCGGGAACAGCAGGTACTTCGAATAGGCGGCGCTGCCGGTCACGTAGGCGAACACGCCAAGCGAGGCGCCGACCATCACCACCGGCATGATCGCCAGGCCGTCGAGCCCGTCGGTCAGGTTGACCGCGTTGCTCGACCCGACGATCACGAGGTAGGTCAGGACCATGAAGCCGATCACGCCGAGCGGGTAGCTCACCTCCTTGAAGAACGGCAGCAGCAGGCCGGCCTTGGGCGGCAGGCTCACGTCGAAACCCGAGCGCACCCAGTTGATGAACAGCTCGACCACGCGCCCGTTGGAGTTCTCGGAGATGCTGAACACGAGGTAGAGCGCGGCCAGCAGGCCGATGACCGACTGCCAGAAGTACTTCTCGCGCGAGCGCATGCCCTCCGGGTCCTTGCGCACGACCTTGCGCCAGTCGTCCACCCAGCCGATGGCGCCGAAGCCCAGCATCACCGCCAGCACGATCCAGACGAAGCGGTTGGACAGGTCGGCCCAGAGCAGCGTCGAGACGGTGATGGCCAGCAGGATCAGCACGCCGCCCATGGTCGGCGTGCCGTTCTTCGACAGGTGCGACTGCATCGCATAGCCGCGCACCGGCTGGCCGATCTTGAGCTCGGCGAGCTTGCGGATCACGAACGGGCCGGCCAGCAGGCCGATCAGCAGCGCGGTCACGGCGGCCATCACTGCGCGCAGCGTGATGTACTGGAACACGCGGAAGTAGCTGAGCTCGGGCGACAGCCCCTGCAGCCATTGGGCCAGGCTCAGCAGCATGCGGCTGCCCCCGGCGAAACGTTGAAGAGAGGAGATGCTGCTGTTGTCATTCTTGCTTGCCTGAACCGTCCGAACCGGCGGCGGCCGAGATCGCCTCGACCACCCGCTCCATGCGCATCGAGCGCGAACCCTTGACCAGTACGCTGCCTGCGGCCGGCAGCGCGGCGCGCACCGCCTCCAGCAGCGGCGCGAGGTCGTCGAAATGGCGGCCGGCCGCACCGGCCTGCCGCGCGATCGCCGCGGCCTGGCGCCCCAGCGTGAAGACCTGGCCGATGCCGCGCGCGCGGGCATGGTCGCCGACCTCGGCATGGAAGGCCGGGCCCTGGTCGCCCACCTCGGCCATGTCGCCGGCCACCAGCAGCTGCGGCTGCGGCAGGGCCGCGAGCACGTCGACGGCGGCGCGCATCGAATCGGGGTTGGCGTTGTAGGTATCGTCCACCACGGTGACCGTGCGGCCGCCGAGCCGGAGCTGGAAGGCGCGCGAGCGGCCCTGGACCGGCTCGAACGCGGCGAGGCCGGCGCCTATGGCCGCGAGCGGCGCCCCGGCGCCGAGCGCGGCGGCCGTGGCGGCGAGCGCGTTCTTGACGTTGTGGCCGCCGGCGATGCCCAGCGTGAATTCCAGCGGGCCGGCCGGCGTGTCGACCTGCACCTGCCAGGCGTCGCCCTGCCAGTCGGCATGGCGCAGGCGCACGTCGGCCGGGCCTTGCGTGGCGAACGTGATGTGGCGGCGCGAGCCGGCCAGCGCCTGCCAGACGCCAGCGTAGTCGTCGTCGGCCGGCCACACGGCCACGCCGGCCGCATCGAGCGCCGCGATGGCCGCGCCGTTCTCGCGGGCCACGGCCTCGACCGTGTGCATGAATTCCTGGTGCTCGCGCTGGGCATTGTTGACCAGCGCGACCGTCGGCCGGGCTATCGATCCGAGCTGCGCGATCTCGCCCGGATGGTTCATGCCGAGTTCGACCACGCCGGCGCGGTGCGAAGCGCGCAGCCGCAGCAGCGTGAGCGGCACGCCCACGTCGTTGTTGAGGTTGCCCTGGGTGGCGAAGGCCGCGTCGCCGTGCCAGGCGCGCAGGATGGCCGCGACCATCTGGGTGACCGTGGTCTTGCCGTTGCTGCCGGTGACCGCGACGAGCGGAAGATCGAACTGCGCGCGCCAGCCGGCGGCGATGCGGCCGAGCGCGGCGCGGCCGTCGTCCACCCGCACGCCGGGCAGGCCGGCCGTGTCGAGGCCGCGCTCGGCCACCACGGCGGCGGCGCCGGCGGCGCGGGCCTGCGGCAGGAAGTCGTGCGCGTCGAAGCGCTCGCCGCGCAGCGCGACGAACAGGTCGCCGGGTCGGAGGCTGCGGGTGTCGGTGTGCACGCGCGCGACCGGCACGGTGCCGTCGCCCATGAGCGTGCCGCCGGCCCAGGCGGCGGCCTGCGCGAGGGTCATCATCGCCAGGGCACTCATGCAGCCGTCCTTGCGGCGAGCGCGGCCTCGGCCTCGGCGCGGTCGGAGAACGGGCGGCGCACGCCGGCCGTCTCCTGGGTGGCCTCGTGGCCCTTGCCGGCGATCAGCACCACATCGGCCGGCGCGGCCTCGGCCAGCGCGGCGTGGATCGCGCGGGCGCGGTCCGCTTCGGTGCACGCATCGGCGAGCGCGGGCAGGCCGACGGCGATCTGCTCGATGATGGCCCGCGGGTCTTCGCTGCGCGGGTTGTCGCTGGTGATCCAGACGCGGTCGGCGCCGCGCGCGGCGGCCTGGGCCATACGCGGGCGTTTCGTCGCATCGCGGTCGCCGCCGCAGCCGAACACGCAGATGAGCCGGCCGCCGCGCGCACGGCTGAGCGGGCGCAGCGCGGCCAGCGCCTTCTCGATGGCATCGGGCGTGTGGGCATAGTCCACGACCGCCAGCGGCTGGCCGTCGCGCGCGACGCGCTCCATGCGGCCGGGCACCGGTGCCAGCCGGGCGCAGGCCGCCGCGGCCTCGGCCAGCGGAACGCCAAGGGTGCGCAGCGCGGCGACCACGCCGAGCAGGTTGCTCAGGTTGTAGTCGCCGCCGATGTCTGCATAGAGGGGTATGGGCTCACTGTGCCCGTTCTCCGCCAGCTGGCAGGAGATTCCCCGGGCGGTATATTGAATGACTTGCGCAACCAGCCGGGCGCCGGCATGCAGCGAGACGGTCCACACGTCCAGGCCCCCGCCGGCCAGTTCGCCGGCCAGACGCACGCCGGCCGGATCGTCCACATTGACCACTGCGGCCCGCAGGCCCTCGTGCGCGAACAGCGCGACCTTGGCCCGCCAGTAGGCTTCCATGCTGCCGTGGTAGTCGAGGTGGTCCTGGGTGAAGTTCGTGAAGA
Organism: Xylophilus sp.; assembly: GCA_009914555.1. Taxonomy (GTDB): domain Bacteria; phylum Pseudomonadota; class Gammaproteobacteria; order Burkholderiales; family Burkholderiaceae_C; genus WNDY01. The sequence continues at coordinate 65,364 of WNDY01000006.1, forward strand.
TCGCGGTGCGGATGCGCGTGCCCGCGAGGCGCTGCTCGGCGATGCCGATGGACGAAGCCTCGATCGCCGCGGCCCGGAGCCCGCCGTCGGCGAACGTGCGGAAGGCGCGCTGCAGCAGCACCGGGTCTGGCGTCGTCAGGCCGTTGTGGACCACGCCGTCCGGCGGCACGCCGGTGCCCAGCGTGCCGACCACGGCGCAGCCGATGCCGGCCTGCGTGGCGGCCTGGGCCAGCCACCAGGCGGTGCTGGTCTTGCCGTTGGTGCCGGTCACGGCCAGCACGTCGAGCGCGTGCGAGGGCCGGCCGAACCACAGCGCGGCGATCGGGCCGGTGGCGGCTTTCAAACCAGGGTAGGCCGCGACCTCGGCCGTGCCGAAGTCGAACACCTCGGCGCCTTCGGCCTCCACGAGCGCCGCCCCAGCGCCCTGCGCGAAAGCGTTGCCGACGAAGCCGCGTCCATCCGTCGCGGCACCGGGCCAGGCGATGAAGCCGTCGCCCGCGCCGACCGCGCGGCTGTCGGTCTGCAGCGTGCCGGGCGCGCGCGCGCGCAGCCACTGCACGGCCTGTTCAGGAGTGCGAAGGATCGTCGGGCTCACAGCGATTCCTGCACCGGATCGGCCACGATCTGCGGCTTGACGCTGAGGTCGGGCTGCACGCCCATGAGGCGCAGCGTCTGCTGCACCACTTCGCTGAACACCGGCCCGGCGACGGTGCCGCCGTAGTAGGAGCCGGCGCTCGGCTCGTCGACCATGACGGCGACGATGATGCGCGGCTTCTCGATCGGCGCCATGCCGGTGAACCAGGCGCGGTACTTGCCCGCGGCGTAGCCGCGGCCGACCTGCTTGCGCGCCGTGCCGGACTTGCCGCCGACCGAATAGCTCACGGTCTGCGCCTTCTGGCCGGTGCCGCCGGGGCCAGCCGCGAGCCAGAGCATGTGGCGCACCTCGGCCGCGTTCTCGGCCGAGAACACGCGCGTGCCGACCGGCGCCCCGGTGCTCTTGAGGATGGTGGCCGGGATCACGCTGCCGTCATGGGCGAAGGCGGTGTAGGAGCGCGCCATCTGGAACAGCGAGGCCGACAGGCCGTAGCCGTACGACATGGTGGCCTGCTCGATCGGCCGCCAGCTCTTCCAGGGCCGCAGCCGGCCGCTGACCGCGCCGGGGAACTGGATCTGCGGCTTCTGACCGAAGCCGAGCGCGCTGAAGTGGTCCCACATCTCCTGGGCCGACAGGCGCTGCGAGACCTTGGTCGCGCCGATGTTGCTCGACTTCTGGATCACGCCCTCGACCGTCAGCAGCCCATGGTTGCTGGTGTCGGTGATCGTCGAGCCGGTCACCGTGTAGCGGCCCGGGTTGGTGTCGATGAGCGTCGAAGGTTTCACACGGCCCAGCTCCAGCGCGGTGGCGATGGTGATCGGCTTCATCGTCGAGCCGGGCTCGAAGGTGTCGGTGAGCGCGCGGTTGCGCAGCTGCTCGCCGGTGAGGTTGCCGCGGTGGCCCGGGTCGTAGCTCGGATAGTTGGCCAGCGCCAGCAGTTCGCCGGTGACGGCGTCGAGCACGACCACGCTGCCGGCCTTGGCCTTGTTGGCGGTGACCGCGTCGCGCAGCTTCTGGTAGGCGAAGAACTGGACCTTGCTGTCCACCGACAGCTGGATGTCCTTGCCGTCGACCGGCGGGATCTGCTCGCCCACGCCCTCGACCACGCGGCCCAGGCGGTCCTTGATCACACGGCGCGAGCCGGGCTTGCCGGCCAGCTCGTCGTTGAAGGCGAGTTCCATGCCTTCCTGGCCGCGGTCTTCCACATTGGTGAAGCCGACCACGTGCGCGGCCGACTCGCCCTCGGGGTACTGGCGCTTGTATTCCTTGCGCTGGTAGATGCCCTTGACGCCCTGCGCGGCGATCTTCTGGCCGATGTCCCAGTCGACCTGGCGCTTGATCCAGACGAAGGTCTTGTCCTCGTTCTCGATCTTCTTCTCGAACTCGGCGAACGGCATCTCCAGCAGCTTGGCGATCTGCTGGAGCTTGGCCCGCACTTCGGGATCGTCGCGGTCGATGTCCTCGGGAATGCCCCAGATGCTGGCGGCCGGCACGCTGGAGGCGAGGATCAGGCCGTTGCGGTCGAGGATGCGGCCGCGGTTGGCCGGCAGCTCCAGCGTGCGGGCGAAGCGGACCTCGCCCTGGCACTGGAAGAAGTCGTTGCCCACGACCTGCACGTAGAGCGCGCGGCCGGCCAGCCCCAGGAAACCGAAGGCGATCATCGCGACGATGAACTTGCTGCGCCAGACCGGCGTCTTGCTGGCCAGCAGCGGGCTGGTGGCGTAGCGCACGCTGCGGCTCATTGGGACGCTCCTGCCGGCGCGGCCGGGGCGGCGTCCTGCGGCACCGGCGCCGGTGTGCCCTTGTCGTGCACGTACTGGGTGATCGCCGGCGTGGCCGTGCGCATCTTGAGCTGGTCGCGCGCCATCTTCTCCACGCGCAGGGGAGTGGCCTGGGCGCGGCGCTCGACCTGCAGGCGGTCGAAGTCGGTGGCGAGGCTGCGGCCCTCGGACACGGCACGGTCGAGCGCGGTGAACAGCTGGCGCGATTTGTACTGCGTGTGCACGAGGTAGAGCGCGCTCGCGATGACGGCGAGCAGCAGCACGAGGCTCAATCGGGTCATGCGGGCACCTCGGTGCGCTCGGCCACCCGCAGCACGGCGCTGCGGGCGCGCGGGTTGGCCTCGACCTCGGCGGCCGAGGGCTTGATGCGCCCGATGGCGCGCAGGCGCTGCGGCTTGGGCGGCGCGAACGGCGCGCGGCGGTCGTAGACCTCCTTCGAATGCCGGGCGATGAAGGTCTTGACGATGCGGTCTTCGAGCGAATGGAAGCTGATGACCGCGAGCCGGCCGCCCGGCGCCAGCACGCGCAGGCAGGCGTCTAGTGCCTGCTGGAGCTCTTCAAGCTCAGCGTTGATGAAAATCCGCAGTGCCTGAAATGTGCGCGTCGCAGGGTTCTGGCCCGGCTCGCGGGTCTTGACCGCACCGGCCACGAGTTCGGCCAGTTCGGCTGTGCGGGCAAGGGGGCCGCGCTCCTGCCGGCGCGCAACAATCGCCTTTGCAATGGGGCCAGCAAACCGTTCTTTACCGAAGTCACGTATCACCTCCGCGATCTGTTGCACGTCGGCCGTGGCGAGCCAGTCGGCCACGCTCTCGCCGCGCGTCGTGTCCATGCGCATGTCGAGCGGGCCGTCGCCGCGGAAGCTGAAGCCGCGCTCGGGATTGTCGATCTGCGGCGAACTCACGCCCAAGTCCATCAGCACGCCGGCCACGCTGCCCGCGGGCAGGTCGCCCAGCCCCACGAAGCCCCCGTGCCGGATCGCAAAGCGCGCATCGGCGATGCGCGCGGCCTCGGCGACGGCCTCGATGTCCTTGTCGAAGGCAATGAGCCGGCCGCCCGCGGGCAGGCGCGAGAGGATCAGGCGCGCATGCCCGCCGCGGCCGAACGTGGCATCCACGTAGGTGCCCGCCGCGAGTTGCGCCGCCGTGCCGTCGGACGCAGGCTGCGCCGACAGGGCGTCCACTGCTTCGTTGAGCAGGACGGTGGTGTGCCGCCACTGGTTGTCCACGCTGCCCCGCTAGAAAGAGAAGTCCTTGAAGACGTCCGGCATCTCGCCCTGCATGGCCTCGGCCTCCTGCTGGTCGTAGGTGGCCTTGTCCCAGAGCTCGAAATGGCTGCCCATGCCCAGGAGCACGGCGTCCCTGGCGATGCCGGCGGCGCTGCGCAGTTCGGGCGAGATGAGCACGCGGCCGGAGCCATCCATCTCCACGTCCATCGCGTTGCCCAGGAAGATGCGCTTCCACCACTGGGCGTTCATCGGCAGCCTGGCCACGCTCTCGCGGAACTTCTCCCATTCGGGGCGGGGAAAAACCATCAAGCACCCATGAGGGTGCTTGGTGATGGTGAGGGCTCCGGCGGCCGTGGCGCTGAGGACGTCACGATGCCGGGTCGGCACCGATAGCCGCCCCTTTGCATCCAGACTCAGCGATGAAGCCCCTTGAAACACTGCAAAAACCCCGGTTCGCCCAAAACGCTTCCGACTGCGCATGGGATGGGCACTTTTTGCCACTTCATCCCACTTTTTTGCACTGTAGCAGGAAACGCGACCGCCGCAAGGGGGCCTGCAGGAAAGTTTTGCAATGAAATCAATGACTTAGCTGTTCATCTGAAATGCCCGCTTACGCAAAAGCATTCCAGGTGAACGACTTAGCCGAAGCTCTTCAATAAGTTTGTGAAGGAACTCGGCCTTGCCTACAAGATGTAACGCGACCAGTCCTCGTCGCGGCTGCGCTCGGTGATGCGCGCATCCACATAGGCTTCGTCCACGGTCACGGTGGTGCCGGCCAGTTTGGCGGCATCGAAGCTGACCTCGTCGAGCAGGCGCTCCATCACGGTGGAGAGCCGGCGCGCGCCGATGTTCTCGGTGCGTTCATTCACGTCGTGCGCCACCTCGGCGATGCGGGAAATACCCCCGGGGGTGAACTCCACCGTCACCCCCTCGGTGCCGAGCAGCGCCTGGTACTGCCTGACCAGGGAGGCGTGGGTCTGCGTGAGGATGGCCTCGAAGTCCTGCACCGACAGCGACTCCAGCTCGACGCGGATCGGGAAGCGCCCCTGCAGTTCGGGGATCAGGTCGCTCGGCTTGCTCAGGTGGAAGGCGCCCGAGGCGATGAACAGGATGTGGTCGGTCTTGACCATGCCGTACTTGGTGGTCACGGTCGTGCCTTCGACCAGCGGCAGCAGGTCGCGCTGCACACCCTGGCGCGAGACCTCGCCGGCGCCCGATCCGCCTTCCTGGCGCGAGGCGACCTTGTCGATCTCGTCGATGAAGACGATGCCGTTCTGCTCGGCATTGGCGAGCGCCAGCGTGCGGATCTCGTCCTCGTTGACCAGCTTGCCGGCCTCCTCGTCGACCAGCAGCCGGAGCGCCTCGCCGATGCGCAGCCTGCGTGTCTTGCGGCGGCCCTGACCCATCTGGCCGAACAGATCGCGCAGCTGCTCGGTCATGCCTTCCATGCCCTGCGGCCCCAGGATCTCGACCGGCGCGCGCGGCTCGGCCAGGTCGATCTCGATCTCCTTGTCGTCGAGCTGGCCCTCGCGCAGCTTCTTGCGGAAGGCCTGGCGGGCGGCATTGTCGGCCGGCGCGTCGGTGCCGCGGGCCGGCGGGATCAGCACGTCGAGGATGCGGTCCTCGGCGGCGTCCTCGGCGCGCACGCGCAGCTTGGCCCGCTCGGACTCGCGCAGCTGCTTGACGGCGACCTCGACCAGGTCGCGGACGATCGAATCGACGTCCTTGCCGACGTAGCCGACCTCGGTGAACTTGGTCGCCTCGACCTTGATGAACGGCGCGTCGGCCAGCCGCGCGAGGCGGCGGGCGATCTCGGTCTTGCCGACGCCGGTGGGGCCAATCATCAGAATGTTCTTCGGCGTGATCTCGTGGCGCAGCTTCTCGTCGACCTTCTGGCGGCGCCAGCGGTTGCGCAGCGCGATCGCGACGGCGCGCTTGGCCTGGGCCTGGCCGACGATGTGGTGGTCGAGCTCGGAGACGATCTCCTGGGGGGTCATGGAGGCAGACATCAGTCGAGGCTTTCGATCGTGTGGTGCATGTTGGTGTAGATGCAGAGCTCGCCGGCGATCTCCAGCGACTTCTTGACGATGTCGCGCGCCGGCAGCGCGGTGTGGTCGAGCAGCGCCTTGGCGGCGGACTGCGCATAGGCGCCGCCGGAGCCGATGGCGATCACGCCGTGCTCGGGCTCCAGCACGTCGCCGTTGCCGGTGATGATCAGCGAGGCGTCGCGGTCGGCCACGGCGAGCATGGCTTCGAGCCGGCGCAGCACGCGGTCGGTGCGCCAGTCCTTGGTCAGCTCGATGGCCGCGCGCACGAGGTGGCCCTGGTGCTTGTCGAGCTTGGCCTCGAATCGCTCGAACAGGGTGAAGGCGTCGGCCGTGGCGCCGGCGAAGCCCGCGAGGACCTTGCCGTGGTGCAGCCGGCGGACCTTGCGGGCCGAGCCCTTGACGACGATGTTGCCCAGCGTGACCTGGCCGTCGCCGCCGATGGCGACCTGCACGCCGTCGGCCGTCTGGCGGCGCACGCTGACGATGGTGGTTCCGTGATATTGCTCCATAGCTGCCGGAGGTGGGGGCGGCGCCACGCATTGCAACCGCCTCGCAGCCCAAAGCGGGGAAACATACTCCCCCAGTAGCACCCCTGAAGCACCCGGCCGTCGCCCGCCAGGGGCATATACCCCCGGGGCTAGTCCTTCCGCACCTGGATCAGCGCGTGCTCGTTGATGCCGATCACGTTGAAGAACACCGCGACCAGCCGCTGCACCTGGGCGAACTGGAGGCGCCGGCCTTCGGCCTCGTGGGCGGCGGCCCAGTTGAGGATGGTGCCGGCGGCGGTGAAGTCGACCCGGGCCAGCCGGCCGCAGTCCACCCGCCAGCCGCCGTGCGGGGCGAGCGCCGCATCCACCGGCGCCAGCGCCGCGCCGGCATCGCCGACCAGGTGGCCGCTGAGTGCCGGCACCGGCCCGGCCGGGCCGGTCTGTGCGGCCGGCGCGCCCAGCAGGTCGATGTCCCCGGTGCCGCTGGGCACGAAGTCGGCCGGCAGCGTGCTCACCCCATCCAGCGCCAGGTGGTCGGACTGCTGGAAACGGCAGCGCGGCGGCTGCCAGGGCGGCGGCGAGACTTCGTAGGTGATGCAGTAGTCGAGCGCAGCCAGGTCGAAGGCCTCCGGCTGCGCGAGCAGGCGCAGCAGTTCCAGCCGCAGCCGCCACCAGCCGGCATCGACGCTGCGGTCGTGCGATAGCGTGCGGTCGCGCAGCAGCGACTCCAGCCGCGCCGCGCCCTGGAAGCGCAGGTCCAGGCCCGGAGTGTCGAGCCAGCGGACGAACACGCGCACCAGCGGCGCCAGCGCCGCCGGGTCGATGGCGGCGAGCGCCTCCCAGTTCAGCTGCACCGGGCCGCCGGCCGTGGGCGCAGCATCGAGCGCGGCGGCCGCCTGCCCGGTGAGCAGCGGCGGCGCCACCCAGCCGAAGCCGGCCGGCGGCGCCGACGCCCCGGGCTCCGGCGCCTCGCCGAGCAGGTCGGGCAGTGAGAACCACAGCGGCGCGGAGCGGTCGAACCGCGCCGCATAGTCGAGGGCGGCGTTCTCGAAGGATTCCTGCCAACCGGCGGCGCGGTAGAGGTCGAACAGCACCAGCCAGGCCTCGGCCTGCCCGTCGCCCTGGCGTTGGTCGCACACGGCCAGCAGGCTGGCCTCGGCGCTGCGAAAGTCGCCGTTGGCGAAGAAGATGGCCGCGTCCTCGAACTCGGGGTCGTGGCGGAAGCCCTCGGGCTGCGGCGGCGGCAGGGCGTTGAGCGCGGTGTCGCGCAGGTTCGGCGCGAATCCCGACGGACCGCCGGTCAGGAAGAGCGGCGCGGCATCCGACAGGTGCGACGGCGGCGCCCCCCCGGGGACGGTGGAGGCATAGCCGCCGATGTCTCCCATCGCGACGGTGGACAGGCCGGCCGGCGCCGTGGGCGCCAGAGCGGCCGCCGGCTGCGGGGGCTGGGCACCCCCCTCGGCGGCCGGTGCGGCGGCACCCGGTGGCGCGCCCTTGGTGCGCCACCACTGCATCGACATCTGCGCTTCGATCTCGTCGATCTTCTTGAGCGTGACGGCCCGGTCGTCGGTCGGGCGCGAGGCGAGGCTGCTCTGGAAGAAGGAGGGCCGGCCCTCCGCCTCCTGCTCGGTCGGCGGCGCCGCGGCGCCTCAGCTTGCGCAGGTGGTCGAACTCGCGGCGGCGGACGAAGTCGTTGCGCCGCTTGCGCTCGATCATCGCCTTGAGCATCTGGCGGCTGTAGGCGCTGTCGCGCTCGCTCTCGGGCTGGTCGAGTTCGGACCAGTTGACCGTCGGGTTCCTGACGAACCGGACGACCTTGGAGAGCAGGCCGCCCGGCGGCGGCGGGGCCTCTTCCTTGCTCACGGGGCCGGCCGGGGACGGTTCAGTCGCCGAACATCTTCTGCTTGAGCTCGCGGCGCTGCTGCGCTTCGAGCGACAGCGTGGCCGTGGGCCGCGCGATCAGGCGGCCCACGCCGATGGGCTCGCCGGTCTCGTCGCAGTAGCCGTAGTCGCCGGCGTCGATGCGGGCGATCGACTGCTCGATCTTCTTGAGCAGCTTGCGCTCGCGGTCGCGGGTGCGCAGTTCGAGGGCGTGCTCTTCCTCGATCGTGGCGCGGTCGGCCGGATCGGGCACGACGACGGTGTCCTCGCGCAGGTGCTCGGTGGTCTCGCCGGCGTTGTTGAGCATGTCCTCCTTGAGCTGCACGAGCTTGCGGCGGAAGAACGCGAGCTGCTTGTCGTTCATGTACTCGCCGTCGGGCATGGCGAGCACTTCGGCGTCGGTCAGCTCTTCGGCGGACTTGGTCTTCCAGTTGTTCGCCAGCTTCGGATCTTTCTTGGCTGCCGCGAGGGGGGTGGGCACGGTCGAGGTAGTCATGGTCGGTTTATAGCTGGCTTTGGGGGAATCGTGGGTTTCCACGGCCGGGGAGGCTGGCAGGACCTGGCGGCGCTCCGGTGCAGGAGCCGGCGCCGCGGGGGCGGAGCCGCTTTTCTTCGCGGCGGCCGCCGCGCGCGGCGCCTTGGGAGTGCTCGATGAGGCCGTCACTTTGCTGTCTCCTTGCAGGAAGGGGCCCGTACCGTGCGTCGCCTGTGCCTCGTCAGCCGGGCGGCGCCTTCCGCCCGGGGGCGGAATGGATCGGCGCGCGATTGTATAGGCAGTGCCCTGTGTTCACACCTGCTCAGACCAGGCATTGTTCCAGACCCTGCACGAGGATGTCGCGCGGCAGGTCGATGCCGATGAAGACCAGCTTGCTCAGCCGCTCCTCGCCCCCGGCCCAGGCCGGGCCCAGGTCGCTGCCCATGAGTTGGTGCACGCCCTGGAAGATGACCTTGCGGTCGGTGCCCTTCATGAACAGCACGCCCTTGTAGCGCAGCATGCGCGGGCCGTAGATATTGACGATGGCGCCGAGGAAGTCCTCCAGTTTCGCCGGGTCGAACGCGCGCGGCGAGCGGAAGACGAAGCTCTTGACGTCGTCGTCATGGTGATGGTGGTGGCCATGGCCTTCGTGGCCATGATCGTGGTCGTGTTGGTGCGACGGGTGGTCGCAATGCTCGCCGTCATGGTGGTGGTGGTCGTGGCCGTGCTCGTCTTCCTGGAGGAAGTCGGGGTCGATGTCGAGCTTGGCGTTGAGGTTGAAGCCGCGCAGGTCGAACACCTCGGCCAGCGGCACCTCGCCGAAGTGCACGGCCTTGATCGGCGCGCGCGGGTTCATGTGCTTGAGGCGGTGCGTGAGCGCGTTGGTCTCCTCGGCCGTGACCAGGTCGGTCTTGGACAGGAAGATCTGGTCGGCGAAGCCGACCTGGCGGCGCGCCTCCTGGCGGTCGTCGAGCTGCTGCTGGGCATGCTTGGCGTCGACCAGCGTGATGATGGAGTCGATGAGGTAGGTCTCGGCGATCTCCTCGTCCATGAAGAAGGTCTGCACCACCGGACCGGGGTCGGCCAGGCCGGTGGTCTCGATCACGATGCGCTCGAAGTCCAGCAGGTTGCTGCGGCGCTTGGCGGCCAGCAGCTGCAGCGTCTCGCGCAGGTCCTCGCGGATGGTGCAGCAGATGCAGCCGTTGCTCATCTGGAGGATCTGCTCCTTCGACTCGGTGACGAGGATGTCGGTGTCGATGTTCTCCTCGCCGAACTCGTTCTCGATCACGGCGATCTTGCTGCCGTGGCTCTCGGAGAGCACGCGCTTGAGCAGCGTGGTCTTGCCCGAGCCGAGGAAGCCGGTGAGGATGGTGACGGGAATGAGAGACATGGGCGGCTGCCTTGACGTGGCGTCGATGGGCGCCGGCGACGAAAGCGGGCGCGGCCGGCACGGGTGGGGGGGGGGGTGGAATGCGCGAACGCGGGGAAGAACCGCGAATCCGGGGAGTTTAGCGGCGAAATCGCGCCCCGGCATCCGCGCCGCAAGTGGGGTCATTCGCTATCGGATCGATAGCAGCCTGCACCCCTGCCACGCCATTTTTCATGGGGCCGGACACGGTATCCGGCTGCCGGCTGAGCTACATTTCGTATCCACTGCTGCGCCGTCTGCCGCCCGCCCCGGACACTCGATGGAATACCGTCTCACCGCCACGCTGCTGGACACCCTGGGCATCGCCATGTGCGTCTTCGACGCCGGGGACCGCACCGTTTTCTGGAACGAAACCTTCCTGCGCTTCTTCCCCGAGCACGACGGCTTCGTGCACGCGGGCGAGCCCTACGCCGAGAACCTGCGGCGCTTCTACCGCTGCCGCCTGCCGCCCGAGGAGCAGGCCAACATCGAGCGCTACGTGGCCGACGGCGTGTTCCGCCACCGCAACCAGACCCGGCCCTACGTGTTCCAGCACCGCGGCCGCTGGTTCCGCGTCACTTCGGCGCCCGGAGCCGACGGCGGGCGGCTGCGCATCTGGCTGAACCTGTCCACCTCCGAGGTCTGGCAGAACGACGACCGCCCGCCCGAGGCGGTGCTGCGCGACCTGCACGACCCGGCCACCGCCGACATGCTGGAGAACGTGGGCGAAGGTGTCTGCGTGCTCGGGCCGGACGACCGCATCGTCGCGGCCAACGACCGCTTCCTGCGCATGTACGGCCTGCCGCACAAGGAAGCGGCGCTCGGCCGCAGCTTCGCCGAGATCGTTCGCGCGCTGTGGGACGCGCCCGCCGCCGCGGAAGAGCGCACGCAGTTCGCCGACGACGTGCAGGCCGCGCTGGTCGATGGTGCCGCCTTCGTCGGCGCCCCTTTCGTCGTGCCGCTGCCCGGACCGCACTGGATCCGCGTGGCGGTCAACCGCACCGCCGGCGGCCAGAGCTACGCCATCCATGCCGACATCACCGCCACCAAGCGGCAGGAGCAGGAGCTGCGCGAAGCCGAGCGCCACGCCCGCGACCTGGCCGAGCAGCTGCGCGCCGAGACGCGGCGGCTGGAGGCCAGCGAGCACCGGGTGCGCACCACCTTCACCGAATCCGGCATCGCCTCGCTGGTCGCGCAGCCGGACGGTACGCTGGTGGACGCGAACCTGGCGCTGGCGCGCCTGCTGGGCTGCACCGCCGCCGGCCTGGTCGGCCGCAACCTGGCCGACTTCATTCCGGACGAGGCGGCGGCGCGGACCCGCAGCTTCGCCGCGGCGCAGGCGGCGGCCGGCCCGTCGCGCGTCTTCGATGCCGAGGTGGTCTTCCGCCGCGTCGACGGCAGCCACGGCGTGGCCCAGTTCTTCTATGCGCCCGTGCTCGACGGCGAAGGCCGCTGCATGCACCTGGTCGGCCACCTGCTCGACATCACCCAGCGCAAGGCCGACGAGACCGCCAACGCCCGCGCGGTGCAGGTGCTACGGGAGGAGGCCCTGCACGACGGCCTGACCGGGCTGCGCAACCGCCGCAGCATCGAGGCAGAACTCGACGCCCTGGCCACCCGCGGCGGCGCGCATGCGCTGCTGTTCATCGACCTCGATGGCTTCAAGGCCGTCAACGACGCCGCCGGACACGCCGCCGGCGACGACATCCTGCGCCAGGTGGCGCTCACACTGCGCGGCGCCACCCCGGACGGCGGGACGCTGGCCCGGCTGGGCGGCGACGAATTCGTGGTGCTGCTGCGCGACTGCGCCAGGGCGGATGCGGCGGCCGTGGCCGCGGCCATCGTGCGCACCGTCACAGCGCAGCCCTATGCGTTCGAGCGCCGCACCTTCCACGTGGGCGCCAGCGTCGGCGTGCGGGCCTTCCGCACGCCCGCCGCCGCGCCCGGCGTCTTCATGGGCGATGCGGATGCGGCCTGCTACGCGGCCAAGCGGCATGGCCGCGGACGGGTCGAATTCCACGGGGCCTATCCCATACCCCCAGGGTGACCAGCGTAGAGCCTGCCAACTGAGCGCGCCAGCCGAATATACCCCTTCTCAGCGGTTCTACCCCCTGCGCTTGTACCGCCCCTTACCTCCGGCGGGACGGCTGAATTCGGGGCGTGCGACGAAGACCGGCGAAGCGATGTTGGAAACATAAGGCCCGAGCCTCAGCAGGGTCAGGTCCGTCTCCCCTTCGAAGCGCGACGCGCCGAACGACACCGCGTGGCGCACCGCTCCGGTCGTCAGGTGCCCCGCAGACTGATCTGCTGCGTGTCCGAATCGTTGTACTGCGGCGGCGGCGGAGACTGTCCAGACCTCGTTCAAGTCCACTTCGCCGTGCAGCGCATAGCAGGTGTCCCGGATATCGGCAAACGGCCAGGGCTGACAGCCGCACCCGCTCGCCCTGGTAGTCCGGCCCGAGCACGGCCGCGCCCAGTTCCTGGGACTGGCGCTTCACGGCGGTGTCGCCGTTGCGGCAGGTGCCGTTGAAGCGCACGCCGAACTGTCGGTCCTCGCCGAAGCGCCGGCCCAGGTCGATGCCCGCGCCCGGCTGCGACCGCCCGGCATAGCCCGCCGTCACGCCGGTGGCGGGCTCATTCGCCGCGCGCTTGGGGCCTGTCATGACGCGCGCATGAAGGGCGGTAGGCGGTATACCCTGGCTATTTGCGCAGAACGACGAGCCCCTTGAGGTATTCGCCTTCGGGGAATTCCAGCGTTACCGGATGGTCCGGCGCGCCGGCCAGGCGTTCGAGAATGTAGCCGTCCACGCCCGCGTCGGCGCCGGCGGAGGCGACGATCTTGTGGAACAGTTCGGCGCCCACGCCGCCCGAGCACGAGAAGGTGAACAGCACGCCGCCGGGCTCCAGCAGCTGCAGCGCGAGGCGGTTGATGTCCTTGTAGGCCCGCGAGGCACGCTCGACCTGGGCCGTGGTGGGCGCGAACTTCGGCGGATCCAGCACGATGGCGTCGAAGCGCCGTCCTTCCTTGAGGAAGCGGCGCAGCGAGGCGTTGACGTCGGCATCGACGAATTCGGCGCGCGCCGCGTCGCAACCGTTGAGCGCCACATGCACCGCGGCACGCTCCAGCGCCGGGCCGGAGGAGTCGATCGACACGACCTGCTGCGCCCCGCCTGCCAGCGCCGCGACGCTGAAGCCGCCGGTGTAGCTGAAGCAGTTCAACACCCGCTTCAGGCCCAGCCGGCGCACCGTCTCGGCGAAGCGGCCGCGGCTGTCACGCTGGTCGAGGTAGTAGCCGGTCTTGTGGCCTTCGGCCACGTCGAGCGTGAGCTGCCAGCCGTGTTCGCGGATGGTGTGCTCGGTCGCACCGTCGCCGCGCAGCCAGCCGGTGACCTCGGGCAGGCCTTCGAGCTGGCGCACGCTGGCGTCCGAGCGCTCGTAGAGGCGCGCGAGGCCGGTGGCCACGAGCAGCGCATCGGCGATCGGCGCCTTCCAGCGCTCCACGCCGGCGCTGCCGAACTGCGCGACCAGCGTGTCGCCGTAGCGGTCCACCACCAGGCCCGGCAGGCCGTCGGATTCGCCGTGGACCAGGCGGATGCCGTCGCTGTCGATCGCGAGCCGCGTGCGCAGCGCCACGGCACGCTCGATGCGGCGGGCGAAGAAGGCGGCGTCGATGCGTTCCGCTTCGTCGAAGCTCTAGGCGCGCGCGCGGATGCGCGAACTGGGGCTGAACGCGGCCCAGGCCAGGAAGGCGCCTTCGGCCGATTCCACCCGCACCGTCTCGCCGCTGTCGCCGCCGCCCTTGGCGATCGCCGATTCGAAGATCCAGGGATGGCGCCGCAGCAGCGAACGGTCGCGCCCGGGGCGCAGGCGGAGGGTTTTCATGGGGCGCATTGTCGCTGCGCGGCACAGCCTCAACCGGGCGCGGCGCGGTGCCAGTCTTCCAGCCGCAGGCCGGAGATGCCGCCGAAGTCCCTGGTGTTGCGGGTCACGAGCGTGAGGCCCTGGGCGATCGCGATTGCCGCGATCTGGCCGTCGGCGAACGGCAGCGGGTGGCCGCTGCGCTCTCGCTCGGCCCGGATCTCGGCATGGATGCGCGCGGCCGCGCCGTCGTAGGGCACGAGCGGCAGCAGGGCCAGCACGTCGTGCAGATAGCTGCCGATCAGGTCCCTCCGGCGCCCGGCCGGCATGCGCAGCCACCCGTAGCGCAGCTCATGCCAGACCGTTGCGGCCAGGGCGAGCGTTGCCTCGTTGCGCTGCAGCGACCCGATGACGCCGGCATCCGGCACGGGCCGCATGGCTTCAGACCAGACATTGCTGTCGGGCAGCCAGGCCGGCACGCTCACCACCGGAAGTCGCGGCCCGGGTCGGTATCGCGCACACCGTCGAGCCAGTCGGCGTCGTCGCCGCCTTCGGCCAGCGCATCGGCATGGATCGCACGCCAGGCCTCGAGCCGGCTGGCGCCACCGGCGGGCACGCTACGCAGCCGCTCGAACTGCGCGATCGACATCACGACCGCCACCGGCTCGCCGCGGCGGGAGATGAAGGCCGGCTCGTCCAGCTGCTCGACGCGGCGCAGCGTGTCGGCCAGATGCGCGCGGGCCTCGGAGAACGGAATGGTCTGCATGGGGCCTCCGGCAAGAAAAGTACAAGTCAATTGTACATTTCCCGACCCATGGCACCATTACCCCAGGTACGCCTTGCGCACCGCGTCGTTGGCCAGCAGGTTCGCGCCGGTGTCGCTCAGCACGACGCGGCCGGTCTCCAGCACGTAGCCGCGGTCGGCCACGCGCAGCGCCTGGTTGGCGTTCTGCTCCACCAGGAAGATGGTCACACCCTCTTCGCGGATCGCGCGGATGATCTCGAAGATCCTGGCGATGATGAGCGGCGCCAGGCCCAGCGTCGGCTCGTCGAGCAGCAGCAGGCGCGGACGGGTCATCAGCGCGCGGCCGATGGCCAGCATCTGCTGCTCGCCGCCCGACAGGGTGCCGGCGCGCTGGTGGGCGCGCTCGCGCAGCCGCGGGAACAGGCCGAACACGTGGTCGGTGCCGGCCTCGATACCGGCCTTGCTCGCGAAGAAGCCGCCCATCTTGAGGTTGTCCAGCACCGTCATGTCGGCGAACACGCGCCGGCCCTCGGGTGAGAGGGCGATGCCGCCGCGCATGATCTCGTGCGTGGGCGCCCGGGTGATGTCGCGCCCCTCGAACACGATGCGGCCGCCGCTGGCGCGCGGCGTGCCGCAGACGGTCATGAGCAGCGAGGTCTTGCCCGCGCCGTTGGCGCCGATCAGCGTGACGATCTCGCCCTGCTGCACGTCGACCGAGACGCCGTCGAGCGCCTGGATGGCGCCGTAGTGGGTGCTGAGGTTCTGGATCTGGAGCATCAGGCTTCCCCCAGGTAGGCCTTGATGACCCGTTCGTCCGCGCGCACCACGTCCGGCGTGCCGGTGGTGATCGGCCTGCCGTGCTCCATGACGAGCACGCGGTCCGACACGCCCATGACCAAGCCCATGTCGTGCTCGATCAGCAGCACGGCCACGCCGTGCTCGCGGCGCAGGCGGTCGATCAGGCCAGCCAGGTCGCGCTTTTCCTGCGGATTGAGACCCGCGGCCGGCTCGTCGAGCATCAAGAGGCGCGGCTTCGTGATCATGCAGCGCGCGATCTCCAGCCGTCGCTGGTGGCCATAGGCCAGGTTGCCAGCCTCGCGGTTGGCGAACGGCAGCAGGCCCAGGAATTCCAGCCACTGCGCGGCGCGCTCCTGGGCCTGGGATTCGGAGCGGCGGTAGCCCTCGAGGTTCAGCAGCCCCGGCAGCAGCCGGTTCTCGACCTGGGTGTGCTGGGCGACCAGCAGGTTCTCCAGCACCGTGAGGTTCTTGAACAGCCGCACGTTCTGGAAGGTGCGCACCAGGCCGTGGCGCGCCACCTTGTGGCTCGGCAGGCCCGCGATCTGCGCGCCGTCGAACCGCACGTCGCCGGCGGTGGGCCGGTAGAAGCCGCCCACGCAGTTGAACACCGTCGTCTTGCCGGCGCCGTTGGGGCCGATGATGGCGAAGACCTCGTCGCGCAGCACATCGAAGGCCACGCCATCGACGGCCAGCAGGCCGCCAAAGCGCATCGACAGGCCCTGGACCTGAAGCAGGGCAGCCGTCATGAGCGCCCCTCGTCGCGCAGGCTCACGTGCGGCCGCTGCATCGGCAGCAGGCCCTGCGGCCGCCAGACCATCATCAGCACCATCACCAGCCCGAACATCAGCATGCGGTACTCGGCGAACTCGCGCGCCACCTCGGGCAGCACCGTGAGGATGATGGCCGCGAGGATCACGCCGAGCTGCGAGCCCATGCCGCCGAGCACCACGATGGCCAGGATCAGCGCCGACTCGATGAAGGTGAACGACTCCGGCGTGACCGCGCCCTGCCGCGCCGCGAAGAACGCGCCGCCGAAGCCGGCGAACATGGCGCCCAGCGTGAAGGCCGAGAGCTTGATGCGCGTGGGGTTGAGGCCCAGCGAGCGGCAGGCGATCTCGTCCTCGCGCAGCGCCTCCCAGGCGCGGCCGATCGGCATGCGCACCAGTCGGTTCGACACGACCAGCGTGACGATGGCCAGCAGCAGCGCCATCAGGTACAGGTAGACCACCATGTGCTGGTTGCTGAAGTCCAGCCCCAGCAATTCGTGGAAGGTGGTGCCGCCCTCGGTGCTCGGGCGGCGCGCCATCTCCAGGCCCAGCACCGACGGCTTCGGAATGCCCGAGATGCCGTCGGGCCCGCCGGTGAACTCGGTCAGGTTCACCAGCAGCAGCCGGATGATCTCGCCGAAGCCCAGCGTGACGATGGCGAGGTAGTCGCCGCGCAGCCGCAGCACCGGAAAGCCGAGCACGAAGCCGAACAGCGCCGAGGCGGTGCCCGCCACCGGCAGCGCCTGCCAGAACCCCCAGCCGGCCCAGTGGAACAGCAGCGCGTAGGTGTAGGCGCCCACGGCGTAGAAGCCGACGAAGCCCAGGTCCAGCAGGCCGGCGAAGCCGACCACGATGTTGAGCCCCAGGCCCAGCATGATGTAGATCAGCACCAGCGTGGCCACGTCCACCTGGCTGCGCCCGCCGAAGAACGGCCAGGCGACGGCCGCCAGCAGCACGATGGCCAGCGCCGCACGGCGGCCGGCCGAGGGCTTCGACGGCAGGGCCGGCAGCGCGGGCAGCCGCGCCGCCACGCCGGCGAACGGCCGCGCGAGCCACGGCCGCGCCAGCTGCACCGCGAAGACCAGTACCGCGCCCCAGAGCACTGGCAGCCAGTTCGTCGACAGCACCGTGCGCGCGCCCTCGCGCGACAGCGTGAAGCCGAACATCGGCGCCACCACGATCACCGCGAGCAGCGCGGCGATCGATGCATTTCGGAAGTTCTGCGCGAACATCAGACTTTCTCCACCTCGGGCTTGCCCAGCAGCCCGGTCGGGCGCAACAGCAGGATGCCCACCAGCAGGCCGAAGGCCACGATGTCCTTGTACTGCGACGAAAAGTACGCTGCCGCGAAGGTCTCGGCCAGGCCCAGCAGCACGCCGCCGAGCATCGTGCCCGGAATGCTGCCGATGCCGCCGAGCACCGCGGCGGTGAACGCCTTGATGCCGGCGATGAAGCCGATGAACGGATTGAGCTTGCCGATGGTGACCGCGATCAGCACGCCGGCCACGGCCGCGAGCGCGGCGCCGAGCACGAAGGTGAAGGCGATCACGCGGTTCGTGTCGATGCCCAGCAGGTTGGCCATGTGCATGTCCTGCGCGCAGGCGCGCGAGGCCCGGCCCATGCGCGAATGCTTGATGAACAGCGTGAGCGCGACCATCAGCACCACGGTCACGCCGATGATGAGGATGCGCGAATACGCGAGCGTGACCTCGAAGTGCTCGCCGATGTGGAACTGCACCGCGCCCGGGATCAACGCCGGCACGGCCATGTCGCGCGCGCCCTGGCCCAGCGCGACCCAGTTCTGCAAAAAGATCGACATGCCGATGGCCGAGATCAGCGCCACCAGCCGCGGGCTGTTGCGCACCGGCCGGTAGGCGATGCGCTCGACCGTGTAGCCGTAGACGCCGGTGACGGCCACCGCCACGACCAGCATCGCGGCGATGACCAGCGGCACCGGCAGGCCGCCCTGGGTGCCGAGCGCGGTGAGCGTGATGAGCCCGACGTAGGCGCCGATCATGTAGATCTCGCCGTGGGCGAAGTTGATCATGCCGATGATGCCGTAGACCATCGTGTAGCCGATGGCGATCAGCGCATAGATCGCGCCCAGCGACAGGCCGTTGAAGACCTGCTGGACGAGTTGGGGGAGGAGGTCGGACATGCGGAAGGTTCCATGCAAAAGCCCAAAGCCGCGCCGCCCGGATCCTCTCGGATCCGGGCGGCGCGGCGGCAGGCAGGCATTGCTTACTTCGTGGCAGGCGTCTTGCTGCCGTCCTTGTGCCAGTCGAAGACCTGGAAGTCGAACGAATTCAGGTCGCCCTGCCTGTTCCACGAGACCTTGCCGATCGGCGTGTCGAAGCTGTTGGCATGCAGGTATTTGGCGACCTTGGCGGGGTCGGTGCTGCCCGCGCCCTTGATGCCGTCGGCGATCACCTTGACCGCCGAATACGAGGTCAGCTGGAAGGCGCCGCCCGGGTTGCGCTTCTTGTCCTTGAACGCCTTGACGACGGCCGCGTTGGCCGCGTTGCCCGAGAAGTCGGCCGGCAGCGTGACCAGCAGACCCTCGACGGCCGGGCCGGCGATGGCGTTGATGTCGGGGTTGCCCACGCCCTCGGGGCCGAAGAAGCGGGCCTTCACGCCCTGCTCGGCCGCCTGGCGCAGCAGCAGGCCCAGCTCGGGGTGGTAGCCTCCGTAGTAGACGAAATCGACGCCGGCGCTCTTGAGCTTGGTGATGACGGCCGAGTAGTCGCTTTCGCCGGCGTTGATGCCTTCGAACAGCGCGACCGGCACGTTGGCCTTCTGCAGGTCGTTGCGCACCGAGGTGGCGATGCCCTGGCCGTAGGACTGCTTGTCGTGCAGGATCGCGACCTTCTTGGGCTTGACCTTCTCGATGATGAACTTCGCGGCGGCCGGGCCCTGCTGGTCGTCGCGGCCGATGGTGCGGAAGATGAATTCGTAGTGCTTGCCGTCGGTCAGCGCCGGCGAGGTGGCCGAGGGGGTGACGGCGACCACGCCCTCGTTGTTGTATATCGGTGCGGCGGCGATGGAGGCGCCGGAGCACACGCCGCCCACGACGAAGCCGATCTTGTCGTTGACCACGCGGTTGGCCGCGACCGGGCCCTGCTTGGGTTCGCAGCCGTCGTCGATGAAGACCAGTTCGAGCTTCTTGCCACCCACGCCGCCGGCCGCGTTGATCTGCTCGACCGCCGTGCTGGCGCCTTCCTTCACCTGGTCGCCGTACTGCGTCAGCGCACCGGCCAGCGGGCCGACGACGGCGATCCTGATGTTCTGCGCCTGGGCGGCGGCCGGCAGGGCCAGGGCGGTTGCGAGGCCGAGGGCGGCGGCGAGGGCGGTGCGGCGCAATGCCATGTCTGTCTCTCCCGAAATCGATGAGAAAAGGCGCCACATGTCCTGTACCGGCCACGTACCGGCGCCTGCGAAGTGGCAGCAGCATATCGCATTCTCTCGCCCGCGAGAGCCCGGTGCCGCTCCGGGAAATCCCCAGCCGCTTGCGCCATCGCAAGGTGGCCGTCAGCCTGCGGCTACTTCCTGCGGGCCCGTGGATGGGCGGCGTCGTAGATCGTGGCCAGGTGCTGGTAGTCGAGCCGCGTGTAGACCTGGGTCGTGGTGATGTTGGCATGGCCCAGCAGCTCCTGCACCGCGCGCAGGTCGCCGCTGGACTGGAGCAGGTGGCTCGCGAACGAATGGCGCAGCATGTGCGGATGCACCGGCACGGCGAGCCCGGCGCGCGCGCCGCGGCTGCGCAGCCGCTGCCAGACCGACTGCGCGGTGAGCCGCGTGCCGTGGCGGCCGACGAAGAGCGCCGGCTGCGCGGCCAGGTCCGGCCCGCCGGATTCGGCCCGGCGCAGCAGCCAGTGCCGCAGCGCAGCCAGCGCCGGCGCGCCCACCGGCACCGCGCGGCGCTTGCTGCCCTTACCGAACACATGGGCCTCGCCGGCTGCCAGGTCGATCCAGCCCCGGCCGTCGCGCTGCGCCTCGGCGCTCGCGGCCACGTCGAGCGAGACGATCTCGCCCACGCGCAGGCCGCAGCCGTAGAGCAGCTCGACCATCGCCGCGTCGCGCGCTTCGAGCCACGGGTCGTCCTCGGCGTCGCGGAAGTCGGCCAGGCCAACGGCCGCGTCCACCGCCAGCGCCTTGGGCAGCGGCTTGGGCGCCTTGGGCGCGCGCACGCTCTGCACCGGGTTGGCGGCCACCACGCCGGTGCGGCCGAGCCAGGCATAGAAGCCGCGCCAGCCCGAGAGGATCAGCGCGATGCCGCGCGGGCTGCGGCCGGCCGCATGCATCTGCGCGACGGCGCGGCGCACGTGGGCGGTGTGCAGCCGCTCCAGCGGCAGGCCGGCGGCTTCGGCCACGTCGGCGAGGCGGCGCAGGTCGTCGGCATAGAGCGCGACGGTGCGCTCGGCCAGGCGCTTTTCGACGCGCACATACTCCAGGTACTTCTCCGCCAGCGCGGGCAGCACACGCGCGCTGGCGGGTGATACTCCCCGGTCTTCGCCCATCAGCGCAAACGCTGGAGGGCCGCGCTCGCGAGCGCGGCCATGCGTTCGAGGAAGTCGGTGCCGAGGCCGGCGTCGAAGCGCTGCGGGTCGGGCGAGCCGAGCACCAGCAGGCCGAAGGCCGGGCCGGCGCCCGCCGGGTCGTCCCGGGAACTGTCGCGCAGCGGCAGCAGCGCCACCGAGCGCGCGGCCGCGCCGTCGGCCAGCCACTGCAGCGGCTCGAAGCCGAGGTTGGCGCCGACGAACGGCGTGGCCAGCGAGGCGGCGAAGACCTTCACGTCCTCGCTCGCACCCTGGGCGAAGTCGTACTCGCGCCAGCGCTCGGCCACGTCCCACACGCGGAGGGCGGCCTGCGGCACGTCGAAGCGCGTGCGGATGTCCTCGACGATGCGCACCGGCAGCGCCTGCGGCTCGCGCTCGCGCAGCAGCGCGGCG
Organism: Xylophilus sp.; assembly: GCA_009914555.1. GTDB lineage: Bacteria > Pseudomonadota > Gammaproteobacteria > Burkholderiales > Burkholderiaceae_C > WNDY01. Next base: position 86,382 of record WNDY01000006.1, read on the forward strand.
CTCCACTGCTGCACCTTGTCGGCGATGGCGGCGTTCTCGCTGCCGTGGCGCACCATCTCGATGATGCGCTGCTCCAGCGTCTTGATCTTCTCGCGCAGCATCTCGGCCTGGCGTTCCTGCAGGCTCACCGCGCGGTTGCCGTGGGGGCTGGCGATCTGCACGCTGTGCAGCACCTCGGCATGGCGCTCGAAGAAGCCGGCGTTGCTGCTCAGGTAGGCGGCGATGTCGTCCTCGGTGATCGGCGGGATGTGGCTCGGCGTGTCGTCGTTGTTGTGCTGCTGGGTCATAGCGTGTCGGGGAGTTCGATCTGGCCGTGGAACACGGTGACGGCGGGGCCGGTCATGGAGACCCGCGCATCGCCACCGGCCCAGGAAATGGCGAGCAGGCCGCCGCGCGTGTGCACGTCGACCGTGGCGTCGAGCAGGCCGAGGCGGATGCCGGCGGCGACCGCGGCGCAGGCGCCGGTGCCGCAGGCCAGCGTCTCGCCGGCGCCGCGTTCGTACACGCGCAGCCTGACGGTGCGGCGGTCCACGATCTGCAGGAAGCCGGCGTTGACCCGCTTCGGAAAGGCCGGGTGGCGCTCGATGCGCGGGCCGAGCTCGGCCACCAGCGCGGCATCGACGTCGCCCACGATCTGCACCGCATGCGGGTTGCCCATCGACAGCACCACGACCGGCACGGTGGCCGCGCCCAGCGGCAGCGGCCAGCGCTGCCAGTCGCCCTGCGGGCCGGCCGGCTCGGGCGCGAGGCCGGCCGGCTCGAACGGCACGCGCGGCAGGTCGAACACCGGCGCGCCCATGTCCACGGTGACGCGGCCGTCGTCGGTCAGCCGCGGCTCCATCACGCCCGAGAGCGTCTGCACACGCAAGCGCCGCTTGTCCGACAGGCCCTGCTCGCAGACGAAGCGCACGAAGCAGCGCGCGCCGTTGCCGCACTGCTCCACCTCGCCGCCGTCGGCGTTGTGGATCACGTATTCGAAATCGACGCCCGGAGCCGGCGCGGGCCGCACGCTCAGGACCTGGTCGGCGCCGACGCCGAAGTGCCGGTCCGCCAGCCGCCGGTAGTGCGCCGGCGTCAGAGGCAGGCGGCCGCGCGTCTCGTCGAGCACGACGAAATCGTTGCCGGCGCCCTGCATCTTGGTGAATGGGATGAGCATGGCGCGCATTATCCCGTCCGCCTGCCCTCGGCGTCGCGTGCGCGGCGTGCAGACCGCGGCGGCACTGCAGATAATCGTCGCAACGCGTTTCAAGTTGTCGAGCCATGCCGCGCCCCAGCCAGCAACTCCTGCCGCCCCACTCCCCCGCCCCGGCACGCGCCGCCGCCACCGTGGTGCTGCTGCGCGACATGCCCGGCGGCGCCGGGGTGGAGGTGCTGATGACCCGGCGCTCGCACCGGGCGAGCTTCGCACCCAGCGCCTATGTCTTCCCCGGCGGCGGCATCGATGCGAGCGATGCCGACCCGGCCACCCACGCGCTGGCCGACCATCGCGAAGACCAGGACGCGCAGCAGCGCACCCAGGCCATCGCCGCCATCCGCGAGAGCTTCGAGGAACTGGGCGTGCTGCTGGCGCGCGACGCCGACGGCCGCTTTGTCGATGGCGAACGGTTCGCCGGCCTCGACCGCACCGCGCCGCTGGCGCCGCAGATTGCCGGACGCGGCTGGCGGCTGGCGGCCGACGCGGTGTTCGTGCTGGCGCGCTGGCTCACCGGGCTTGACCGGCCGCAGCGCTTCGACGTGCCCTTCCTCGTCGCCCGCATGCCCGAGGGACAGGTGCCGGTGGCCGACGGGTCCGAGCAGTTCGAGCCGGTCTGGGTGCGCCCGGCCGATGCGCTGGCCCGGCATGCGGCCGGCGGCTTCGAGATGATCTTCCCGACGGTGCGCACGCTGCGCTGGCTGCAGGCGCATGCGGCGGTCGATGCCGTGATCGCGGCCTGCGCCGGCGGCCGGCCGCTGTGGACCAGCACGCCGCGCGCCGGCCTGCTCGGCGGCAAGGAAGCCCGCTACATGGAGCACGAGCCGCCCTACGGCGAACTGGTGCTCGCCACGCCCGACGGCCAGGTGCTGCATCCGCTGGACTGGCAGCACGAGCGTCCCGTGCCGCTGCTGAAGAACGTGCAGCGCCTCACCGTGGGCAACCCTGGCGTGATGACCGGCCCGGGCACCAACAGCTACCTCGTGGGCGACGCGGCCTCGGGCTACCTGGCGATCGATCCCGGCCCGCTGGACGAGGTGCACCTGCGGCGTCTGCACGACGCGGCCGGCGGCGACATCCGCTGGATCGTCTGCACCCATTCGCACGCCGACCATTCGCCCGGCGCCGCGCCGCTGGCCGCGCTGGTGGAAAGTGCGGGCCGCCCACGCCCGCCGGTGCTGGGCCTGCCCTCGGCCGACACGGCCCGGCCGGCGAGCTTCTTCCGGCCCGACCGGGCGCTCGCGCACGGCGAGCGCATCGTGCTCGAAGGCGGCGGCCTCACCCACACGCTGGAGGCGCTGCACACGCCGGGCCATGCGGCCAACCACGTGTGCCTGCTGCTGCTGGAGGACGGCCTGCTGTTCAGCGGCGACCACATCTTGAACGGCAGCACCACCGTCATCGACCCGCCGGACGGCGACATGACGGCCTACCTGGCTTCACTCGACCTGCTGGCCGCCGCCTGCGCGCGGCACGGCGTGGAGTTCATCCTGCCGGCCCACGGCTACGTGCTGGGCCCGGCGCCGCAGGCCATCGCCGCGCTCAAGGCCCACCGCCTGCAGCGCGAGGCGAAGATCGCCGCGGCCCTGGAGGCGCTGCCCGACGGCACGGTGGACGACTGGGTCGCCCATGCCTATGCCGATGTGCCCTCGCGCATGTGGCCGGTGGCCGCACGCTCGCTGCTGGCACACGTGCAGCGCATCCGCGCCGGCGCCGTCACTTGAGGGTCACGGTGCCCTTCATCAGGGCCGAGTGGCCGGGGAACGAGCAGAAGAAGGCATAGCTCTCCTTCGGCGCCAGCTTGGCCACCGGCACCGGGACGCTGTCGGACTCGCCGCCGCCGACCAGCTTGGTGTGGGCCACGACGCGGGCGTCGCCGGCCTTGACGTAGTCCTGCGCGGCGCCGGCGGCGATGCCGTCGTTGGCCACGGCCTGCAGGTCGGCCGCCTTGGCGATCAGGACGTTGTGGCCCATCGCCGTCTTGGGCAGCTTGCCGGTGTGCCTGAGGGTGAGCTTGAACTGCTTGCAGCTCTTGTCCACCGCAATGTCCTTGGTGTTGAACTGCATGGCGTCGTTGGCCTCGACCACGGCTTCGCAGGTGGCGGCGAACAGCGGGCCGGCGGCCAAGGCCAGCAGCGAGGCGGTGACAAGGGTGCGCAGGGAGATGGCGGTCGGAAGAGGCATGGTGTCGGTGTCCTTGGAATGCGCCGGTTGGCGTGCATCCATTGCATGGCGCACCCCCGGTTCGCGCCATGACCTGGGTCAAGTCTTCGCCGGCCCTACACTCGGCGGCCCATGACCGACGACGACACCGCCATCCGCCTCGCCAAGCGCGTGGCCGAACTGCTTTGCTGCTCGCGCCGCGAGGCCGAGCTGTACATCGAGGGCGGCTGGGTGCAGGTGGACGGCCGCGTGGTCGAGGAGCCGCCCGCGCGCGTGCGCTCCGGCCAGGCCGTGACCGTGGCGCCCGGCGCCCGGCCGCAGCCGATCCCGCCCGCCACGCTGCTGTGGAACCACCGCGCGGGCGACCCGATCGCGCTGCCGGCCGATGGGCCGCAGGGCGGGCCGCAGCGCGTGCTGCGCCGCCAGCTGGCCGGGCAGGAATGCGTCGCGCCGCTGGAGCGCGCGGCCAGCGGGCTGGTCGTCTTCACGCAGGACCACCGCATCGGCCGCCGGCTGGTGGAGGAAGCGGCCCTCGTCGAGCATGAGTTCAACGCCGAGGTGCGCGGCCGGCCATCGGACGCCGCCCTGCGCGACCTGGCGATGGGCGCGCGGTCGCTGGGCTGCACGGCCTGCAAGGCGAGCGTGAGTTCGCACGGCGACGACGTGTCGGGCCTGCGGCTGGCGGTCAAGGGCTGGTCCGGCGGCCTGCGCGCCGAACGCTGGTTCCGCGATGCCGGATTGCAGCTGCTGGCGCTGCGCCGCATCCGCATCGGCCGCATCCCGCTGGCGGGGCTGGAGCCGGGGCGCTGGCGCTTCCTCGCCGCGCACGAACGGTTCTGAGTTCGTATACCCCCCGGGGATATATTCCAGTGCGCTTGAATGACAAGCGCTCCGAGGTCATACCCCCCGCAAATAAAGTGTGAAGCCCACCGATAAGCCGGATTCTGTGCACCGCGGTTGCCCGCGGCGTGACCGCCATTACTCTGGGCCGGGGGTCGCCCGCCCGGCTCGATGCCACCTACCCGCCGGCTCAGCGGAACCACCTCACAACCGGCCTACTTGGTGTTGCTGCGCGTAGAGATTGCCCGTTTCACCCCGTGCGGGCCGGCCTGCCATACGGGTGGCTATGCGCTGCCCGGCTCGCGCCGGGAACCGGATGGCTTGCGCCATCCCGTCGCCAGCTTGCGCCGGCGGCTCATAGAACACCCGAGGGGGCATGGTCCGCGCGGACTCGTCTCTGTTGCTCTGATCCTCACCTCGCGGTGGGCAGCCGTTAGCTGCTACGCTGTCCTGTGCAGTCCGGACGTTCCTCCAGTGCGGCCTTTCGGCTGATGCACCAGCGGCGGTCTGGCGTGCTTCACGGGTGGGATTATCGCCGGCTGCGGCCTCTACCGGGCCGTCATCGAGAAGATGTTGTAGGCGATGATGCCGAGCGCGCCGAGGATGCCGAGCATCATCAGCGCAGGGCCCCAGGCGTATTCGCGGGCGGTGAAGCCGACCAGCAGCAGCATGGTGCTGCCGGCGAGGATGAGCATGGTGCCTTCGAACAGGGTCATGGCGGGATCGGCGGGGCGGTCAAGGACGAGGCGCCTCAGCCGGCGGCGCCCAGCCGGCTGCTGATGTCCCGGGCCGCGGCGCGCACCGCGGGGGCGAGTTCGCGCAGGCGCGCCTCGTCCGAATAGGCATCGGTGCTGGTGACGCTGATCGCGGCGACGACGGTTCCGCTGGCGTCGCGCACCGGCGCGCCCACGCAGAGGATGCCGGGGATGTTCTCGGCCAGGTCGAGCGCATAGCCCTCGCGCGCGTAGACGGCCATATCGGCGAGCCACGGATCCAGCGCGATGGAAGATGCGCGGCCCAGGCTCGCGCGCTCGGCCTCGTAGCGCGCACGCCACGCGGGGGCGCCTTCGTCGAGGATCAGCGCCTTGCCCACGCTGGTGGAGCACACCGGCTTGCGCCCGCCGATGCGGGTGCTGACCTCGATCGGCCGCTGCCCGCCGATCTTGTCGAGATAGACGACGGCGTCGCCGTCGAGCACGGCGAGATGGACGGTGTCGAGCGTGCGGGCCGCCAGCGCTTGCAGGTCTGCGCGGGCGACGGTCGTCACCGCCGATTCGCGGTAGGCCAGGAAGCCCAGCTCCATGAGCCGGCTGCCCAGCCGGTAGCCCTTGCGCGGCTCGAACTGCAGGTAGCGGATCTGCACCAGTGCCGAGGCGAGCCGGTGCGTGGTGCTGAAGGTGACGCCCGTGCGCTCGGAGATCTCGCGCACCGTGCGGCAGCCCTCGGCCACGGCGCTCACGACGTCGAGGCCGCGAAAGAGGGTCTGGCTGGCAATCTGGCGGGCGGGCGTGTCGGAGGACGGCTGCGGCATGGGTGGCGGGCTGTCGGGCCGCCCGGCCGGGAGGCCCGCCGCGCTTCAGGCGTCGAGGCTCTGGCCGGTGCGATCCTGCGTGAAGGCAATGGCGATCAGGGAGACGAGGCTGCAGCCGATGATGAACAGGCCCACCGGCAGGTAGCTGCCATGATAGCGGGTGAGCAGCGCGGTCGCGATCAGCGGCAGCGGCCCGCCGACCAGCGCAGCCCCCACCTGGTAGCCGAGCGACACACCGGTGTAGCGCACGTCCGCCGGAAAGCTTTCGGCGAAGAAGGTGCCGAGCACCGAACCGTAGGTGGCCCACACGATCGAGAAGCCGACCACCGCAGCCACGGTGGCCAGCGCGAGCGACCCCTGGTTGAGCAGCCAGAAGTACGGGAGTATGTAGACCGCCATCGCCACGGTGCCCCAGGCGAACACCTTGCGCCGGCCGATGCGGTCGGACAGCGCGCCAAAGAACAGCATCACCGGCACGGCCAGCAACGCCGCCAGAAGCACCACGTTGAGCACATCGACCCGCTTGTAGCCCAGTCCTACCAGATAGGAGATGGTGAAGGTGGCGAACAGGAAGAAGGTGGACGTCTCGACGAACTTGGCACCGATCACGATGAGCACGGCGCGGCGATGCCTGGTGAGCGTTTCGAGCAGCGGCACCTTCCTGGAAGTGCCGGTGCGCGCGATGCGCCGGAACGACGGGGTCTCGTCCACACGGTTGCGGATCCACATGCCGATGAGAACCAGCACGATCGACAGCACGAACGGAATGCGCCAGCCGTAGGAGAGGAAGGCTTCCTCGGAGAAAAAGATGCTGAGACCCGAAGTCGCCAGGTTGCCCAGCGCCAGGCCGAACAGCGCGCCCGTCTGCGGCACCGCGCCGTAGAAGCCGCGGCGCTGCGGCGGCGAATACTCGACCGCGAGCAGCACGCCACCACCCCATTCGCCGCCCAGCGCCAGCCCCTGCAGCAGGCGCAACACGGTGAGCAGGATGGGTGCCCATGCGCCGATCGTTTCGTAAGTCGGCGTCAGGCCGATGAGCACGGTCGACAGACCCATGATCGACAGCGTGATCACCAGGGTCTTCTTGCGGCCCACACGGTCGCCTATGTGTGAGAAGACGATGCCGCCGATCGGCCGGATCAGAAAGGCCAGCGCGAACGAGGCCAGCGCCAGCAACTGGCTGGTGACCGGGTCGGCGGACGGGAAGAAGAGCCGACCGAAGACGATGGCCGACATGGTTCCGTAGAGGAAGTAGTCGTACCACTCGATGGTGCTGCCGATGGCGCTGCCCCAGAGGGCGCGGCGCCGGTCTGCATCGCTGATGAGTTGGTGGCCGGCTGCGGCGGCGGCGGATGCGATGGCTGCCATGACGTCTTTTTCTTGGTGGTGATGCTTGAGGGGCATGGCGTCGGCCCGGCGGGCCGGCGCCGCTGTCAGGCGCGCGCGGGCGACCGGGACTGGAGAAGATCGAGCGCCACGTCGACGATCATGTCCTCCTGGCCACCCACCATCTTGCGCCGGCCCAGTTCGACGAGGATGTCGACCGTCTTGATGCCGTAGCGGCGCGAGGCGGCCTCCGCATGGCGCAGGAAGCTGCTGTAGACGCCCGCATAGCCCAGCGCGAGCGTCTCGCGGTCCACCCGCACCGGCCGGTCCTGCAGCGGGCGCACGATGTCGTCGGCGGCGTCCATGAGCTTGTAGAGGTCGGTGCCGTGGTTCCAGCCCAGCCGCTCGGCCGCGGCGATGAAGACCTCCAGCGGCGCGTTGCCCGCGCCCGCGCCCATGCCGGCGAGGCTGGCGTCCACGCGGTCGCAGCCCTCCTCCACCGCGACGATGGAGTTGGCCACGCCCAGGCTGAGGTTGTGGTGGGCGTGCATGCCTGTCTGCGTCGCCGGGTCGAGCACGTCCTTGAGCGCGCGAAAGCGCTCGCGCACGTCCTGCATGCCCAGGGCGCCTCCGGAGTCGACGACGTAGATCGTGGTGGCGCCATAGCTTTCCATCTTCCTGGCTTCCACGGCGAGGTTCTGCGGCGTGGTCAGGTGGCTCATCATGAGGAAGCCCACGGTGTCCATGCCGAGCTTGCGCGCGTATTCGATGTGCTGGCGCGAGACGTCGGCCTCGGTGCAGTGCGTGGCCACGCGCACGATGCGCGCGCCGGCGTCGTAGGCAGCCCTGAGGTCGTGCACGGTGCCGATGCCCGGCAGCAGCAGCGTGGCGATCTGCGCGTGCTTCACCACGCTGGCCACGGCCTCGATCCATTCGAGGTCGGTGTGCGCGCCGAAGCCGTAGTTGAAGCTGCTGCCCTGCAGGCCGTCGCCGTGCGCGACCTCGATCGAATCGACCCGGGCCTCGTCGAGCGCCTGCGCGATGCGGCGGACCTGTTCGACCGAGTACTGGTGGCGGATCGCGTGGCTGCCGTCGCGCAGCGTCACGTCGGAGATGTAGATTTTCTTGCTCGTCATGGCGTCAGGCTCCGGTGTGGGCCGCTGCGATGCGCTCGGCGCAGGCCAGCGCGGCCGAGGTCATGATGTCGAGGTTGCCGGCATAGGCCGGCAGGTAGTGCGCGGCGCCCTCGACTTCGAGGAACACCGAGGTCTTGAGGCCAGAGAGGCGGCCCAGGCCCGGCACGTTGACCGGCGCGGAGGCCGGGATGTGCTCGAACTGCACCTTCTGCTTGAGCCGGTAGCCCGGCACGTAGCCCTGCACGGTGGCGACCATCTCGTGGATGGAACGCTCCACCGCCGCCTCGTCGGCCTCCTCGGACAGCACGAACACCGTGTCGCGCATGATGAGCGGCGGCTCCGCCGGATTGAGGATGATGATCGCCTTGCCGCGCCGCGCGCCGCCGAGCTTCTCGATGGCCTTGGACGTCGTCTCGGTGAACTCGTCGATGTTGGCGCGCGTGCCGGGGCCGGCGGACTTGCTGGAAATCGAAGCCACGATCTCGCCGTAGTGCACCTGCGCCACGCGCGAAACGGCCGCCACGATCGGGATCGTGGCCTGGCCGCCGCAAGTGACCATGTTGATGTTGGGCGCGTCGAGTTTGGCGTTGAGGTTGATCGCCGGGATCACGTAGGGGCCGATGGCCGCCGGCGTGAGGTCGATCACCTTGATGCCGTGCGGCTGCAGCAGCGCGTTGTGCTTCGCGTGGGCGCCGGCCGAGGTGGCGTCGAACACGATGCCGATGTCCCCGAAGCCGTCGAGGGCCAGCAGCCCCTCGATGCCGCCGGCGGTGGTGGGCACGCCCAGCCGCGCGGCCCGCGCCAGCCCGTCGGAGGCCGGGTCGATGCCGACCAGCGCTCCCGCCTCGATGCGCCGGCCGTGGCGCAGGATCTTGATCAACAGGTCGGTGCCGATGTTGCCCGAGCCGATGATGGCCGCTTTGGTCTTGGTGGTGGTTGTCTCTGCCATGGGTGAACTCCGTCGCGCCGTGCGCATGGGCGTGGGCCGGACCGCCACACGCCTGGGGGTCGAAGTCTAGGCAGGATTTTCAGAATTATCAACATATGAATGATTTACTCATATATTGATAATTCCAAAGAAAACTCGCCACGGGGCGGGCTCCGCGGGCCGAGGCGCGGCCTATTGCGGTCCTGCGGCCTCCCAGCCGCCGCCGAGCGCGAGGAACAGCGCGATCTGGTCGGCTGCGAGCTGGGCATCGGAGGCGGCCAGCGCCGCTTCGCTGGCGGCCAGGCCGCGCTCGGCATCGAGCGCGTCGAGGTAGCCGGTGCGGCCGTTGCGGTAGAGCGCGCGGGCCTGCCCGGCCACGGTCGCGCTGGCGTCGCGCGCGGCCTGCAGCTCGGCATGGCGGTCCAGCTCGCGGGCGTAGGCCGACAGCGCCGTTTCCGTTTCGCGCAGCGCCGTGAGCACCGTGCCGTCGAACTTCGCCAGCGCCGCGCGCGTGCCGGCCTCCGCCTGCGCGATGCGGGCCTGGGCGACGCCGGTGTTCGGGATGGTCCACGAGATCAACGGCCCCAGGCTCCAGCTGAAGGTGTCGCCGCGGCCGAAGCCGGTGGCCGGGCCGACCGAGCCGGTCGACAGGCCGAGCTGCACCTTCGGATAGAGATCGGCCGTCGCCACGCCGATGCGGGCCGTGGCTTCGGCCAGGCTGCGTTCGGCCTGGCGCACGTCGGGCCGGCGGCGCAGCAGTGCTGCGCCGTCGCCCACGGGGATGGTGGCCGCCACGCGCGGCGGCGTGCTGCAGCCTGCCACGTCGGCCGGCACGTCCTGCGGCAGCGCGCCGGTCAGCGTTGCGAGCCGGTAGAGCGCGGCCTGGCGCTCGGCCTCCAGCGGCGGCAGCGCGGCGCCGAGCTGCCGCAGCTGCGCCTCGGCGCGCGAGGTGTCGATCACGCCGGCGCGGCCGGCCTGCTGCAGGCGCTCGGTTACGCCGAGGGCCTCGCGCTGGATCTCCAGCGAGCGGCGCGCACTCTGCAGCTTCAGGCCCGCCGAGCAGACGTCGGCATAAGCACGCGCGGTGCCGGCCGCGACGGTGACGCGGGCCAGGTCGAGCGCAGCCTGCGCGGCTTCGGTACCGGCCGCGGCGGCTTCGGACGCGCGGCGCAGCTGACCGAACAGGTCGAGCTGGTACGAGACGCCGGCACTGGCGCTGTAATGGAACGCGTTGGGCGGTTCGTAACCCGGCTGCAGCAGCGACAGGCCCGAGACGTGGCCATACGACGGACCGCCGCTGACGGTGGCCTGGGGGCGCCGCGCACCGGCGGCTTCCTCCTCGACGGCGCGCACGCGTTCAAGGTTGGCCACGGCCTGGCGCAGGTCGGTGTTGCGCTCCAGCGCCCGGGTGACGAGGCCGTCGAGCCGCGCGTCGTCGTACAGGCGCCACCAGCGGTCGGGCAGCGGCGCGGCGGCGTAGAGACCGGCCTGGGCCTGGGCGAACGGCCGGGCCGCGCCGGGCCGGTGGATGGCGGCATCGGCGGGCACGGCATAGTCCGGTCCGACCGGCGCCGTGCCGCAGGCGGCCAGCAGCGCGGCGGCGGCCACGGCCGCCAGCCGCTGCGCAAGGGTCCTTGCCGCAGACTGCATGGTGCTCATCCCTTCGTGGCCGAGCCGCGCTCGACCACCTGCACCGTCACCGTCTGGCCGGCCACGAGGCGCGCGCCCTCGGGCAGCGCGTCGAGCTGCACCCGCACCGGAATGCGCTGGGCCAGCCGCACCCAGTTGAACGTCGGGTTCACGCTGGGCAGCAGGTTGGCGCTGGTGGAGCGGTCGCGGTCGGCGATGCCGGCGGCCACGCTGGCCACGGTGCCTCCGATCTCGCCGCCGCCCATCGGCAGCACGCGCACCCGGTCGCCGACATGGATGCGCGGCAGCTTGGTCTCCTCGAAATAGCCTTCGACGTAGATCGACTGCGTATCGACCAGCGCCAGCACCGCATGGCCCGCCGCGGCATAGGCGCCCTGGCGCAGGTCCAGGTTGGTGACCAGGCCGCCGGTGGGGGCGCGCACTTCGGCGCGGGCCAGGTTCAGCCGGGCGTTGGCCAGCGCCACCTCGGCCTGCGTGACGGCGGCGCGGGCCTGGGCCACGGCCGACTCCGCCTGCGTCACGCCCGAGCGGGCCTGCTCGGCGCGGGCATGGGTCTGCTCGCGCGTCTCGCGCGACACGAGTTCGCCCAGCGCGGCGTTGCGGGCGTCCTCGCGCTGCGCCTGGCCGAGCGTGGTCTGCTGCGTCGCCAGCGCTGCGCGCTGCGCGCCCAGCGCGGCCTGCGCCGCGGCCAGGGCGGCCTCGGCCTGGCTCTGGGCCAGCGCATAGCGGGCGCGGTTCACTTCGAACAGCAGCGCGCCGGCGGCCACCGGCTGGTTGTCCTGGATCGGCACGGCGGTCACGAGGCCCGAGACGTCGGGCGCGATCTGCACGACGTTGGCGCGCACGCGGCCGTCGCGGGTCCAGGGTTGGAGCTCGTAGTGGTCCCACAGCCGCAGGCCGGCGAACACGGCCGCGGCCAGGACGGCCAGGGTGACGGCGACGCGGGCGGCAGACGCGAGCCGGGGGTGGTCGGCGGCGAACGGAGCGGCTTTCATCGGCATGGCTTTCTTTCAGAACAACAGGGTGAGGCGCACGAGCGCATAGAGCAGCAGCACGTACAGCGAGATATCGAACAGCGCCGGATGCCAGACCCAGCGGTAGGCGCCGCTGGCCACCAGCAGGCGCCGCACGGCCCACAGCAGCGGCCAGGCCGCCAGCGCCAGCAGCATGAGCCAGGGCAGGTACAGGCCGTAGAAACTGGCTTCGCCGATCATGGCGGGGGGTCCTCCGACGTCAGGGTGGGTCCGAAGGCCGGCGGCGCATCGGGGAAGAGGTTGCGGCGCAGCCCGACCAGTGCGGTCACGGCGCTGCGTTGCACCGCAGGCGCGGGCACCGACAGCAAGTCGGCCAGCAGCCGGTCGATGCGCGACCGCAGCGCGGGCGGCGGCCGGGCCGGCCGGCGCTCGGCACGGGCGCGGAAGAAGTCGGCGATGCCGCCGAGCACGGCGGCGGCGGCGGCCTGCGGCAGTGCCGGCCGCGCGCGCTGCAGCGCCACGATGTCGGCGCCCATGCGCAGGTCGCGCAGCGTGTCGTCCGCCTGCACGCCCTCGACCGAGCCGCCGGCCTGCGCGATGCGCGGCGCCAGCAGGCCGGTGCGGTCGAGCATGCGCACCGCATAGCCGTCGGCGCCGGCGCCGAGCCGCGGCGCGGCGGCCAGGACGGCCAGCTCGCGCCAGGTGGCGCGCTGGATGCGGCGTGCGCCGATGTCCGCGCCAATGGAGCGCATCAGCCGCGTGACGCGGCCGGCCGCCAGCACGCCGCCGATCTGCCCGAGCATGCTGTTGGCAAAGCTCACCAGGTCGGCATTGGCGGTGTCGTGCAGTGCCAGCGTGCCGGCCACGCCGAACAGCATCGCCATGGCACCGAGGAAGTTGGCCGGCCGCGCCATGAAGCAGCCGATCAGCAAAAAGGTCGGCGCGCAGACCAGCACCAGCGAGACGAAATCGTGCACGGCCGGCATCAGCACCAGCACATAGACCGCCGAGATCGGCACCGACCAGAGCGTGAACTTGAGGAAGCCGTGGATCGCCGGCACCGGGTCATCCATCGCGGCGAAGAAGCTGCAGAAGATGGCGGCCATCATGGCGGCCACCGAACCGCTGGGCCAGCCGGTCAGGATCCAGACGGCGCAGCAGAGGCAGATGACCACGAAGGCGGCGAACGCCGACAGCAGCGCCAGCCCCCGGTCGCGGTGCAGTTCGCGGTCGCCCAGCGCCGCCACGCGGCGCGGCGGCCTGGCCGAAGTCAGGCCCGCGTCGATGTCGCGGCGCAGGCGGCGGCAGGCGTGCCAGCCGCTCACCAGTTCATCGAGGCGCTGCGCCAGCGCCAGCCGCAGCGCCTGCGGCCAGTCCGTGCCGGCCACGGTGCCCAGGCCGGCCACGGCCGTGCGCAGCGCGGCCAGTCCGCTGTCGTCCTTGGCAGCGAGCCAGGCCTCGGCATGTGCCAGCACAGCCGCCACGTCGGGCGGCAGCTTGCCATCGGCCGTGGTGGCGGCGAGCGCGTGGAGCCGGTCTTCCACGGCCGACAGCGAGGGCGTCAGGGCCGCGACCTGGTCCTGCATCGCGCGGATGGCGCCGACCGTCCAGCGCAGGTTGCCGGTGTCGAACGGCACGTGGGTGGACAGCAGGCGCAACTGGGTCAGGTCGCCCGCCAGGCGCTGGCGGTCGGCCTGCAGCACCTTGGCATCGCGGGCCGGCGACTGCCCGGTGCCGAACAGGTCGGCCAGCCACTGCCGCGCATCGCGTAGCGACCGGTCGAGCAGGCCCAGCACACTGGGCGCCAGACTCTGCGGCAGGACCAGGCTGTGGACCAGCGTGGCGCAGAGGATGCCCAGGCCGATCTCCTCGACGCGCGAGACGGCGGTATCGAACAGCGTGGCCGGCGTCTCCACCGTGGGAAAGCCGATCAGCGCCGCGGTGTAGCCCGCGAGCATGAAGGCATAGGAGCGCGGCGTGCGGTCCTGCAGCGACACGTACAGGCACACGGCCACCCAAAGCGCCAGCACCATCGACAGCAGCTCGGGCGCGTTGGCGAACAGCGGCACCAGCAGCAGCGTGGCCGTGCAGCCCACCAGCGTGCCGCAGAAGCGGAACAGCGCCTTGGACCGCACGGCGCCGGCCAGCGGATGCGCCACCACGTAGGCCGTGGTCAACGCCCAGAACGGCCGCGGCAGGCCGGCGCGGCTGGCCACGTACATGGCCAGCACCGCGCCGGCGAACGCCTTGGCGGAAAACAGCATCTCGGCCGCGCTGAAGCGCAGCGCGGATGGCCAGCGCAGGTTCATTGGATAACCTCCGCGCTGCGCGCTGCGGTGCGAGCGCCTTCGGACGGCCGGGCCGCGCTCATGCCGCGGGCGCCTGCGGCAGCTGGCAGCCGAGGTTGCCGGCCAGGGTGGTGAAGACGCGGGTGCAGGCGGCCACGTCGTCCTGGGAGACGCCGGCGAACAGCTCGTTGCGCAGCGCCGCCAGCGCCGCCTCGATCTTCGCGCAGGCGGCCTCGCCGGCGGGCGTGAGATGCAGCGTGCGCGCCCTGCGGTCGGCCGCGTCCTCGCGCCGCTCGATGAAGCCGCCCTCGACCAGCTGGTCCATCGAGCGCGCCAGCGACGGCGCCTCGACACCGATGTACTCGGCCAGCACGCCCTGGCGCAGCCCGTTGCCATGGCGGCCGACCATGACCAGCGGCCAGCCCATGGTCTGCGACAGGCCGACGTGGGCGATGGCCTTGTTGGCCGCGGCATGGTAGGCGCGGGTCAGCACCGGCATGGCTGCGCTGATCGCCAGCAGCGAGAGTTCGTGGCGCCGCCGGGCGGACGGTGCGGTGGATGGAGGTGCAGACATGGCGGCAGCCTGGACAACTAGATAGTTAGCTTGCTATCTATTATGCCGCATCCACGCGGCGCGTGCAGCGCGGGCATGGCACGCGGCCGTCCGCCATGCGGTGCGGCAGGCATACCCCTGCCCTTATGCATCGGCAGCCATCTTGGCACATGCTCTGCAGACACATACCCCCGTTTAATTGAAATTGCGTGCGGCGCGGCGCCGTGCCGCCGCAGAAGTCCACATGGGATCGGCCGCCCGTCCTACAGGCATGTCCACGGCCGGGCCGACAGAATCCCGCAGACTCGTTGGCGCGTGTGCCGCTGCGCACCGTCCCGTCCTGACCACCGTCCGCCCCGCATGAGTTCCACCGACCGCCAGTCCTTCGCCTTCAAGGTCCTCACCGTGAACGTGCACAAGGGATTCACCTCGTTCAACCGCCGCTTCATGCTCCACGAGCTGCGCGAAGCGGTGCGCGAGGTCGCCGCCGACGTCGTGTTCCTCCAGGAAGTGCTGGGCACGCACAGGCGCCATGCCAGCCGGCTGGCCAACTTCCCGCAGTCGCCGCACTACGAATTCCTGGCCGACCAGATCTGGCCGCAGTTCGCCTACGGCCGCAACGCGGTCTACGACAATGGCCACCACGGCAACGCGCTGCTGTCGAAGTTCCCGATCTCGTACTACGAAAACCACGACATCTCCATCACCGGCCCCGAGCGCCGCGGCATGCTGCACTGCGTGCTGGAGCCGCCGGGGCACGCCGCGAAGATCCATGCGATCTGTGTGCACCTGGGCCTGCAGGAGGCCCACCGCCGGCAGCAGCTGCACCGCGCCGCCGCACTGATCCGCAGCTTCCCCGCAGACGAGCCGGTGGTGCTGTCGGGCGACTTCAACGACTGGCGCGGCCGGGCCCACGCCATCCTGGAGGACGAGGCCGGCATGCAGGAGGTCTTCGTGCGGGCCTTCGGCCGCGCGGCGCGCACCTTCCCTTCCTCGCTGCCGGTGCTGGCGCTGGACCGCATCTACGTGCGCAACGCCGCCGTGCATGCGCCGGTGGTGCTGCCGCGCAAGCCCTGGGTCAGGCTGTCGGACCACGCGCCGCTGGCCGCGGAGATCTCGTTGTGACGCCTCCCGCCGGCCACGGCACCGCAGCGCCCCGGCGGCGGTCCCGGCGCGCCCGGCACCGGCCGGGCTGGATCGGCGGCAACCGCTTCGAGCTGCTGGAAAACGGCGAGGAATTCTTCCCCCGCGTGTTCGAATCCATCCGCCAGGCCAGGCGCGAAGTGCTGCTGGAGACCTTCATCCTGTTCGAGGACAAGATCGGCCGGGCCCTGCATGCCGCACTGCTCGAAGCCGCCCGCCGGGGCGTGGAAGTGCACGTGCTGGTCGACGGCTTCGGTTCGCCCGACCTGTCCCCGGCCTTCGTCGACGCGCTGGTGCAGGCCGGCGTGCGGCTGCGCATCTTCGATCCCGGCAGGCGGCTCTTCGGCCAGCGCCTCAACGTGCTGCGCCGCATGCACCGCAAGATCGTGGTGATCGACGGCGAGTTCGGCTTCATCGGCGGCATCAACTACTCGGCCGACCACGTGGCCGACTTCGGCCCCGAGGCCAAGCAGGACTATGCGGTGGAGGTGCACGGCCCGGTCGTCGCGCAGATGCACCGCTTCGCCCGCGAGGCGGTGGACATGGCCTCGCGCGGCCCCTGCACCGAGCCGGCGCCGGCCGGCGCGGCGCAGGCCCTGTTCGTCACCCGCGACAACCACCGCCACACCAACGACATCGAGCGGCACTACCGCCTCGCGCTGCGCACCGCGCGCGAGCGGGTGGTGATCGCCAACGCCTACTTCTTCCCCGGCTACCGCTTCATCCGCGAGATGCGCCGCGCGGCCCTGCGCGGCGTGGACGTGCGGCTGATCCTGCAGGGCAAGCCCGACATGCCGATCGTGCGCACGGCCGCCGGCATGCTCTACGACCACCTGATCCGCGCCGGCGTGCGCATCTACGAATACTGCGAGCGGCCGCTGCACGGCAAGGTGGCGCTGGTGGACAGCGAATGGGCCACCGTCGGGTCGAGCAACCTCGACCCGCTGAGCCTGTCGCTGAACCTGGAAGCCAACGTCGTGATCCGCGACCGCGGCTTCAACGCCCACCTGCACGAGCGGCTCGCCCATCTGATCCGGCACAGCTGCCGCGAGGTGGAGGCGCCCGAGCCCGGGCGCTGGCGCGGCCTGCGGCTGCTGCGCAGCTACCTGGTGTTCCATGTGATGCGCTGGTTCCCGACCTGGGCCGCCTGGCTGCCGCGCCACCGCCCGACCATCGCGCTGGCCAGCGCAGCGGCCGACAGCGCACACCCTGCCGCATGACGCGCATGCAGCCCCGGGGAACGTCGCCATGGCCAGCCATCCGGCAACCCGCCTGCACCAGCGCCGCCGCCATGACGGCGGCTGGATGAGCACGCTGCACGGCCTGCGCGAGCGGCTGTGGTGGCCGTGGGTGACCCGGTCGCTGGCGGCGGCCTTCCTGCTCTTCGTGGCATGGCTGATCGCGCACCAGGCCCGGGCGGTGGACTGGTCGGGCGTCGGCCGGTCGATGCAGGCCCTGCCCGCGCCGGTGCTGGCGCTGGCCGTGGCGCTGGGCCTGGCCAGCCACCTGGCCTATTCCAGCTTCGACCTCATCGGCAGGCACTGCACCGGCCACCACCTGCCGGCGCCCACCACCATGGGCATCACGCTGGTCAGCTACCCCTGCACGCTGAACCTGGGCTCGCTGATCGGCGGCGTGGGCGTGCGCTACCGGCTCTATGCGCGCAAGGGACTGAACCCCGGCACCATCGGCCAGATCGTGGTGACCAGCGTCGTCACCAACTGGGCGGGGTACTTCCTGCTGGCCTGCGCCGTGCTGTGGACCTGGCAGCCGCCGGCCACCGGGGACTGGACGCTGCCCGCCGCGTCGCTGCGGTGGACCGGCGCCGCGCTCGCACTGGTGTCGCTCGCCTACATCGCGCTCTGCGTGCGGCGCGGCGGCCGGCCGCTGGCGCTGCGCGGCCGCACGCTGCCGCTGCCGGGCTGGCGCATGGCGCTGCTGCAGGTCGCGGTGTCGATGGGCAACTGGTGCCTGATGGCCTCGTCGCTCTGGATGCTGCTGCAGGGCCGGGCGCCGTTCGTAGCCGTGCTCGCCGTGATCCTGTTCGGCGCGGTCGCCGGCCTCGTCTCGCGCGTGCCGGCCGGCCTGGGCGTGCTGGAGGCGGTGGGCGTCGCGCTGCTCGGGCCCGTGGCCGGCCGCAACAAGGTGCTGGCCGCCATGCTGGCCTACCGGGCGCTCTACTACTTCGCGCCGCTGCTGCTGGCCGGTATCGCATTCGCCTGGGCCGAGCTGCGCTGGCGGCGGTCGCCGCACCCGGCGCAGGGCTGATTCCCGCTCGCCTGCACGGCGCACCGATGCCGCGCACAATGGCCGCTATGCCTTCCACCCCACCCGCATCCCTTCCCGCGTTCTCGTTCCTGGACCTGGTCGCCGTGCGCGAAGGCGGCACCGTGGCGCAGGCGATCGATATCGCGCTGCAGACCGCGCGCCACGTCGAATCGCTGGGCTTTACGCGCTACTGGATGGCCGAGCACCACAACATGGACGGCATCGCCAGCTCGGCCACGGCGGTGCTGATCGGCCACATCGCCGCGGGCACGGGGCGCATCCGCGTCGGCGCCGGCGGGATCATGCTGCCCAACCATGCGCCGCTGGTGGTGGCCGAGGCCTTCGGCACGCTGGCCACGCTGCACCCGGGCCGCATCGACCTGGGCCTGGGCCGCGCGCCCGGCACCGACCCGGCGACCATGCGTGCCCTGCGGCGTGACCGCACCGAGACGGTGGACGACTTTCCGGCCGACGTGGCCGAGCTGCAGCGGCTGCTGGCGCCGGCCCAGCCGGGCCAGCGCATCAAGGCCGTGCCGGGCGCGGGCACCGAGGTGCCGATCTGGCTGCTGGGGTCCAGCCTGTTCTCGGCCCAACTCGCGGCCGAGCGCGGCCTGCCCTATGCCTTCGCCTCGCACTTCGCCCCGCGCTCTCTGCTGCAGGCAGTGGAGCTGTACCGCAGCCGCTTCCAGCCCTCGGCCACGCTGGCCGAGCCCCACGTGGCCATCGGCGTGCCGCTGATCGCCGCGCCGACGGATGAAGAGGCCCAGTTCCTCGCCAGCAGCACCTACCAGCGCGTGCTGGGCATCCTGACCAACCAGCGCGGCCTGCTCAAGCCGCCGGTGGAACATTTCGCCGACCGGCTGCATCCGCAGGAGCGCGCGGCCATCGAGGACTTCCTCGCCGCCGGCGTGATCGGCGGGCCGGAGACGGTGCGCGCCGGCCTGCGGGAGCTGGCCGAGCGCACCCGGGCCGACGAGTTCATCTTCGTCTGCGACATCTACGGCCCGGCGCTGCGGCTGCGGTCGCTGGACATCGCCGCGGCGCTGCGCTGACCATCGGGCCTTCCGGCTTCAGAACCAGGGGGTATCGGGCCATTGCGCATGGTCGGCGGGCACTCCGAGAGATAACCCGGCTGGGTATGTCAATCGCTGCGGAAAACCGCATCCACGCCGGCATCTATCTCAAAGCCTGCTTGACATGAGCCCGCGCCCGGCGCGCAGGTAGCGTGTGGCGGGCCGGCTCCTTGCCGCTGGATGCGCGCCGCGCGCACCAATGCGGCCAGCCAGCGCTGGAGGCTGCGGCGCGCCACGCCCGGCAGGGCTCACCCTGCGCCTGCGCCCGCTCGACATCGCCGCGTCGTTGCGTGGTTGAGATGCTCGCGCGCTACCATCCGCGCCATGCCCGCCTACTCCTTCGTCGCCCTCGATGCCGAGGGCCATTCCCGCAAGGGCGTCCTCGACGCCGACACGGCCCGCGCCGCGCGCAGCCTGCTGCGGGCGCAGTCGCTGATCCCGCTGGCGGTCGAGCCGATCGCGCCGGCGGCGGCGGATGCGGGCGCATCCGGCGTGTTCCGCCGCCGGGTGTTCGACGCGACCGGCCTCGCGATCTGGACGCGCCAGCTCGCCGGCCTGGTCTCCTCGGGCCTGCCGCTGGAGCGCGCGCTCACCGCGCTGGCCGAGGAGGCCGAGGACGAGCGAGCGCACCACCTGGTCGCCGCGCTGCGCGCCGAGGTCAACGGCGGCGTGCCCTTCGCCCAGGCGCTGGCCCAGCATCCGCGCGAGTTCTCTCCCATCTACACGGCCGTGATCGGCGCCGGCGAGCACAGCGGCAACCTCGGGCTGGTCCTGGAGCGGCTGGCCGACGACCTGGAGGAGCGCCAGGCGCTGAAGTCCAAGCTCATCGGCGCGGCGCTCTACCCGGCCATCGTCACGCTGGTGGCGATCGTGATCGTGCTGTTCCTCGTGGGCTACGTGGTGCCGCAGGTGGCCGGCGTGTTCGCCAGCACCAAGCGCGCCCTGCCCTTCCTGACCGTGGCCATGCTGGCGCTGAGCGACTTCGTGCGCAGCTGGGGCTGGGCGGTGCTGCTCGGATGCGTGGCCGCGGGCGTCGCGGCCCGCCTGGCCTACAAGCGCCCGGCGGTCCGTGCCCGCTTCGACGCGGCCTGGCTGCGGCTGCCGCTGGTGGGCCGCATCGCACGCGGCTACAACGCGGCGCGCTTCGCCGGCACCCTGGCGATGCTGGCCGCCGCCGGCGTGCCGATCCTGCGCGCCCTGCAGGCCGCGGCCGACACGCTGTCGAACGCCGCGCTGCGCGAGGACGCGCTCGACGCGCTGGTGCTGGTGCGCGAAGGCGCGCCGCTGGCCTCGGCGCTGGCGCAGAAGAAGCGCTTCCCGGGCCTGGTGGCGATGTTCGCGCGGCTGGGCGAGCAGACCGGCCAGCTGCCGACCATGCTGCAGCGCGCGGCCACCCAGATCGGCGCCGAGGTGCAGCGCCGCGCCATGGCGCTGGCGACCCTTCTGGAGCCGCTGCTGATCGTGGCCATGGGCGTGGTCGTGATGCTGATCGTGCTGGCTGTCATGCTGCCAATCATCCAACTGAACCAGTGGAAAGGCTGATGGGTATACACCCCGGTCATCCCCTTCATAGCGGTTTCATTCTGCGCGCTATACGCATATACTCCTGATGCCCATCACCCTCGACGACAAGCTTGTGGTCGCGATCTCCTCGCGGGCGCTGTTCGACTTCGCGGAGGAGAACCGGGTCTTCGACCCGAAGGACCCGCAGCCCTACATGCAGCTGCAGCTGGAGCGGCGCACCGTGCCGGCCAAGCCCGGCGTGGCCTATCCGCTGGTGCACAAGCTGCTCAAGTTCAACACGCCGCAGGCGCAGCGGGTGGAGGTGGTGCTGCTCTCGCGCAACGACCCGGTGAGCGCGCTGCGCATCTTCCATTCGGCGAAGGAGGCCGCCCTGCCGCTGGAGCGCGGCGTATTCACCCAGGGCCGCGACCCGTTCCGCTACCTGGAGCCGCTGGGTGCGGACCTGTTCCTCTCGGCCAACCACGACGACGTGCGCGAGGCGCTGGCGCTGGGCTACCCGGCCGCGCGGGTGCTGACCGAGTCGGTCGCGGCCAGCGCCACGTACCCCGACGAGCTGCGCATCGCCTTCGACGGCGATGCGGTGCTGTTCTCCGACGAGGCCGAGCGCGTCTACCAGGCCCAGGGCCTGGCCGCGTTCCAGGCGCACGAGACGAGCAAGGCGGCGCTGCCGCTGTCGGGCGGGCCGTTCAAGCCGCTGCTGGCCGCGCTCTCCAAGCTGCGCCGGCAGGAGGATGTGACCGGCATGCGCATCCGCACCGCGCTGGTGACGGCCCGCAGCGCGCCGGCGCACGAGCGCGCCATCAACACGCTGATGGAGTGGAAGCTGTCGGTGGACGAAGCCATGTTCCTCGGCGGTCTGGAGAAGGGGCCGTTCCTGCGCCAGTTCGAGCCCGACTTCTTCTTCGACGACCAGAACGTGCACGTGGACAGCGCCGCGCGCCACGTGCCGGCCGGCCATGTCGGCGCCGGTCCGCTGGCCGCCGGGGTCGATACCTCCGCGGCCGCCGTGCGCAAAGCCGCCGCAAAAGTCCGTAACACGCGGTGAAGTGCTGCCGGCACGGCGTGCGCGCGCGGCCGTGCCGTGCCACCATGCGGGCCATGCTTGACCACCGTGTTCTCCGCCCCCTGTCCTTTGCCATCGGCGCACTGCTGGCCTGCGCCGCGGCGCAGGCCCAGGTCCGCGTCGAGGTTGCGCCGACCTCCGGCGCCGACGTTCCCGCCACCGACGCCAACGGCCGCCCCATCAGCAGGGGCGAGCAGAAGGCGATCCGCGACTTCCAGTTGCTCGACGCCAACCACGACAACCGCCTGAGCCGCGACGAGGTGGCCTTCATCCCGCAGCTCTCGGCCGCCTTCGACGAAGCCGACACCGACCACGACGGCTACGTCAGCCAGGACGAGATCCGCGCGTTCTCCAAGATCTACCGCGCGCGCCGCGATGCGGCCAAGCGCGCGGCGCAGCAGCAACAACAGCAACAGCA
The DNA here is from genome assembly GCA_009914555.1 of Xylophilus sp. Taxonomy (GTDB): domain Bacteria; phylum Pseudomonadota; class Gammaproteobacteria; order Burkholderiales; family Burkholderiaceae_C; genus WNDY01. Next base: position 108,452 of record WNDY01000006.1, read on the forward strand.
CGACGGCGCATTGCCCTGAGCGCACCCCCGGCGGATTCCACGCCACGACAAGAAGAAAGAAAACCGATGACGATACTGACCCGGGTGCGCCGCATGCGCACCGAACTCGCGCGCGCCGGCGCGCTGGTCCTGCCCTATTTCCGCGATTCCGGCGAGCGGTGGAAGGCGCGCGGCCTGCTCGCGGCCATCGTCGCGCTCAACCTCGGCGTGGTCTGGATGCTGGTCCAGCTCAACGAATGGAACCGCGTCTTCTACGACGCGCTGCAGAACAAGGACGCCGCCGTGTTCTGGCACCAGCTGGGCCGCTTCAGCTACCTGGCGCTGGGCTACATGGTCATTGCGGTCTACAAGTTCTACCTGACCCAGCTGCTGCAGCTGCGCTGGCGGCGCTGGCTGACCGACCACTACCTCGACCGGTGGCTGGCGGCCAAGGCGTTCTACCGGCTGGAGCTGGCCCGCTACGGCAGCGCCGGCGGCGGCGCGCCCGACAACCCCGACCAGCGCATCCAGGAGGACCTGAACCTCTTCACCAGCTACACCGTATCGCTCGGCATGGGGCTGTTCAACGCGGTGGTCACGCTGGCGAGCTTCGTCGGCATCCTCTGGGCGCTGTCGGGCATCACGCCGCTGCCGCTGCCCGCGGCGCTGGGCGGCACGGTGCAGGTCAGCGGCTTCATGGTCTGGATGGCGGTGCTCTACTGCGCCGCGGGCACCGCCATCGCGTTCGCGATCGGCCATCCGCAGGTGCGGCTGAACTTCGGCCAGCAGGCGCTGGAGGCCGACTTCCGCCACCACATGGTGCGGGTGCGCGAGTACGGCGAGGCGATCGCGCTGGACGGCGGCGAGGCGGTGGAGCGCGGCCAGCTCGACACCCGCTTCACCGCGGTGATGGGCAACTACCTGCAGCTGGTGCGCAAGCAGAAGAACCTGGTGTGGTTCACCAGCCTGTTCGGCCAGGCGGCCACCGTCTTTCCGCTGATCGTGGCCGCGCCGCGCTTCTTCGGCGGCGCGATCCAGCTCGGCGAGCTGATGCAGATGGCTCGCGCCTTCGACCAGGTGCAGACGTCGATGAGCTGGATCGTGGACAACTACAGCGACATCGCCGTCTGGCGCGCGACCACGCAGCGGCTGACCGGCTTCGAGGAAAGCCTGCAGGCCCAGGCCGCCACCGCCGCCCAGCCCCAGCTGGCCGTGCAGGAGGGCGACCGCCTGCAGGCGCGCGGCCTGAGCGTGGCACTGCCCGGCGGCGCCACGCTGCTGCACGACGCGGCGCTGGACGCGGCGCCCGGCGACAGCGTGCTGGTGCGCGGCCCCTCGGGTGGCGGCAAGTCCACGCTGCTGCGCACCTTCGCGGGCATCTGGCCGTTCGCACGCGGCCGGCTGGAGAAGCCGGCCGACCGCATGTTCATCGCCCAGCGGCCTTACTTCCCCGACGGGCCGCTGCGCGACGCGCTGGCCTATCCGGAGCCGGCGGCGCGCTATGACGATGCGCAGCTGCGCCAGGCGCTGGCCGACGCCCTGCTGCCGCAGCTGGCCGGCCGGCTCGACGCGGTGGAGAGCTGGGGCCACGTGCTGTCGGGCGGCGAGCAGCAGCGCCTGGCGATCGCACGGGTGCTGCTCAGGCGGCCGGCCTGGGTGTTCGCCGACGAGGCCACCAGCGCGCTGGACGCGGCGGCCGAGCGGCAGGTGTACGAAAGGCTGGCGGCGCTGGTGCGCGAGCGCGGCGGCGCGCTGGTGTCGGTGGCGCACCGCGACAGCGTCGCGCCGTTCCACCGCACGCAGTGGGTGATCGACCCGGCCGCCGGCACGGTGGCAGCCGGGGCCGTGGACGCTACGACGACTTTTTGACCGTGGGGTCGGAGTAGATCGGCGACTCGGTGCGCGGCGTCTGCGCCGCGCGCTCCTGGCCGGCGACGCGGCTGTTTTCCTGCGCGACCTCGATGGCGCCCGCGCTGGCGCGCCAGACCGACTGGAGGAATTCGAGCAGCTGCTTGGAGATGGGCTCGCGCGCGGCCTCCTTCTCGGCGGCCGCCCGGGCCTCGGCGCGCGCGGCCTCCTTCTGCTCGCGCTGCACCGTCCAGTCGCTGTCGGCGCTGTCGGGATCGGTGGGCTGCTGCTCGGCCGCCTGGCCCGCCTTGGCGGGCGCGCGGCCGCCGACGTCGGTCACGCCGGCCGGCGTGCCGTCGGCGGAGCTGCCGCCGGCCGATGCATTGGCGCCGCCCGCGGCGCCGGCCGCGCCCGCAGCGCCCACCCGGGCCGCCGCCGGCCCGAGGATGCCCGCCGCCCCATCAATACCCCCGGCACCATCATCCCCCAGCCCGCTCTGCAGGCCAGCTGCGTGCTTTAACCCATTGGGGGTATAAAGACCGGCCTGGGCATCCGTTGCAGTGTCGGATGCCGTGCGGATGACCACGCCCTCGCCCACCTTGTCGACCGCCTCGACGGCGTTGACCGGCTGCACGGGCCGGACCGCGACGGCGCCGGAAGCGCCGGTCGAGTACAGGTCGGCGCTCTGCACGCGCCATGCGGTGGTGGTGGTCGTCGTTCTGTCTACAGGCGGGATGGACATGGTGGCCCCCAGGGCTGGTCAGGAGTTGCCAGGCTCAGCGCACAAGCACCTTTGACGGCTTTCCGCCGGTATCGGCAACGTGCCGGAAAAATGAAGGACTTTTTGCGGGTGACAGGCTAGGAGCCGTCCGCCCAGCGGCGCTGGATGTCCAGCACGGCCGGCAGGCAGGTCTCGAAGCGGTCGACCAGGTCGGGGTCGAAGTGGCGGCCGCGCTCGCTGCGCAGCAGGTCGAGCGCACGCTCCAGCGGCCAGGCGGGCTTGTAGGGGCGCACGCTGGTCAGGGCGTCGAAGACGTCGGCGATGGCGACGATGCGGCCCTCCTGCGGGATGGCGTCGCCGGCCAGGCCGTGGGGGTAGCCGCTGCCGTCCCACTTCTCGTGGTGGGTCAGCGCCACGCTGCGGGCGATGCGCAGCAGGCCGCTGGGATGGTCGCCGATGATGTCCGCGCCGATCTGCGGATGGCGGCGCATCACGTCCCATTCCTCGGCCGTGAGCTTGCCGGGCTTCTGCAATATGGCATCGGGGATGCCGATCTTGCCGACGTCGTGCATCGGCGCGGCATGCAGGAGTTCGTCGGCGGCCCGGGCGCCCCAGCCGGCGGCCAGCGCCAGTTCGCGGGCGTAGTGGCTCATGCGCACCACGTGCAGGCCGGTCTCGTTGTCCTTGTACTCGGCCGCCGCGCCCAGGCACTGCACGATCTGCAGCCGGGTGCGGCGCAGCTCTTCGGCGGCGACCAGCGCCAGGTGGGTGCGCACCCGCGCCCGCACGATCGGCGGGCTGATGGACTTGGCGATGTAGTCCACCGCGCCGAGCTCGAAGCCCCGGGCCTCGTCGTCGGTGTCGCTGAGCGCGGTGACGAAGATGACCGGCACCGGCGCGGTGGCGGGCTCGCGCTTGAGCGCGGTGCAGACCTCGTAGCCGGTCATGCCGGGCATCATCACGTCGAGCAGGATGAGGTCCGGCGGCGCGGTGCGGGCCAGCTCCAGCGCGCGGGCGCCGTCGCGGGCGAACAGCAGCCGGTGGCGCAGCACCTGCAGGTTGGCCGGCTCGTCGTCGACGAGCAGGATGCGGGGGCGGCCGTCGGGTGGCGGGGCGAGAGACATGGCCGCCGCAGTGTCTCACGAACGCGAACGGGCGCAGCGTCCGCCGGCCTACGCCTTCATCCAGCCCCTCAGCAGGCTGCGCGCCCGTTCGAAATCGAACACCTCGGCCGACCGGGCGATGCCCGCGGCCAGGGCGGCATGGCCCGCGGCGCGCAGCCCGGCGTCGAGCTGCGCCAGCAGTTCGTCGTCAAGCTCGCCGCGCGACAGCGTGGCGTCGGCGGCGCGGGCCAGCGCGGCCAGGTCGACCGTGCCGCCGGCGCCGATGGCGGCGGCCGCGGCACCCGGCGGCTGCGGCAGCGGCCGGGCGGCGAAGGCCTGCTCCACCGCGGCGAGCGCGCCGCGCAGCGCCTCCAGCGCGTCCCGCGCCCGCTGCGCCGCGCCGTCCTCGAAGGCCTGCTCGGCCTGCTGGGCCAGCGCCTGCACCTCGGCCAGCCCGAGGTTGGCGGCCGCGCCGCGCAGGCGGTGGGCGCCGAGCTGGGCGGCCTCGTGGCGCGCGGCCCCGGCGTCGGCGAGCAGGCCGTCGCGCGCGCCCCCGCGCTGCTCGGCGATGAAGCGGCCGAGCGCGCGCCGCAGCACGGTCTCGTCGCCCCAGAGCCGCCGCCCGCGGTCTCAGTCGATGGCGACGGCGCCGCCCTCGGGCGGCGGCGGGGACGGCGGCATGTCCATCGGCTCGGGGCCTGCCGGCGGGCCGCCCGGCGCCAGCGCGCCGGTCACCCGGGCGATCTCGGCCAGCAGGCGGGCCGTCTCGACCGGCTTGGAGGCGAAGCCGTCCATGCCGGCCTCGCGCGCGGCGCGGCGGTCGCGCTCGAGCACGCTGGCGGTCAGCGCGACGATGGGCAGCGGCCGGCGGCCCTGCTCGCGTTCGAACAGGCGCATGCGGCGCGCGGCGGCCAGGCCGTCGAGCAGCGGCATGTGCACGTCCATCAGCACCACGTCGACCGGCTGGGTCTTGAACAGCTCCACCGCCTGCAGGCCGTCGGTGGCGACGACCACCGTGTGGCCGCCGCGGCCGAGCGCGATGGACAGCAGCTCCACGTTCTGCGGCACGTCGTCGGCCACGAGGATGGTCAGCGGCCGGAGGGCTGCCGTGGTCAGCGGTCCGGCGGCCTGCGGCAGCGGGGCGCCGGCCTCCAGCGGCAGGAAGACGCGGAAGGTGCTGCCCACGCCGACGGCGCTGTCGACGCGGATGGCGCCGCCCATGCGCTCGGTCAGCTGCAGCGCAATGGTGGTTCCCAGGCCGGTGCCGCCGAAGCGCCGGCTCATCGACGCGTCGGCCTGGGCGAACGGCTCGAAGATGCGTCCGATGCGGTCGGCCGCGATGCCGATGCCGCTGTCGTGCACCGCGAAGTCCACGCCGCCGCCCGCGGCCGGCCGGACTTCCAGCCGCACGCCGCCGCGCTCGGTGAACTTGACGCCGTTGCCCAGCAGGTTGGTGAGGATCTGCTGGATGCGCAGCGCATCGCCGCGGAACACGTCGCCGAGCGCCTCGTCGTATTCGAGCGCGAGCGACAGGCCCTTGTTGCGCGCGGTGATCGAGAGCGACGCGATGACCTGCTCGCACAGCGCGCGCAGCGAGAAGTCGAGCAGCTCCAGCTCCATCGCGCCGCGTTCGAGCTTGGCGGTGTCGAGGATGTCGTTGAGCAGCGCGAGCAGCGTGCGCGCCGAGTGGTGCACCGTCTCGACGTGGCGGCGCTGGCGCGCCTCCAGCGCGGTGCCGAGCAGCAGTTCGGTGAAGCCGAGGATGGAATTCATCGGCGTGCGGATCTCGTGGCTCATGTTGGCCAGGAAGGTCGTCTTGGACGCGGCGGCCAGCTCGGCCCGATCCTTGGCCTCGCGCAGCGCCTCCTCCATCGCGTGGCGCTCGCTGATGTCCGACGCCAGCATGGCCACCTTGAACGGCCGCCCGTCGGCGCCGAAGATGGGGTTGTAGGTGGCCTGCAGCCAGACCGGCCGGCCGCCCTTGGCGCGGCGCTGGAAGTCGCCGGCCTCGAACTCGCCGCGGCCCAGGCGCTGCCACATCGCCGCGCTCTCGCCGTGCGGCACCGCGCGCGGGTCGCAGAAGATCTCATGGTGGCGGCCCCAGACCTCGTCGAGCGAGTAGCCCATGATCTGCAGGAAGTTGTCGTTGGCAGCCAGCACGCGGCCGTGGAGATCGAACTCGACCACCGCCATCGCGCGGCTGGTGGCGTGCACCTTGCCCTCGTATTCGGCATGGCGCAGCTTGGCGTCGGTGATGTCCAGGATCACGCCGTCGAGCCAGAGCGTGCGGCCGTCGCCGGCCCGGACGGCGCTGCCGCCCTCCCACACCCAGCGCTCGCGGCCGTCGGCATGGTGGAGGCGGTATTCGACCTCGTAGCTGCGGTCGCCGTCGACCGAGCGCCGGACCTCCTCGCGCACCCTGCCGGCATCGTCCGGATGGATCAGGTCGGCGAAGCGGCGCTGGCCGCCCATGAAGCCGGCCGCCGGCCAGCCTGTCATCGCCTCCACCGCCTCGCTGACGAACAGCATGGTGCGGTGCTCGTCGGGCAGCGCGCGGAAGGCGGTGCCGGGAATGTTGCGGATCAGCGAGCGGTACTGCTGCTCGCGGTCGCGCAGCGCCTGCTCCATCGCGCGCTCGGCGCTCAGGTCGGTGGCGCAGCCCACGTAGAGCTGGCGGCCGTCCACTTCGGCGCGGCCGACGGCGAAGCGCACCGGCAGCGTGGTGCCGTCGCGGCGCACGGCCTGGAGCGCCTGCCCGTCGGTGATGGCCTGCTGCCAGGGCGCGGCGGCGCCGGCGTCGGGCCGGGCGCCTCCGAGCAGCAGCTCGCGCAGGTTGCGGCCGGCGGCTTCCGGCGCGGTCCAGCCGAACATGCGCTCGGCCGCATGGTTGAAGCCCTGGATGCGGCCCTCGCCATCGAAGGTGATGATGCCGTCCTGCGCCGTGTCGACCACGGCGCGCAGGCTGGCCTCGCTGGCCCGCACCCGCAGGAACAGCGCCCGGTAGCGCAGCAGCGCATTGAACGCGAAGACGACCAGCGTGGTGGTCACGGCCACGAGGGCGACCGACAGGGCCAGCGCATCGAGGTTCTGGATGCCGAGGTCGTAGTCCATCTCGGCCATGCCGCCGAAGCGGGCCGCCGCCATGCCGCAGTAGTGCATGCCGGCCACCGAGAGGCCCATGACAGTGCCGCCGGCCAGCGGGGCCAGGCCGCGCCGCACGCGGCGGTGCTCCAGCGCCTGCTGCACCCGGAGCGCGAGCGCCGCCAGCCCGGCGGCGACCGCGATCGACAGCGCGAACCAGCGTACGTCGTAGCGCAGCTCGGGCTGCATGCGCATGGCCAGCATGCCGCTGTAGTGCATGGCGCCGACGCCCGCGCCCACCAGCACGCCGGCCAGCACCAGCCGCGCCGTGCCCAGCGTGCCGCCGGCCGCGACGCGCAGCGCAACCCACGACGCGGCCAGGCTCGGCAGCAACGACAGCGCCGTGCCCGGTCCGTCGTAGTGCACGTGCACGCCCAGGTCGAAGGCCAGCATGCCGATGAAGTGCATCGACCAGATGCCGATGCCCAGCGAGAAGGCGCCGGCGGCGATCGCCGCCTCGCGCCGCGCCGGCGTGGGCGCGCGCCGCGCCAGGCCGGCCTCGTGCAGCGCCAGCACGGAGGCGAACACGGCCACGCCGATCGACAGCAGCACCAGCGCGGGCGCGTAGCTGCCAGCCAGCCAGGGGCCGGGCGCGCCGGGCGGGACGAACCGGTCGCTCAGGTGGTGCATCGGCCTGCGGCGCTCACGGGCCGCCGTCCTTCCAGCGCCGCCAGCCCCGGGCCCGCAGTTCGCAGGCCGGGCAGCTGCCGCAGCCCCAGCCCCAGTCGTGGCGGTGGCTGCGGTCGCCAAGGTAGCAGGTGTGGGTGTGCTCGACGATCACATCGACGAGTTCGGCGCCGCCGAGCCGCTCGGCCAGCGCCCAGGTGGCCGCCTTGTCCAGCCACATGAGCGGCGTGTCGATGACGAGGCGCCGGTCCATGCCGAGCGACAGCGCCACCTGCAGCGCCTTGACGGTGTCGTCGCGGCAGTCGGGGTAGCCGGAGAAATCCGTCTCGCAGACGCCGGTGACCAGCACCTCCAGCCCGCGCCGGTAGGCCAGCGCGGCGGCGAGCGTGAGGAACAGCAGGTTGCGCCCGGGCACGAAGGTGTTGGGCAGGCCGCCCGCCTCCATGCGGATGGCGGTGTCGCGGGTGAGCGCGGTGTCGCTGACCTGGCCGAGCACGCTGGCGTCGAGCACGTGGTCGGCGCCCAGGCGCGGCGCCCAGGCGGGAAAGCGCGCGCGCAGCTGCGCCAGCACCTCGATGCGGGCCTGCAGCTCCACGCGGTGGCGCTGGCCGTAGTCGAAGGCGAGGGTCTCCACGCGCGGGTAGCGTTCGAGCGCCAGCGCCAGGCAGGTGGCCGAGTCCTGGCCGCCGGAGAAGAGGACGAGAGCGGAGGTATGCATGTCTTCTACAGGAAGCGTTCGAGCAGCTTGCGCGAGGGCCGGTCGAGCGCGGCCAGGTCGGGCACGATGAACTGCAGCCCGTGGTTGCCGGCGATCAGCAGCCGGCCGCTGCCGAGGCGGCGGATGTCCTCCTCGGCCTTGAGCACCAGCTGCGTCGGTCCGCGGTCGGTCTTCACCTGCCAGGTGCTGGGCATCGAGAAGCCCGAGACCGCGGCGATGCGCCGGACCACCGGCATGACCTCGCGGGCGGCCAGGTCCTCCTCGATCAGCGCGCGCGGGGCCTCGGGCAGCGCGTCGAGCCGCTCGATCCAGACCAGTTCCTTGCCGTGGGCGCCGACCAGGGATAGTCCCTCCTGCGGCGCAGCGAGCGGGAAGGCGCGCACCGGCACCACGTCGGCATGGCGCTCGCCGCCCGGCAGCAGCAGCTGGAGCCGGCCGAACGGGCCGCGGTGGAGTTCGAAGGCTGGCGTGGTCATGGCAATTCCGCGATGTGGGCCGACGGCACAGGCGGCAAGGCCGGCTACATACTCCCTACTGTATCATCTTCCAGCGCTCCATCCTTGCGGGCCTGGGCCTCATACAGCCGCCAGTATGCACCCTGCCGGGCCATCAGCGCATCATGCGGGCCGACCTCGACGACCTCGCCGCGGTCCATCACGACGAGCCGGTCGGCCTTGCGCAGCGTGGAGAGCCGGTGGGCGATCGCGATCGTGGTGCGGCCCTGGACCAGGTTGTCGAGGGCGCGCTGGATCTCCTTTTCCGTTTCGGTGTCGACGGCCGAGGTGGCCTCGTCGAGGATCAGGATGCGCGGGTCGATCAGCAGCGCGCGCGCGATGGAGATGCGCTGGCGCTCGCCGCCCGACAGGCCCTGGCCGCGCTCGCCGACCAGCGAGTCGTAGCCCAGCGGCAGCCGCAGGATGAAGTCGTGCGCATGGGCGGCGCGGGCGGCGGCCACGATCTCGGCGCGGCTGGCGTCCGGCTTGCCGTAGGCGATGTTCTCGGCGATGGTGCCGAAGAAGAGGAAGGGCTCCTGCAGCACCAGGCCGATGTGGCGCCGCCAGTCGGCCACGGCCATGCGGCGGATGTCGATGCCGTCGGCCAGGATCGCGCCCTCGCTCACGTCGTAGAAGCGGCACAGCAGGTTGACCAGCGTGCTCTTGCCCGAGCCGCTGTGGCCGACCAGGCCGATCATCTCGCCGGGGCGGATGTCGAGGTCGAGCCGGCGGATCACCGCGCGGTTGCCGTAGCGGAATCCCACGCGGCGCAGTTCGATGCCGCCGGCGAGCCGCTCGACCTTGACCGGATGGGCCGGCTCGGGCACGTTGCTCACATGGTCGAGGATGTCGAAGATGCGCTTGGCGCCGGCCGCGGCCTTCTGCGTGACCGAGACGATGCGGCTCATCGAATCGAGCCGCGTGTAGAAGCGGCCGATGTAGGCGATGAAGGCGGTGAGCACGCCGACGGTGATGCTCTCGCGCGCGACCAGCCAGATGCCGAAGGCCCAGACGATCAGCAGGCCGATCTCGGTGAGCAGCGAGACGGTCGGGGTGAACACGCTCCAGGTGCGGTTCAAGCGGTCGTTGACCTGCAGGTTGTGCTGGTTGGCGTCGCGGAAGCGCTTCGCCTCGCGCGCCTCCTGCGCGAAGGCTTTCACCACGCGGATGCCGGGAATCGTGTCGGCCAGCACGTTGGTCACCTCGGACCAGACCCGGTCGATGCGCTCGAAGCCGGTGCGCAGCCGCTCGCGCACCGCATGGATCATCCAGGCGATGAACGGCAGCGGCACCAGCGTGACCAGCGCCAGCCACGGGTTGATCGAGAACAGGATGACCGAGGTCATCGCGATCATCAGCACGTCGGTGGCGAAATCGAGCGCATGCAGCGACAGGAAGACGTTGATGCGGTCGGTCTCCGAGCCGATGCGCGCCATCAGGTCGCCGGTGCGCTTGGCGCCGAAGTAGTCGAGCGACAGCCGCAGCAGGTGCTCGTAGGTGGTGGTGCGCAGGTCCGCGCCGATGCGCTCGGACACCAGCGCGAGGATGTAGGTGCGCGCCCAGCCCAGGCCCCAGGCCGCCAGCGCCGAGGCCAGCAGCCCGCCGAGGTAGAGCAGCACATGGGCCGGCTCGATCGGCTTGCCGCTCTGGTAGGGGATCAGGATGTCGTCCATCAGCGGGATCGTGAGGTAGGGCGGCACCAGCGTCGCGGCGGTGGAGGCCAGCGTGAGCGCGAAGCCGATCGCCAGCTGCCGGCGGTAGGGCCGGGCGAAGCGGCCCAGGCGCAGCAGCACCCAGGTGGAGGGCGGCGGCGCCGGCTCCTCGGCCTCGGGGCCGGCCTCTTCCTCCTCCAGCCCGGCGCCGGCGGCCAGCTGGCCGAACAGCCGCACCAGCCGCGGCGCCTGCGGGCCGCCGGTCAGCGTGAAGTGCCAGGCCGCGAGCCGGCGGTGGCTGTCGCAGAGTTCGAGCGCGCCCACGCCGCCGTGGTCGGCCAGGTGCAGCCGCAGCTGCGGCGCCAGGGCCCAGTCCTGCCAGCCGCCCTCGCCCGGCCGGCGGGCCAGCAGGCGGCGCGCAGTGAGCACTACCCAGCCGCCCGGGGCGAAGCGCAGGCCGGCGTCGAGGTCAACCGGCAGCGAGACGAGAACGTTTTCGTCCTCAGCGAGCAACGCTTGCAGGCCGGCGCCCTCGGGGCCGGACGCGTCACCGGAGACTTCGACAACAGGATGAGGATGTGGCATGTTCGGTTTCCGTGGCGCGGATTGTCGCCGAAACGCACCACCGCCGCGCCCCAGGGCGCATGTACTCCCCACCCTACTGTCCCACAGCGGCTGACTGGCTGCCACCTTCAGCATATACCCTCATGCCACGTTTCGACGACATCCGCCTGCTGCGCATCAACTACCTGCGCGGCCCCAACATCTGGACCTACCGTCCGGTGCTGGAAGTCTGGCTCGACCTCGGGCGGCTGGAGGACTTCCCCTCCAACAAGCTGCCCGGCCTCAACGAGCGGCTCACCGCCTGGCTGCCCGCGCTGGTGGAGCACCACTGCGGCGTGGGCGAGCGCGGCGGCTTCCTGCAGCGGCTCGTCGGCGGCACCTGGTGCGGCCACGTGCTGGAGCACGTCGTCATCGAGCTGCTGAACCTGGCCGGCATGGCCACCGGCTTCGGCCAGACCCGCAGCACCTCGCAGCCCGGCGTCTACCGCATGGTGTTCCGCGCGCGCGACGAGCAGATCGCCCGCGTCGCGCTGGCCGAGGGCCACCGGCTGCTGATGGCCGCCATCAACGACCAGCCGTTCGACGTGGACGCGGCCGTGCGCCGGCTGCGCAAGGAGGTGGACGACAGCTACCTCGGCCCCAGCACCGCCAGCATCGTGAGCGCGGCCACCGACCGCGGCATCCCGCACTTCCGCCTCAACGACGGCAACCTGGTGCAGCTCGGCTACGGCGCGGCCCAGCGCCGCATCTGGACGGCCGAGAGCGAATTCACCAGCGCGATCGCCGAAGGCATCTCGCGCGACAAGGACCTGACCAAGAGCCTGCTCCAAGCCTGCGGCGTGCCGGTGCCCGAAGGCCGCATCGCCGCCAGCCCCGCGCAAGCCTGGGAGGCCGCCGAGGACAGCGGCCTGCCGGTGGTCGTCAAGCCGACCGATGCCAACCACGGCCGCGGCGTGACCCTGGAGCTGTCGACCCGCGAGGAAATCGAGGCCGCCTGGGCGCTCGCCGACAAGGAAGGCAGCGAGGTGATCGTGGAGCGCTACATCCGCGGCGACGAGCACCGCCTGCTGGTCGTCGGCGGCAAGGTCGTGGCCGCCGCGCGCGGCGAGGTCGTGGCGATCACCGGCAACGGCCGCGACACCGTGGCCGCGCTGATCGACAGCCAGCTCAACAGCGATCCGCGCCGCGGCATCGAGGAGGAGTTCCCGCTCGAAACCATCGACGTGTGGAAGGACCAGGCCGTGCAGCTCCAGCTGCGCCGCCAGGGCCTGGACGCCGGCGCCGTGCCCGAGGCCGGCCGCCAGGTCTTGATCCAGCGCAACGGCAACGTGGCCGTGGACTGCACCGACCTGGTGCACCCCGACGTGGCCCACCTCGCGGGCCTGGCCGCGCGCGTGGTCGGCCTGGACATCGCCGGCATCGACCTGGTGGCGCAGGACATCTCCCAGCCGCTGGCCGCGCAGGGCGCGGCGGTGGTCGAGGTCAACGCCGGCCCGGGCCTGCTGATGCACCTGAAGCCCGCCGTCGGCGCGCCGCGCCCGGTGGGCCAGGCCATCGCCGCCCACCTGTTCCCCGAAGACGAGGGCGGGGCCGCGCCCGGCCGCATCCCGATCGTCGGCGTGACCGGCACCCGCCACACCGCCACCATCGCCCGGCTGGTCGCCTGGCTGCTGCACCTGGCCGGCCACCACACCGGCGTGGCCTGCGGCGACGGCCTCTACCTGGACCGCCGCCGCGTGGACGCCGGCGACAGCGCCCACTGGGAGGCCGGCCGCCGCCTGCTGGTCAACCAGATGGTGCAGGCCGCGGTGATCGAGAACGGCGCGCGCAGCATCCTGCGCGACGGCCTGGCCTACGACCGCTGCCAGGTCGGCGTGGTCACCGACATGGACGGCGCCGAAGCGCTGGCCGACTTCGACGTGCAGGACGACGCGCAGATGCGCAAGGTGGTCCGCACCCAGATCGACGTGGTGCTCGACAGCGGCGTGGGCGTGCTGCATGCGGCCGACCCGCGCGTGGCCGACCTGGCCGAACTCTGCGACGGCAGCATCGTCTTCTACGCCGAGCAGGGCGACCAGCCGGCGCTGGCCGCGCACCGCGCCGAAGGCGGGCGCGCCGTCTTCCTGCAGGGCGGCCGGGTCATCCTGGTCACCGGTGCGGCCGAACGCCCGCTCGGCAAACTGGTCAGCCTGTCGCCGGCCGCCGACGGCCCGGCGGTCGAGGCGCTGCTCGCCGCCGTCGCCACCGGCTGGGCGCTGGACATCGCGCCCGACCTGATCGCCGCCGGCCTCAAGACCTTCGACACCGACGTGCTGCCGGCGCGGCCCGCGCGGGCGACGCCCGCGCCCACCCTGTTCTGACGCGACGCCGCCGCTCCCCCTGTTCTGAACCGACAACAACGACGATGGAAGTCTCCCGCATCCGTGCCCTGCGCGGCCCCAACCTCTGGAGCCGCCACACCGCCATCGAGGCCGTGCTGCGCTGCAGCGCGCCCGAGCGCTCGATCGACACCGGCCTGCCAGGCTTCGAGGACCGCCTGCGCGCCCTCTTCCCCGCCATCGGCGCGCTGCGCCACGATGCCTACGAAGGTCCGCTCTCGCTGGCCCACGTGCTCGAATCCGCCGCGCTCGCGCTGCAGGCCCAGGCCGGCTGCCCGGTCACCTTTAGCCGCACCCACGCGACGGTCGAGCCCGGCGTGTACCAGGTCGTGGTCGAGTATTCGGAAGAGTCGGTCGGCCGCCGCGCCTTCGACCACGCGCAGGCGCTGATCGCCGCGGCGCAGGCCGGCACGGCGTTCGACGCCGCGGCCGCCGTCGCCGAACTGCGCGAGACCGACGAGGACGACCGCCTGGGCCCCAGCACCGGCGCCATCGTCAAGGCCGCCGCCGCGCGCGGCATCCCGTGGAAGCGGCTCACGAGCGGCAGCCTGGTGCAGTTCGGCTGGGGCGCGCGCCAGCGCCGCATCTGGGCGGCCGAACTGGACACCACCAGCGCCGTGGCCGAATCGATCGCGCAGGACAAGGACCTGAGCAAGCGCCTGCTGCATGCCGCCGGCGTGCCCGTGCCGCTGGGCCGCCCGGCGGCCAGCCCCGACGACGCCTGGGCCGCCGCGCAGGAGATCGGCCTGCCGGTGGTGCTCAAGCCGCAGGACGGCAACCAGGGCAAGGGCGTGACGGTCAACATCACCGACCGCGCCGCGCTCGACGAGGCCTACCGCTCGGCCGCCGAGATCGGCGAGGTGCTGGTCGAGAAGTACCTGCCGGGCCACGACTTCCGCCTGCTCGTCGTCGGCGACCGGCTCGTGGCCGCGGCCCGGCGCGACCCGCCGCAGGTCACCGGCGACGGCGAGCACATGGTGCGCGAGCTGGTGGACATCGTCAACAGCGACCCCCGGCGCGGCGAGGGCCATGCCACGTCGCTCACGAAGATCCGCTTCGACGACATCGCCGTCGCGCGCCTGACCGCCCAGGGCCTCACGCCCGCTTCGGTGCCGGCGCTGGGCCAGCGCGTGATCCTGCGCAACAACGCCAACCTCAGCACCGGCGGCACCGCCACCGACGTGACCGACGACGTGCACCCCGAGGTCGCCGCGCGCGCCGTGGCCGCCGCGCAGATCGTCGGCCTGCACATCTGCGGCGTGGACGTGGTCTGCGAGACCGTGCTGCGCCCGCTGGAAGACCAGAGCGGCGGCATCGTCGAGGTCAACGCTGCGCCCGGCCTGCGCATGCACCTGTCGCCCTCGTTCGGCAAGGGCCGCGCGGTCGGCGAGGCCATGATCGACCACCTGTTCGGCCCGGCGAGCGTGGGCAACGACGGCCGCATCCCGGTCGTGGCCGTCACCGGCACCAACGGAAAGACGACGACCGCGCGGCTCATCGCCCACCTGTTCACCGCCGCCGGCCTGCGCACCGGCATGACGAACACCGACGGCGTCTACGTGGCCGGCCGCCAGATCGACAGCGGCGACTGCTCGGGCCCGAAGAGCGCGCGCAACGTGCTGCTGCACCCCGACGTGGACGCCGCCGTGTTCGAGACCGCGCGCGGCGGCATCCTGCGCGAGGGCCTGGGCTTCGACCGCTGCCAGGTCGCCGTGGTCACCAACATCGGCGAAGGCGACCACCTGGGCCTGAACTACATCACGACGGTCGAGGACCTGGCTGCGGTCAAGCGCGTGATCGTGCAGAACGTGGCGCCCACCGGCCATGCGGTGCTGAATGCGGCCGACCCGGTCGTCGCCGCCATGGCCGCGGTCTGCCCGGGCCAGGTGATCTACTTCGCGGCCGACCGCCACCATCCGGTGATGGCCACGCACCGTGCGCTGGGCCTGCGCACCGTCTACGTCGACGGCGAGGCGGTGATCGCGGCCGAGGGCTCGTGGCGCGAGCGCATCCCGCTGGCCAACGTGCCGATCACGCGCGGCGGCGCCATCGGCTTCCAGGTCGAGAACGTCATGGCCGCCGTGGCGGCGGCCTGGGGCGCGGGCCTGGACTGGGACACGATCCGCCGCGGCCTGGCCGGCTTCGTCAACGACGCCGACAACGCGCCGGGCCGCTTCAACGTGATGGACTACCGCGGCGCGACCGTGATCGCCGACTACGGCCACAACCCCGATGCGATGCGCGCGCTGGTGGCCGCGGTCGACGCGTTGCCGGCCAAGCGCCGCGCGGTCGTTATCAGCGGCGCCGGCGACCGGCGCGACGAGGACATCCGCGCGCAGACCGTGATCCTCGGCGCGGCGTTCGACGACGTGGTCCTGTACCAGGACGCCGCGCAGCGCGGCCGCGCCGACGGCGAGGTCACCGCGCTGCTGCGCGAGGGCCTGCGCGGCGCGCCGCGTACCGCGCACGTCGAGGAGATCCACGGCGAGTTCACCGCGATCGACGCCGCGCTGGCCCGCCTGCAGCCGGGTGACCTGTGCCTGGTGCTGGTGGATCAGGTGGAAGAGGCGCTGGCGCATCTGCACAAGCGGTGTTCCGAATGACGTACCGCCCCCTGGCCGCGCTGGCGGCCGCCCTGTGCCTCTGCGCAGCCGCCCGGGCCGAGCGCATCGGCGACGTGGACACGGCCTTCCAGTGGCTCGGCCGCGACCACGACATCGTCGTCGAAGCCTTCGACGACCCGGGCGTCCAGGGCGTGACCTGCTACCTCTCGCGCGCCCGCAAGGGCGGCGTCAAAGGCACGCTGGGGCTGGCCGAGGATCGGGCCGAGGCGTCGATCGCCTGCGTGCAGACCGGTCCGATCGCCTTCCCCGCGCCCATCCCGCGCCAGCAGCAGGTGTTCAGCGAGCGCATCTCGCTGGTGTTCAAGCGCCTGCGCGTCGTGCGCATGGCCGACCCGGCGCGCAACGCGCTGGTCTACCTGAGCTATTCCGACAAGCTCATCGACGGCTCGCCGCAGAACAGCGTGACGGCGGTGGCGGTGCCGCGGCAGATGGCGATCCCGGTGAAGTAGCGCTTTTCCATTGATCGCCCAATTGAAACCATGTGCAACAACGATGTTTCGCACATGGGAGGGTATTCGGCATGGCCGATGGGCGGGAGGCACGACAAGGCGCGTTCTATGCGCATTCGGTGGCAGGACTGCCGGAGGCGGTCTGGCAGCGCCTGCCGGACCATCTCAGGAACGTCGCCGAATGGGCGGGCCGGTTCGCCAGCATCTTCGGCGCCGAGGCGCTGGCTGTCGTCATCGGCCACCTCCACGACCTGGGCAAGTACACCCTGCCCTTCCAGGACCGGCTGCGTGGCAGCCCGCAGCGGGTCGACCATTCCACCCACGGCGCGCGCGTGGCCGTGCAGCGCTACGGCCTCGTCGGCCAGCTGCTGGCCTACGGCATCGCAGGCCACCATGCCGGCCTGGCCAACGGACAGGGCGAGGGCGAGCGCACCCCGCTGGCCGACCGGCTGGCCGCCGACCTGCCGCCGCTGGACCCGGCGTGGGAACGGGACGTTCTTCTGCCGTCGCAGCTGTCCATGCCGGCAGGCTTTCGCCCCTATGGCGCGAGCCGCCGGCAGATCCGGGACCGCCAGCCCTTTCAGATGGCGTTCCTGCTGCGCATGCTGTTCTCCTGCCTCGTGGACGCGGACTTCATCGACACCGAGCGCTTCTACCGCGCACTGGAACGGCAGCCCGACCATCGCCACGGCACCGCAGCGCCGGGCCTGCCGGCGCTGCGCGAGCAACTCGACCGTTATCTCGGCGCCTTCCGCGCCGACAGTGACGTCAATCGGCTGCGCGCGGACATCCTGCGGCATGTCCGCGGTGCATCGGAGCGCACGCCGGGCCTGTTCTCGCTGACCGTGCCCACGGGCGGCGGCAAGACGCTGGCCTCGCTGGCGTTCGCGCTCGACCATGCGATCCGCCACGGCCTGCGGCGCGTGGTCTTCGTCATTCCCTTCACCAGCATCGTCGAGCAGAACGCCGCGGTGTTCCGCAAGGCCCTCGGGCCGCTCGGCGAGGCGGCGGTGCTGGAACACCACAGCGCGTTCGAGGAGCAACCACCGCCGCGCGACGACCCCGAGAGGTACCAGGCAGCGCAGAAACTGCGGCTGGCCATGGAGAACTGGGATGCGCTCATCGTGGTCACCACGGCCGTACAGTTCTTCGAAAGCCTGTTCGCCGCGCGCCCGTCGCAGTGCCGCAAGCTGCACAACATCGCCGGCAGCGTCGTGATCCTCGACGAAGCGCAGACCATGCCGCTCAAGCTGCTGCGACCCTGCGTAGCCGCCATCGACGAGTTGGCGCGCAACTACCGCACGAGCGTGGTGCTCTGTACGGCCACGCAGCCCGCGCTCGGCACGCTGAAGGATGGACTGTCCGACGTGCGCGAACTGGCGCCGGAACCGTCCCGGCTGTTCCGGCAGCTCGAACGGGTACGGGTCCGGCACGTGGGCACCTGGGACGACGCCACATTGACGGCGGAAATGCGCTCGCGCGAGCAGGTCCTGTGCATCGTCAACAACCGGCGCCACGCGCGGGCGGTCTACCAGTCGATGGCCGACCTGCCCGGCGCGCGGCACCTGACCACGCTGATGTGCGCACGCCACCGCAGCGAGGTGTTGGCGGAAGTGCGCGCAATGCTCCGGGCCGGCGCGCCCTGCCGGCTGGTCAGCACCAGCCTCATCGAGGCCGGGGTCAACGTGGACTTCCCTGCCGTGCTGCGCGCCGAGGCAGGCCTGGACTCCGTCGCCCAGGCCGCGGGCCGCTGCAACCGCGAAGGCACACGGCCGCTGGACGCCAGCGACGTGCTCGTCTTCGCCACCGCGAACGAAGACTGGGCACCGCCGCCAGAACTCCGGCAGTACGCACAGGCTGCCCGCGAAGTGCTGCGGGAGTTCGCCGACGACCCGCTGCGGCCCGAGGCGATCCAGCGCTACTTCGAGCAGCTCTACTGGCAGAAGGGCGACGAGGAACTCGATGCGACCGGCCTCATGGCCTTGCTCAGCGAGAGCCGGCCTGAAAGCCTGCCGATGGAAACGCTGGCCGCCCGGTTCCGCCTCATCGACAGCATGCAGATGCCGGTGATCGTGCCCTATGACGACAGGGCACGCGCGGCGCTGGAAGCGCTTGAGAACGCCGAAGGAAGCGTGGGGATCGCGCGGCGCTTGCAGCCTTATCTGGTGCAGCTTCCGAAGAACGCTTTCGACGCGCTGTACCGCGCGGGAGCTGTGGCTCCCATCAATCCTCACAAGTGGGGGCTGCAATTCATGAAGTTGATAAACACGGATTTATACAGCTCTTGTGATGGTCTGCGATGGGAAAACCCAGCGCTCTTACACACAGAGAAGTTGATGGGGTAGCTTACTATTCATTGAAGTGTTTCCTCAAATGGGGTGATCCACCATAGGGGGCATTGACACAACTGCTTCTCGCCATCACACTCTGGCCCAGAAAAGGCGAACGCCTCAGTGTCTGCAAACACTGAGGCGTTCTGGACAACCCACCGCTGAAGCGCGGTACCGGCCAGAGGCAGGAGGGAGGGTAGGTATCTGGTCTACAGCCATATGACCAGAAGAGTCTAAAGGACTTTGCTGCCGTGCAAGAGGTATGCACGGCAGCTATGTCGTACCCAGCCGGGTACGTGGGTAGAAACATTGATGTGTTAGCGCATAGGGGTTGATAGGAGGTGCTCGCGTCGGAAGACGCGGGCATCAAAAAACAAACTCAAGGAGGGCTTATGGCGTTTGGCGTTTGTCTTTTGGTGAAGGGCGAACGCGCCTGCTTTACCCGCCCCGAGATGAAGGTAGAGCGCGTCTCCTACGACGTCATCACCCCATCCGCTGCGCGCGGCATCCTCGACGCGATCCACTGGCAGCCGGCGATCCGTTGGCACATCGACCGCATCCACGTCCTGAACCCGGTCCGCTTCGAGTCGATCCGGCGCAACGAGGTGGGCAGCAAGATATCCCCCGCCAGCGTCGCCAAGGCCATGAAGGCCGGCTCGACGGCCGGCCTCGCCAACTACGTGGACGAAGACCGCCAGCAGCGCGCGGCCACTATCCTGCGCGACGTGGCCTATGTGATCGAAGCGCACTTCGAACTCACGCGCAAGGCTGGCCCCGACGATTCGGTAGGCAAGCACCTGGACATCTTCAACCGCAGGGCGCGCAAGGGCCAGTGCTTCCAGGCGCCGTGCCTCGGGGTGCGGGAGTTCCCGGCGGACTTCCGGCTGCTCGAAGGCGATGCGCCTATACCTGCCCGGCACGAGAGCCTGCTCGGCGAGCGCGACCTGGGCTGGATGCTGCACGACATCGACTGCGACAGGGGCATGGAGCCGCGCTTCTTCCGCGCGCGGCTGGTGGACGGCATCGTCGAGGTGCCGCCGTGGCACAGCGATGAGGTCAAGGGATGAGCATCCTCCAGGCCCTCGACCGCTATTACCAGCGGCTGCTCGCGCGCGGCGAGGAAGGGCTGTCGCCCTTCGGCTACAGCCCCGAGAAGATCAGCTACGCCGTCCTGCTGTCGCCGGATGGCCGCGTGGTGGACGTGAACGACATCCGCGACACCAGCGGCAAGAAGCCACTGCCGCGCCTGATGAACGTGCCGCAACCCGAAAAGCGCACGGTCGACATCAAGCCCAACTTCCTCTGGGACAAGACGAGCTACGTGCTCGGCGTCAGCGCCTCCAGCAAGCGGGCGGACAAGGAGCATCAGGCGTTCAAGACATGGCACGAGGCCAGCCTTGCGGGCACGGCGGACCCGGGCCTGCAGGCGCTACTGGCCTTCCTGACGGCCTGGACGCCCGAACGATTCGCGATGCCGTTCACGCCCGACATGCTGGACGCCAACCTCGTGTTCCGGCTCGACGGCGAAAGCACCTATCTGCACGAGCGGCCTGCTGCGCAGGCGGCGCGCGACCGGCTGCTGGACGGCGGCGATGGCGAAAGCACAGCCGCTGCCGCTACCTGCCTCGTCACGGGCGAGCGCCTGCCCATCGCACGGCTGCATCCTGCCATCAAGGGCGTCAACGGCGCGCAGAGCTCGGGCGCCTCCATCGTGTCGTTCAACCTGGAGTCGTTCACCTCCTACGGCAAGAGCCAGGGCGAGAACGCGCCGGTGTCGGAGCAGGCTGCGTTTGCCTACACCACGGTGCTCAACCACCTGCTGCGCCGCAGCGAGCACAACCGCCAGCGCCTGCAAATGGGCGACGCCAGCGTGGTTTTCTGGGCGGAAGCCGCCAGCGAAGACGAGGCCCAGGCGGCCGAGGAATTGCTGGCAGCCGCCTGGACCTGGGACGACACGCCGACCGATGCGCAGGAAGCCGGCGCGCTGCGCGCGGCACTCGTCAAGCTGGCGCAAGGCCAGCCGCTGCGCGACATCGACCCGCGCCTGCACGAATCGACGCGCATCTATGTGCTGGGCCTGGCGCCCAACGCCTCGCGCATCTCGGTTCGCTTCTGGCACGTCGACACCCTGGGCGACTTGGCCCGGCATGTCGCCCGGCACGCGCAGGACCTGCGCATCGCACCCGCGCCCTGGAAGACCATGCCCCCGCTGTGGCGCCTGGCGCTGGTCACCGCCCCGTCGCGCGACGGCCGTGCCAAGTCCGAGGACGTGCCACCGCAGCTGGCGGGCGAGCTGATGCGCGCAGTGCTCAGCGGCTCGCGCTACCCCGGCAGCCTGCTGGTCAACACGCTCATGCGCATGCGCGCCGATGGCGACATCTCGCCGGTCCGCGTGGCGCTCTGCAAGGCCGTGCTGGCACGCCGGCAGCGCCTGTCCCGTTCCACCGTTCATGACACAGAAGAGGAGGTTCCCGTGAGTCTCGACAGGCAATCCACCAGCCCGGGCTATCGCCTGGGGCGCCTGTTCGCCGTGCTGGAGGCTGCGCAACGCAGCGCCCTCGGCGGCCAGGTCAACGCCACCATCCGCGATCGCTACTACGGCGCCGCGTCGGCCACCCCGGCCTCGGTATTTCCCGTGCTGCTGCGCAACACGCAGAACCACCTGGGCAAGCTGCGTAAGGAAAAGCCCGGCGTGGCCGTGAACCTGGAGAAGGACATCCGCGAGATCGTCGAGGGGCTGTCCGACAGTTTTCCATCCAGCCTGCGCATCGAAGACCAGGGCCGGTTCGCCGTCGGCTACTACCACCAGTCGCAAAGCCGCTTTCCGAAGGACAAGCCCGACGCTGCGGATGCGAGCGACGACACCGACACCACCGACGAGGGAGCCCCCGAATGACCGCCATCAGCCACCGCTACGAGTTCGTTTTTCTCTTCGACATCACTAACGGCAATCCCAACGGTGACCCCGATGCCGGCAACCTGCCACGCCTGGATCCGGAAACCAGCCGGGGGCTGGTGACGGACGTGAGCCTTAAGCGCAAGATCCGCAACTTCGTCACGCTGGACAAGGAGGACGTCGCGGGCTACGCCATCTATATGCAGGAGAAGGCCATTCTCAACCAGCAGCACCAGAAGGCATGGGAGGCGCTGGGCCTACCGCCCGACGCCAAGGAGCAGTACAAGAAGCTGCCCAAGGACGAGGCCAAGGCCCGCGAACTGACGGCCTGGATGTGCCGCAACTTCTACGACGTGCGCACGTTCGGTGCCGTGATGACGACCGGCGTGAACGCCGGGCAGGTGCGAGGCCCGGTCCAGCTGGCCTTCGCCACGTCGGTCGACCCCGTCGTGCCGCTGGAAATCTCGATCACCCGCATGGCCGTGACCACCGAGAAGGAAGCCGAGGCCCAGAGCGGCGACAACCGTACGATGGGGCGCAAGCACATCATTCCGTACGGGCTGTACCGCGCGCATGGATTCGTCTCGGCCAAGCTGGCCGAGCGCACCGGATTCTCCGATACGGACCTGGAGCTTCTCTGGCGTGCGCTGGCGAACCTGTTCGAACACGACCGCTCGGCGGCGCGCGGAGAGATGGCATCCCGCAAGCTGATCGTGTTCGAGCACGAAAGCGCTATGGGCAACGCCCCGGCCCATGTGCTGTTCGACGCGGTCAAGGTCGTCCGGACGCAGGCCGAAGGCGAGGCGTCGGCGCCGCGCCGCTTTGCCGACTACCGCGTGGAGATCGACAGAGAGTCGATCCCCGCAGGCGTCTCGGTGAAAGAACTGCTCTGACGGCAGGCAGGAGGCGGAGGAAGGACATGCAGGACGACTACGACGACTTCATCCCGATCTCCGCCCTCCAGCATTACCTGTACTGCCCGCGCCAGTGCGCGCTGATCCACGTCGAACAACTTTGGGCGGAGAGCCGCCATACCGCCGAGGGACGCGTGCTGCACGAGCGGACGGACCGGCCGCGCGGCGAGCGGCGGCGCGGCGTGCGCACCGTGACCGCCATGCCGCTCGCCGATGCCAGCCTTGGAATCACCGGCATTGCCGATGTGGTGGAGTTCCATGGCGGAGCATCCGGGGAACAGGCATTCCCCGTCGAGTACAAGCGCGGCCGTCCCAAAGCCCACAGGGCGGACGAAGTGCAGCTGTGCGCCCAGGCGCTGTGCCTGGAGACGATGCTGGAGCAGGACGTTCCACAAGGCGCGCTGTTCTACGGCGAGACGCGCCGGCGCACCGACGTGCTTTTCGACAGCGGGTTGCGCCAGTTGACGCGCGAGACGATCGCCGCCACGCGCGCCATGCTGCAATCGGGCACCACACCCACCGCCGACTACCGCGCCCGGCGGTGCGATGCCTGCTCGCTGATCGACCTGTGCCAGCCCAGGCTGCTGCGCCGCAGCACCAGCGTCGGCGCCTGGCTGGCCCGCCAACTGCACGATGGCATCCAAAACGATCACCCATGCGAAAGCAACTGAACACCCTGTACGTCACCACCGAGGGCGCGTGGCTGCACAAGGACGGCGCCAACATCGTGATGGAGGTGGAGCAGCAGGTGCGTGCCCGCCTGCCGGTGCACATGCTGGAAAGTCTCGTGTGCTTCGGCCGCGTGCTGGTATCCCCTCCCCTGCTGGGCTACTGCGCCGAACAGGGCATCAGCACCTGCTTTCTGACGCCCAACGGCAAATTCCTTGCACGCGTGGAAGGCCCGGTGTCGGGCAACGTGCTCTTGCGCCGGCAGCAATATTGAACCGCCCCGGCTTTCTTGGAGACCGTTTGGTTTGAGTCCGGCCGCTTTGGCCTGACCGGCTTGCTGCCGATAGTAAGCCGCTTCGGCTTCCGCTGGCGGGATGTGCCCGATCGGCCCCAGCAGGCGTTTGTGGTTAAACCAGTGCACCCAGTCCAGCGTGGCCAGTTCCACCTGCTCCCGGTTGCGCCACGACCGTCGGTGGATCACCTCAGCCTTGTACAACCCGTTGATTGTCTCGGCCAGCGCGTTGTCGTAGCTGTCGCCCACGCTGCCTACCGAGGGTTCGACCCCGGCCTCGGCCAGCCGCTCGCTGTAGCGCAGGCTCACGTATTGGGTGGATTCAACCGGTCGTCGCAACACCGGGTTGAGCTGCGGATTTTAGGTAGTCATTTAAAGCCTCAGCCGGTGTCCTCCAGCTCAAGGTTTTGCGTGGTCTGTTGTTCAAGGTGGTGGCCACAGCCTGAAGCTCTGGCTCACCCCACCGACATAGGTCTGTACCCTTGGGGAAGTACTGTCGCAGCAGGCCGTTCGTGTTCTCGTTGGTGCCACGCTGCCATGGACTGTGCGGGGCTGTCAGTATTTCTGTGTGTGAGGCGGTTGGTGGACTGGTTTCTGGCTGTTGATCTATCAGGCCCCTGCCAGGCCGCCGGAGGCCCCCCCGGTTTGGCCCATGGACCCATGGCTCAGCCCCTCACAGGCTGCCATGCGCGTGCCTCGTGAAGCGTTCATCGTAGAGCACGGCGAACTGATTCATCGCCTCGCGCCATTCCTTGGCTGCGCGGCCCCAGTC
>WNDY01000060.1 GCA_009914555.1 Xylophilus sp.
TTGTACAACCAGCAACTGCCGCAGTCAGCGCTGGGCAGCAAGACGCCCATGCAGGCCATGAAGAACTGGTATCAGACTCACCCGCATCTGTTCCATAAGCGGCTATATGATCGTCCGGGATGCGACAGGTAGGTCTGCTCCGCCGTGCTCTTGTTGATGTTCACCTTTTCGTAGCCGGACCAACGCCCGCCCAGTACGAAGCGCAGCGGCCCATAGACCTGCAGGCTGTTGTAGGCATAGATGCCGTATTGGCGCGAGGTATCCGTCAGGCTTTCAGCGACCGAGCCGGTGGTCAGCGTCAGCAGAGATGGGTCAAAGGTGCTCCAGTGGATGGTGGAAAGCCCGCCGGGGTAGTTTGCGGTCGTATAGCGCTGATAGTAATCGGCATCGGTGTTCACATAATCCGCGCCGAAAACGGCCCTGTATTCATGGCCCCACAGCGTGGTGTCGCCGCGGATGTTGAAATCCAGCGCCACGGCTTCGGATTTCCAGGTGTTGGCCCTGGGGCTGAAGTAATACGTGCCGCTGCTGGTCAGCGGATCGGCCGCGCCATAGTAAAAATCCGCCGCCGTATAGCCATTGGAGCGGGTGTAGGAGGCATTCAGCCTGCCCTTCCATGCGGAGTTGAAACGCTGCTCCAGGCTGGCGAATACGTTGATGGATTCGCTATTTCTCTTGGCATCTGCCGTATAGCCGGTGCTGCGGGAAATGCGCAGCGGGTCGCCATTGCTGTAGCGCGGAAAGCTCGGTGCCGTATCCCATCCTGTGCCGCCTGCCTTGTCGTAGCTTATGCCGGTGGTCAGCAGGGTGTCGCGGCTTAGGTCGGCCTCCAAGATGCCGTACAGCGTGGTGTATTTGCGGGGCGCGTTGTCGTAGAACTTTTCCGTGTCGTTGTACGAGGCCACGGCGCGCCCGCGCAAGCTGCCGGCCTGGTTGAGCGGCCCGCTCACGTCCACCGTGCCCAGGTAGTTATTCCAGGAGCCGGCCGAGACAGTGGTCTTGAGCTGGTAGCGGTCGGTGGGCCGTTTGCGCACGAGGTTGATGCTGCCGCTGGGCGCACCGTTGCCGGAGAACAGGGCGTCCGGCCCGCGCAGCAACTGCACGCTGTCGTATTTTTCCAGCCCGGTGCTGAAGGAGGAATCGCCGCTGCCGTTGAAGAAGTTCTTGGTTGAAGAACCGTCGATGGTGAGGTTGGTCAGGCTGTACCCGCGCAGGTAATAGCTGTCGCTGCCCCAGCCGCCTGCGTTGGGGCTGAACGTCACGCCCGGCAGTTGCTCCAGCGCCTCGTCCAGCCGCGTGATGCGCTGGTCGTCCAGTTGCTGGCGGGCCATGAGGGAGATGGAACGGGGTATGTCCTTGAGCCGCTGTTCCAGCTTGCTGCCGGCGGCTACAGCCTGGGCAGTATAGGAATCGGTGTTCTCCGTCGTCGCCCGGCTGCGCTCGGCCTCGGCGGTCACGGTGACTTCGCGCAGATCCCCGGCGCCGGCGTCGCCTGCGCGCTGCACGGTGATGACGCCGCTCTCCAGCGAGCCCACGAGCCCGCTGCCGGCCAGCAGCCGCAGCAGCGCCTGCTGCGCCGTGAACGGGCCCGCGACGGCTGGCGCGGTCTTGTCGGCCAGCAGCGCGGGCGCGGCCACCAGGGTAGTGCCGGTCTGGCGCGCCAGCTCGGCCAGGGCCTGCGACAGCGGCTGTGCCGCGATACGGATGGCTGCAACGGCCGGTGCCGGCTGGGCCAGCACCGGCGGCTGCGCCGCGCCCAAGGCGAGGCAAGCGGCCAGCGCCCCCGGCGCGAGGGCAAGGTGCCTGTCGGGGCGGGGGCGGCGGTCGAGTGGGCGGCGGTAGGCGCGCATGGGTTCCTTCCTCGTGAAATCAGTCTCACTTCGGATGACGGATGACCCAGGCCGATCCTGACGTGGTCCCTTTCGTTTTTTTGTCGCCCGCGCTCAGTGCCGGCTGGCGACGATTTCCAGGCCATCCCCACGCCGCTCCAGCCGCACCGGCAGCACCTGCGGCAGCGCGTGCACAAAGGCGGCGGTGTTGCGCAGGTCGACGCTGGCGGTGACCGGCAGGCTGCCGGCGGCCGGGTCGCGCAGGCGCACGCCGATGTCGCCGTAGCGGCCGGTCTCGGCCAGCACCTCGGCCAGCGGCACGCCATCGAAGCTCAGGCGGCGGCCGCGCCAGGCGCCGATGGCCTCGGCCGCCACCGGCGCGACGGCGCCCAGGCGGCCCCTGGCGTCGGCCGCCACGGTCTGGCCGGCGGCGAGTTCGACAGCCGCCGCATCGCCTTCGCCGACCACCCGCACCCGGCCTTCGATCACGGCGACCTGCACGGTCCGGCTGCCCATCGATGGCGTGTAGCGCACGCTGAACTTCGTACCCACGACGGTGATGCGGGCGGCGCCTGCCAGCACGTCGAAGGGCCGGGCACGGTCGGGCTGCACCTGGAACAGCGCCTGGCCTTCGGGCAGGCGCACCTCGCGGCGGCGGCGGTAGAGCGTCACGCCGGCCTCGGTGGCGGTGTCGAGCACGAGGCTGCTGCCGTCGGGCAGGGCCACGTCCAGGCTCTGGCCGCGCGCGGTGGCGTAGTGGCGGCTGAACACGGGCTGGTTCTGCCAGTGGCTCCAGTCGAGCCAGCCGCCGCCCAGGACGGCCAGCGCAGCCACCGCGGCGGCGGCATGCATCCGGCGGCGGCGCAGGGAGTGGGGAGTATGCTCTGTAAGCGGGCTACCCACGGACGCGCTGGCATGGCTATTTGGGGAGTATATGGTGGAGGCGTCGATGGCGATGCCGGCGCGCATGCGTGCGTGGCCGGCGGGCGGTATCTCGTCGATGGCGGCCCAGGCGCCGGCCATGTCCTCGTAGGCGGCCCGGTGGGCGGGGTCGGCGTCGAGCCAGTCCTGCAGAGCGGCCCGCGCGCCGGCGTCGAGGCCGTCGCCGGCGCGCACCGTCCAGCGCAGCGCTTGCAGCTCCACCGGCGAGAGTTCGCCGAGCAGCGCTTCGCCGTCGTCGTTCGCGTCGGGGGCGGGCGTGTTCGGGGCGTTCATGCGTGCGGCTGGCTGTGGGCGGATCAGGCGCCGCCCCGGCCCACGAGCGCGGCGGCGCGGTGCGAGCGCTCGTCGCCCAGGGCCTTGCGGCAGGCGGCGACGGCCAGCATGACATGGCGCTCGACCATGTTGACGCTGATGCCCATGCGCCGCGCGACTTCCGCCTGCGGCAGCCCGTCGAGGCGGTGCAGCACGAAGGCCTGGCGGCAGCGCAGCGGCAGGGCCTCGATGGCGCGCATGAGCAGGAGCACGCGCTGGCGCGCGGCGTAGCGCACTTCGGGCTCGTTGGAGGCCGGGCCGGGCAGTCCGTGCAGCAGCTCTTCGTCGCCGGTGTGGTCGCGCACCCGCAGCTGGCGGTGGCGGTCGATGAGCAGGTTGCGCGCGACCTCGTAGAGCAGGGCGCGCAGGTTGTCGATGCGCTCGCCGGCCGCCATCCTCGCCAGCACGCGGCCGAAGGTCTCCTGCGCGAGGTCCTGCGCCTCGTGCGCGTCCTTCACCGCGCGGGTGAAGTGTCTCAGCAATTCGTCATTGAACCGCGCGTCCACGGCGCCTCCCCGGCCAGTATCGGAAATCGGATGGGTTGCCCGCCCGGTGGCTGCGAGGTGTGGCGGCGGCTGGACCCTGGGTGCGGCAGGTGCGGGGCGCCGCATTCTACCGGCGGAGCGCCGCGCCTTTGCGCTAAGGTGCGTGGATGCGAACCTCCTTCCTCCACCTCGGCTGGCGCGCGCTCTGGCGCGACCTGCGTGCAGGCGAGCTGCGCCTGCTGGTCGTCGCGGTCGTGCTGGCCGTGGCCGCGCTGACTTCGGTGGGCTTCTTCGCCGACCGGCTTCAGGGCGGCCTGCAGCGCGACGCGCTGCAGCTGCTCGGCGGCGACGCGGTCGTCGTCAGCGACAACCCGGCGCCGCCGGCCTTCGGCGAACGCGCAAAGGCGCTGGGCCTGCGCACGGTGACGACGCTGGGCTTTGCGACGATGGCGCGCGCCGACGACGCGCACGGCGGCGCCAGCCGGCTCGTGGCGCTGAAGGCGGTGGAGCCCGGCTATCCGCTGCGCGGCAGCCTGCGGGTGGCCGCGGCGCCGGGCGCGGCGGAGGAGGCCGCGCAGGGCGTCCCGGCGCGCGGCGAAGCCTGGGTGGACGCGCCGGTGCTGGAGGCGCTGGGCCTCAAGGTGGGCGACCGGCTGCTGCTGGGCGATGCGGCCCTGCGCATCGCCCGCGTGATCGTGCTGGAGCCCGACCGCGGCGCGGGCTTCCTGAGCTTCGCGCCGCGCGTGATGATCCAGCGCGGCGACCTCGGCGCCACCGGCCTGGTGCAGCCGGCGAGCCGCATCACCTGGCGCATGGCGGTGGCGGGCGGGGAGGCGCCGGCGCGCGAATTCGCCGGATGGGCGCAGGCGGAGGCGGCGAAGCCGCAGGTGCGCGGCGTGCGCATCGAGACGCTCGACAGCGGCCGGCCCGAGATGCGGCAGACGCTGGAGAGGGCGCGGAAATTCCTCAACCTCGTGGCGCTGCTGGCCGCGCTGCTGTCGGCCGTGGCAGTGGCGCTGGCCGCGCGCGGCTTCGCGGCGGCGCACCTGGACGACTGCGCGATGCTGCGGGTGCTGGGCCTGCCGCAGCGCAGGATCGCGCTGGCCTATGGCGTGGAGTTCGGCGCGGCGGGGCTGTTCGCCAGCGGTGCCGGCGTGGCGCTCGGCTATGCGGTGCACCACATCTTCGTCTGGCTGCTGGCCGGGCTGGTCGAATCGAGCCTGCCGGCGCCGAGCCCCTGGCCGGTGGCCTTCGGCATCGGCATGGGGCTCTCGCTGCTCGCGGCCTTCGGGCTGCCGCCGGTGCTGCAGCTGGCGCAGGTGCCGCCGCTGCGCGTGATCCGGCGCGACGTGGGCGCGCTCAAGCCGGCGTCGCTCGTGGTGCTGGGCGTGGGCGTGACCGGCTTTGCCGCGCTGCTGCTGGGCGTGAGCAGCGACATTAGGCTTGGCCTGATCGCCGTCGGCGGCTTCGCCGGCGCGGTCGTGCTGTTCGCCGCACTGGCATGGCTGGCCGTGGCGGTGCTGCGCCGCGGCGTGAACGAATCGACCGCGCCGCGCTGGCTGGTGCTGGCCACGCGGCAGATCGCGGCGCGGCCGGTGTATGCGGTGGTGCAGGTGTCGAGCCTCGCGGTCGGCCTGCTGGCGCTGGTGCTGCTGGTGCTGCTGCGCACCGACCTCGTGGCGAGCTGGCGCCAGGCCACACCGCCCGATGCGCCCGACCGCTTCGTCATCAACGTGCTGCCGGACCAGGCCGAGGCGTGCCAGCAGCAGCTCCGGGCGGCCGGCGTGGCGAAGTACGACTGGTATCCGATGATCCGCGGCCGCCTGGTCGCGGTGAACGACCGGCCGGTGACCGGCGAGGACTATCCCGACGAACGCGCGCGCCGCCTGGTGGAGCGGGAGTTCAACCTGTCCAACGCCGAGCAGGCGCCGCCGCACAACACCATCGAGGCCGGCCGCTGGACGGCCGGCGCGGCCGGCGAGGCCAGCGTCGAATCGGGCCTGGCCGAGACCCTGGGCCTCAAGCTCGGCGACGTGCTGACCTTCGACATCGCCGGTGTGCAGACCACCTCGCGCATCACCTCGCTGCGCAAGGTCGACTGGAGTTCGATGCATGCCAACTTCTTCGTGATGTTCAGCGTGGCGCGGCTGCCCGAGGAACTGCCGGTGACCTACCTCGCGGCCTACCGGGCGCCGGCCGCGCCGGGCTTCGACAACGCGCTGGTGCGGGCCTTTCCGAACATCACCAGCGTGGACATGGGCGAGACGCTGCTGCAGCTGCAGCGCGTGCTCGACCAGGTGATCCGCGCAGTGGAGTTCCTGTTCGTGTTCACGCTGGCCGCGGGCCTGGTCGTGCTGTTCGCGGCGGTGACGGCCACGCGCGAGGAGCGGGCGCGCGAGTTCGCGATCATGCGGGCCGTGGGCGCTCAGGCCCGGCTGCTGCGCCAGGTGCAGCGCGCCGAGCTGGTCGGCGTGGGGCTGCTGGCGGGCTTTCTGGCCAGTGTGGCGGCCGTGGCGGTCGGCTGGGCGCTGGCGCGCTATGTGTTCGACTTCACCTGGACCGCCTCTCCGTGGGTGCCGCTGGCCGGCGCGGCCGCGGGCGGTGTGCTGGCGCTCGCGGCGGGCTGGTGGGGGCTGCGCGAGGTGCTGCGGCGGCCGGTGGTCGATACGCTGCGCCAGGCAGTGGATTAGGAGTATGAGCCCGATGCGGGCTTACCCGAAGCGCTAGAAAGAAGAGTGGGAGGGAGTATGTGCGATCTGCTGGAAAAGTCGTTCAGATTTGACCCACTGAAGAATGCGCAACGCGGCCGGACGCGGCCTGCCGCTCGCGCGGGCGGCGGAGTTCGATTTCGAGACGGCTGTCATCGAGCAGGACGTTCGCCGGTCCTGTCCGGAAGTCCGTTTCGTGGCGGCAGGATTTCTGCATGCGCCGCCGCGGCCCGCAGAAGGCACCGACCAACAAGGTGCCGACGACGATCCGCATCGATGCCGGCCTCGAAGCCGGCCGCCTGTAAACGAACGGCTCAGAGCACCGCGTCGCGCAGCTGCGGGAACACCTTGCCGACCTTGCCGAGCAGGTAGTCGCCGTAGGTGCCGTCGAAGGCGTGGACATTCGCGCCGTCCCAGCGCGCGGCGCTGTCGTCCTCGGGCGCGGGCAGGCCGGCGATCGGCTGCACCCGCGCGTCGAAGGCCGGATCGAAGAACACCGGGAACGACAGCCGGTCGCGCCCCGCGGTGTTGCGGCGCACCCGGTGCGGCGTGGAGCGGTAGAGGCCGCCGGTCATGCGGTCGAGCATGTCGCCGATGTTGATGACGAAGGTGCCGGGGACCGGCGGCGCCTCGATCCAGCCGCCGCGCGTCTTTACCTGCAGGCCGCCCCCGTCGTCCTGCAGCAGCAGGGTGAGCAGGCCGTAGTCGGTGTGCTCGCCCACGCCCCAGATGTCGCCGGCCTGCGCGTCGAGCGCCTGCGGCAGCGGCTGGGCCGGGTAGTTGAAGATGCGGAACAGCACCAGCGGGTCGCCGGTGTAGCGCGCCGCGAACCAGTCCGCGGGCAGGCCCAGGCTCAGCGCGATGCCTTCCATGAGCCGGTGGCCGAGCGCGGTGAGCGCCGCCAGGTAGTCGAGGATCGCCTCGCGCAGGCCCGCCACGTCGGGGAACAGGTTGCGGCCGTGCACCGGCCAGCGCGCCTGCACGCGCGGGTCGTCGTCGGGCAGTTCGGTGCCGAGGTAGAGGCCCTCCTTCCAGTCGGGCCGGCCGGAGGTCAGCTCGCCGCCCGCGGGGAAGTAGCCGCGCCAGGCGCGGCCGCCCAGCGCCATGCGCCAGCGCAGCTTGGTCGCCGTGTCGAGCGCGAAGAACGCGCGGCTGCGGTTTTCCAGCCGCGCGACCAGGTCGGCCGGCACGCCGTGGCCCTGCACGTAGAAGAAGCCGTGGGCGCGGCAGGCCGCGCCGATGCGGCGCGCGGCCTCGGCGCGGCCCGGCGTGCCGGCCACCAGGGTGGATACGTCGATCAGGGGCAGGGTGGTCGTGGTCGTCATGGCGGTGTGGCGGCCGCGCGGGCCGCAGTGTGGGCGCGTGCGACGCGGCGCTCCAGCCCGTAGGCCAGGCGCGACAGCCCGAAGCACAGCGCGAAGTAGGTCAGGCCCAGCACGGCATAGACCTCGGCCGGCCGCGTGACCACCTGGGTGTTGATCTGCGAGGTGATGAACGACACCTCCGCCAGCCCGATGATGTAGCCCAGCGAGGTCTCCTTGATGGTCGAGGCGAACTGGTTGACCAGCGAAGGCAGCATGGCGCGCAGCGCCTGCGGCAGCACGACGAGGCGCATGGTGCCCGGCCAGCGCAGGCCCAGCGAGCGGGCCGCGTCCACCTGCCCGCGCGGCAGGCCCCGGATGCCGGTGCGCACGATCTCGGCCAGGTAGGCCGCGTCGAACACCACCAGCGCGGCCAGCATGGTGCCGAACTGGCTGGTCTTGTGGCCGGTCACACTCGGCAGGAAGAAGTAGGCCCAGAACACCACCATGAGCAGCGGCGTGCCGCGCACCACGAACACCAGCGCCGTGACCGGCCAGCGCAGTGCGCGCCATGGCGACACCCGCGCGAGGCCCAGCAGCAGGCCCAGCGGCAGCGCCAGCGCCAGCCCGGCCGCCGCCAGCAGCACGGTGAGCGCCAACCCGCCGAGCGGGCCGTCGGGGTACTGGCCCACGAGGAAGTAGAGCCAGTAGGTGTCGACCAGTTCGCTGATGCTCATCGCGCGATCCGCACCGGCCAGCGCCGCTGCGCGCCGGCCGCCAGCAGCGTGATCGCCAGCGACAGGCCAAGGTACGACGCGGTGGCGAAGGCGAAGGCCTCGAAGCTGCGGAAGCTTGCGCTCTCGACCTGCCCGGCCTGGTACATCAGCTCGGCCACGCCGACCACGGTGGCCAGGCTGGTGTTCTTCCAGAGGTTGAGCGTCTGCGAGATCAGCGGCGGCAGCGTGATGCGCACCGCCTGCGGCAGGACCACGAAGCGCATGGCGGCCAGGTAGCCCAGTCCCAGCGCGCGGGCCGCCTCGGCCTGCGCCGCCGGGACCGCGCGGATGCCGCTGCGGATGTCCTCGGCCATGTAGGCGCCGGTGTAGAGCGCGAGCGCGATCACCGCGCTGACCGCCTCGACGTTGCCCGCATAGAGGCTGCGCCGGATGCCTTCGGGCAGCAGCTCGGGTGCGCCGAAGTACCAGAACAGCAGGTGGGCCAGCAGCGGGACGTTGCGGATCGCCTCCACATACGCGAAGCCCGCGGCGCGCAGCGCCTTCCACGGCGACAGCCGCAGCAGCGCCACCGCGATGCCGATGGGCAGCGCCAGCGCGAAGGCCGCGGCCAGCAGCTGCAGCGACACGGCCAGGCCGTGCAGCAGCATGTCGTGGTAGCGGCCGTGCAGCAGCAGCGAAAGGTCGAAGCCCATGGTATGGCGTGCTCAGAACGTGCGAACGGCCCGGGCGATGCGCGCGGGCCGTTCGGGGGTGGTGAAGGCAGCGCTGCCGTCAGCCGTCGATCCTGTCGGTGTCGATCTTGAAATCGCGGGTCTGGAAGCCCGAGGCCGTGGCCGGGCCGTACCACTTGAGGAAGATCTTCTGCGCCTCGCCGGACTGCTCCAGCTCGCGCAGCGTGTCGTCCACCACCTTCTTCAGCGCCGCCTCGCCCTTCTTGATGCCGATGGCCAGCGCCTCGGTGCTGAGGTTGTCCTTGAGCACGAGGTAGTCGGCCTTCTTCGGGCCCAGCTTGGCGACCGAGCGCAGCAGCGCCGCCTCGTCGTCGACATAGCCGATGCCCTTGCCCTGCTGCAGCGCCTGGAAGGCCTGCTGGCTGGTGTCGAAGGTGACCACCTCGGCCGTGGGAACGGCCTTTTTGATGTTGGGCTCCTGCGTGCCGCCGCGGATGGTCAGCACCTTCTTGCCGGCGAGCTGGGCGATGTCGGTCACGCCGCTGTCCTTGCGCACCACGGCCTTCTGGCCGGTGACGAAGGTGGTCAGCGAGAAGTCGATCTGCGCCTCGCGCTCCTTGTTGTGGGTCAGGCCCGCGGCCACCAGGTCCACATGGCCCTGCTGCAGCTCGGGGATGCGCGCGGCCACGGCGATCTGCCTGAGCACCGGCTTGACGCCGATCTTCTTCGCGATGGCGTTGACCAGATCGACCTCGTAGCCGACGATCTTGCGGGTCTTGGGGTCGACGAAGGTCGCGGGCTCGTCGGTGCCGAGCACGCCGACGACGAGTTCGCCCTTCTTCTGGATGTCGGCCAGCTGGTCGGCCCGGGCCGCGGTGCCCAGCAGGGCGAAGGCGGCGGCGGCCGCCGCGGCGGCGAGTGTGCGCATGCGCATCGGTGGTCCTCTCGTCTGTCGTTATCGATGTCGGGCGGAAAGCAAGGAGGGCCGGAAGCATGGCGCGGGCGTGCCCCCATCGAAAACACCCGCGGTCATGACGTCCGACCCTCGACGTGAAAGTTACCAACTGCGGCCGTTCAGGCGAACGATGGGATTCAGATAAATTCATTACATTTGCGCGCATGCAGATCGAAGAAAAGCCGCCGTTTGACACCCCATTCGCCTGGATCGGCGGCGAGGAGCGCGTGCGCGCCCTGGCCGACCGCTTCTACGACCTGATGGATCTGGAGCCCGCGTACCGGGAACTGCGCGCCGCGCACGGCCCGTCGCTCGACGGTGCGCGCGACAAGCTGTTCTGGTTCCTCTGCGGCTGGCTCGGCGGCCCGCAGCACTACCAGGACCGCTTCGGCCATCCGCGGCTGCGCATGCGCCACATGCCTTTTTCCATCGGCATCCAGGAGCGCGACCAGTGGCTGGCCTGCATGGACCAGGCGATGGGCGAGACCGGCGTGCCCGAGGCGCTGCGCGCGCGGCTGCGGCAGAGCTTCTTCCAGACGGCCGACTGGATGGTGAACCAGAGCGCGGTCATCCGAAAGCTGCCGTGACCGCAGAGCCGCTTCGCCATACCGTGTTTGGGTGATGGCCCGGCCGGGCGCCGGCACATAGGATGAGCTGCCCGCTTCGGCCTGCGCCGACCGGCGCCCCCAACGACTGCCTGCCCGCGCCATGCCCGCCCATCCGACCTTCCTGAACAAAATCCAGACCCTCGCAGTCTTCGCCGCTCTCAAGACCACCCACCGGCACCTGGACCGCGGCTACAGCCTCGCGGATACGGCCTCGTTCATGCAGGACCACGTCTCGGCGAGGCGGGAATGGCGCGTGGCCTCCTACCAGGACTACCGCCGGGTGCGGGACCACTGGAATCCCTCGCGCGCCGCCGGCTGGGTGGACGACATCGTTCCGGCCGACGCGGCGCGGCGGCAGGCGCGGCCGATGCTCGGCAACCACCGGCGGGCCAATCCCCGGGCGCTCGAGCCTGCCACGGCCTGGCAGGGCGGCCACGTGCAGGGGGCCGCACTGTCGTCCGCGGCCCGCCATGCCCCCACGCGCCAGAGCACCCGCCCCGTCACCGGCAGCGAATGGTCCCGCTATCTGGCGCCGGGCACGGCCTTCGACCTGCTCGTACAGGAGCTTTTCGCGCGCAACCAGGGCCTGGAACTGATGTTCGTCCGCCGCGCCGGCGACCTGCCGCACCTCGAGCGCATTGAAATGGGCATGTACGACCGCTGGCAGACGATCTGGCAGAGCGCGTAGGCGGATGGGGGTGTATAAGCCGGAAACGCTCTGTTGAAGGGCACTATGTGGATGTACACCTGTGGGTATGCGGATCGCAGGCGGGCTGCAGCAGCAGCACCACGGCGCCTGCGCCGCCTTCGGCCGGCCGGGCCTGCACGAAGGCCAGCACCTCGCTCTTCTGCACCAGCCAGCGCAGCACCCGGCCCTTGAGCACCGGCGCGCGGCCCGGCGAGCCCAGGCCCTTGCCGTGCACCACGCGCAGGCAGCGCAGGCCGGCGCGGTGCGATTCGCGGATGAAGGCGCCGAGCGCCTCGCGCGCCTCGTCGATGCGCAGGCCGTGCAGGTCGAGCTGGCGCTGGATGCTCCACTGGCCGCCGCGCAGGCGGCGCACCACGTCCGGGTCCACGCCGGGGCGGCGGTAGCTCAGCGCCTCGTCGGTGTCGAGCAGCGTGGTCACGTCGAACTCGTCGCTCAGCAGCTCGTGCAGCACGGCCTGCTC
Source organism: Xylophilus sp. (assembly GCA_009914555.1). Classification (GTDB taxonomy): domain Bacteria; phylum Pseudomonadota; class Gammaproteobacteria; order Burkholderiales; family Burkholderiaceae_C; genus WNDY01. The sequence continues at coordinate 11,718 of WNDY01000060.1, forward strand.
GTCCTGCAGGCGCTGAAAAGGCAGCGGCTCGGGCGGCTCGGTGCGCGGCCAGCGGCGGTCGGCCTGGTGCGCGGGCAGCGGGCGCACGGGGCCGACGGCGTCCTGGAACAGCGTGCGCTCGGCGCGGGCGCGCCGCTCGGCCTCGCGCCGCTGCTCGCGTTCGCGGGCTTCGCGCGCGGCGGCGTCGGCCAGCGCGCGGCGCAGGGGGCCGAGGTCGTCGAAGGATCTGATGGTGCGCTGGGCCGTCATACCAGCCCGTGCCGCGCCATCGAGAAGCTCGCGCCGCGGCAGACGATGATGTGGTCCACCACGCGCACGTCCACCAGCGCGAGCGCCGCCTTGAGCGTCTGCGTCAGCGCCTCGTCGGCGCGCGAGGGCTCGGTCGATCCGCTTGGATGGTTGTGGGCCAGCACGACCGCGGCCGCATGGTGGTGCAGGGCGCGCAGCACCACCTCGCGCGGATAGACCGAAGCCTGCGTCAGCGTGCCGCGGAAGAGTTCCTCCATCGCCAGCAGCCGGTTGCGCGCGTCGAGGAAGAGCACGGCGAACACCTCGTGCGGCAGGGCCGCCAGGTGCAGATGCAGGTAATGCTCGACCGCGTCGGGCGCGCTGAAGATCTCGCGTTCTTCGAGCTGCTGGGCCAGCGCGCGGCGGGCCAGTTCGACCACGGCGGCCAGTTCGGCGCGCTTGGCCGGGCCGCCGAGGCCCTTGACGCGCCTGAGGTCGTCGACGCCTGTGTGCAGCAGGCCGGCGATGCCGCCGAAGGTGTCGAGCAGCTCCTGCGCCAGCTGCAGCACGCCCTTGCCGGCCAGCCCCGTGCGCAGCAGCAGGGCCAGCAGCTCGGTGTCGGACAGCGCGGACGGGCCGCGGGCCAGCAGCTTCTCGCGCGGGCGGGCGTCGGGCGGGAGGTTCTTCAAGGGCACGGGCGGGAAACGGAGGGGCGGACCGCGGAAAGCGCCCGCCGCAGCGAAGGGCAGGTCCGGCTTTCTACAATACGGGCAGTTTATCGGGACTTCCATGACCTCTTCCCCCACGGCTGCGGCCACCGTCCAGCCCGGCTCGTTCCTGACCCTGCACTACCGCCTGGCCGGCCCGGCGGGCGACATCATCAACACCTTCGACGACAAGCCGGCCACGCTGTCGCTCGGCACCGGCGAGCTGTCGCCGGCCGTCGAGCAGCGCCTGCTCGGCCTGGCCGAGGGTGCGCGCGCCAGGTTCGAGATCCCGGCCGGCGAGGCCTTCGGCGGGCGCAACGCCGACATGCAGCAGTGGGTGGCCCGCCGTCTGCTGGCCGAGATCGGCGATCCGGACGAGCAGTACCACGTCGGCGATGTGGTGCAGTTCCCCACGCCCGACGGGCTGGGCAGCTACGCCGGCGCGGTGATCGAGGTGTCGGAGACGGCCGTGCGCTTCGACTTCAACCACCCGCTCGCGGGCCAGCCGGTGGTGTTCGAGGCTCTCATCATCGGGGTCCTGTGACCATGGCCGAAGTCGATGCCGCCCAGCGCGAAGTGGTCCTGGCCGAGCCGCGCGGCTTCTGCGCCGGCGTGGATCGGGCCATCGAGATCGTCGAGCGGGCGCTGCAGAAGTTCGGCGCGCCGGTCTACGTGCGCCACGAGATCGTGCACAACACCTATGTGGTCAATGACCTCAAATCGAAAGGCGCGGTCTTCATCGAGGAACTCGACGACGTGCCGCCCGGCGCGACGCTGGTCTTCAGCGCCCATGGCGTGAGCCGCGCGGTGCAGCAGGAGGCGAAGGCGCGCGGCGTCTCGGTCTTCGATGCCACCTGCCCGCTGGTGACCAAGGTGCATGTCGAGGTGGCCAAGCTCGCGAAAGAGGGCTACGAGTTCATCATGATCGGCCACAAGGGGCATCCCGAGGTCGAGGGCACGATGGGCCAGCGCGACTGCGGCATCCACCTGGTGGAGGACGTGGCCGACGTGGCCCGCGTGCAGCCGGCGCAGAGCGAGAAGCTGGCCGTGGTCACGCAGACCACGCTGTCGGTGGACGACGCGGCCGAGATCACTGCCGCCGTGCGGGCGCGCTTCCCGCGGGTGCGCGAGCCCAAGCAGCAGGACATCTGCTACGCCACGCAGAACCGGCAGGACGCCGTCAAGGTGCTCAGCGGCCAGGTCGACGTGGTCATCGTGGTCGGCAGCCCGACCAGTTCCAACAGCAACCGGCTGGCCGAGCTGGCCCGCAAGCTCGGCACCGAGAGCCACATGGTCGACAGTGCCGATGAACTGCGCCCCGAATGGGTCGAGGGCCGCGCGCGCGTGGGCCTGACGGCCGGCGCCTCGGCGCCCGAAATCCTGGTGCGCCAGGTGGTGGAGCGGCTGCGCTCCTTCGGCGTGGTGGCGCTGCGGCGCATGGACGGCATCGAAGAGACGGTCAAGTTCCCGCTGCCCAAGGGGCTGAAGCTGGACGCGGCCACCGGCCTCGCGCTCACCGAACGCAGGCCGGAGACCGGGCGCTGAGGACTACGATCGGCGGCATGCCCGACGACGACATCGCCACCCGCCTGATCCACCATCCCTACGTGCCGCCGGCCGGCTTCGCCGCGCCGCAGCCCGGCGTGTCCAAGGCCTCCACGGTCTTCTTCGCCGACACGGCCGCGCTGCGCGCGCGCCGCTGGCACAGCCGCGCCGGCTACACCTATGGCCTGCACGGCACGCCGACCACATTCACGCTGGAGGAACGGCTGGCCACGCTCGAAGGCGGCACGCAGTGTCTGCTCGCGCCCTCGGGGCTGGCGGCGATCGCGCTGGTGTCGCTGTCGCTGCTGCGCCAGGGCGACGAGGTGCTGGTTCCCGACAACGCCTACGGCCCGACCAAGGCCCTGGTCCAGGGCGAACTCGCGCACTGGGGCATCGGCCACCGGTTCTATGACGCGGCCGATCCGCAGGACTTGGCGCGGTGCATCGGCTTGGCGACAAAGCTCGTCTGGCTGGAGGCGCCGGGCTCGGTCACGCTGGAGTTTCCGGACCTGCCGGCGCTCGCCGCGCTGTGCCGGCAACGCGGCGTCACCACGGCACTGGACAACACCTGGGGCGCCGGCCTGGCCTTCGCACCGTTCGACCTGCGGCGCAGCGGCGCGGGCGTCGACATCTCGGTGCAGGCGCTGACCAAGTACGCCAGCGGCGGCGGCGACGTGCTCATGGGCAGCGTGGTCACGCGCGACGAGCGGCTGCACCAGCGCCTGCGCGGCACCCACATGCGGCTGGGCCTGGGCGTGGGCGGCGGCGACGTGGAGGCGCTGCTGCGCTCGCTGCCCACGCTGGCCCTGCGCTACCGCGCGCACGACGCCGCGGCGCGCGAACTGGCTCGCTGGCTGTCCGTGCAGCCCGGCATTGCGAGGGTGCTGCATCCCGCGCTGGCAGGCAGCCCGGGCCATGCGCACTGGCGCGCGCTGTGCGCGCCGGACGGCGGCGAGGGCCTGGCCGCGGGCCTGTTCTCGGCCGTGTTCGACGCCCGCTTCGGCCCGGCCGACGTGGACGCCTTCTGCGACCGGCTGCGGCGCTTTCGCATCGGCTACTCCTGGGGCGGGCCGGTCAGCCTGGCCGTGCCGTACGACATCCCGTCCATGCGCACGGCCTCGGTCACCGCGTGGCCGCATGCAGGCGCATTGGTGCGCTTTTCGGTCGGCCTGGCCCAGGCGCTGGCAGGGTTGCCGGCCTGAGAAGCGGCGCCGGCATCGCGTAAAGTGAGGCGTCAGACAGACTTTTCGGAGCGCCTATGGCCACACCCAACTACGGATTCGAGAAACGCCAGCGCGAGCAGGAAAAGAAGCGCAAGAAGGAGGAAAAGCTCCGCGCGAAGGCGGAGCGCAAGAGCGGCGCGGGCGCACCCGAGGACGGTGCGCTGGAGCCGGACGAAACCGAAGAGGGCGCCGCCCAGCCGCCGGTGGCCGGAGGCGCCCAGGGCTGACGCCCCGGCAGCGGGCTCAGGGATAGAGCCCGCGCTCCTGGCGTGCCGCCAGGATGCGTTCGCAGGCCACCGCGAAGGTCGCGGTGCGCAGGCCGATCCCGTGCCGGTCGGCCGTGTCCCAGATGTGGTTGAGCGCGTTGACCATGATGCGGTCGAGCCGCACGTTGATCTCGTCCTCGTCCCAGAAATAGCTCGAGAAGTCCTGCACCCACTCGAAGTAGCTGACGGTCACGCCGCCGGCGTTGCAGATCACGTCGGGCACCACGAGCACGCCGCGGCCGGCCAGGATGTCGTCGGCCTCGGGAACCGTCGGGCCGTTGGCGCCTTCCAGCACCAGTTTCGCCGTGATCCTGCGGGCCCGCTCGGCCGTGACCTGGCCTTCCAGCGCGGCCGGAATCAGGATGTCGGCCTCCACGTCCCAGAAGGCTTCTTCGGCGATGTGCTCGCCACCGGCGAAGGCGGCCACGCCGTCCTTGCGGGCGATCGGCACCAGCGCGGCCAGGTCCAGGCCGCTGCCGTTGAAGACCGTGCCCGTGTGGTCCTGCACCGCGACCACGACGGCGCCGGCCTCGGCGAAGAGTTCCGCCGCCACCGAGCCCACGTTGCCGAAGCCCTGCACCGCCACGCGCGCGCCGCGCAAGTCCAGCCCGGTACGGCGTGCGGCCTCGCGGCCGGTCACGAACACGCCGCGGCCGGTGGCCTTCACGCGGCCCAGCGAGCCGCCCAGGTGGATCGGCTTGCCGGTCACCACGCCGGTGGCGGTGGCGCCGCTGTTGATGGAATAGGTGTCCATCATCCAGGCCATGATCTCGGCGTTGGTGTTCACATCGGGCGCAGGTATGTCCTGCTGCGGACCGATGACGATGCCGATCTCGCTGGTGTAGCGGCGGGTGAGGCGCTCCAGTTCCTTGCGCGAGAGCTGGCACGGATCGACCCGGATGCCGCCCTTGGCGCCGCCGTAGGGCAGGTTGACCGCGGCGCACTTGACCGTCATCCAGGCCGACAGGGCCATCACCTCTTCGAGCGTGACGTCGGGGTGGTAGCGCACGCCGCCCTTGCCGGGGCCGCGCGAGAGGTTGTGCTGCACGCGGTAGCCCTCGTAGTGGGCGATGGTGCCGTCGTCGAGTTCGATGGGCACGTCGACGATCAGCGCGCGCTTGGGGCGCTTGAGCGTCTCGGACCAGCGGGCCAGCGGGCCCAGGTAGGGAATGACACGGTCGACTTGGGAGAGGTAGGTGCCCCAGGCGCTGGTGGCCGTGGGATGGACGTAGGAGAGTTCGGAACTCATCGTTGCCTCGGGTGCAATGGACACGCAGCCACGATACGGTCGAGGGCACGGATGCGCCATGGGTTATGCATGGCCCGGCGGACGGCATGCGCGCTGGGCCATGCACGGCCGGCAACAGGTCATGCCGGCCGCGGTGGTTCCGAAGGGACGTGCCTTCAGTGCGCCGACTGCCGGCCGTCGTTGTCCGGTACGAGGAAAACCGGCGAGTCGGTCTTGGGCTCGACACGCACCGGGCCGCCCTTGGCCGGCAGGACGACGGTCTCGACCTCGTGCAGCACGCCGCCGCCCGAGACGCTGCCGCTGGAGGAGCCCAGGCCCGAGACGCGGGCTTCGCAGGCTGCCTTGTCCTCGCCGCCCAGCGGCGCGCAGCGGGCGATGCGGTTGTGCTCCAGCTGGCTTTCGGTCACGGTGCCAATGCGGCCACGCTTGATCTCGGCGGCCGAGTTGATGGCTTCGCGTCTGCAGGCGGCCGAGTCTTCGCTCGGACTGCAGCCCGCCGGGTGCGGCTGGGCCGTGGCCCCGTGGGCGCAGAACATCAGCAGCATGGCGGCGGCCGGCGCGGCGGCGCGGGCGAATCGGCGGGCGAGGGATGCGTTGCGGTCGGTCATGTGTGGTTCCTTCGGTGAAAGGCGTTCGATGGCTGAACTCCGAAAGCCATTCTAGGAATCCATCCTCGCAAGGTTTGCCGTCCGTCGCAGCATCCGCCCGCCGGTGCACGCCGACAGGTCTGTAGGAGGCCGGCACTGCTGGACGGTGTAACAATCCGCACCACCATTCCTCCAGGCGCCCAACCATGTCCGCCGACCACCAGCCCCACGACCTCGCGAAGCAGGCCGCCGCCCTGCTGCAAGACCTCATCGCACGCGAGACCGGCGCGCCGCTGCACCGCAGCGGCGCGGCCGAGCTCGATCGCATCCTGGCGCGCTTCGTGCCGCGAGGGCAGTCGCTGGCGGCGCCGGTGCCCGAGCCCGCCGCGCCGGCGCCTGTGCCGGTGGCCATCGAGCTGGCGCTGGGCGCCGAGGCGCGCGAGGTGACGGTGCTGCTGGCCGACCTGCGCGGCTTCACCGCGCTCACGGCCACCCAGCCGGCGCGCAGCATCGTGCGGGTGCTCAACCGCTGCCTGGACCGCATGGCGGCCGTCATCGCGCGCCACGGCGGGCACATCGACAAGTTCCTGGGCGACGCGATCCTCGTCGTCTTCGGTCTGCCGGAGCAGCAGGCCGACGATTCCTTCCGCGCGCTGGCCTGTGCCATCGAGATGCAGATCGCCATGCGCGACATCGGCCTGCTGCACCTGGCCGAGGGGCTGCCCGAGCTGTACCTGGGCGTCGGCATCAACACCGGCACGGTCGTGGCTGGGCGCTTCGGCTCCGGCGCGTACTCCGAATACACGCTGATCGGCGACGGCGTGAACCTGGTGTCGCGCATCGAGTCGTTCTGCCTGCGCGGCCAGGTGCTGATCAGCGAAGCCACCTACCGCCAGTGCGGCGATGCCGTGTCGGTGACCGAGCCGCTGGAGCTGCACGTCAAGGGCCGCAGCGAACCGGTGCAGCTGCGCGAACTCATCGCCATCCCGGGCCACGGCCTCAAGGTGCCGCGGCAGGAGTTCCGCCGCAGCCACCGGGTCGAGGTGCACCTGCCCGCGCGCCTGCGCCGGCTGCAGGGGGGCGTGCCGTCCGGGGCCGAACTGGTCGGCAGCGTACGCGACATCGGCTACCACGGCCTGCTGCTGGAGCTGGACGAGCCCCTGCCGCTGGGTACCGAGCTGCAGCTCGAGTTCGACTTCGCGCCGCTGGACCACCGCGTGGCCGGCGCACGCGGCCGCATCGTCAACGGCAAGCAGGTCGGCACCCGCCCGTTCGCCGGGCTGGAGTTCACCCACCTGGACAGCGAGTCCGACGCGAAGATCCAGGCCTGCGTGCAGTTGCTGGTGAGTTCGGCGCAGGGGGGATAACTCCAGGGGTACGACTCGCAGCCGCGCGGCGGATGGGCGGGACAGGCCGGTTGCCGCCGGCGTGGCGGGCGCGCCGGCCCGACACCGCTGCTCACGATGCCGACGCCAGAGGGATTCCATACTGCGCCGCATGGACCCCAAAAGCATCGTGCCATTCTTCCAGGCGCTGCTGGTCGCCAACCCGCATCCGACGACCGAGCTGGAGCACCGCAGCGCGTTCGAGCTGCTCGTGGCCGTGCTGTTGAGCGCGCATTCGACCGACCGCGGCGTCAACATCGCCACGCGCAAGCTCTTCGCGCTGGCGCACACGCCGCAGGCGATGGCTGCGCTCGGCGCCGAGCGCATCGCCGAATGCCTGACTTCGGTGAACCACTACCACACCAAGGCGCGCTACCTCGTCGATACCTGCCGCCTGCTCGTCGAACGCTTCGGCGGCGAGGTGCCCCGCGACATGGAATCGCTGCAGTCGCTGCCCGGCGTGGGCCGCAAGACCGCGCTCGTGGTGCTCAACACCGCCTTCGGCGAGAAGACGGTCGCGGTCGACACGCACGTGCTGCGCGTGGCCAACCGCACCGGGCTCGCGCCGGGCGCCACGCCGCTGGCGGTGGAGCGCCGGCTCATGCAGCGCGTGCCCGACGCCTTCCTGGCCCATGCGCACCATGCGCTGGTGCTGCACGGCCGCTATGTCTGCCGCGCGCAGCTGCCGCGCTGCTGGGAATGCGTGGTCGCGCGCTGGTGCGACTACGAGCCCAAGACGCCGCCGCCGGCCTAGGCGGCGAACGTCAGGCCGCCGCTGCGGCGGCCTTGGCCGCGGCCAGCGCCGTCATGTTGACGATGCGGCGCACCGTGGCCGAGGGCGTCAGGATGTGCGCCGAGGCCGCAGCGCCGAGCAGGATCGGGCCGATGGTCACGCCTTGGCCGACCGTGGTCTTGAGCACGTTGAACAGGATGTTGGCCGCATCCAGGTTCGGGCAGATCAGCACGTTGGCCGGGCCGGAGAGCGCGCTGTCGTCCACCGCCTGGCCGCGCACGACCTCGTTCAGGGCCGAGTCGCCGTGCAGTTCGCCGTCGGCCTCGATGTCGGGCGCCAGCGCCTTGAAGCGCTCGTAGGCCTCGCGCATCTTCAGTGCCGACGGGCGGGTCGAGCTGCCGTAGTTGCTGTGCGACAGGAAGGCCACCTTGGGCGGCAGGCCGAAGCGGCGCACCTCCTCGGCCGCGGCCAGGGCGATGTGGGCCAATTCCTCGGCGTTGGGCGACTCGTTGATGTAGGTGTCGGCGATGAACAGCGTGTGCTGCGGCAGCGTGAGCGCGTTGACCGCGGCGAAGCCGTGGGCACCCTTCTTCAGACCGATGATGGTGCGCACGTGCTCCAGGTGCTGGTCGTAGCGGCCGACCAGCCCGGCGATCAGCGTGTCGGCATCGCCCAGTTCGATCATCAGCGCGCCGATCAGCGTGTTGGAGCGGCGGACCGCGGCCTTGGCGGCCTCGGCGTTCACACCGTTCCTCTTCATGCGCGCGTAATAGGCTTCCCAGTAGCGGCGGAAGCGTGGATCGTCCTCGGGGTCGGTCACCTCGACGTCCTGGCCGATGCGGATGCGCAGGCCCGCCTTGGCGATGCGCGCGGCGATCACGGCCGGGCGGCCGATCAGGATCGGCTTGGCGAGGCCGTCGTCCACCGCGACCTGCACCGCGCGCAGCACGCGCTCGTCCTCGCCCTCGGCGAAGGCCACGCGCTGGAGCTTCGCCTTGGCGGCCTCGAACACCGGACGCATGAACATGCCGGTCTGGTAGACGAAGCGCGTGAGGCTCTCGCGGTAGGCCGCATAGTCCTCGATCGGCCGCGTGGCCACGCCGGATTCCTGGGCGGCGCGGGCCACGGCCGGCGCGATCTTGAGGATCAGGCGGGCGTCGAACGGCGTGGGAATCAGGTAGTCGGGGCCGAACACCAGTTCCTGGCCGGGGTAGGCGGCAGCGACCTCGTCGCTGGTCTCGGCCTTGGCCAGGTCGGCGATCTCGCGCACGCAGGCGAGCTTCATCGCCTCGGTGATCTTGGTGGCGCCGCAGTCCAGCGCGCCGCGGAAGATGTACGGGAAGCACAGGACGTTGTTGACCTGGGTCGGGTAGTCGCTGCGGCCGGTGGCGATGATGCAGTCCGGACGCACGGCCTTGGCCAGCTCGGGGCGGATCTCGGGCTCGGGATTGGCCAGCGCCAGGATGATCGGCTTGGGCGCCATGGTCTTGACCATCTCGGCCGTCAGCACGCCGGGCGCCGAGCAGCCGAGGAAGACGTCGGCGTCCCGGACCACGTCAGCCAGCGTGCGGGCCTCGGTCTTCTGGGCGTAGCGCTGCTTCGACGCATCCAGGCCGGTGCGGCCGTCGTGGATCACGCCCCTGGAGTCGACCACATGGATGTTGGCCAGCTTGACGCCCAGGCCCACCATCACGTCCAGGCAGGCGATGGCCGCGGCGCCGGCGCCCGAGACCGCGACCTTGACCTCGCCGATGGTCTTGCCCACGAGTTCCAGGCCGTTGAGCAGCGCGGCCGAGGAGATGATGGCCGTGCCGTGCTGGTCGTCGTGGAAGACCGGGATGTTGAGTCGCGCGCTGAGCTGCTTCTCGATGTAGAAGCACTCGGGCGCCTTGATGTCCTCGAGGTTGATGCCGCCGAGCGTGGGTTCGAGCGCGGCGATGATCTCCACCAGCTTGTCGGGGTCGCGCTCGGCCAGTTCGATGTCGAACACGTCCACACCGGCGAACTTCTTGAACAGGCAGCCCTTGCCCTCCATGACCGGCTTGCCTGCGAGCGGGCCGATGTCGCCCAGACCCAGCACGGCCGTGCCGTTGGTGACCACGCCGACGAGGTTGCCGCGCGAGGTGTACTCGTAGGCCGCGGCCGGGTCGGCCTGGATGTCCAGGCAGGGGTAGGCCACGCCGGGCGAATAGGCCAGGGAGAGGTCGCGCTGGTTGGACAGCGGCTTGGTTGGCGTGACCGCGATCTTGCCCTTGACGGGACTGCGGTGGCACTCGCGGGCGGCGTCGCGCAGCGCCTGTTCTGCGGCGGAAAGATCGGTCATGCGTGTCTCGGCGGTTGAGGTGGCGGAAAAAAGGGCTGCAAGCTTACTCCAGGCTTGCAGCGCAGAGCCGGCCCGCGGGGTGCCTTTTCGGCGCAGCTGCTCAGGCCGGCCTTCCGATGGCGTGGTACTCGAAGCCTTCGTCGCGCATGCGCTGCGGCGCGTAGAGGTTGCGGCCGTCGAACACCAGCGGCTGGCGCAGGGCTGCCCGCAGCTTGCCGAAGTGCGGTGTGCGGAACACCTTCCATTCGGTGACGATCACGGGGGCTGTCAGTATTTCTGTGTGTGAGGCGGTTGGTGAACTGGTTTCTGGCTGTTGATCTATCAGGCCCCTGCCAGGCCGCCGGAGGCCCCCCCGGTTGGCCCATGGACCCATGGCTCAGCCCCTCACAGGCTGCCATGCGCGTGCCTCGTGAAGCGTTCATCGTAGAGTGATCTTGCCCCTGATTTACGGACACCTATCTAAGCGACGTTGGCCAGCTCGTACTGCTCTGGGCTGAGGTAGCCCAGGGTCGAGTGCAGCCGGATCCGATTGTAGTCAACCTCAATGTAGTCAAACACATGAGCCTTGGCCTGCTCCCGTGTGGCGAGGTGTTCACCATGGATGGCCTCGACCTTCAGACTGTGGTTCCAACTCTCCATTGCTGCGTTGTCGTAGCAGTTGCCTCTGGCACTCATGCTGGCGATCAAAGCGTATTGCTCCAACAGGGCGCGGTGCTCGCGCGAGCAGTATTGGCTACCACGGCCAGTATGCACGATCACTCCCCGAGGCCGATTGCGAGCAAACAGCGCCATGCGCAGCGCGTCGCAAACCAGCGTAGCCGTCATGCGCTCAGACATCGACCAGCCCACAACCTTACGCGAATACAGGTC
>WNDY01000061.1 GCA_009914555.1 Xylophilus sp.
TGACCGTGGTAGCCAATACTGCTCGCGCGAGCACCGCGCCCTGTTGGAGCAATACGCTTTGATCGCCAGCATGAGTGCCAGAGGCAACTGCTACGACAACGCAGCAATGGAGAGTTGGAACCACAGTCTGAAGGTCGAGGCCATCCATGGTGAACACCTCGCCACACGGGAGCAGGCCAAGGCTCATGTGTTTGACTACATTGAGGTTGACTACAATCGGATCCGGCTGCACTCGACCCTGGGCTACCTCAGCCCAGAGCAGTACGAGCTGGCCAATGTCGCTTAGATAGGTGTCCGTAAATCAGGGGCAAGATCAAGTTTCGCGTCCGGCTTCGTCAAAGCCCGAACCGATGACCCGTGGCGACGCTGCATAGCCTGCTTGTTCGAGGTGTTTCAACAGGGACAAGACAGTCCTCGACCAAGGAAAGGATGGACGGTAGACGACCTCTCCCCTGCGCGTCACTGTGTTGCGACCACCTCCTTTAAGCGCAGTCTCGGCCGCGTCCTTGCCCGCTTGCGGTTGATCTGCCATGTTCAGTGCTTGTCCGCCTCCGACGTGAACGCATCCGCATAGAACTCCTCGGCCGGCAGCCCGCGCAGGGCCGTGAAGTCGCGCTGGGCCGACTCCACGACGATCGGCGCGCCGCAGGCATAGACCTGGTGGCCCGAGAGGTCGGCGAAGTCGTCGAGCACGGCCTGGTGGACGAAGCCGGTGCGGCCGGTCCAGCCGTCTTGCGGCAGCGCGTGCGAGACGACCGGCACGTAGGCCAGGTGCGGCAGTTCGGCCGCAGCGGCGCGGATCCAGTCGTCGAGGTACAGGTCGCCCGGGCGGCGGCCGCCCCAGTAGACCGCGGCCGGGCGGCGGATGTCCCTGTGGCGCAGCTGCTCGATGAGCGCCTTGATCGGCGCGAAGCCCGTGCCCGAGGCGAGCAGCACGATCGGCTTGTCGGAATCCTCGCGCAGGTAGAAGCTGCCGAACGGGCCTTCGGCGCGCAGGATTTCCTTCTCCTTCATCGCGCCGAACACATGGTCGGTGAACTTGCCGCCGGGCAGGTGGCGGATGTGCAGCTCCGCATGCGGGCCTTCGGCCTGGGTGTGCGGCGCGTTGGCCAGCGAATAGGCGCGGCGGCTGCCGTCGCGCAGGATGAACTCGATGTACTGGCCGGCGTGGTAGCGGAAGGGCTCGACGGCCGGCAGCTGCAGGCGCACCAGCATCACGTCGTCCGTCTTCCTCTCCAGCGCGGCCACACGCACCGGCAGGCGCTTGATCGGGAAGGCGCTCTCATCCGTCACGTTGCGCGATTCGAGCACCACGTCGCCGCCCAGCGGCACCGCGCAGCAGGTCAGGATCAGGCCGGCGGCGGCCTCGCCGGGCGACAGCGCCTTGGCCTGGTATTCGCCGTGCACGACCTCGCCGTCGAGCTTCCTGCACTTGCACGAGCCGCAGGCGCCATCCTTGCAGCCGTAGGGCAGGCCCACGCCCTGGCGGATGGCTGCGGCCAGGATGGTCTCGCCGGGCTGGGCGGTGAACGCGCGGCCGCTGGGCTGCACGGTGATGCGGGGCGCGGCGAAGGCGGCCGTCGTGTCGGCTGGGGTCATCTTTTCGATATCCTCGGGGCAATTTTTTTGCGGCCGGGTCACGGCGGCGAACCCACGATTTTGCCTTCAAACCTTTTCCCCCTCGGCGCCCTGCCGGCGCGCTTTCGCCGCCCGCGCGTGCTCATCGTCGGCTGCGGCGACGTCGGGCTGCGCGCAGCCACGGCGCTCGGCGCGGCGCGCCGGCGCGGCCCGCGGCTGCTGGCGCTCACCTCGTCGCCGCCGCGCGTGCCGCTGCTGCGCGAGCGCGGCATCCAGCCGCTGGCCGGCGACCTCGATGCGCCGGCCACGCTGCGGCGCCTGTCGGGCCTGGCCACGCATGTGCTGCATCTGGCGCCGCCCGCGGCCGATGCGGCCGTGTGGTGGCGCGACTTCCGCACGGTGGCGCTGCTGCGCGCGCTCAGCACCCGAACGCCGCCCCGCGCGCTGGTCTACGGCTCCACCACCGGCGTCTACGGCGACTGCGGCGGCGCCTGGGTGCGCGAGACCCGGGCCGTGGCACCGGCCACGCCGCGTGCCGTGCGCCGGGTGGATGCCGAGCGCGCCGTGCGGCACTTCGGCCGCACCAGCGGCGCGCGGGCGGGCATCCTGCGCATCCCCGGCATCTACGCCAGCGACCGCGAGGGCGGCACGCCGCGCGCGCGGCTGGCGCGCGGCACGCCGGTGCTCGCGGCCGAGGACGACGTCTACACCAACCACATCCATGCCGACGACCTCGCGCGCGCCTGCGTGGCCGCGCTCTGGCGCGGCCGGCCGCAGCGTGTGGTCAACGTCTGCGACCACACCGCGCTGCGCCTGGGCGACTACATGGACTTCACGGCCGACCTCTACGGTCTGCCGCGGCCGCCGCGCATCGCGCGCGCCGAGGCCGAGCGCGCGCTGCCCACCACGCTGCTGAGCTTCATGGGCGAATCGCGCCGGCTCGACAATGCACGGCTCGCGCGCGAACTGCGCGTGCCGCTGCTGTACCCGACCGTGGCCGAAGGGCTGCGTGCGGGCATGCAGGGGTAGGGGGTATATGCCCATTGCGCGCTTTGCATAAGCGCTGCAAGGGGTTTCACTGGGGGGTATTGAGTGGGTAACGGTTCTGCGGCGCCCGTGTGCGCCCTTGTGGATTTCATCGCGCCCTGCGCCGGCACGCCGCCGCTGCGCGCCGCGTTCGCGCAGCCGCTGGCCGTGCTGGCCGCCCTGCAGGCGGACGAGGTGCGCGCCGTGCTCGACGCGGTGCAGGCCCATGCGGCTGCCGGCCGCTGGTGCGTGGGCTTCGTGCGCTACGAGGCGGCGCCGGCCTTCGATGCCGCGCTGGCGGTGCATCCACGCGCCGGCGGCCCGCTGGCCTGGTTCGGCGTGTTCGATGCGCCGCGGCCCTGGCCCGATGCGGCCGGCGCCGCCGCCACCGTCGACTGGCATGCGCCGCTGTCGGCCCGCGACGCGCGCGAGGCCGTCGCCGACATCCACCGCCGCATCGCCTCCGGTGAGGTCTACCAGATCAACCACACCGACCGCATGCGCGGCCGGCTGCGCCAGGGCACGCCGCAGGCGCTGTTCGCTGCGCTCCAGCGCGCCCAGCCCGGCACCTATGCGGCCTGCATCGACACCGGCGAGGAACAGGTGCTGTCGGTCTCGCCCGAACTGTTCTTCGACTGGCGTGCGGGCCCGGACGGCAGCGGCCCCATCATGAGCCGCCCGATGAAGGGCACGGCCCCGCGCGGCGCCACGCCCGAGGCCGACGCCGGGCATGCCGCCGCGCTGCGCGCCAGCGCCAAGGAGCGCGCCGAGAACGTGATGATCGCGGACCTGATCCGCAACGACCTCTCGCGCATCGCCGTGCCGCACAGCGTCGCCGTGCCACGCCTGTTCCACACCGAGGCGCTGCCCACCGTCTGGTCGATGACCACCGACGTCACCGCCCGCACCCGGCCCGGCACCACGCTGGCCGGCGTGTTCGCCGCGCTGTTCCCCTGCGGCTCGGTCACCGGCGCGCCCAAGGTGCAGGCGATGCGGACCATCCGCGCGCTGGAGCCCGATGCGCGCGGCGTGTACTGCGGCGCCGTCGGCGTCGTGCGCCCGGGCGGCGCGGCGACGTTCAACGTGGCCATCCGCACGCTGGAAGTGCAGGGCGATGCGGTGCGCTGCGGCATCGGCAGCGGCATCACCATCGACGCCGGCTTCGACGGCGAATGGGCCGAGTGGGGCCACAAGGCGGCCTTCGTGCTGCGCGCCAGTTCGCCGTTCGCGCTGCTGGAGACGCTGCGCATGGAGGACGGCGCGCTGCGCCATGCCGGCGCCCATCTGGCCCGCCTGGCCGCCAGCGCTGCATATTTTGCATACCCCTGGGATCATGGGGCAGCAGCACGCGAATTGAGAGCACTGGCAGACAATAATCCCAGGGGTATGCGCCGTGTCCGGCTGCTGCTGCAGGCCGACGGGCGCATCGAGGCCGAGGCGCCCGCCTTTGCCGACCACAGCGGCCCGGCCCGCGTGCGGCTGGCCGCCGCGCCGCTGCGCGAGGCGCACGGCGAATTCGTGCGCCACAAGACCACGCGGCGCGCGCACTACGATGCCTTCGCGCCCGGGGCGGACGTCTTCGACGTGCTGCTCTGGAACGAGGCCGGCGAGCTCACCGAATTCACCCGCGGCAGCGTGGCGGTGAAGCTCGGCGGGCGCTGGCTCACGCCGCCGCTGGCCAGCGGCCTGCTGCCCGGCGTGGGGCGCGCCATCGCGCTGGCCGAGGGCCGCGTTGCCGAAGGCGTGGTCCGCGTCGCGGACCTGCCGCGCGCCGAAGGTCTGGCCTTCGTCAACAGCCTGCGCGGCTGGATCGACGTGGCGCTGCAAGACCCTTGAATTGGCAGGGTCGGGCACCAGTTAGAACGCAACCGGAGGTTTCCAACCCATGCGACAAGACAAGCTGACCACCAAGTTCCAGGAAGCGCTGGGCGACGCCCAGTCGCTCGCGCTTGGCAACGACAACCCGTACATCGAGCCCGTCCACCTGCTGGCCGCGATGCTGCGGCAGGAGGACGGCCCGCGCCCGCTGCTGCAGCGCGCCGGCGTCAACGTCCAGGGCCTGCTCGCGGCGGCCGAGGCCGGGATCAAGAAGCTGCCCCAGGTGCAGGGCGGCGAGCAGGTGCAGGTCGGCCCCGAGCTGGGCCGCGTGCTGCAGGCCACCGAGAAGGAGGCGATCAAGCGCAAGGACCAGTTCATCGCGAGCGAGCTGTTCCTGCTCGCGGTGGCCGATGCCAAGGGCACCGTCGGCGAGATCGCGCGGGCCCACGGCCTCACGCGCAAGTCGCTCGAAGCCGCGATCGATGCGGTGCGCGGCGGCCAGGGCGTGGACAGCGCCGATGCCGAAGGCCAGCGCGGTGCGCTCAAGAAGTACACGCTCGACCTGACCGAGCGCGCCCGCGCCGGCAAGCTCGACCCGGTGATCGGCCGCGACGAGGAGATCCGCCGCGCCATCCAGGTGCTCCAGCGCCGCAGCAAGAACAACCCCGTCCTCATCGGCGAGCCCGGCGTGGGCAAGACCGCGATCGTCGAAGGGCTCGCGCAGCGCATCGTCGCCGGCGAGGTGCCCGATTCGCTCAAGGGCAAGCGCGTGCTGTCGCTCGACATGGCCGCGCTGCTCGCGGGCGCCAAGTACCGCGGCGAGTTCGAAGAGCGCCTGAAGGCCGTGCTCAACGAACTGGCCAAGGACGAGGGCCAGACCATCGTCTTCATCGACGAGCTGCACACCATGGTCGGCGCCGGCAAGGCCGAGGGCGCGATGGACGCGGGCAACATGTTGAAGCCCGCGCTCGCGCGCGGCGAGCTGCACTGCGTGGGTGCGACCACGCTCGACGAATACCGCAAGTACATCGAGAAGGACGCGGCGCTGGAGCGGCGCTTCCAGAAGATCCTCGTCGGCGAGCCGACGGTGGAGGCGACCATCGCCATCCTGCGCGGCCTGCAGGAGCGCTACGAACTGCACCACGGCGTGGAGATCACCGACCCGGCCATCGTGGCCGCGGCTGAGCTGAGCCACCGCTACATCACCGACCGCTTCCTGCCCGACAAGGCGATCGACCTGATCGACGAGGCCGCGGCCAAGATCAAGATCGAGATCGACTCCAAGCCCGAGGTCATGGACCGGCTCGACCGCCGCATCATCCAGCTCAGGATCGAGCGCGCCGCCGTCGAGAAGGAGAAGGACGAGGCCTCGCAGAAGCGGCTCGCGCTGCTCGACGAGGAAATCGCGGCCAAGCAGAAGGAATACGCCGACCTCGACGAGATCTGGCAGTCCGAGAAGGCCACGGCCCAGGGCTCGGCCCAGATCCGCGAGGAGATCGACAAGCTCAGGTTCCAGATCGAGGAGTTCAAGCGCAAGGGCGACTTCAACAAGGTCGCCGAGCTGCAGTACGGCCAGCTGCCGGGCCTGGAAACGCGCCTGAAGGAGGCCCTCGACAAGGAATCGGCCAAGGGCACGGCCGACGCACCCAAGCTGCTGCGCACCCAGGTCGGCGCCGAGGAGATCGCCGAGGTGGTCTCGCGCGCCACCGGCATTCCGGTCAGCAAGATGCTGCAGGGCGAGCGCGAGAAGCTGCTGCAGATGGAAGCCAAGCTGCACGAGCGCGTCGTCGGCCAGGACGAGGCCGTCACCGCCGTGGCCGATGCGATCCGCCGCTCGCGCTCGGGCCTGTCGGACCCGAACCGGCCGACCGGCTCGTTCCTGTTCCTCGGACCGACGGGCGTGGGCAAGACCGAGCTCTGCAAGGCGCTCGCGGGCTTCCTGTTCGACAGCGAGGACCACCTGATCCGCATCGACATGAGCGAGTTCATGGAGAAGCATTCGGTCGCGCGCCTGATCGGCGCGCCGCCCGGCTACGTGGGCTACGAGGAAGGCGGCTACCTGACCGAGTCGGTGCGCCGCAAGCCCTACAGCGTGGTGCTGCTCGACGAGGTGGAGAAGGCCCATCCGGACGTGTTCAACGTCCTGCTGCAGGTGCTCGACGACGGCCGCCTGACCGACGGCCAGGGCCGCACGGTGGACTTCAAGAACACCGTGATCGTCATGACCAGCAACATCGGCTCGCCGATCATCCAGTCGATGGTCGGCCGGCCCAACGAGGAGATCAAGGAAGCGGTCTGGGACGAGCTCAAGAACCACTTTCGCCCCGAGTTCCTCAACCGCATCGACGAGACCGTGGTGTTCCATGCGCTCGACGCGAAGAACATCGAGTCCATCGCCGCGATCCAGCTCAAGGTGCTGACCGCGCGGCTGGCCAAGATCGACCTCGCGCTCGACGTGTCGCCCGCGGCGCTGGCCGAGATCGCCAAGGTCGGCTTCGACCCGGTGTTCGGCGCGCGGCCGTTGAAGCGCGCAATCCAGCAGCGCATCGAGAATCCGCTGTCCAAGCTGCTGCTCGAAGGCCGCTTCGCGCCCAAGGACACGATCCACGTGAGCGTCGATCCGGTGCGGCAGCCGGGCGTGTTCGCGTTCTCGGCGGCCGCCGCGTGACCGGGCGCCTGGTTGACGGGCGCGCTGCGCGGCGCGGCGCCTGCGGCCCTGCCGACCTGGTCGGCGGCCTCATCCGTTTCGCCCTGCGGCTGGCGGCTCTGGCCGCGGGGCTCCTGTTCGCCCTGAGCCTGCTGGCTGCGGTGCTGCTGCTCGCCGCGGCCTGGGGCGTGCGGGCGCTGTGGGCGC
This sequence comes from Xylophilus sp., assembly GCA_009914555.1. GTDB lineage: Bacteria > Pseudomonadota > Gammaproteobacteria > Burkholderiales > Burkholderiaceae_C > WNDY01. The sequence goes on from WNDY01000061.1 coordinate 7,277, forward strand.
GCATCACCGGCCGGCCGGTCGCGCCGTGGGCCGTGCGGATCGACCCACGGCAGGGCTGGGAGCGCGCTTTCCGCCCGGCCGGGCGCTTCGCTGCCCGCGGCGCGGACGACACCGGCGTGATCGACGTGCAGCCCAAGGAGCGCGGCCCCGCCGGACGCTGAGGAGGCGCCGCGCGGGCGCCTTCACAGGGGCCGGTGCGCTCGGCATGCAGGCCGACGCTCAAGTAGGCGCCGCCTTACACAGCCGTGGACGATGCGGCCGGAAAGTGACGACGGACGGGGCTCCTCCCGTACCGATCCACCCACTTTTTCCAGGAGATTGCCATGGCATCGAACAACCCGCAGGGACACAATCAGCACACCGGCAGCAACGAGGGCCAGGACAACAAGGGCAACCAGGGCGGCCAGAACCGCAGCCAGAACGAGAGCGGCGGCTCCAACCGCGGTTTCGCCGCCATCGACCCCGAGCGCCAGCGCGAGATCGCCTCGCAGGGCGGCAAGGCCGCCCACGAGAGCGGCAACGCCCACGAGTTCACTTCGCAGGAAGCGCGCGAGGCTGGCGCGAAGAGCCACGGAGGCCATGGCGGCAGTTCCGCCTCCTCGGGCTCCGGCAGCCAGAACCAGGGCGACCGCAGCAATGCTTCGTCCGGCCAGGGCCAGACCCGCGGCGGCAGCAGCGAACAGCATGCCGAAGCCGGCCGCCAGAGCCACAAGAACGACAACCGCTGACCGCGCCGCAGGGCGCACCCCCGAAGCGCCGGGCCGCCTGTTGTGCGGCCCGTATCGTTTTCGACCGACGAAAGGAGTTCTCCATGCCCCGTGGCGACAAATCCAGCTACACCGACAAGCAGAAGCGCTAGGCCGAGCACATCGAGGAAGGCTACGAGAAGCGCGGCACCTCCAAGGGCGAGGCCGAGCGCCGCGCCTGGGCCACCGTGAACAAGGAAACCGGCGGCGGCAAGAAGAGCGGCTCCGGCCGCGGCAAGCCGATGCATACCGCCTCGTCGCACAAAGGCGGCCGCCTGGGCGGTGCCGCATCGGCCAGCCGCACGGCGGCCGAACGCTCCGCCTCGGCCAGGAAGGCCGCGGCCACGCGCAAGCGCAACGCCGCGGCGCGCGACAAGGCCCATTGAGGAGTCCGGCCATGGCCACCCAGATCGATTCGCCCGACGGCAGGACCCACAAGGACGAAGACCGGCCGAGTCCGGACTTCGTCGAGACCGACGACCGGCCGAAGAAGGAGACCAGCGACACGCTGCGCCCGCCCGGTGCGGCGCGCGACGGGTCGGCCGCCCACAAGCCCCAGCCGGCGCAGGGCGCGGCGCGGCGCTGACGGCTTCGCGGCGCATAGCGGGCTCCTGCCCCGGCGGGGTACAGGGCGATACAGCCGGCCGCGGGCCGGCCGCCTATGATCGGCCGGCATGAGCATGCCCACCGACCTGCGCGATCTGTTCGACCTGCAGTTCCAGGCCAGCCGCAGGCAGATCGACGTGCCGCTGGTCGTGCGCCGGGAACGCCTGGTGCGGCTGCGCAAGCTGCTCGGCGAACATGCGCCGGAACTGAGCGTCGCGGTCGAAGCGGACTTCGGCGTCCGGTCCGCCGCCGTGACCGAGATGGCCGAGCTGTCGGTGCTGCGTGCGCTGCTGTCCGACGCGCTGCGCCAACTGCCCCGGTGGACGCGGCGGCGTCGCATATCCACGCCCTGGTACCTGCACCCGGCGCAGGCCTGGGTACAGCCGCAGCCGCTCGGCGTGGTGGGCGTGATGGCGCCCTGGAACTACCCGCTGCTGCTGTCGCTCGCGCCGGTGGTCGCGGCCTTCGCGGCCGGCAACCGCGTGATGCTCAAGCCCAGTGAACGGGCGCCGCACACGGCGGCGCAGCTGGCGCGCCTGGCGGGCAGGTTCTTCTCGCCCGAGGAGTTCGGGGTCGCCACCGGCGGCGTGGCCGTGGCGACGGCCTTCGCGGGATTGCCGTTCGACCACCTGTTCTTCACCGGCTCCTCCCAGACCGGTCGCCGCGTGGCCCAGGCCGCGGCCGTCCACCTGACGCCCACGACGCTGGAGCTGGGCGGCAAGAGCCCCTGCATCATCGACGCGGGCTGCGACCTCCACAAGGCGGCTGCCTCCATCGCCCACGGCAAGCTGCTCAACGCCGGCCAGACCTGCGTCGCCCCGGACTACGTGCTGGTGCCGCGCGGCAGCGAGGCCGCCTTCGCCGACGCCTTCCGCGCGGCCGCGCTGCGGCTCTACCCGCGCTTTGCCGGCAACCCGGACTACGCCTCGGTGGTCGATGCCCACCACCATGCGCGTCTCCAGGCGCTGTTGCAGAACGCCGCCCAGCTCGGCGCCCAGGTCGAGGTGATCGAGCCGGCCGACGCCGACGGCAGCAATGCGAGGCTCCAGCGCCAGATGGCGCCGGTGCTGGTCTATGGCGTCACCGACGGCATGCGGCTCATGCAGGAGGAGATCTTCGGACCGGTGCTGCCGGTGCTGTCGTACGAGCGGCTCGACGATGCGATCGACTACGTCAACGCCCGCCCGCGGCCGCTGGCACTCTACTGGTTCGGCGACGCGGCCGGCATGCGCGACGAAGTGCTGCGCCGCACGGTGAGCGGCGGCGTCACGGTCAACGGCACGCTGCTGCATGCCGCGCATCCGGGGCTGCCGTTCGGCGGCGTGGGCGACAGCGGCTGGGGTGCGGCCCACGGCGAGGCCGGCTTCCGGCGCATGAGCCATGACAAGGCGGTGCTGGCGCCGGCGCGCGGCAACCCCGCGGCGCAGTGGCTGCGCCCGCCCTACGGGGCGCGCTTCCAGCGCATTTCCGGGCTGTTGCGGCGCTGGCTGTGAAGCCGCGGGCGGCCGCCCGCGCGCATCGCATATAGTGCGCGCCATATGAAAATTCTCACCGTTGCCCGCGCGTCGATCCGCTGGTTCCTGCTGACGGCAGGCATCGCGGCAGGCGCCGGGGCTGCGGCGGACCCGTCGGTATGGCTCACCGTCAGCGAAGGCGGGCCGCAGGCGCCCGATGTGGTCGAGGTGGCCGCCGACCAAGTCACGGTGTTCAATGAATTCCGTCTGGTCCGGGTGCGGTTCAGCCGGGCCTCGGTGCGCCGGGGCTACGACGGCCAGAACTACCGCTCCGCGGAAGCGACGGTCCAGGTCGATTGCCAGAACCGGACCGCCGGCTACAGCGCCTTGCGCCTCTACGACCAGCCGCGCTGGCAGGGGGCTTGGCGCGACGTCACCTTCGGCCTGGACAACCTGCCCAGGATGGCCTTCGCCGACATGCAGCCCAATCCCAGCGAACGCATCCTGGACGCGGCCTGCCGGCTCGGCGAGGTCCAGTCGACCGACCCGGCGCGCCGCTGAAGGCGGCGCGGTGCCGGTCGGTCAGCGGTTGCCTTGCGACGAGCCGGCGCCGGCGGCGCCGTCGGTGGCGGGCGGCGTGGTCGTGGTGGTGCCTGCGGCACCCGTGCCGGCAGCATCGCCGCCCGTGCCGGAGCCGCTCACGCCGCCAGTGGACCCCGGCGTGCTGGTGCTGCCGCTGTCGGACGGCGTCGTCGGCACGGCGGGCTGCTCGGGCGGGGCAGACGGCGGGCTCGCCTCCGGAGCGGGGGTGGTGGTCGAGGGCGTCGGCGGGTTGGATGTCTTGCGGTCGCAGGCGGTCAGCGCGAACGCCGCCGCAAAGGCGGCGCCGAGCATGAGCAGGCGCGCGGAGTGGCGCGCGGCGGGAGTCTGGTGCAGGGTCGATGACATCTCGAAGGATCTCCTTGGTGTGGGTGCGAACGGGAGGAAAGGTGCGTCTGCTTCTACGCTGCGCCGCGGCACCGCCGTGTAGGAGCACACCGCGCATGGCCTGCCGTGCGAGCCGACATGCATCCAGGTGTTGTCCTGGGAGTATGTGGCTACAGCCCGCACGACATACGGGCTGGAGAGGACGAGGGGTAGGGGTATGTTCAGCCTTCGAGGCGGCGCTTGTTGTCGAACGGATGGTAGAGGATGGAGCTGTCGGCCGGGCGCTTGCCGGTGCCGTCGAAGGCGTCGCCGCGCGGCGTCGCCAGCGGCACGGCCATGGCGGCCTCGGGGTGCAGTTCCTTTTCGAGCCAGGCGGCGCGCTCGGCATACATGCGCGCCAGGGCGCCGTGGTGCTCGGCAGCAGCCTGGTGCTCGATGCGGGCCATGTGGGCCTCACGCAGCATGGCGGCGGCGCGCTTGAGGTGGCTGTCGGCGGGGGGCTGGAAGAGGTTGAACATGCTGGCTCCGTTGGAAAGATGGACGGTAGGTGCATTGTGGGAAGCGGGATGCCCGGGGGTTGTAGGACTGCCACCCCTGGGAGCCGCGGACAAGCCGCCGGGCTGGCGCAGGATCAGCGCAGGTCGGCCGGCGCCGGGGCGAACCACCAGGCCGGCAGCAGCCGCTGCACTTCCACCCGGGCGAAGCGGTCGTCCATCAGGTGCACCACGCCGCGGTCCTCGGGTGTGCGGATGACGCGGCCGGCGGCCTGCACCACTTTCTGCAGGCCGGGGTAGAGGTAGGCGTAGTCGTAGCCGGTGCCGAAGGCCTGCTGCAGCCGGTGGCGGCGCTGCTCGTTGACCGGGTTGGTCTGCGGCAGGCCCAGCGTGGCGATGAAGGCGCCGACCAGGCGGCTGCCCGGCAGGTCGATGCCCTCGGCGAACGCGCCGCCGAGCACGGCGAAGCCGATGCCCCGGCCGCCGGGCGCGAAGCGGGCCAGGAAGGCGTCGCGCGCGGCCTCGTCCATCTGCCGCTCCTGCTGCCACAGCGGCAGGCCGGGATGGCGCGCACGCATCGTGGCGGCGGCCTGGGCCAGGTAGTCGTGGCTGCTGAAGAAGGCCAGGTAGTTGCCGGGCGCGGCCGCGTACTGCGCGGCCAGCAGGTCGGCGATGGGTTCCAGCGAGCGCGCGCGGTCGGCCCAGCGCGTGGAGATGTGGCGGGCCACCCGCACCGACAGCTGCGTCGCGTCGAACGGCGAGGGCGCATCGACGCGGGCCGCGTCCTCCGGCAGGCCGAGCAGGTCGGCATGGAAGGCCGCGGGGCTCAGCGTGGCCGAGAACAGCGTGGCCGTGTGAGCCGCCGCCCAGCGCGGCGCGAGGTGCGGCGCCGGCACGATGTTGCGCAGGGTCAGCACCGTGTCGCGGCCCCGGGGCAGCGGCTGGAGGTCGTAGACCGAATGGCTCGCGTCGAAGCGCTCGGCCAGGCGCAGCAGATGCAGGGCGTCGAAATAGAAGCGCTGGAGTTCGGCATCGAGCGCCTGCGGCGTTTCGGCCAGGTGGTCGCCGATGGCGGCGCAGGCCAGGCGCAGGGCATCGAGCCAGGCCGTGGGCGGCTCGGGCAGCACGCGGTAGGCGGGTAGGGCGCCGTCGGGGGCGCAGGCGCGGTTGGCTGCGTTCCAGGCCCGCTGCAGGCGGTCACAGGCGCCCCGGAGCTGTGGCGCGGCGCGGCGCAGCGCGCGCAGCGTGGACTGCGACAGCGCCGCCGAGTACATGGCACGGGCCCGCTCGGTCAGGTTGTGGGCCTCGTCGACCAGCAGGCCGCATTGCCAGTCCTCGGCCGCGGCCAGCAGGTGCAGCGCGGCGCCGCTGTCGAACCAGTGGTTGTAGTCGCCCACGACCACGTCGCACCAGCGCGCCAGTTCCTGGCCCAGGTAGTAGGGACAGATGCCGTGGGCGGTGGCGAGCGTGCGCAGTGCTTGCCTGTCGAGCAGCGGCCGCGCGACCGCTTCGGCGCGCGCGGCCGGCAGCCGGTCGTAGAAGCCGCGGGCGCGCGGGCAGGCCGCGCCGGTGCAGGCGCTGCCCGGGTGTTCGCAGGCCTTCTCGCGCGCGACCAGCTCCAGCACCCGCGGCCCGCCGGCCGCGGGCGCGAGCGACGCCATGGCGTCGAGCGCCAGCCGCCGCTGCGGCGTCTTGGCCGTGAGGTAGAACACGCGGTCGATGCGCTGGCCCGGCACGGCCTTGAGCAGCGCGAACAGGGTGCCCAGCGTCTTGCCCACGCCGGTGGGCGCCTCGGCCGCGAGACAGCGGCCGGCACGCGCGGCGCGCCAGACCGCCTCGGCCAGCAGGCGCTGGCCCGGGCGCATCTGCGCATGCGGAAAGCGCAGCTCCTGCAGGGCGGCATCGCGCGCGGCGCGGTGGGCCAGCTCCTGGTCGGCCCAGCCGGCGAAGCGCTCGCACTGGTCCTCGAAGAAGGCGCGCAGCGCATCGGCCGTGTGGTCTTCCGTCAGCACCGTCTCGCGGCCGGTGGCGATGTCGAGGTAGACCAGCGCGAGCGTGATGCGCGGCAGGCCGCGCGCGGCGCAGAGCAGCCAGCCGTAGACGCGGGCCTGGGCCCAGTGCAGCGCGCGCTGCGAGGCGCTTTGCAGCGCGAGCGGACCGCGGTGGGTCTTGACCTCGTCGAGCCGGTTGGCGGCCGGGTCGTAGCCATCGGCGCGGCCGCGCACCCGCACGTGGCGCCAGCGGCCGGCCAGCGTCACCTCGCGCTCGTAGCCCGCGGCCTTGCGTCCGGCCACGACCTGATGGCCGGCGATGCCTTCCTGCGCGGTGGGCGCGGCGCCGGCGCGCAGATCCAGGTCGCCGGTGCGGGCGGTGAACTCGCAGAGCGCGCGCACCGCGACGGTGTAGCCCGTCGTGGGGTCGCTGGCCGGGGGTGGTACGGGCACGGTCGATATACTGTAAAAAACAACAGTCTACCGAATGCCGCACTGCCGCCCCTGCCGATGACCGACGACACCGCCACCCCTGCGCCTGCCTGGGGTCGCCAGCATGCGCGGCGCCTGCGCGAGCTGTACCGCTCCGCGGGCTGGCCCTGCCAGGACATCGTCGAGATCGAGCTGCTGGCCGGCGGCATGCTGGAGCGCCTGGTGGACGACCGGGGCCGCGAGACGCTGCGCCTGACCGAGGCCGGCCTGCGGCTGGCCGCTGCACAGGCCGCACGCAACCGCGCCGCGCTGTCGGCCCACGAGGCGCTCGCGCAGCGCGTCGCGGCCCAGCTGGCGGCGGCCGGGCGCATCGCCTGGCGCGGGCTGGCGCTGCGGGCGCGCCTGCCGGCCGCCGCGGCCGAGGGCGTGGCGCCGGCCGGCGCCGACCTGCTGGGCGAGCCGGCCGCGCCGGCGCCGCCCGGTGCGCTCTGGGGCATGGTCCGGCCCGATGTCTTTTCGATCCGCAACACCACGGTCGCCACCTACGTGGAGCCGGTGGTGCACGAGGTGAAGGTGCAGCGCTCCGACCTGCTGGCCGACCTCAAGCGCCCGGCCAAGCGCGGCGCCTACCTGGACCTGGGCGCCTGCTGGTACGTGCTGGGCAGCGATGCGCGCGGGCGCTGCATTGCCGATCCGTCGGAGGTGCCGGCCGAATGCGGCGTGCTGGTGGAGGAAGGCGGGCGGCTCGTGGCCGCGCGCAACGCGCCGCCGCCGGCGCGCGCCGAGCTGCCGCTGGCGGTGTGGATGGCGCTGGCCCGGGCCGTGCCATATACTCCTGGGGAGATTGGTGTGCAGGCGAACATCTGACGAGCGCTAGCTGTCATCACAGTGGGGAGTATCGTCCGGCGCCCGCGGCAGCACCAGCGTGAAGGTGCTGCCCGCGCCCTCGATGCTGTCGATCTCGACCGTGCCGCCGTGGTGGATCATGACGGTGCGCACGAAGGCCAGGCCCAGGCCGATGCCGTGCTGCTGCGGATGGCTCTGGCCGTGCAGCCGCTCGAAGGCCTGGAACAGCCGGGCGCGCTTTTCGGGCGGGATGCCGGGGCCGTGGTCGTGCACGCTCAGCGCCCACTGGTTCGGGCGCTCCCCGATGCCGCAGCGCACCGTGGCGCCGTGCGGGCTGAACTTGATCGCATTGCCCAGCACGTTGGCCAGGCAGCGCGCGAGCAGGCTGCGGTCGCCCAGCGTCGGCGCAGCCTCGGGGCATTCCTCCACCGTCACCGTCACGCCGCGCTCGCGCGCGGAAGCCCAGCTGCTGTCGACCGATTCCTCCAGCAGCGCACACAGGTCCAGCGGTTCGTGCGCATAGGTGTGCGACTCGGCCCGCGCCAGCTGCACGAAGCCTTCGGCCAGGTCCAGCCCGGCGCGCGCGTGGCGCTCGATGCGCGAGAGCATTTCCTGCAGCGGCATCTGGGCCGGATAGGTGCGGTGCACTTCGAGCAGCGTGAGGATGGCCGCGTTGGGCGCCCGGATGTCGTGCGAGATGAAGCGCATGGCCTCGTCGCGCTGCTGGCGGGCGCGGCGGATGGCAGTGAGGTTGACGATGGTCAGCAGCCAGCCGCGCTGCTCGTCGCTGCCGCTGGAAAACGGGGCGCACTGGAGCAGTATGGTGCGGCCCCGGGCGTCGGTGCCCTCGCCGCGCAGCGGCAGGGTGCCGCAGGCCAGCATGGCGTCGTGCAGCAGTGGCTCGCCGGAGGAGCGCAGCACCGCGCCCTCGAACAGGCTGACGATGCTGCGGCCCTGCAGCGACGGCGCGTCGGCGCAGCCGAAATGCTCGGCCGCCGCGTCGTTGCCGAGCAGCACCTGGCCGCGCAGGTCGCAGACCAGCATCGGCTGCGGCAGCTGGTGCAGGCTGTCGGACAAGAAGCGGTGCAGGTCGCGCAGCTGGGTCGTGGCCTGCTCCATCGCGAGGATGCGCCGGCCCAGCGGGTCGCCGGCCGGCAGCGCCGCCGGCGGCAGGATGCCGGCGTCGGAGCGCAGCCGGTGCAGCTCCAGGCCCAGGTAGCGCGCCGCGGCCGACAGGCGGCGCCAGCTCCACAGCGGATAGGCCAGCACCAGCCCGGCGAGCCCTCCGACCACATCGAGCCGCACGCCCCAGAGCGCCGGCGCGAACGCGGCCAGCGCGACCGTGGCGGCCATCAGCGCGAGGACCGCCAGCAGCCCGGTCAGCGGCCCCAGGATCAGCAGCGACAGCAGCCCGAGCGCCACCGGCGCGAGGCAGACCAGCAGGTTCTGCCAGGGCTGCGCCGCCACGACGCGGCGGCCGGCCAGCAGGCCGTCGACCACGTTGGCCGTGACCTCGATGCCCGGCATCAGCCGTGCCTGGCGTGCCAGCGGCGTGGCGAAGCGGTCGCCCAGCCCGGCCGCGGTGGCGCCGACGATCACGATGCGCCCGCGCAGCGCCTCGGGCGGCACCTGGCCGCGCAGAACGTCCACGTAGGAGAGGCGGGGGAAATGGCCGGGCGGCCCGGCGAACGGGATCAGCTCCGTCGCCCCGTACTCCCAGCCGGCCGCGCCGGGCAGCGGCGTGGCCGGCGCCGCCGCGCCGCCGGCGTCGCCGCAGGCCGCGGCGCCCGGACGGGCGGTGCACAGCAGGGCCGCGGCCAGGTGGTCCCAGGCCGACTGGCCGGCCGGGCCCTCGCGCCGGTGCAGGCTGCGCACCACGCCGTCGGTGTCGGTCTCCAGGTGCACATGGCCGAGCGCACGCGCGGCGCCGGCCAGGACCGGCAGCGGCAGCAGCGCCTCGGCCTCGCCGCCGTGGATCTGCATGCTCACCGGCAGCACCACGCGGCCGCTGGCGGCCAGGGCCTGCGCCAGCAGCGCGTCGTCCTCGGGATGGTCCTCGTCGGGCTCGGTCAGCAGCAGTTCCAGGCCGATGGCCTGTGCGCCAGCCGCGTCGAGCTGCCGCACCAGCTCGGCATGCAGCGCGCGCCGCCAGGGCCAGCGCCCGATGGCGGCGATGCTGCGCTCGTCGATGGCGACGAGCGCAAGCTCGGGCGAGGGCGGGTGCGCCTGCAGCGCCATCGCCGCGTCGGAGAGCACGCGGTCCAGCCGCCCGAGCACGCCGCTGGCCGACAGCCAGGCCGCGGCCGCGAGCAGCACGGCCGACAGCAGCGCCCATTCGCGGCGCCACTGGCGCACGACCGCGCGCAGCATCAGTCGCGCCCTACCGGCCGCCCGTCGGAGGAACGCACCGCGCCGTCCGCGCCGTCGCTGCGCAGCAGCGCGCGCACGACGAACTCGCGCGGCCCCGAGAACGGGCTGGCCAAACCGTCCGCGCCGTCGCGCACCTGCAACCGCACGTAGTAGCGGCCGGGCGGCAGGCCGTCGTCGGTCCAGGCCGGCGCGTCAAGTGCGAGGTCGCGCAGCGGCGCGGCGAAGCCGGTGTCCGCCGCGATCTGCAGCCGGAAGGTCTGGCCCGGCCGGCCGCTCCAGAAGAGGCGCGCCGCGCCGGCCGCGTCGTGGCCGGCCTCGGGCTCGGAGCCCGCCGGCGAATCGGCCACGGCGAACGGCTGCGCCGGCGCGAACGGCCCCGCGTCGTCCGCGCCGCCGGGACCGGCGCCGATGGTGGCTGCGCGCCAGGCGTAGTGGCCGGGCGCGAGGGCCGCCGCGTCGAGCCGGCAGGCCGCAGCGCGAGGCGCGTCGACCACCGGCTGCCCGAAGTCCTCGCCTTCGCGCGCCACCTGCAGGTGAAAGGCGCGCGCGCCGGGCACGCCGGTGCATTCGAGCGTGCCGTCGCGCCGCGACACGGTGCCGCCGGGCGCCGGATGCTGGTAGAGCGGCGGCAGCGGCAGGGTCTTGACCACGAGCGGCCAGTGCGCGTCGAGGCCGGGGACGCCGTCCGCGTCGACGGCGCGCACCGAGACGGTGTAGCGGCCGTCGGGCAGCGCCTCAAAGCGCGCCGGCGGCGCCTCCACGCGGCCGTTGCGCACCACGCGGGCGAAGTCGCTGCCGGCGGCGATGCGCACCAGGTACTGCCGCGCGGCCTCCACCGGCGCCCAGGCCAGCGTGAACGGGCCGGGCTCGCCGACCGGCGCGGCGGGCCCGGGCGCCACGGCCGGCAGCAGCGGGCGCACCGCCAGCGGCCGGCCGTCGGCCGCCACCGCGGTGCCGAGCCCGGCGCCGACCACCGCGGCCGGCGCCGCGCCGCGCGCCGCGGCCGCGACGGCGACCGTGCCGGCCGTCACCGCCGCGGCGGTTCCGCCGTCGTCGGCGACCGCGGTGTCGAACACGGTGCCGCGCACGCTGGCCACCGCGCGCGGCGTGCGGATCTCGAACAACCGCCGGCCCGGCGCGGCCTGGGGCGTCACGACCGACTCGGCGGCGCCGCGGCGCAGCGCGAAGCTCGCCTCGACCGCGCCGCCGGGACCGCGGCGGCGCGAGCGCACGATCTCGATGTCCGACAGCGCCTGCACCCGAACGGTCGAGCCGTCGGCCAGCTGCACGGTGACGAAGCCGCCGGCCGGCACCCGCAGCCGCGCGCCTTCGCCGAGCGCGGCGCCCTCGGCCACGGCGCCGTCGTCCGCACGGACGTCGCCCTGCACGAACGCGACCTGCGCGTCGACGGGCCGGGGGCGCAGCAGCGCGGCCGGCATCCACAGCGTGCTGCCGGGCACAAGCCGCAGCGGGTCGGGCACGCGGTTGTGGCGCCGCAGCGCGGGCCACTGCGCGGGCGATTCGAGGTAGCGCTGCGCCAAGCCGACCAGCGTGTCGCCGGGCGCCACGGTGTGGGCCAGGTCGCCGGCTGCGGGGGCCGCCTGCGGGGCGGCTGCCGCGGCCCCGCAGGCGGCCAGCGCGCAGGCCGCGAGCCGCCGCAGCTCAGGCGTCGCCATGGGCCAGTTCGGCGGCGCCGTCCTGGCCGGCCAGCCGCGGATCGACCGCTTCGAAACGGTAGCCCACGCCGTAGATCGCACTCACCACGAAGCCGTTGGCTGGCCGCAGGTCGAGCTTGGTGCGCAGGCGCGAGAGGTGGGTGTCGAGCGAGCGCGAGGCCACCTCGGGCGACTGGCCCCAGACGATTTCGCGCAGGTGGTCGCGCGACAGCAGCCGACCGATGTTCTGGAACAGGAACAGCGCCAGGTCGTACTCGCGGTTCTTGAGTTCGACGAATTTGCCGTCGACCTCCACCGAACGGGTGTCGGGATGGAATACGTAGCGTCCGAAAGCCAGCGTGGTAGTGGGTTGCGGCGCATAGCTGCGGCGAAGCAGCGCCGCGACGCGCGCGGACAGTTCGCCGACACGCACCGGCTTGCCCATGAAGTCGTCGGCGCCGACGGCCAGGCCGGCGACGATGTCCTGCTCCTGCTGCCGGTTGGTGACGAACAGGATCGGCAGGCGGTCGCCGATATTCCGGCGGACCCATTCGATTACCTCCGGCCCGCTGATGTCCGGCAGGTGCCAGTCGAGGATGAGCAGGTCGAACGACTCGCGCCGCAACGCCTTGAGCAGCGACGCTCCGTCCAGGTAGGTGTGGCAGACATGGCCCATGCCATGCATGACCTGCTGCACCAGTTCCAGCAGGTCGGCATCATCGTCCAGCGCTGCGATACGCATGAAATCCTTCCCCCTCTTCTTTTGCGTTAAGAGGGAGCGGATTATGCAGCGCGGCCTCCGGCCGGCCCGATGCCTGCCGGGGGACGGGCGCAGCGCGGCGGCTCAGCGGGCCGGCGGCTGGGGTGCCGTGCAGCGGGCCCGTGCCATCAGGTCCTGCGCCTGGGCCCGGGCCGCCCGGGCCTGGGGCGAGCCGGCCGCGTTGTGCAGCAGGAACGACAGCTCGTCGAGGGCCTCGATGGCCGATTGCACCGCCGCGGACAAGGCTTGCAGTTTGCGTGGGTCGATTTCCATCGGCCCATTATCGAAATGCCCGGCACCGCGGCCCCTGCCCTGTGCGCAAGAGGCTGCAAGCTGTGCAGCAAGGTGTGTCCCGATGCGGCGCAGTCCTACGCGCCGAGGCTTTGCAGGGCCGCTGCGAGATCCTGCGGCGCGACGTCGGCCGTAGCAGCGGTGTCGATCTGGCCGGCCAGCGCGGCCAGCGCGGCCTCGCCTTTGCGCTGGAGCCGGGCGATGGCCTGGCCGGCATCGCGCGGCGCGGCGAAGCCGCGGCTTTGCAGCAGCAGCCGGCCCTGCGCGCCCACGAGCTTGAAGTAGAACCGCCCGTCGGACCCGCGGTACTGCTTGAAGACGGCCGGCTGCTGCGCCTTGGCCGGCGCGGCCTTCGGCGGCGCCAGCGCCTGCGTGCGCAGGCTGCGCAGGCCCACGGCCGCGCGCAGTTCCTGGATGAAGGGCGTGGCGATGGCGCGGGCGCGCTCGGCACCGTCCAGCAGCACGTCCTCGATGCGGCCGGGTTCGGCGATCAGCGCTTCGTAGCGCGCGCGCGCCGGCGCCAGCGCGCCGTCCACCTGGTCGAGCAGCAGCGCCTTGGCCTCTCCCCAGGCGATGCCTTCGGCATAGCGGCGGCGCAGGTCGGCGGCCTGCCCGGGCGTGGCGAAGGCCTGGAAGATCTGGAACAGCGCCGAGCCTTCGGTCTCCTTGGGCTCGCCCGGCGCGCGCGAGTCGGTCTGGATGCCGGCGATGAGCTTTTGCAATTGGTCGCGCGAGGAGAACAGCGGGATCGTGTTGTCGTAGCTCTTGCTCATCTTGCGGCCGTCGAGGCCGGCGAGCGTGGCCACCTGCTCGTCGATCACCGCCTCGGGCGGCACGAAGTGCTCGCCGTAGAGGTGGTTAAAGCTCGCCGCGATGTCGCGCGCGATCTCCACGTGCTGGATCTGGTCGCGGCCGACGGGCACCTTGTCGGCCTTGAACAGCAGGATGTCGGCGGCCATCAGCACCGGGTACATGTAGAGGCCGACGCTCACCCCGTCGTCGGCGTCACGGCCGGCCGCGGCGTTGCGGTCCTGCGCGGCCTTGTAGGCATGGGCGCGGTTGAGCAGGCCCTTGCCGGTCACGCACGACAGCAGCCAGTTCAGTTTCGGGATCTCGGGGATGTCGGACTGCCGGTAGAACACGACGTGGTCCGGGTCGAGCCCGACCGCGAGCCAGGTCGCCGCGATCTCCAGCGTGGAGCGGTGGATGCGCTCGGGGTCGTCGCTGCCGATCAGCGCGTGGTAGTCGGCCAGGAAGTAGAAGCTTTCGACGCCGGGCTGCCGGCTCGCGGCGACCGCGGGCCGGATCATGCCCACGTAGTTGCCGAGGTGCGGCGCGCCCGTGGGCTTGATGCCGGAGAGGAAGCGGGTGGTGCTCATGGAGATCGAGGGAAGAGGGAACGGGAGCGTCAGCGCAGCACGGCGATGAGCGGCGAGAGCAGCAGGTTGAGCGCGCCGTAGCCCAGCGACATCAGCGGGCGCAGCCACAGCGAGCCGACCACGCCGGCGACGACCAGCGCCATCACGATGAAGAAGCCCCAGGGCTCCACCCGCGACAGCCACTGCGCCTGCCGCCGCGGCAGCAGGCCGGCAAGGATGCGGCCGCCATCGAGTGGCGGCAGCGGAAACAGGTTGAAGGCCCACATCACCAGGTTGACCGCCACGCCGGCCTTGGCCATGGCGAGGAAGAAGCGCTCCTGCACGCCTGCGGCGGCCAGCAGCACCAGCAGCAGCGCCCACAGCGCGGCCTGCACGAAGTTGCTGGCCGGACCGGCCAGGGCCACCCAGACCATGTCGCGCTTCGGGTTGCGCAGCTTGCCGAAGTTGACCGGCACCGGCTTGGCATAGCCGAACAGGAAGGCGCCCGACGTGGCGAAGTACAGCAGCAGCGGCATCAGGATGGTGCCGACGGGGTCGATGTGCCTGGCCGGGTTGAGGGTGATGCGCCCGAGCATCGCAGCCGTCGGGTCGCCGAAGTGGCGGGCCGCGTAGCCATGGGCTGCTTCGTGGACGGTGATTGCGAAGAGCACCGGCAGGGCATAAACGAGAACGGTCTGGATGAGGTTGGAGAAGTCCACCGCGGGATTGTCTCAGAAGGTGTATGGGGCAACGGTCCGGCGTTGTAGCATTGCCCTCCGTAGCGGTTGGACACATACCGACGGCCGTGACAGGCACTTACAGGAGACAAGCAGTGGCCGAAAGATTGGGTTTGAGGATTGGCACCCGGTTGGTGATCGTGTTCGGCGCGCTCGCGCTGCTGGTGGTGGCCATTATGTGCGTGGGACTGTCGGGCATCGGCAGCGTGGAGCGCGACGACCAGGCCGTGCTGTCGGCGGCGAGCCGGTTGCCGGCCGAGCAGCGGATCGCGGTGGAGCGCACGCTGGGCCATGCCGAGGCGCAGCTCGCCAGCACCCGCGCCTGGCTCGAAGGTCTGGGCGCGGTGGCGCTGGTGTTGAGTGCGGTGGCCTTCGTATCGCTGCGCCGCGGCATCGTCGGCCCGCTGAACCAGGCGATCCTGATCGCCGAGACGGTCGCGGCAGGCGACCTGAGCCAGGAGTTCACCACCGACCTGCGCGGCGACTTCGGCCGCCTGCTCGGCGCGCTGGGCACGATGGAGGACACGCTGACCGACCTGGTCGAGCCTGTCCGAAATTTTGTGTGTGAGGCATAGCATGTCAATGAGGAGCATGTATGCCGACGAGCAAGACGAAAACGAAGAACGCAGCGATAGCCGCCCGAACGGCGGCGTTGCCCACGATCCCCAA
>WNDY01000062.1 GCA_009914555.1 Xylophilus sp.
TGTACAACCAGCAACTGCCGCAGTCAGCGCTGGGCAGCAAGACGCCCATGCAGGCCATGAAGAACTGGTATCAGACTCACCCGCATCTGTTCCATAAGCGGCTATATGATCGTCCGGGATGCGACACGTAGATGCATAACCGCCGCCGTGGCAATCCAAGCGACCGCGATTCCCCAACCCAGGGAAAGACCATCGGCCCAATCGAGCAGGCCGCAGGGCTCGGGGACCATCTGCACCGTGCTCTGAATGGCCTGGCCGCCGGCGACCGGGTTGAGCCGATACGTGATCGACGAGCTGGTGACTCCAGCCACATCGACCACGTACGCGGCGCCGCCATGCACGACGACCGCGCCGGCCTGGGCCGAGGCGGTGGCCGAAAGTGCTGCGGCTGCATCGCCGTAGCAGGAGGCGCCGACCTGGTAGGCCACTTACTTGGCCGAGCGCAGGAACTTGATGGCGGCGACGGCGATGCTCGCCACAACGAACGAGGTCGCCACGGTGACGCCATCGGCCTGCATGGAGCTGATGGCAGTTGTGATGGCAGCGGGCACTTCGGCGTGCGCAGCTGCACCGGCGGCGACGAGAGCGGCGCCGGCGCCGAACTTCAGGGCTTGCTTGAACTTCTTCATGGAATGGTCCTTCGAATACTGCGGATCGCAGCGGTGAGGCTCGCGCTGGCTGCCTCACCGCTGCGCACTGCGGTTCCGCCTGCCGGCCTATGCGCTCGCGGGAGCTCGCGCTTAGGCCGGCATGCGGGCTGGCGCGCTAAGCTTCTACGGCGTCGAGCGTGAGGTCCACAGGCGTGACCATGGTGATCTCGCCGGTCTCGCGGTCCGTGCTCTTGAAGGGCTTGCGGGTGTACCCACCCAGCGTGGCGATGACGGTGATCTCGTCGCCGCGCTGGCCCAGGGGCGCCTTGCTGCGGACCTCAATGGTCTGCGGCCGGCTGTAGGCGTCCGGCGCCGGCGTCAGGATGCGCGTGTACCGCGTCTGCTCGTGCCGGCGCGTGGCATCGATCCTGCCCTTGATGGCGACCTGCATGAGCTGCACGCGGGCGCGCTCCTGCGGGGGGATCGGGGTGACGGTAGCGGGTGCGTTCATGGCGAAAGGTCCTCAGGCGGCGAGCCGCATCAAATCCCGGCTGACTTGGTACTCGGGCCGATTCCGCGCCGGGAGGTAGCAGAAACGGCGATCCACGCGCATCGGCGTGAAGTCGTGGATGGGGGAGTCGTTGGCAACGATGAACACGTCCGAGCCGCGCCAGCTGACGCCAGCTTCCTCGAGGAGCTTGCGCGAGCGGTAGAACGCGGTCTTGCTGTAGCGCTCGCGGGCCTTTTCGTCGCCGCGCGTTGCCATCACCTGCCAGCAGGCGTGCAGGAAGTGCGCCCGCTTGGGCTCGTAGAGGGACTGGAGGCGCTGCCAGACAGCCTCTTCGGTGCGGACGGTTTCCATGCCTTGCTTCCCTTCTCGGAGTACTCGCTCGATTTCGCTGTCGTGGATGCGCTGCAGGTATTCGTCTGTGAGCTCGGCCGCCGTGGGGCATCGGCCGAAGTCGTACTGCAGCTTGTCTGCGTGGATTTCCACCTCGACACGCAGGCGTCGATCGGCAAGGCGCTGGAGGGCGCGGACCTTGCGTTCGACGCGCTCGTGGTTCTGCGTGTCGGTGCCGTAGAGGTGGCTGAACAGGATGCGGAAGAAGCGCTTGAGCCGCCCCGCGTCGTGGACCTGGAATTCCGGGCCCTTGTGATAGAACTTGACCGTGGTGGTCTTGCCGGGGAAGTAGACCGAGTTGGCGGTCTTCATGGCCTTCTTGCCGCGGCGCGGGAAGGACAGCAGCTGCATCGACTCGAAGAACTGCTTGATGCTGGGCTTGGTCAGGTCGAACACGTTGGCGACGTCCACCCGGTGCACGGTCCAATGGTCGGCCGCGGGCAGATCGGTCTGCAGCAGCATCTCGACCAGGGCCACCAGGTCGCGCGCAGCCTGGAGGAAGACGGTCGGGCCGCCGTAGACGTTGTGGCCGAGCTGGACCTTGTGCACGCTGGCTTCGACCAGCAGGTAAGGCTCGCACGGGTGCATCTGCACGCGGCCCATCTTGTCGGCCACGTGCTCTTCGCGCATGGGCTTAATGCTGATCCGCGAGTCCCAGGAGCCGAGCAGTTCGCCGGCGTGGAGCTCGTAGAGGACCTCGCCGGTACCCAGGTGCATGCCGCTGCGCAGGATGCATTGCTGCTCGATGCGGCGCACCAGCGAGTCGTCCATGTAAGGGCTGCGGAGCTTGATCGTGTCGTATGCCAAGGCTCATGCCCCCAACGTGCGACTTTTCCCGAATCCGGGACTGTCAGGCGGTGCTACCACGCCCGCCTGACAAAAACCGGCCCCGTGGCGAGCAGCAGAATCGGCGACTTCGTCGCACCCACGACCGATGACGAATGCAGCCTGCATGCGCAGGTTGAACTCGAGGTCGAACAGCAGCTTGTCGGCAGCTGGTGAGCGGCGTGGGCGCTCCAGCAGGTCGAGGACGAAGAACTTCATGCGCAGGAGGGTCAGGGCGGAATCGCTCATGCTCGGGCCTCCCCAGGTTGGGGAATGAGCAGGTCACGGTGACCGTAGCGCGCTGCGGCCGCATCCATCCAGCCCTGTGTGGCGCGGGCAAAGTAGTCGGGGCAGATGCCGCCGCTGGTGACTTCGAGCTGGTGCTTGGTGCATGCCGAACGCGGGGCAATCACCGGGCTATCGTGCCTGGTGATCTCGAAGAACTTGCAGTTGCGGCAGCCAGAGCGTTGGCCTGGGGTTTGGTAGCCGACGGCGGCGTGAAGAGCGACGAGCCTCATGCGCGGAAACCGTTCGCTTCGGCCCACTCTGCCATCCGAGCTTTGTCGGCGGCTGCACGCTGCTCGGCGAAGCGCTTGAAGAGCTCCGCATGCTCATCGCCGCCAACAGGAACGACACGCTGCCGATACTTCCGACGGTGAGGCGCCAAGTCGCGCTCCAGGCCTGCGCCGCTTGGGCCGCTGATGCGGGTGTCCTCCCCCTGCCGGGCGCCAGCTGGAGCCTGGAAGCAGGCCAGCGCCTGGATGGCAGGGGAAGGACGAACAGACCAGAAATCGCGGTGGCCACACGACGTGCATGCGGGCTCCGCGAATCCTGTGGGGGTCAGCTGCTGCACCAGGCCGCAGTGAGCGCATTCCCCAAGGCGGGGAGAGGTCGAAGAAAAGGGCATTCCAGGCTCCATGGAACAATTGACACTTATTGCTAAGATGTACATCGATGTAAAAGTGTACATCAATGTAAAACTTTTGCAAAAGGAGTCGCCATGCCCATGCCCGATCTGCGCAAAACCATCGAACTTGCCGCAGCCAAAGTGGGTAGCCAGCGCGCGCTAGCAAAGCTCCTGGGCGATCAGGATTCGACAATCAGCGCGTTCAAGAAGGGGCGACCGTGCAGCTATCAGAAGCACGCCCAGATCGCCGCAGTTGCAGGGTTAAAGGACCGCGCGGTGCGAATCCTTATGGCGGGAATGGCCGAGTCACTCAGCGACGACATCGAGCACGAAGCAGCGGCAAAAGTTGGCTTGGTTGCGATGCTCAATGCACTACCACCGAGCACAGACGATGTTGATGCAGCGCGCACTGGCCGAGTAGGCAATGGATCCTGATTCAACGCGCATGGGCGGCATGAGCGCCGCCCGGCCGCCCGCAGGCGCGCGCACCGCAGCGCGCGAGCGCGAAGGTACTCCAATGAGCGCAGCGCCTTGCCCCTGCGGCCGCACGGCCGGCAGGAACAGGCCCCTCGCGTTCGACGCCTGCTGCGGCCGCTATATCGGCCACTACGGCGACACGCCGGCGCCCGATGCCGAGAGCCTCATGCGCTCGCGCTACAGCGCCTTCGTGCGCGAGGACGGACCTTATCTGCTCGCCACCTGGCATCCGAGCCGGCGGCCTGCACGCATCGACTTCGACGGCGGCACGCGCTGGCTTGGCCTGGACGTGCGCGATGCGCCACCGGCCACGGGCGAGCGGGCCGAAGTCGAGTTCGTCGCCCGCCAGCGCGACGCCGGCGGCCGGGCTCACCGGCTGCACGAACGCAGCCGCTTCGTGCGCGAGGACGGACGTTGGTACTATGTGGACGGCGACCTGCAGCCCTAGCGGCTGCGGGTCTTGTTTTTTGCCGATTCCCGCGAGTGTGATCCCATGCGATTCGATGCAGTGCTGTTCGACTGCGACGGCGTCCTCGTGGACTCCGAACCCCTCACCAACGGCGTGCTGCGCGACATGCTCGAAGAGCGCGGCTGGAACCTCACGCGGGAGGAGTGCATGCGCATCTTCGTCGGCAAGGCCGTGCGCGACGAGGCCGCGCTGATCGAGCGCCACACCGGCCAGCCGGTCACGCAGGAATGGCTGCAGCGCTTCTGGGAGCGGCGCAACATCGTGCTGCAGGCCGCGCTGCAGGCGATCCCGCAGGCAGTCGATGCGGTGCGCGCGATCCACGCGGGCCTGGACGGGCGCATCGCCTGCGCATCCGGTGCCGACCGCCGCAAGGTGGAGCTGCAGCTGCACAAGGTCGGCCTCTACGACCTGTTCGCCGGCCGCGTCTTCAGCGGCCATGAGATGCCGCGCTCCAAGCCCGCGCCCGACGTGTACCTGGCCGCGGCCGCCGCGCTGGGCGTGCCGCCCGCGCGCTGCGCGGTGGTCGAGGACACGGTCACCGGCGCCGCCGCCGGCCTGGCCGCGGGCGCGACCGTGTTCGGCTACAGCCCCGGCGGCGAGGGCCACAGCGGCGCGCAGGCGTTGCGCGACGCGGGTGTGCACCACCTCTTCACCGACATGGCGCAGCTGCCCGGCCTGCTGGGGCTGGCGGCCCTCGCGCTCTAGACCGGTCCGCTGCTGCCGCTGCGACATCGGGCGCGAGGACGGCAAGCTGGTCGCCGGCACCGACAGCGCCGTGATGACGCTGCGAGGCCGGTTCTCCGCTCGCGGCGCGGAGGCCGCCCCGCCGCGCGCTATGGGTCGTCGTCCTGCCGGGGCTGCGCCGCGCGGCCCGCGCCGCGCGCTGCAGCCTCGCGCGCCACGGCCAGCCGGCGGCGCGTGGTCACTTCCGACAGGTCCAGCTCGCGCACCAGGCTGCGCAGCGATGCGTCGTTGATGCGGTGGGCGTGCCGCTCGATGTACAGCGCCTCGCGTTCCACCCGCAGTCCCTGCAGACGCAGCTCCAGCTCGGCCACGTAGCGCTGGCGGCGCTGCTGGACCTGGTCCGGCGCATCGGCCTCGGCCTCCGGCGTGCGGTTGTCGATCTCGTCGTCGAGCAGGTCGATGCGCTTGCGGTAGTCCTGGATCAGCCGGCCGGCCACTTCCTGGCGCTGCGCCAGCCACTGGGCGTCGTGCGACGCGGCCTCGTCCTGGCCGATGGCCAGGCTGGCGATGGCGGCGCGGCAGGCGGCCAGCCGGGCATGGCGCTCCTCGCGCGCCGATGCGGGCTCGCCGGCCGGCGGCAGGCGGCGCAGGATCAGCGGCAGGCCCATGCTGGCCAGCAGCAGCGTGGTCAGGATCACGCCCATGGCCAGGAAGATCACCAGCTCGCGCTGCGGGAACGCATCGCCGTTGCCCAGCACCAGCGGGATCGACAGCGCGCCCGCGAGCGTGACCGCGCCGCGGATGCCCGCCAACGTGGTCGCCAGCGTGAGCAGCAGCGTCGGCCGCTCGATCAGCCGGCCGGCGCGGTGGGCGCGCTGGAGGCTGCCCTGCACGCCGATCAGCAGCCAGATCCAGCGCAGCGCCAGCAGCGCCGCGGTGATCGCGAGCACCCAGGCGGCCAGCGTCCAGCCGGCATGGCCGGCGTCCTTCAGCGTCTGCCCGATGATGGAAGGCAGCTGCAGCCCCAGCAGCAGGAAGATCGCGCCGTTGAAGGCCGACTCCACCATCGTCCAGGTGCCCTCGGTCTGCATGCGCTCGGCCACGAACTCGCTGCGATCCAGGTCGGCGAAGTTGGTGGTGATGCCCGCAGCCACCGCCGCGAGGATGCCCGAGACCCCGATGCGCTCGCCCACGATGTAGGCCGCGAAAGGCAGCAGCACCAGCAGCAGCACCATCTGCGTGGCGGCCACGTCGCCCACGCGGCGGGTGACGGCGTCGCGCCCGCGGGCGAAGCCCCAGCCGATCAGCGCGCCGATGCCGATGCCGCCGACGGCGATCCAGACGAAGTCGCGCGCCACCGCCTGCCAAGAGAACACGCCGGTCAGCGTGGCTGCGATGGCGAATTTCAGCGCCACCAGGCCCGAGGCGTCGTTGAGCAGCGACTCGCCTTCGAGCATGTGCATGGTCTTGCCCAGCATGCCGAGGTTGCGGGTGATGGCCGACACCGCCACCGCATCGGTGGGCGCCAGCGCGGCCGCCAGCGCGAAGGCCACGGTCAGCGGCATCTCCGGGATCATCCAGTGCACCAGCCAGCCCAGGCCGACCACGGTGAACAGCACCAGGCCCAGCGCCAGCCGCAGGATCGGCCGCGCCAGCGCGAAGAACTCCCGCTTCGGAATCCGCCAGCCGTCGGCGAACAGCAGCGGCGGGATGAACAGCAGCAAAAAAAGGTTGGGATCGAACGCGATGTGCAGCCCCTGCTGCGGCCACGACAGCAGGCCGCCGAGCGCGATCTGGATGAGGGGGAGGGGAATGCCGCGCACGTAGCGGGCGGCGATGCCGGTCAGTGCGCCGAGCATCAGGACCAGGAGGACGGTTTCGACGGTGTGCATGCGGCCGCCAGAATACCAACCGCCGGCGCGGCCCGTCTTGCGCCAGAGGGCAGCCCGGCGGTGGGCCTGCATACTCCTGGGGTTGGCGGCCCAGAGCGACTATAAAACGGGTAGAGACGGCCTATACCCCTCCATCGCGGAACGCGCCAGGTGCGATGCCGGTCCAGCCGCGGAAGGCCCGGGCGAAGCTCTTCTCGTTGCGGAAGCCGGTGGCCTGCGCGATCTGCTTGAGCGGCCGCCGCGTGTGGCGCAGCAGTGCCTCGGCCTGGGCGCGGCGGGCCTCGTCCTTCAGCGTCTGGAGCGACGCGCCCTCGTCCTTGAGCTGCCGGTGCAGCGTGCGCACCGACAGGTTCAGCCGCTGCGCCACTGACTCTGCGGTGGCTGGTGCACTGTCCTCGCGCAGCAGCGCGCGCACCCGCGCCACCAGCAGCCGGTCGCGCCGGTACTGGCGCACCGTGAGCGGCAGGGCGCGCTGCAGCATCGCGCGCATCGCGGACTCGTCGCGCACCAGCGGCAGCGCGAGATAGGCGATGTCGAGGGTATAGCCCGTTTGTTCTTGATCGAAGAGCGCAGTGCCAGGGAACAGCAGGGGGTATACATCGGCATGCGGCGGCGCCGCGAACGGGAAGGCGACTTGCCGCAGCGCGATGCGCGAATCCACGGCCCAGCAGGCGAAACCGTGCACGTAGCGCAGCAGCGTGACCAGGCAGAACTCGCGGAATCCGCCCAGGTCCCGCCGCTCCTCGATGCGCAGCGTGGCCGTGCCGCCGGCCGCCTCCAGGTGCAGCAGCACGTCGTCGGTCAGCAGCCGGTGGTGGCGGCACCAGCGCTTGAGCGCGATGCCCAGCGTCGGTGCGGTGATCGAGGCGCGGCAGAGCATGCCGTAGCTGCCCCAGGGCAGGCGCCGCGCGAACCAGCCGAGCGCTTCGTCGTCGAGCTGCTGCATCGCGCAGCCCGACAGCGCCTCGAACTGCGCGGCGGTCACGCGCGCATCGGCCCGCGCCACCTGCGCTGGCGCAATGCGTGCCTGCGCCAGTGCGGCCGACGGGTCGGCGCCGGCGCGCTCGTATGCGCGCACGATGGCCTGGACGAAGGCCATCGGCGTGGCGGCGATCGGACTGGAGGTGGCGGCAGAAGGTGGCACGATTTGCAACCATTGTGGCCGCAAATGCGCACCGGCCGGGTTTAGGCTGGCGAAAAACAGGAGACACGCCGCATGACCGCCATCCACCTGCCGGGCCTCGATTTCGGCCTGGGCGACACCATCGACGCGCTGCGCGCCGCGGTGCAGGACTTCGCCGCCGCCGAGATCGCGCCGCGCGCTGCGGAGATCGACCGCGACAACCAGTTCCCGCCCGACCTCTGGGCCAAGCTCGGCGCCCTCGGCCTGCACGGCATGACCGTGGCCGAGGACTACGGCGGCACGCAGCTCGGCTACCTCGCGCACATCGTGGCGCTGGAGGAGGTCTCGCGCGCCTCCGCCTCGGTGGGCCTCTCGTACGGCGCGCACAGCAACCTCTGCGTCAACCAGATCCACCGCAACGGCTCGGCCGCGCAGAAAGTCAAATACCTGCCCCAGCTGGTCAGCGGCGAGCACGTGGGCGCGCTCGCGATGAGCGAGCCGGGCGCCGGCAGCGACGTGGTCGGCATGCAGCTGCGCGCCGACAGGAAGGGCGACCGCTACGTGCTCAACGGCTCCAAGATGTGGATCACCAACGGCGGCGACGCCGACGTGCTGGTGATCTACGCCAAGACCGACCCGGCCGCCGGTGCGCGCGGCATGACGGCCTTCATCGTCGAGAAGGGCTTCAAGGGCTTCAGCGCCGGCAGCAAGCTCGACAAGCTCGGCATGCGCGGCAGCAACACCTGGCCGCTGTACTTCGACAACGTCGAGGTGCCCGCGGAGAACGTGCTCGGCGGCGAGGGCAACGGCGCGAAGGTGCTCATGAGCGGCCTCGACTACGAGCGCGCCGTGCTCTGCGGCGGCCCGCTCGGCATCATGGCCGCGGCGATGGACACGGTCGTGCCCTATGTGCACGAGCGCCGGCAGTTCGGCCGGGCGATCGGCGAGTTCCAGCTCATGCAGGGAAAGCTGGCCGACATGTACGGCACCTGGCAGGCCACGCGCGCCTACGTCTACGCCGTGGGCCAGGCGGCGGACCGGCAGGACCATGCGCGCGGCTTCCGCAAGGACGCGGCCGGCGCCATCCTCTACGCGGCCGAAAAGGCCACCTGGCTCGCCGGCGAGGCGATCCAGGCGCTCGGCGGCGTCGGCTACACGAAGGAGTTCCCGGTCGAGCGGCTCTGGCGCGACGCCAAGCTCTACGAGATCGGCGCCGGCACGAGCGAGATCCGCCGCATGTTGATCGGCCGCGAGCTGTTCCAGGAAACCGCATGACCGACAGCTACGCCCGCGGCGCCGCCGAGCCGCCGCTGATCGAACAGACCCTCGGCGACTTCTTCGATGCGATGGTGGCGCGCCAGCCGGGGCGCGACGCGCTCGTGAGCCGCCACGAAGGCCGGCGCCTGAGCTACCGCGCGCTCCAGGCCGAATCCAGCCGCCTCGCCAGCGCCCTGCTGCGCGCGGGGCTTGCGCCGGGCGACCGCATCGGCATCTGGTCGCACAACAACACGGCCTGCATGCTCATGCAGATCGCCACGGCCAAGGCCGGGCTCATCCTGGTGAACATCAACCCGGCGTACCGCACGGCCGAGGTAGAGTACGCGCTGAACAAGGTCGGCTGCAGGGCGCTGGTCGCCATGCCGCGCTTCAAGACCAGCGACTACCTGGCGATGCTGCGCGAACTCGGCGCGGCGAAGCTGCCGCAGCTGGAGCGCGTCTGGTGGATCGACCGGCCCGGCGATGCCGACGAGCCGGCGTTCGACATCCCGCTCGACCGCTTCTCGGCACTGCTGGCCACCGGCGACGCGGCGGACCCGCGCGTGGCCCGGGTGCAGGCCGGCCTGCGTGCGGCCGACCCGATCAACATCCAGTTCACCAGCGGCACCACCGGCTTCCCGAAGGGCGCCACGCTCACCCACCGCAATATCCTCAACAACGGCTTCTTCGTCGGCGAATGCATGCGCCTTTCGCCCGAGGACCGCCTGTGCATCCCGGTGCCGATGTACCACTGCTTCGGCATGGTGCTCGGCAGCCTGGCCTGCCTCACGCACGGCAGCGCCATCGTCTTTCCCAGCGACGGCTTCGACGCGCTCGCCGTGCTGGAGACGGTGCAGGCCGAGCGCTGCACCGCGCTGCACGGCGTGCCGACGATGTTCATTGCCGAGCTGGACCATCCGCGCTTCGCCGAGTTCGACCTGTCCACGCTGCGCACCGGCATCATGGCCGGCACCGCCTGTCCGATCGAGGTGATGCGCCGCGTGGTCGAGCGCATGCACCTGGCCGAGATCACGATCGCCTACGGCATGACCGAGACCAGCCCGGTCAGCTGCCAGAGCAGCGCCGGCACACCGCTCGAAAAGCGCGTGACTACCGTCGGCACCGTGCAGCCGCACCTGGAAGTCAAGATCGTCGATGCCGAGACCGGCGCCACCGTGCCGCGCGGCGCGGCCGGCGAGCTCTGCACCCGCGGCTATTCGGTCATGCACGGCTACTGGGACGACGAGGCCAAGACCCGCGAGGCCATCGACGCCGACGGCTGGATGCACACCGGCGACCTCGCCACGATGGACGCCGAGGGCTATGTCAACATCGTCGGCCGCATCAAGGACATGGTGATCCGCGGCGGCGAGAACGTCTACCCGCGCGAGATCGAGGAATTCCTCTACCGCCACCCGAAGATCCAGGACGTGCAGGTCGTCGGCGTGCCCGACCGCAAGTACGGCGAGGAACTCTGCGCCTGGATCGTGCCCAAGCCCGGCCAGACGCTCGCCGAGGACGAGGTGCGTGCCTTCTGCCAGGGCCGCATCGCCCACTACAAGGTGCCCAAATACATCCGTTTCGTCGATGCCTTCCCGATGACGGTGACCGGCAAGATCCAGAAGTTCAGGATCCGCGAGGCGATGCGCGCGCAGCTCGGGCTCGATGAGGAAAAGACCGCATGAGCGTGATTGAAAGCAAACTGAACCCGCGCAGCGCGGACTTCCAGACCAATGCCCGGGCCATGCAGCAGTTGGTCGATGACCTGCGCGCCCGGTTCGCCCGGGTGGAGCAGGGCGGCGGCGAGGCTGCGCGCGCCAAGCACGTCGCGCGCGGCAAGCTGCTGCCGCGCGAGCGCGTGAACCAGCTGCTCGACCCCGGCACGCCGTTCCTCGAACTGAGCCCGCTGGCCGCGCATGGCATGTACGGCGACGCCGCGCCGGGCGCCGGCATCGTCACCGGCATCGGCCGCGTCAGCGGAGTCGACTGCGTGATCGTCTGCAACGACGCCACGGTCAAGGGCGGCACCTACTTTCCGCTCACGGTGAAGAAGCACCTGCGCGCGCAGGAGATCGCGCGCGAGAACCGGCTGCCCTGCATCTACCTCGTCGATTCGGGCGGCGCCAACCTGCCCAACCAGGACGAGGTCTTCCCCGACCGCGACCACTTCGGCCGCATCTTCTACAACCAGGCCACCCTGAGCGCCCAGGGCATCGCGCAGATCGCGGTCGTCATGGGCTCGTGCACGGCCGGCGGCGCCTACGTGCCGGCCATGAGCGACGAGGCCATCATCGTCAAGGAGCAGGGCACCATCTTCCTCGGCGGTCCGCCCTTGGTGAAGGCCGCTACCGGCGAGGTCGTGAGCGCCGAAGACCTCGGCGGCGGCGACGTGCACACGCGCCTCTCAGGCGTGGCCGACCACCTCGCGCAGGACGACTGGCATGCGCTCGCGCTCGCGCGCCGCGCCGTCGCCCACCTGCACCGCGCGCAGCCCCCGCAGCCCGACGCCGCCGAGCCGCCGCGCCACGCGGCCGAGGAGCTCTACGGCGTGATCCCGACCGACACGCGCAAGCCGTTCGACGTGCGCGAGATCATTGCGCGCATCGTCGACGGCTCGGCCTTCGACGAGTTCAAGGCCCGCTTCGGCAGCACGCTGGTCTGCGGCTTCGCGCGGATCGAGGGCATGCCGGTGGGCATCGTCGCCAACAACGGCATCCTGTTCTCCGAATCGGCCGTCAAGGGCGCGCACTTCATCGAGCTCTGCTGCCAGCGCAGGATCCCGCTGGTCTTTTTGCAGAACATCACCGGCTTCATGGTCGGCCGCAAGGCCGAGAACGAGGGCATCGCGCGCCACGGCGCCAAGCTGGTCACGGCCGTGGCCTGCGCCGCGGTGCCGAAGTGCACCGTCATCATCGGCGGCAGCTTCGGCGCCGGCAACTACGGCATGTGCGGCCGCGCGTTCTCGCCGCGCTTCCTCTGGATGTGGCCCAACGCGCGCATCAGCGTCATGGGCGGCGAGCAGGCCGCGAGCGTGCTGGCCACTGTGCGGCGCGACGGCATCGAGGCCCGGGGCGGGCAGTGGAGCGCCGAGGAGGAAGAGAGTTTCAAGGCCCCGCTGCGCGCCCAGTATGAGGAACAGGGCCATCCGTACTACGCCACCGCGCGGCTCTGGGACGACGGCGTGATCGACCCGGCCGACACGCGGCGCGTGCTCGCGCTCGGGCTCGCGGCGGCGCGCAACGCGCCGGTGCCGCAGACTACATTCGGCGTGTTCCGCATGTAGTCCACTTTTTCGCCGGAGGTTGCGATGTCCGTGTTCCCTCGTATTCGGTTGCCGTGGGTCGGTTCGGTGGTGTTGCTGGGAGCCGCGTTCGCGCTGTCCGGGCCGGCGCGGGCCGCCGTCACCGAGGAGCAGTTCGACCTGCCGGTCGAGGTGATCGACGGCTACGGCAAGCGCATCGCGCAGCCGATCCGCGTGACCGTCTTCTCGGACCCGGCCAACCCCCGGCCCGCGCCGGTGCTGGTGCTCGGCCACGGCCGCGCCGCCGAAGCGCAGGACCGCGCGAACTTCGGCCGCGGGCGCTTCACCGTCGCCTCGCGCTTCTTCGTGCAGCGCGGCTTCATCGTCGCCGTGCCCACACGCATCGGCTATGGCGTGAGCGGCGGCGAGGACGTGGAAGACTCCGGCCGCTGCGACGACCGCCGCTACGGCCCGCCCTATGCCGCGGCGGCGCAGCAGCTGCTGCAGACGCTCACGGCCGTGCGCCGCCGGCCGGACGCGGCGCAGGACCGCGCGGTGCTCCTGGGCCAGTCGTTCGGCGGCGCGGCGGTGCTCGGCGCCGCGGCGCTGCATCCGCCGGGCGTGCAGGCGGTGATCAACTTCGCCGGCGGCGGCGGCGGCAATCCCAAGACATCGCCGGGGCGGCCGTGCTCGCCGCAGCGCATGGAGCGGCTGCTGGCCAGCTACGGCCAGGAGGTGCGCGTGCCCTCGCTCTGGCTCTATGCCGAGAACGACCAGTACTGGGGGCCGGCACTGCCGCACGCATGGTTCGACGCCTACCGGGCCGCCGGCGGCCGGGCCGAGTTCGTGCAGTTCCCGCCGCAGGGCGAGGACGGCCACTCCACGTTCGCCCGCTTTCCGCAGACCTGGCAGCCGGTCGTCGGCGCCTGGCTCGATCGCATCGGCTTTGCGGCGCCCGCGGGCGGCCGCACGGCTGCGCCCCCACCCCGCTCCGAGGAACCCGCTGCCCATGAATAGCCCGTCCGCCCTGCGCATCGACACGCCCGCGCCCGGCATCGCCCGCGTCACCCTCGCGCGCCCCGCGGTGCGCAACGCCTTCGACGACACGCTGATCGCCGAGATCGACGGCGCCTTCCGCACGCTCGGCGCGCGCAGCGACCTGCGGGCCATCGTGCTCGCGGCCGACGGCCCGGCCTTCTGCGCCGGGGCGGACCTCCACTGGATGCGCCGCATGGCCGGCTACACGCGCGAGGAGAACCTCGCCGATGCCGGCGCCCTCGCGCGCATGCTGCGCACCATCGACCGCTGCCCCCTGCCCACGGTCGCGCGCGTGCAGGGCGATGTATACGCCGGGGGGGTAGGGCTGGTAGCTGCCTGCGATACTGCGGTAGCGGTGGATACCGCCAACTTCTGCCTCAGCGAAGTGCGCATCGGCCTGGTGCCGGCGACGATCAGCCCCTACGTGATCCAGGCGATGGGCCGGCGCGCGGCGCAGCGTTATTTCGTGACGGCCGAGCGCTTCCCGGCCGCCGAGGCGCATCGCATCGGCCTCGTGCACGAGGTGGTCGGCTCCGAGTCGCTCGACGACACGGTCGACGGCATCGTGCGTGCGCTGGCCGGCGCCGGGCCGGCGGCGGTCCGGGCGGCCAAGCGGCTTGTGGACGAGGTGGCCGGCCGGCCGGTGGACGATGCGCTCATCGCCCGCACGGTCGCGGGCATCGCCGACATCCGGGCGAGCGACGAAGGGCGCGAAGGCGTGCAGGCGTTCCTGCAGAAACGCAAGCCTTCCTGGCTGGCCGGAGCGGCGGATGTTTGACAAGATCCTCATCGCCAACCGGGGAGAGATCGCCTGCCGCGTCGCCGCCACCGCGCGCCGGCTCGCGGTGCGCACCGTGGCCGTGTATTCCGAGGCCGATGCCGACGCGGCCCACGTCGCGGCCTGCGACGAGGCCGTGGCCCTCGGCGGCAGTGCGCCCAAGGACAGCTACCTGCAGTGGCAGCGCATCCTCGAGGCGGCCCGGGCCACCGGTGCGCAGGCGGTGCACCCGGGCTACGGCTTCCTGAGCGAGAACGAGGACTTCGCCCGCGCCTGCGCCGAGGCCGGCCTGGTCTTCATCGGCCCGCCGCCCGCGGCGATCCGCGCGATGGGGCTCAAGGCCGAATCGAAGCGCCTGATGGAGCAGGCCGGCGTGCCGCTGGTGCCGGGCTACCACGGCGCCGACCAGGACGACGCGCTGCTCGCGCGCGAGGCCGGCCGCATCGGCTATCCGGTGCTCATCAAGGCCAGCGCCGGCGGCGGCGGCAAGGGCATGCGCATCGTCGAGAAGCCGGAGGACTTCGCCGCCGCGCTGGCCTCGTGCCGGCGCGAGGCGAGCAACAGCTTCGGCAACGACGCGGTGCTGGTCGAGAAGTACGTGCAGCGTCCGCGCCATATCGAGATGCAGGTCTTCGGCGACACGCAGGGCCGCGTGGTCCACCTGTTCGAGCGCGACTGCTCGGTGCAGCGCCGCTACCAGAAGGTGCTGGAGGAGGCGCCCGCGCCCGGGCTGCCGGACGACCTGCGCGAGCGCATGGGCGCGGCGGCCATTGCGGCGGCGCGCGCCGTGGGCTACGTGGGCGCGGGCACGGTGGAGTTCATCGTCGAGCAGCCCGGCGGCTATCTCCTGGAAGGAGCAGATGCGGGTTTCGCAGCCGAGCCGCCCCAAGGCGAAACGCGGCCCCCTCGGGGGGCAGGGAGCGGCACGCAGTGCGCGACCGTGGGGGCCAGGTTCTACTTCATGGAAATGAACACGCGGCTGCAGGTGGAGCATCCGGTGACCGAGGCCATCACCGGGCTGGACCTGGTCGAATGGCAGCTGCGCGTCGCTTCGGGCGAGCCGCTGCCGCTGGCCCAGGCCGACCTGCGCATCGACGGCCATGCGATCGAGGCCCGCATCTGCGCCGAGAACCCCGACAACCAGTTCCTGCCGACCACCGGCACGCTGCAGGTCTACCGCACGCCGGCCGCGAGCGCCTTCGCGCGCAGCCCGCACGGCGTGCGCATCGACGGCGGCGTGCGCGAGGGCGACGCGGTCACGCCGTTCTACGACCCGATGATCGCCAAGCTCATCGTGCACGGCGCCACCCGCGCCGAGGCGCTGGCGCGGCTCGACGCGGCGCTGGCGGCCACGCGCATCGCCGGGCTGGCGACCAACGTCGCCTTCCTGCGCCGCATCGTGGCCAGCCCCTCGTTCGCCCCAGCGCGGCTCGATACCGCGCTGATCGAGCGCGAGCGCGCCGCGCTGTTCGGCCATGACGCCGTCGGCCTGCCGCTGGCGGCCGCGGCGGCCGTGGCCCACCGGGTCGAGGCCGAGCGCGCGCAGCAGCAGGGCGCCGGCCCGTTCGGCCGCCGCGACGGCTGGCGCGGCCTGGGCCTGGCCACGCGCCGCTTCGACTTCCTCTGGCACGACCAGCCGGCCCGGGCCGTGCTCACCTACGGACGCGCCGGCGCGCTGCGCCTGGCCGTGGGCGATGGTGCCGACGAGCCGCTGCAATGGCGCAGCACGGCCGGCGGCTTGGACCTGCACCTCGGCCCGCAGCGGGTGCAGGCCGAGGTGCATGCGCTGGGCGACGCGCTGCACGTGTTCACGCCGGCCGGCAGCGCCCGCATCGATCTGCAGGACCGCCTCGCCCATGCGGGCGACGCCCCGGCCGAAGGCGGCCGCCTCACGGCGCCGATGCCGGGCAAGGTCGTCTCGTTCGCGGTGCGCGCCGGCGACACGGTCGCGCGCGGACAGCCGCTGGCGGTCATGGAGGCGATGAAGATGGAGCACACCATCGCCGCGCCGGCCGACGGCGTGGTCGAGGAACTGCTCCACGCGCCCGGCGACCAGGTGGCCGAAGGCGCGGAGCTGCTGCGGCTGGCTGCGGCGGCATGAATGATCGAGAGTCCTGGGTATACGGCTGTAGCGGACAACTGGTGGCCGCTGCTGAGGTATGATCCTGGGTGTATATGATGAGCCAGTGAAGCCGGGAGTGCCCCCATGAGCCGCTATCCCTCTCGCGTCCAGATCGTCGACGTCGGCCCGCGCGACGGGCTGCAAAACGAGAAGCAGCCGGTGCCCGCCGCCGTCAAGATCGCGCTGGTCGCCAGGCTCGAAGCCGCCGGCCTGCGCCGCATCGAGGCCACGAGCTTCGTCAGCCCCAGGTGGGTGCCGCAGATGGCCGACGCGGCCGAAGTCATGACCGGCATCGTGCGGCGCGACGACGTGGTCTATTCGGTGCTCGTGCCCAACCTGCGCGGCTTCGAATCGGCGCTGCCGCACCGACCCGACGAGATCGTCGTCTTCGGCGCGGCCAGCGAGGCGTTCAGTCAGAAGAACATCAACTGCTCCATCGCCGAGAGCATCGAGCGCTTCGCGCCCGTGGTCGAGGCCGCGCGCGCCGCGGGCATCCACGTGCGCGGCGCGATCTCGTGCAGCGTCGGCTGTCCCTATGAAGGCGACATCCCGCCCGCGCGGGTCGAACTGGTCGCGCGCCTCATGAAGGCCATCGGCGTGCAGCACGTCGGCGTGGCCGACACCATCGGCGTGGGCACGCCGATCAAGACCCAGCGCGCGCTGGAGGCTGCGCTCAGGCACTACTCCATCGACGACGTGTCGGGCCATTACCACGACACCTACGGCCAGGCGCTGGCCAACACGCTGGCCGCGCTGGAACTGGGCGTCTGGCAGTTCGACGCCTCGGTCGCGGGCCTCGGCGGCTGCCCCTATGCCAAGGGCGCCACCGGCAACGTGGCGACCGAGGACGTGGTCTACCTGCTGCACGGCATGGGCATCGAGACCGGCATCGATCTGGACCGGCTGATCGATGCGGGCGTGTACATCAGCGATCATCTGGGCCGGCCGACGCAATCCCGCGTGGCCAAGGCCATCCTCAACCAGAGGGTCGGCTAGACGAGGCGAAGGAGTTGAACGATGTGCGGTGCCGAATTGCGCCCCCTGCCCGACGGCGTGCAGCGCGTGGCCGCGCTGCTGCAGGCGCACGGCCATGCCGACCTGCCGCAGATGCTCGACGGCGCCGCGCGCACCGCGCAGCAGGCGGCCGATGCGCTCGGCGTGGCCGTGGGGCAGATCGCCAAGAGCGTGGTCTTCCGCCGCACCGCCGACGATGCGCCGGTGCTCGTGGTCGCTGCCGGCGACCGCCGCGTGGACGAAGCCAAGGTGGCGGCGCTGGTCGGCGGCATCGCCCGGGCCGACGCGGCCTTCGTGAAGGGGCGCACCGGCTTCTCCATCGGCGGCGTGGCGCCCATCGGCCATGCGCTGCCCCCGGTCGCGCTGATCGACTGCAGCCTGCTGCGCTTCGACGAGATTTGGGCGGCCGCCGGCCATCCGCATGCGGTGTTCCGCCTGCGCCCGCAGGACCTGACGGGGCTGACCGGTGCGCCGGTGGCCGACGTGGTGACCGAAGGAGGCTGCCCGTGAGCCGCGACGCGCCGCTGAAGGAACCCCGCGCGCCGTACTCGCCGGCGCCGGCCTTGCTGGAACGCATGCGCCTGCTCGACGAGGGCGGCTACTTCGACGCGGCATACGACGACGGCCCGCCGTCGCCCTGCATCTCGGTCTGCCGCATGGATGCCGGGCGCCGCTTCTGCGAAGGCTGCCTGCGCAGCATCGACGAGATCCGCGCCTGGTCGCGCAGCGACGCCGCCGGCCGCCGCGCGATCTGGGCCCGCATCGCCGCACGCGCCGGTGCCGAGGTGCCGGCGCTGGCCACGGCCGGGTGAGACGCAGGCACGCCATGCGCCACATCGACGTCTATCTGGACTTCGTTTCGCCCTATGCCTACCTGGCGTTCGAGCGGCTGCCGCATGCGCTCGAAGGCCTGAGCCACACGGTGACCTACCGGCCGGTGCTGCTCGGCGGGCTGCTCAAGCACCACGGCAACCAGGCGCCGGCCGAGGTGCCGGCCAAGCGCGCCTGGGTCTACCGGCAGACGCAGTGGCTTGCGCGGCACCACGGCATCGCGTTCGACCCGCCGGCCGTGCACCCGTTCCCGCCGCTGCCACTGCTGCGCCTGGCGCTGGCCTGCGCGGGTGACGGCACGGCCAACCGCTTCGTCGCCGGCACCGTGCTGCGCCACGTCTGGACCGGCGGCGACGACCCCAACGATGCGCAGCGGCTGGCCGGACTGGCCGCCAAACTCGCGCCCCGGCTGGACCCGGCCGGCGCCGAGGTCAAGGCGCTGCTGCGCGCCAACACCGATGCGGCGGCCGCGCGCGGCGTGTTCGGCGTGCCATCGTTCGTGGTGGAGGGCGAGGCGCCGATCTGGGGGCTCGACGCGCTGCCCATGCTGCGCGATGCGCTGAAATGAAGGGGGCCGCCCGCCCGGGGGCGGCCCTTCCTGCTGCGCCGGCCTCAGTGCCCCGACGCACCGGCCGCGCCCAGGCCGGTCTCCGAGCGCACCTGCTGCGCGTCGAAAGCGGCGCGCTCCCGCGCGGCCCGCGGGCTGCGGTCGAGGACCGAGAACAGCCAGACGCCCACGAAGCCGATGGTCATCGAGAACAGCGCCGGCGAGGTGTACGGGAACAGCGCGCTGCCCGGCGGGTTGCCCAACGTGGCCTCCCAGACCGGCGGCGACACGATGGTCAGCGCCACCGACGAGGCCAGCCCGAGGAAGCCACCGATCACCGCGCCGCGCGTCGTCGTGTCCTTCCACAGCACCGACAGGAAAAGCACCGGGAAGTTGGCCGATGCGGCCACGGCGAATGCGAGCGACACCATGAACGCGATGTTCTGCTTCTCGAAAGCGATGCCCAGCAGCACCGCGACGACGCCCAGCGCCAGCGTGGTCACGCGCGACACCTTGAGTTCGGCGGCGCTGTCGGCCTTGCCTTTCTTGAACACCGTGGCGTAGAGGTCGTGCGACACGGCCGACGCGCCCGACAGCGTCAGCCCCGCGACCACGGCCAGGATGGTGGCGAAGGCCACGGCCGAGATGAAGCCGAAGAACACGTCGCCGCCCACGGCCTTGGCCACCAGCACCGCGGCCATGTTGGCCGTGCCCGCACCGCCCTTGATGACGCCCTTGGTCACGTCGGAGCACTCGGGGTTGGTCAGCACCAGCGTGATCGCGCCGAAGCCGATGATGAAGATCAGCAGGTAGAAGTAGCCGATCCAGGTCGTGGCCCAGAACACGCTCTTGCGCGCCTCCTTCGCATCCGGCACGGTGAAGAAGCGCATCAGGATGTGCGGCAGCCCGGCCGTGCCGAACATCAGCGCGATGCCGAAGCTGATCGCCGAGACCGGATCCTTCACGAAGCCGCCCGGGCCCATGATCGACAGGCCGGTGCGCACGGCTTCTTCCGGCGGCTGGCCGGCGTTGCCGGCGATGGCGGTGCGCACCTCTACGGCCCTGGCGAACAGCGCCTCGGGGCTGAAGTGGAACTGCGCCAGCACCGCAAAGGCCATGAAGGTCACGCCGGCGAGCAGCAGCACGGCCTTGATGATCTGCACCCAGGTCGTGGCCGTCATGCCGCCGAACAGCACGTAGATCATCATCAGCGCGCCCACCAGCACCACCGCGATCCAGTAGTCCAGCCCGAACAGCAGCTTGATGAGCTGGCCCGCGCCGACCATCTGCGCGATCAGGTAGAAGGCCACGACCACCAGCGTGCCCGAGGCCGCGAAGGCGCGGATCGGCGCCTGCGCGAAGCGGTAGCCGGCCACGTCGGCGAAGGTGAACTTGCCGAGGTTGCGCAGCCGCTCGGCCATCAGGAAGGTGATGATCGGCCAGCCGACCAGGAAGCCGATGGAGTAGATCAACCCGTCGTAGCCGGTGGCCATCACGGCCGCCGAGATGCCGAGGAACGACGCGGCCGACATGAAGTCCCCGGCGATCGCCAGGCCGTTCTGGAAGCCGGTGATGCCGCCGCCGGCGGTGTAGAAGTCCGAGGCCGAGCGGGTCCGGGCCGCGGCCCACTTGGTGATCCAGAGCGTGGCCGCGACGAAGCCGGCGAACAGCACGATGGCCGTCCAGTTGGTGGCCTGCTTGGCGGCCTGGCCGACGTCGCCGCCGGCGGCCCGCGCGGGCGCCGCCGCCAGCGTGCAAAGCAGCAGGGCGGTGGGGAATGCGTGGAGTCGTTTCATCGATTATTTCTTCTGCGATGCGTCGCTCAGGATGTCGCGGGTGAGCGCGTCGAATTCGCCGTTGGCGCGGCGCACGTAGATGCCGGTCACGATGACCGTGAAGACGATCACGCCCAGGCCGATGGGAATGCCCAGCGTGGTCACGCCGCCGCCGATGGGCTGGGCCAGGAAGGGCTTGTCGAACGCGATCAGCGCGATGTAGCCGTAGTACACGACCAGCATGGCCAGCGTGAGCCACAGGCTCAAGCCGTTGCGCCTGCGGCGCAGTTCGCGGTACTTGGGATGTCTCTGGATGGTCTCGGCCACGGGGTCACTCATGGATCTGTTTCCTGTGAAGTTGGACGCCGTGCGGCGCCGGGCGCGGGTTCTGGAAACGCGGACTGACCAAGCCCTTACGCACGAAAGGGGCAGGCCCGCGGCCCAGCCGCATCGTCGGAAGGATCCTGGGACTTTCCCGAAGGGGACGCTCCGCGACCGCAGCCGATATTCCGCATGGAGAAAGCCGATGCTGGGGTAACTACCAGGACTTGCGGGTTTCCACCCGCCCGCGGGCGCACGGGCGCCCGCGGCCGTGGAAACGGGCGAGATGCCTGTCAGATTGCGGTCAGCCCCTGGCCGGAGAGTGCATGCCGGACGCCGGATCCGGTGCCCCAGACTGACAATCGAGGAGAGACAAACATGGCAATCAATGCCGCTTCCCGGCCCCTGGGCCGCCCGGCCGAGCCCCGGCCGATGACCGGCGAGGAGAAGAAGGTCATCTTCGCCTCGTCACTCGGCACCGTGTTCGAGTGGTACGACTTCTACCTCTACGGCTCGCTCGCGGCGATCATCGCCAAGCAGTTCTTCAGCGGGCTCGATCCGGCCGCCGCCTTCATCTTCGCGCTGCTCGCCTTTGCCGCCGGCTTCATCGTGCGGCCGTTCGGCGCGCTGGTGTTCGGCCGGCTCGGCGACATGATCGGCCGCAAGTACACCTTCCTGGTCACGATCCTGATCATGGGCCTGTCGACCTTCATCGTCGGCATCCTGCCCAACTACGCCAGCATCGGCGTGGCCGCGCCGGTCATCCTGATCGCGCTGCGCATGCTCCAGGGCCTGGCGCTCGGCGGCGAGTACGGCGGCGCGGCCACCTACGTGGCCGAGCATGCGCCGCACGGCAAGCGCGGCGCGTATACCGCCTGGATCCAGACCACGGCCACGCTCGGCCTGTTCCTGAGCCTGATCGTGATCCTCGGCACCCGCACCTTCACGGGCGAGGAAGCCTTCGCCGCCTGGGGCTGGCGCATTCCGTTCGCCGTGTCGATCCTGCTGCTGGCCGTCTCGGTGTGGATCCGCCTGACGCTGTCGGAGTCGCCGGCCTTCCAGAAGATGAAGGCCGAAGGCAAGACCTCCAAGGCGCCGCTGGCCGAGTCGTTCGGCCAGTGGAAGAACCTCAAGATCGTGATCCTGGCGCTCGTCGGCCTGACCGCCGGCCAGGCCGTGGTCTGGTACACCGGCCAGTTCTACTCGCTGTTCTTCCTGACGCAGCAGCTCAAGGTCGATCCGGTCGCGGCCAACCTGTGCATCGCTGCCGCGCTGCTGCTGGGCACGCCGTTCTTCGTGATCTTCGGCTCGCTGTCCGACCGCATCGGCCGCAAGCCGATCATCCTGGCCGGCTGCCTGCTGGCCGCCGTCACCTACTTCCCGGTGTTCAAGGCGCTGACCGAGGCCGCCAACCCCGATCTTGCCGCCGCACAGAAGAACTCCCAGGTCACGGTCGCGGCCGACCCGGCGCAGTGCTCGTTCCAGGGCAACCCGGT
>WNDY01000063.1 GCA_009914555.1 Xylophilus sp.
CGGTGTCGTCATGAGCGCGGCCCCGAACTGCCGCCTGATTGGCCGCTGGCGGATCGTCGAGGCCGATCTATGGGATCGGGATTATCTCGACCTGGTTGACCCCGCCACAATCACCATCGGGGCCAACGGGCATGGCGAAATCGCCTTCGGTGCGATGCAAGCGAGCCTCGATCTCGGCTACAGCACGTCCATGGTCTTCTTCAGATGGCGCGGAAGCGATGAAATGGACGAAGTATCGGGCGACGGTCATGCCGAGTTACTCGATGATGGCGCGATCGAGATCACGTTCGCATACGATAGCGGAGACGAGGCCGTGCTGAAGGCCAAACCAGAGACTTCTTCAACAGCCTGTTAGAGCGCCATGTGCCCTCTTGAGCGCACATAAGTCGCTCCAAGACTATAGAACAAGCATCGACCATCCCTTTGGCGGGGGGGCGATGCATTAAGGAGAAGGTTCTTGGGGAGGAGCCTGCTCCTTTTCAATTTTAAGGCAACTTAGGCCTATCTTATGGAAAAGAAACAGGAAAGCCCCGGCAAAGGCCGGGGCTTTTCTGCGTCTCAGAGCGCGTCCCAAAAAATGTGAAACGATTTTCGGGACGCGCATTAAAACTAGAAGTTAGAACGAGCTTATTCAGAAAGCCATTCTTTAACCCGATCCGGATTATCGGCAATGTACTTGTCGACAGCCTTCTCGTAAGAAGTTTCCTGCGCATCGAACATTGCAGCTTCCAGCTCATTGATTGGAATGCTCATTTTCTCAAGGAGAGACGCAACCTTCGGGTTTTCTTCCTTGAAGCCCTTACGAGCCAGAGCATCGATATGTTCTGCACCGCCAAGCGCGCCTTCTGGGTCAGCAATGTAGCGCAGCTTATACTTGCCGAACATCCAATGCGGACTCCAAGAGGTGGCGACGAACCAACCTTCCGAGCGCATTGCGCGATCAACCGTCGTCAACATTGCAGCTTCACTGGAAATATTGAGCTTGTAATCAAGGCCGTATTTTTTGATTGCTTCATCCGAAAGACGGGTCAGACCTGCACCCGGATCGATGCCCTGAATTTCACCTTTCAGCTACTCACGAACTTCAGGCTTCTTCAGATCTTCAATCGAACTGATTTCGCTTTCCGGGATGTAGTCTGGAACAATCCAGCCAAGCTTAGCACCTTCGTAAAGCGGGCCGAGATTTTCGACCTTGTCTTCCACACGCTTGTAATAATCAGCATGCGTTTCCGGCAGCCAGGCCATCATCATGGCATCGATATCGCCACGGCTTACGCCCTGATAAAGCGGGGCTACGTCGGTCTGAACCAGCTCAACCTTCTGACCAAGCTTGTCTTCGATCAGCTTGGCTGCGAGCTTGGTGACGAATTCTGCGTCAGACCAGGGAGCCGAGCCGATCTTCACCGTTTTGCGCGAAGGCTGCTCCGGCAGACAAGCTACCTGCTACCACTGCAGCAAGACCGAATTTTGTTAGCTTTCCTAACATGGCTTCTCCTTTGTGATTAACTGTCGTTCCCGTTATTATTATTTATGCTTCCTGCTTGCGGAACGCAGATGAGGATGGCTCATCTGCTGTCTTTTTCATAAAGGACAGCCTTTTGAAGAAGCCCAACAAGCCCCCGAAATTTTTTTTGCCAAAGCTCTGTGTGATACGGTCGAAGATAACGGCCAGAATGACCACCGCGAGACCGCCTTCAAATCCCTTACCGACATCAAGACGCTGAATACCAGTCAACACCGTGTTGCCGAGGCCGCCCGCTCCAATCATCGACGCGATAACGACCATTGAAAGTGACAGCATAATCGTCTGGTTCATACCCGCCATGATGGAAGGCATGGCGTTCAGAAGCTGTACCTTGAACAGCAGCTGGCGCGAGGTGCAGCCAAAAGCGAGGCCCGCTTCAACAAATTCAGCATGAACCTGACGGATGCCGAGATTGGTGAGACGCACCACAGGCGGCATGGCGAAAATGACGGTAGCAATCGTGCCTGGCACTGCGCCAAGGCCAAAAAACATTGCTGCCGGAATGAGATAAACGAAGGCAGGCATCGTCTGCATCAAGTCAAGCACCGGACAAACCACCGATGCGACAGCATCGCTGCGCGCCATTGCGATACCAAGCGGAATGCCAATCACCACTGCGATAATCGTGGAGGCAAGCACAAGTGACAGGCTCTCCATCGTGCCGCTCCACAATCCCATATGGATAATAAGAGCAAGTGCAAAAACTGTGAAAACTGCGAATTTCCAACCCACACGCCAAAGCGCAAGCAGCGTGAGAATAGCAATGCCACCGAAAGGCGGAATTGCAAGAAGAGCATTTTGAATGCCATCGGTCACAAAACCGATTGTGGCTGCGATCATATCGAGCGCAGGCGTAAAGTGATCGAGAATGTAGTTCACCACTACATCCGCCCATCCGCCGATACTAAAATTCAGATCCATGGTTTACCGTCCATTTCAG
Organism: Xylophilus sp.; assembly: GCA_009914555.1. Classification (GTDB taxonomy): domain Bacteria; phylum Pseudomonadota; class Gammaproteobacteria; order Burkholderiales; family Burkholderiaceae_C; genus WNDY01. The sequence continues at coordinate 2,466 of WNDY01000063.1, forward strand.
ATCGAGTTACCTATGGCTGGACATTGTCCAATACGGGATCAAACCCGAATGCCTGAGAAAATATGAGCGCGCGGATCAACCCGCGCGGCAGAGTCTCAAGCAAAGCCGATTTACTGATAGCGCCGAGATAACGGTTATGCCGGTCGGCGACAGGAACAGGCCAAGGGCTTTCAGCGACACGCACCAAGAGACCGGAAAGTGGAGCATCGGCCTGTATCGCGGCCGCACCGTCCAGCTGATCGCTCTCCGCCTTAAAGCTTCCGCTTGCGAGCGCATCCCGTGTGACAACGCCACGATAAATGCGATCTCCATCACGCAAAACACCGTAAGACTTGCCACTCGCATCAAGACGTTCAAGTGCCGAAGACAATTGCGCTGAATCGAAGACGATCAACTCATCCTCGCGCGCAACATCTGCTGCCTTGAAGACGCGTGAGACATCCACATTACGGAAGAACGAGCGCACATAATCATTGGCGGGCGCAGAAACGATTTCGTTCGGCGTTCCAACCTGTACGACCTTGCCGTGCTGCATGATGCAGATACGATCGCCAATACGCATGGCTTCATCGAGATCATGGCTCACGAAGATGATCGTGCGGCTGTGTTCTGCCTGAAGACGCTTCAACTCATCCTGCATTTCCGTGCGGATCAGCGGATCAAGTGCAGAGAAAGCCTCATCCATCAGCAGAATGGTTGGTTCGCTCGCAAGTGCTCTCGCAAGTCCAACGCGCTGTTTCATGCCGCCGGATAGCTGATCAGGCATAGAGTTGGCATAAGGTTCGAGCCCAACAGCCGCTAACGCTTTGAGTGCTTTCTCGTGGCGTTCGGCCTCGCCCATTCCCGCCACTTCGAGACCGAATGAAGCGTTGTTCAAGACTGTACGGTTGGGGAGCAGAGCAAAGGACTGAAACACCATGCTCATGTCGCGGCGGCGAAGATCAATCAGCTCGCGCTTCGACATTTTAACGATATCACGGCCATCGACTTCGATGGAACCTGCCGTTGGCTCTATCAGACGATTGAGCAGTCGCAGAAGCGTCGATTTACCTGAGCCAGAAAGGCCCATGATGACGAATACTTCGCCTTCTTTAATATCGAAGGTCGCATCATCTACGCCGATTGTAGCACCAAGATCACTGTGAATCTGGGCTTTTGATTTGCCTGCACGCAATTCCTGCATTGCGCGCTCCGGATCGTCGCCAAAGACTTTAAAAACGCCGTTCAAGCTTATCTTGATCTTAGCAGGCGACTTCATACTTTCTTCCTTGTATAAAATACCATGCATTATGTTTAACCCCGCTGTGCTGGCGGGTTTAATCTCCTTTTTAACATCATTATTTCTTAATTCATGCGCGAATTGGACATGCGCAACTTGCAGGCGTTGATTGACCCGCTGAGAATGATTAGCGATTGGTGTGATGTATTTATATAGGCCATTTCCCGACATGTCCACCCACAGTGACGGATTCATCTTGGCGCAACCCGTTCCCATGATTATTTTTGATGGGTTGCACGACGAAATATGCGAGCTGATCGACAGGTCCAATTGTGAGGACTAATCAACCAGTCTGGCATTAATAGTAATCCGGGGGAAGGCTTGCACACGAGCGAGCTGCGACAAATATGCAATTAGCTGCGACATGAGACAATTTAGTATTCGCAGAATATAATTTCGCTTAATTGCAGTAAATTTGTATGATTATACTTATGCCTTATCTGGCGTCATTTGCCAGAAAAACGGGCACAGATCAAGCGATCCGCGCCCGAAATTTCAACGTGAATGAAGCGGCCTGGATTAGCGATTAACCATATATCCAACGAAGCCTGTGATACGCCAGCGATCACCGTGGCGACGGCAAAAATAAAGCGTTTGCCAGTTTAATCTGTCGTGCGTTCCATCTGCTTTTGCGATGGTCCCATCAAATTTTTTACGCGCAATAGCGACATCGCCATTGATATCAATCACATTGAGTCGCGTGGCACGGAAAACGCCGTCTGCAAGAGATTCGGCATATTCCGTTGCAGCGCTTTCCGCTGCCTGACGCAGCCATTCATCGCGATAGGCGGTAAGTGTCGGGAATGCTGAGTCCCATTTATCGGGATCGGATTCACCATGAGCATGAATGCCCAGAAAGCGCGGTTCATCAAAATCATCGGCAACCAGAGACCAGTTTTCGGTCACGAATGCCTCGATATCGCGGCGCACAAGCATTTCCCATATTTGCTCGCGATCCCTATCGCCAGCAAATGGATTGACGGCTTCTTTCACATACCCTCCTGATTACTTTAGTTTTCCGCGCGCAGCGACCGGCAGAATATCAATGACATCGTCACCGGAAATGAGATGCACTTCGTCGAAAAGATTGGATACGACACAGACGTGATCGGGAATGACCCGAACCTTGTCGCCGATTTTCAAACCGGCAAGATCGCCTTTTAGCGTGCCGTGCTCTTCGCTGAGGCCTGTTACCCGGGCTTCAGGCTTTCCGGCCAACTCGCCAAAATCTACCAGCCCGAGCGTATCGCTTGAAAGTGACTTGGAGCCGGCATCGATAATTGCGCGATCTGCAGTTGGATGGCTGACAATCGTCGAAAGTACGGTCAGCGCACAATCATTCAAAGTCGCAGCACCCTTTGCCACCTGATACCGGTCAAAATAGATATATGTACCCGGCCGGTATTCTGTAACGACGCTCTGCGTTGGCGAACGCCACATATCGGGTGTGCCACCACTTGATATCGTCTCGCACTGAATGTCATTTTCTGCGAGAAGATTGCGTGCTGTCAGAAGCCATTGTTCAGTCTGCTCAGCCTTGCCTGCAGCTGGGTAAGTCATAAGGCCACCAAATTTGAGACCCTTGCTCTGCTCAATCTGTCGCGCAAGTTCCAGCGCCTCTTCAGGTGTTTGCACACCACAGCGCCCCATGCCCGTGTCGCATTCGACCAGCACTTTGAGCGGCCGCCCCTCATTGGTAAAGCGCTTTGCCAAACCTTCAAGGCTCGTCGCATTATCGACTGTGACCGAGATCGTTATACGCTGATGAAGGGCATAAAGCCGGTCGAGCTTTTCCTTGCCTAGAATATTATAAGGCAGGAAGATATCAACAATGCCCGCATCGGCCATAACTTCCGCTTCGCCGATTTTCTGGCAAGTAATACCGGCTGCACCTGCTTCAAGCTGCCGCCGCGCGAAGAATGGCAGTTTGTGCGTTTTGATATGTGGGCGGAGTTTCACGCCAATCGCATCAGCATGGGCTTGCGCCTTGGCAATATTGGCCTGAACGCGATTAACATCAATCAGAATTGCAGGCGTATCAATCTCACGGACGTTTGTAGGCCTTGTCATTCGTCAATCTCCCAGCGGCAAGCGCGGATCATCAATCTTGAGTGTGTTCAAACTGTGCTTGATGCGTCTCAGGCTCTCAAGCACTTTCGGTCCATGAATTTCAGCTGTGGCAGTCGCAATCATGTCGAGAATTGCCATAAGTGCAAAACGTGAAGAGGTCAGCTTATAGAGATTTCCATCTTCATTGGGCTGAAACGGAATGACCGTGTTGGCAGCCTTCGCCAAATCAGACCCCGGTGCGGTGATCGCGACGGTTTCGGCACCATATTGCCGCGCCACCAGTATCGCCTCGACAACGGACCGGGCGTAGCCAGAAACTGAAAACGCGATGACTGTTGTTTCACGCGTCGCAACAGCCGCATACATGCGCTGCAATTGGCCATCCACCTGCGCCAACACCGGAATTCCAAGTCGAAAAAGGCGGTTTTGCAGTTCTGTCGCCATCATTGATGAAATGCCGCCAGAGCCTATGCAAAGAACAGAACCAGAGCTGATTATCCGTTCGGCGATCTTCATGACGATCGACATATCGAGATTATCGCTTGCGCGATGAATTGCGGCGACCGCGGCGTCAGCAACCGCAGAAGCAATGCGGGCCTCGCGGATATCACGGGCAGGCACTTCTGCTGTCAGAAATTGGCCACCAATCGCCAACGCCTGCGCGAGAAAAAACTTGAAATCACGAACACCGTCGCAACCCAAAGCACGGCAGAAGCGCGTTACCGTCGGCTCACTCACCCCTGCACGCGCTGCTGTTTCTGAGATTGCTGCCTTGGACGCATAGTCAGGATCAGACAGCACCAATGCAGCTAGTCGGCGGTCGGATTTCGACCCGTCCTGTGCTGCGGCATGAAGCCTTGTGATGATGTCTGCAACCTTGCTCATACGGGATTTACAGCGGCAAACCGCTTTCCTTATCAAAGAGATGAATATGTTCGGGCTTTGCCGTTACAGGGACTCGCTCTCCCGGTGCAAGGTGAATACGTTCGCGGAATACGGCTCGCACAGCTTCGCCAGCAATTTTCCCATAAACATGGGTTTCCGGTCCTGTTGGCTCGACCACTTCAATAGCGAGCGTCAGCCCGCCACCCTCTTTCGCAATGACGAAATTTTCTGGCCGTACACCCAATTCAACGCTGCGCCCGGCAGCAGATTTTCCGGGTATGGCGATTTCTTCACCTTCATTTGTGCGGAATTTTCCACCTTCGATCAGTTCACCCGGAATGAAGCTCATGGACGGAGAACCGATAAAGCCCGCGACAAACTTATTCGCGGGACGATCATAGAGATCGAGCGGCGCGCCAATCTGTTGAATCTTACCTTGATTCATCACAACGATACGGTCCCCCATGGTCATGGCTTCGATCTGATCGTGTGTGACATAGATGACCGTCGATTTCAGACGATGATGGAGTGCCTTAATCTCGGTGCGCATCTGAACACGCAGCTGTGCATCAAGATTGGACAGTGGCTCATCGAAAAGGAAAACCGACGGCTCACGCACAATCGCACGTCCCATGGCGACTCGCTGACGCTGACCGCCGGAAAGCTGGCGCGGATAACGATCAAGATAGGAATGCAGATTGAGGATCGACGCGGCCTTATCCACTTTGGCTGCAGTGGTTGAACCATCTTCGCCGCGAATACGCGGACCAAAGCCGATGTTTTCGCGTGCCGTCATATGCGGAAAAAGCGCATAGGACTGAAACACCATTGCGATGTTACGCCTTTGGGGCGGCAGATCATTGGCGCGTTGGCCACCAATAATCAGATCACCGCCCGAAATCGGCTCAAGCCCCGCGACCATGCGCAGAAGCGTGGATTTACCGCAGCCAGACGGGCCGACGAGCACTAGAAACTCGCCACCCTTAATATCGAGATCAACCCGATCAAGAACATTCATCTGTCCGAAAGATTTGGTAATGCCACGCAGGGAAACATTTTTCATCACTCAGTTCCCGTTTAGAATATCATCGATAAATGGACGACAGCCGGCCATAAGTCCGGCATCGACCGGTAATATTGTGCCGGTGATGCCCGATGCACTGTCGGATGCGAGGAAGGCAACCGCTTCGGCCACCTCATTAACTTTGACAATTCGTCCAAGCGGATAAAGTCGCTTGAGCTTGTCGAAAACGGCGGGATCTTTCGCGATGCGATGTTCCCAGGCTGACGTATGAATTGAACCGGGGCAAACCACATTGGCCCGTAAGCCGTTTTGCCCGTATTCAACAGCCAGCGCCCGCGCAAAAGTGTTGATTCCTGCTTTTGCAGCTGCGTAGGCAGGATTACCGAAATGTGAAAGCGCATTGACGGATGAAATGAACACGAATGTGCCATGCCCCCGCGCCGCCATTTTCTTGGCGATTGCAGTGGAAACTGCGCTTACGCCGGTCAGATTGAGATCGATTTCGCGGTTGATCGCGGCCTGATCAAGCTCCTCGAATGATTCGGAGCGCGTCCAGCCAGCATAATTGATGACGATATCAGGCACGCCATCACTTGCCATAATGTCATTTGCTGCATTTTCCAGCGCATTTGCATTTTCCAGCGCATTACGGTCCAGAAGATCAAATGCATGACGGCTGTCAAAGCCATCAGCCTGCATCACATCAATGCTTGTATCGCAGCCAATGATTCTCGCCCCACGCGATGAAAATGGCTGCACGAGCGCTGTGCCGACGCCGCCGCCTGCGCCGGTAATCAATACGGATTTTCCGGCAAATTCGCCTGAATGCTCCATTCTATTCCCCTTATACAGCACTTTTCGCGCCTGCTTATTTTAGTCAGCCTAAAAGTGAAAATGTAAGTTTGCAACAAAACTTTTTACTTGAAAGCGCAAAATTTGCCGATAATGTAAGAAAATAACAAAAATTAAGACATCTTCACATGAAGCATGGGCAAACAAGGGAACGGGAAAATGTCTATCAATAAATGGAAGGCTGGCCTTTTGGCTGGATTAAGCATTCTGGCAATTGGTTCAGCCGCGCAGGCTGGAGAAGTGCGTATGACGGTTGCGGAGTACAGCTCCAAGACCGGCCCATATTTTGAAGAAGTGAAGAAGGCTTTTGAAGCCGCAAATCCTGGCATCAAACTCAATTTCGAGGTCGTGCCGTGGGATGTTCTTCTGCAGAAACTGACCACCGATATCTCGGCAGGCACCAATGCTGATCTTTCGATCATCGGCACCCGCTGGCTGATCGACTTCGTTCAGCAGGGCATCGCCGAGCCGCTTGACGGCTATATGGACGATTCATTCAAGGGTCGTTTCATCGAAACATTCCTGTCGCCTTCGGTATTGGAAGGCAAGACATACGGCCTGCCAATCGCAGCATCTGCACGCGCTATGTATTACAACAAGGAATTGCTTGAAAAAGCAGGCGTCACCAATCCTCCTGCAAACTGGGATGAAGTCAAAGCTGCTGCAGAAAAGATCAAGGCGCTTGGCGGTGAAAACTACGGTTTCGGCCTTCAGGGCAAAGAAATCGAAACAGACGTTTATTATTATTATGCGATGTGGTCGCAGGGTGCAGAAATCCTCAACAAGGATGGAACTTCTGGCCTGAGCACTCCGGGCGCATTGGAAGCTGCAAAGCTTTACAAATCGATGATCGACGGTGGCCTCACCCAGCCGGGCGTTACGTCCTATGCGCGTGAAGATGTTCAGAACCTCTTCAAGCAGGGCAAGGTCGGCATGATGATCACTGCGCCATTCCTGTCCAACCAGATCAAGGAAGAAGCGCCAAACCTGAAATATGGTGTCACCGCAATTCCTGCTGGCCCAACGGGCGCTCGCGGCACCTATGGCGTGACTGACTCTGTCATCATGTTCCAGAACTCCAAGAACAAGGAAGAGGCCTGGAAGGTTCTCGACTTCCTGTTCCAGACCGAATGGCGTGCTAAGTTCACGCAGGGCGAAGGCTTCCTTCCTGTAAACAAGGAAGAAGCGAAGATGGATTATTACGTCAATAATGCCGATCTCGCTGCATTCACGGCTCTGCTTCCTGATGCGCGCTTTGCACCTATCATTCCGGGCTGGGAAGAAATCGCCGACATCACATCCAATGCGATGCAGAGCATCTATCTGGGTCAAGGCGAACCGGAAGCCGTTCTGAAGGAAGCTGCTGCCAAGGCAGATGCAATCCTGAAGAAGTAATCCCATCAACCCGGCGGCAGGCAAAACTCAAGACAGTTTGTGCTGTTTTGCTGCCGGTTTCCTTTTTCTCCCGTGGAATTTTTGGCCGATGCAAAATCGCACCCTGCCCTATTTTCTGATCCTGCCAAGCCTGCTGCTGGCTGCGGTGGTGTTCTTCTGGCCGGTTGTGCATCTCTTTGAGATCGCCACCCATGATGTGAACCGTTTTGGCCAATTGCGCGATTTCAACGATGGCGCAAACTTTACGGCCCTGGTCGCATCACCCGATTTTCTAAATGCATTGTGGCGAACTGCCGTCTGGACCGTGGCTGTGGTCGGTGGCGCACTTGTAGTGTCCATACCGGTTGCAATTATCCTCAATATGGATTTTTACGGTCGTTCCGTAGCGCGCGTTATCGTCATGTTGCCGTGGGCAGTTTCGCTCACGATGACAGCAATCGTCTGGCGCTGGGCGCTGAACGGCGAAAGCGGAATGCTCAATTCTGCATTGCGCAATCTAGGACTGATCGACAGTAACATCCAGTGGCTTGCCAGTGCTGCAACCGCATTTCCGATGCAAATTCTCGTCGGCATTCTGGTGACTGTGCCATTTACAACCACGATCTTCCTTGGCGGTCTGTCTTCTATCCCGGAAGACCTTTACGAAGCTTCGTCGCTTGAAGGTGCAAGCCTCTGGCAACAGTTTCGTGAAATCACGCTGCCACTGCTCAAGCCATTCGTGAATATCGCAATCGTGCTCAACACGATCTATGTGTTCAACTCCTTCCCGATCATCTGGGTGATGACACAGGGCGGACCGGCGAACTCCACCGATATTCTCGTAACTCACCTTTATAAGCTGGCGTTCCGGCTCGGAAAACTCGGTGAAGCTTCGGCGGTATCGCTGATCATGCTCGCCATCCTGCTTGTTTTCACGGCCATCTATATCCGGCTATCCATGCGGAGCGAACGCGCATGACCGCATCAAAAATTAAACGTACATTCATCGCCTGGATCATCTTAGCACCTTTGATCGTGCTGACACTGTTTCCTTTTGCGGTCATGTTCCTGACAGCAGTGAAACCGCCGCAAGAAGTTCTGTCTCCAACGTGGTGGCCAAGTGAATTCCGCTGGGCAAACTTCTCCGAAATGTGGGTGCGAACCGGCTTCGGCACGGCTCTTCTCAACTCTTTCTACGTCTCGGTCATTGCTTCCATCGGTGCAATCATTGTGTCGATCCCAGCAGCTTATGCCATGTCGCGCTTCCATTTTGCGGGGCATGGCGCATTCCGCCAGTTCCTGCTTGTTTCGCAGATGATTTCGCCAATCGTGCTGGTGCTCGGACTTTTCCGGTTGCTTGCAGCTTATGGATTAATTGAAAGCGTTACCGCCGTTGGCGCCATTTATATGGCCTTCAATATCGCCTTCACAGTGTGGATGCTGCAGAGTTATTTCGACACGATCCCGAAAGATCTCGAAGAAGCCTCATGGATGGAAGGGGCTGGCCGCTTCAAGATGCTGGTCAAAGTGTTCTTGCCGCTCTGTCTGCCTGCTATCGCTGTTACAGCGATTTTCACCTTCATCAATGCATGGAACGAGTTCGTCGTCGCGCTCACTATGCTGCGCAGTCAGGGAAGTTACACTCTCCCTATCCAGGTCTTCTCGCTGGTTGCAGGCCGCTACACGGTTGAATGGCACTACGTCATGGCCGCTACTCTCGTAGCCACTCTGCCGGTCGCAATCCTCTTCATATGGCTGCAGCGTTACCTGATCAAAGGTCTGGCGCTCGGAGCTGTAAAATAAACGGAGTCATCATGTCAAAGAAACAGGCTTTCGGTGCGTCCCATGTACCGCTCTCCCCTGCTGTGCGCGCTGGCGACACAGTCTACATTTCCGGTCAGGTGCCAATGGGCGCTGACGGCAAGATCGTAGAAGGCAATATCGAAGCCCAGACCAAGCAGGTTCTTGAGAACATCAAAGCAGCACTGGCCCTCGCCGGAGCAAGCATGGAAGACGTCGTCAAAACGACGATCTGGCTTGAAGATGCACGCGATTTTGGACGTATGAATGCGGTTTATGCGACTTACTTCCCGAAAGATCCTCCGGCACGCACCACGGTCGAATCCCGTCTGATGATCGACATCAAGATCGAGATTGAAGCCATCGCCTACGCACCGCAAAAATAGCCCGGGCAAACCATATGCGCATTTTCACAGCGTCGCTTGCAACTGAAACCAACACATTTTCGCCCGTACCAACCGACCGAGCGTCGTTTGAAATGGCTTTTTATGCTGCACCCGGAAAACATCCGGACACGCCGACGCTGTGTTCATCGCCTATCGTCGCTCTGCGCAAGCGTGCAGCAGCTGAAGGCTTAACTGTCATTGAAGGCACTGCCACATGGGCCGAGCCGGGCGGTTTGCTTCAGAAGCAAGCTTTTGAAGAACTGCGCGATGAAATTCTGGATCAGCTCAAAGCAGCGACGCCTGTCGATGCAGTGGTCCTTGGTCTTCATGGCGCTATGGTTGCGCAAGGCTACGATGACTGCGAAGGTGACCTGCTTGAACGCATCCGAGCAATCGTCGGACCGGATATACTTGTTGCCAGCGAGTTTTATCCACATAGCCATTTGACGCAAAAGCGGGTCGAAAACCTCAATATTTACGCTGCATTCCTCGAATTTCCGCACACGGATTTTTATGAGCGCGGCGAACACGTCGTATCTCTGGCTCTGGATACCCTCAAGGGCAAGATCAAACCTGTTATTTCGACATTTGATTGCCGGATGATCGGCGTTTTCCCGACCAGCAAGGAGCCGATGCGGAGCTTTATAGATCGTATCAAAGACCTGCATGGCAAGGACGGCATTCTATCCGTTTCAGTTATTCATGGATTTATGGCAGCCGACGTCCCCGAAATGGGGACACGGATACTCGTCGTCACCGACAATGATGCAGCCAAGGGGCAAGCATTAGCCGAGAAACTTGGCCGTGAGCTTATCGCCATGCGCGAGCAAACGCCGATGACCATGTATCACGTTGACGAAGGCATTGATCGCGCAATCGCTGCCCATGCAGCTCAGCCATCTAAGCCTGCTGTCATCGCTGATGTGTGGGATAATCCCGGCGGTGGTGTTGCGGGAGACGGCACCTATATTCTGCGACGCTTGATCGAACGCGGCATTCAGAAAGCCGCCGTTGCAACAATCTGGGATACGTTGGCGGTCACGTTCTGCCATGCTGCTGGCGAAGGCGCCGTCATCAATCTGCGCATTGGTGGCAAATCCGGCCCGCAGGCGGGCGAACCCATTGATGCGCGCGTCACTGTGATGAAAGTGTTGCAGGAAGGGTGGCAGAGTTTTGGACTCAGCCGCGTAACACTCGGTCCTTCGGCAGTCGTCCGCATTCTTGGAACTGAGATAGACATCATTCTCAACACCAATCGCACGCAGACATTTGAGCCGGATATCTTTTCAAATTGCGGCATAGAGCCGATGCAGAAAGACATTCTGGTTGTGAAATCGACCAATCATTTTCATGCAGGCTTCGCGCCGATTGCCGCAGAAATTATCTATGTCGATGCGCCGAGTTCCTACCCGGTCAATCCGCGTGTGACCGACTACCAGAAAATGACACGGCCAATTTGGCCGCGGGTCGAAAACCCATGGTGAAAAAAGAAAAGCGCGGGAATTTCCCGCGCTTTTCTTTTGTTTTTTCGCATTATCCGTCGCATCGCAGCAGGATTAGAAATCAGTCCAGTGGACTGATTTCCCTGCGTAGACGCTTCGCACTTTCGCTGGAAGTGCTCTAATCAATGTGCCAGAAACGTAGAGATGAATGGCACATAAGTTACCAGTGCCAGCAGGATGAACAGCGCCAGATACATGCTGAATGCCTGACGGGTAAAGTCGCCCACTCTGACCTTGGCAATATTACAGACCATCAGCATCACCGTGCCGACTGGCGGTGTCAGCGTTCCAATCGAGAGGTTGACGATGACGACGATCCCAAAATGTACCGGATCAATGCCCAGAGCCTTCACGGTTGGCATCAACAACGGCACAAGAACAATCATCAGTGCCGTGCCTTCAATCAACGCGCCAAGGATCAACAGGATCACATTGACTGCGAGCAGGAATGCATAAGGATTGCTGGTGAAGGAGGAAATCAGCTGCATCAGCGACTGACCGGCCTGTTCAAGCGAAAATACCCATGCAAGTGCTGAAGACGCCATGATAACGAGCATGACGGACGCTGTTGATTTTGCGGTTTCGATAAGCGAATCCACCACATGCGACACGCGCATTTCGCGATAGATCACAAAGCCGATAATCAGAACCAGCGTGACAGCAACAGCACCGGCTTCTGTCGGCGTGAAGATGTTCATGCGGATACCGCCGATAATCGCAAACAGCAGCAGGACCGCAGGCCATGCAGATGCAAGCGTTGATGCAACTTCGGCACCGCTCATGCGCTTTTCGCGACTTGGCTTGTAACCGCGTTTAACCGAGGTAATGTAAGCTGCAATCATCAGAATGGCAGCGCCAAGAATACCGGGCACAACGCCAGCCATAAACATTTTGCCGATGCATACGTCTGCAATCAAGCCATAGATGATGAGTGCAATACCTGGAGGAATGATAGGCGTAATCAGTGAGCCTGCGGCCGTCACCGCGCATGAAAACGCCTTGTCATAACCACGCTTGACCATTTCCGGCACCATCATGCGCGTGAGCATGGCGCTATCGGCAAGATTGGAAGCACTCACACCGCCCATCAGAGTGGAAACCATGATGTTGGTGAGCGCCATACCGCCGCGCATACGACCAACCAGAATGTCGGCAACCTTGATCAGACGCTCGGCGATACCTGTGTGCGCCATCACAGTACCAAGCATGATGAAGAATGGAATCGCCAAAAGCGACGTATTCTGTGCCGGGCTGATGAAACGCTGTACGGCGATTGCAATCGGCATCTGGTTGAAGAAGATAAAATAGGTGAAGACCGCAATCAGAATGGCCACATAAAGGCGCATGTTGAGCGCGATCAGTGCCAGCATGATGAGAACGATGGTGGTCAGGTTCATGCCTTGCCTCCCGCAAAAGCGGCGCGCAAGGTTTTGAAAGCGCCAGCGAACATGTAAAGGGCGATAATCACGAAGCCAACTGGCACCGCGATATCGATCCAGAAATAGGAAACACGAAGCACATCAGTCACTTTGAACTGTGCTGCAACCGACAGCTTATAACCGGCATAAGATACATAGAGCAGAAACAGGCCGGAGAAGATTCCGATGATCGCATTGACGACGTCGCGGACCTTGTCCGAGAACATGTCCACCAGCATCGGGATTGCGAGGTGCTGGTTGGTACGCTCAGCCGCGACGCTGCCGAGCATGACAATCCAGATCATCAACAGACCGGCCATTTCTTCAGTCCATTGCAGCGGCTGATGCATCCGGTAGCGCAAAACAACGGCTGCATTGAACATCGCCAGCAGCACGAACAGCGGCGCTGCGGCCAGCCAGTCGATCAGTTTTTCAAAATATTTCATCGGAATAATTCCATGACGGAGCCATGCCACAGCGAGGGTCACGACCCAATCTGCAGCATGGCAATATCCGGATTGAAGGGGATTAGTTCAATTCAGCCTGGATCTGTTCATAAAGACCGTCAGACCATTCCGGGAACTGCGAGTAGACTTTCTCGGCCTTAGCCTTGAACGGAGCGCGGTCGACTTCGATCACTTCGACGCCGGCTTCCTTCATCTTCTCGATCATCTCGTTGTCTTTTTCGATCGTCAGCTTTTGGCTGTAGAGACCGGCATCATATGCGGACTCATGGATCATCTTGAGCTGCTCTTCAGGCAGCGTCGAGAAGAAAGCTTCACCACCGACGATCAGAGCCACGTTAGTCAGATAACCGACTTTGCTCAGATACTTGGCTTCTTCCTGAAACTTCTGGCCATAGAGGACCGAAATCGGATTTTCGACACCATCGATCACACCCTGCGCAAGCGCCGGGAAGGTTTCACCCAGTGGCATTGGTGTCGGTGTTGCGCCCATGGCTTCAAAGGTCTTGATCTGCATGACGTTGTTCGGCACGCGGATCTTCATGCCCTTAAGGTCTTCCGGCGTGCGGATCGGCTTCTTGGAAATGATCTGGCGAATACCGTAGAGGTAGTTTGGCATTACGATGTGAATGCTCTTTTTCTTCAGCTCTTCGCTCTTTCCTTTGAACCAATCGCCGTCATAAACTTTGAAAAGTTGTGCCGGATCATCGGTCAGGAACGGGCCATAAAGCACGCCGAGGTCCGGGTCATATTCGGCCAGAAAGCCAACGTCGGAAATCGTCACGACATTGAGGCCCATCATGGCCTGCTCTGTCACATCCTTCTTGGAGCCGAGCTGCGAGCTTGGATAAAGCTCCAGCGTGATTTCGCCATTGCTGCGCTTGGCGAGATCGTCTTTCCAGTAATGCATCACCTCATCAAAAGGCTCGCCCGGGTTGTTTTCATAGGCAACTTTGATCGACACATTGGCAGCATAGGCTGCCATGCTTCCTGCCAGCAACATGCCAGCGGCGATCATGCCGGTAACGAGTTTCTTCATGATATTTCTCCCTTTTGGGGTCTTCAAACAATGGCCACGTGGCCGGTTTCCTCCACTAGCGCCCAGTGCCGTCCTTCCCGGCACGGAGCATTTGCTTCGATTCAGTTCGTTCAATGATGATTTTCAGAACGTTGCGGTCGCCATCCCAATAGGGCAGCGCCTGTTCTGCTTCCTCAAAAGGAAACACTTTCGAGATAAGCAGGTCTGCATCGCATCCGAGCTTTTCGAGATGCGCAATGACAGCCTCAAAATCGGTGAACGTCGCATTGCGCGAACCCATGATGTCGAGTTCTTTGAGATTGAAGAACTGGGTCTGATAGGTCACTGGCGACTTGGAATAGCCGACATAGACCACACGACCAGCAAAGCCTGCGAGGTCAACCGCCTGTGTGAAAGTGATCGGCAGACCGACGGCTTCAAAGGCGATATCAACACCGTCGTCATTGGTGAGTTCCTGCACGGACGCCACCACGCCTTCACCACCCGGCAGAGCGTGCGTAGCGCCAAACTTCAGCGCCAGTTCACGCTTTTCAGCACTCGGATCAATGGCGATAACCTTGGCAACACGCGCAACCGCACCAATCAGCACACTCATGCCGATCATGCCACAGCCAAGCACCGCAACCATGTCACCAGCCTGAACGCGGCCACGTTCGACCGCATGGAAACCAACCGAAAGCGGCTCGACTAATGCGAGATGACGTGGTGCCAGCGTATCATTCAGGATCAGTTTTTGGCTGGCAGCACGATCTGTTCTGCCAGTCCGCCATTCTGTTGCACGCCGAGCGTTTTGTTGTAGCGACAGGCGTTCAGACGCCCTTTGCGACAAGATGAACACTGACCGCAATTGGTGTAAGGCAGCACGATAACCCGTTTGCCCTTGGCATAGGCAGCACTCACGCCCTCACCCGCCTCGATGATTTCGCCGCCGATTTCATGGCTAGGAATGCGTGGTAGTTCCACCAGCGGATTAAGCCCCTTGAACGTATTCAGATCGCTGCCGCAAAGCCCCACATGCTTGACGCTCACCCGGACATGGCCAGGCAACAGTGGCGCTTCCGTAATTTCAGCAAAACGAGTTACGTTCTCGCTCTCGATACGCAGAGCTTTGACCATCAGAATATTCCGGTCATTTTTATTGCATGAGGCAGATCAGGTTACGGCGCCAACCTGCCACGGTACGAATTCGTTATCGCCATAGTCGTAGATTTCACTCAGCGTCTGCTCACCGGAAGCCACCGCGATAATGTGCTCGAAAATGCGCGTGCCGGACTCTTCAATGGTTTCATCGCCGGTGACGATGCCACCGCAATTGAAGTCCATGTCTTCCTTCATGTGTTCGTACATTTCGGAATTGGTCGCGATCTTGATGCAGGGCGCAGGCTTGAAACCCGACACCGATCCGCGTCCTGTCGTAAAGCAGATGACGTTACAACCGCCCGCCACCTGTCCAGTCACGGCAACCGGGTCGTAGCCCGGCGTATCCATGAAAGTGAAACCCTGTTCGGTTACGGTTTCAGCAAATTCATAGACAGCCTTGAGAGGCATTGAGCCGCCCTTGGCAACAGCACCCAGCGACTTTTCAAGAATAGTGGTCAGGCCACCGAGCTTGTTTCCATGCGATGGATTATTGTTCAGCTCGTCGCCGTTGCGGGCCGTATAATCGCGCCACCAGTCGATGCGCTGAAGCAGCTTTTCCGCAACAGCAGGCGTGATTGTGCGGCGTGTCAGAAGGTGTTCCGCGCCATAGATTTCCGGTGTTTCTGAAAGAACGGTCGTGCCGCCATTGCGCACGATCAGATCAGATGCATAGCCCAGAGCCGGGTTTGCTGAAATACCTGAATAGCCGTCAGAACCACCGCATTCGAGTGCCACCTTGAGCTTCGACAAAGGCTGTGGTGTGCGCTTGGCGGAATTCACCAGCGGCAGCATTTCCTTGATCTCGGCAATTGCATGATCGATTGTCTTGCGCGTACCGCCATGCTGCTGGATCGTCATGGTGCGCAGGCGTGTACCCTCTTCCATGCGATAATGTTCCATGATCGGCGCGATCTGGTTGGTTTCGCAGCCAAGACCGATCAGCAGAATGCCACCGAAATTCGGGTGCTTGGCATAGCCTTGAATGGTGCGGGTCAGCAGACGATAGCCTTCCGACTTGGTGTTCAGCGCACAGCCGCTGCCATGCGTGAGTGCCACCACACCATCAACGTTTTCAAAACCATCCAGACCACCCATGCGGTTGAAGTAATCCGCAATGTAGCGAGACACGGTCGCAGAGCAATTTACCGATGAAATGACACCGATATAGTTGCGCGTACCGACGCCACCGAAACCGCGATCATAGCCCATGAACTGTCGGCGCTCCGCTTCCGGCAGCATACCGCGTTCTTCAATATCGACCGAAAACTGATGTTCATGCTCGGATGGCAGCATTGCGAGATTGTGCAGATGCACATGCTCACCCACCGCAATATCCTGAATGGCAACACCAATCACCTACCCATATTTATGGACTTCTTTACCGGCCGCGATATCGCGCAGAGCCACCTTGTGACCGCGCCCGATCAGATCTCGCGCGATAACGTCACCAAGTCCGATCAGATCGCCTGCGCGAACCGAAATACGCGCAACCGCCACGTCATCGGACGGATGCAAAAGGATTACCGGCGTCACAGCCGAAACAGCCTTGTCGTTCATTTTTCTGACCTCACTCCCAAGATCGCAACAGCGTTAAACATGAGCCCAACTATCTGGGCTCGTTCTCCATCCATCGCTGCTTTGATGTATCCAGATGCGTTCGCATCGCTGCCTGCGCCAGAAGCGGATCCCTCGCCTCCAGTGCAGCATAAATCTTCTCATGCTCTGCCAAAGCATATGTCCATGTTTCGGCATTCTCATATCGGGTACGCATTTGCGCGGTCAGCGGACTATGCCGCTCGTCAAACAAATCACGCACAATGCGGGCAACAACCGAATTGCCCGATTGCTCGGCAATGATCAGATGAAACTGGCGATCCAGTTCAATCGGCTTACGTTCCGCTTCAATCTGCAGCCGCATCGCGTCGAGATTGCCGCGCAGGCGTTCCAGCGCTTCCGTGTTGATCTGGCTGCAAGCCATGATGACGGCACTGCCTTCGATCAGCGGGCGCGCCTGCATGATTTCGAGCGGGCTTTCGCCAATCGAACCGCCTTGTGCTGGAAGCCGTGTTTCCTCAGCTGCAACATAAATGCCAGATCCCATGCGGATTTCGACATTGCCTGCAATTTCAAGCGCAATCAGTGCTTCACGTAAGGAAGGGCGCGACACGCCCAGCTGATGCGCAAGTTCGCGCTCGGCAGGAAGTCTGCTTCCTGCCGGAAAATGGCCTTCGCGGATCAGCAGTCTGACCCGGTCGGCAATCTGTTGGTAAAGCCTCCGCGGTTCCACGGAGCCAATATGCTCGCTCATGCTCTCTCCCAAATTGGCCTTACCATATTTTGAAGCTACAAAAAGTGCTATATGGCCTATTCTATTGTTATTATTACATATTGGCTAATTCGTCAGTTTTGTCGCACCTTGTTTTAGATGACTTTTAAAGAGTGGCTTGACCAATTTTACCCACTGGCATAGCTATTTCAGAACAATTCAAGGGAGGAATACATGACCGCGCAGCCCTCGATTCTACAGTTTGGAACGAGCCGTTTTCTGCTCGGACATGCGGATTTCTTCATTTCGGAAGCACTGGATAAAGGTGACGCGATCGGCACAATTGCCATTGTTCAGACCACATCCAACCCTGAAAGCGCACGCCGTATTGCAGCGTTGAACAGTGGAGAAGGCTATCCGGTCATCATTCGCGGATTGCGTGACGGCAAGCCCGTTGATGAAAAACATCAGGCAAAAAGCGTGAGTGCCGCCTATTCCGCTCACACCGACTGGCAAGCCATACGCGCCCTGAGCGCAAAGGTTCAGGTGATCCTGTCCAATACTGGCGACAAAGGTTTTGAGCTGGATGCTGCTGACGATGTTTCCCTGCTAAGCGAAATCGACCGCCTTCCTAAAAACTTTCCCGCCAAACTGCTTGTGCTGTTGCATCATCGCTGGCAGATCAATCCAGATGCGCCGCTGTCGATTTTCCCGTGCGAGCTGATCTCGCGCAATGGCGACAAGCTGCGCTCGATCGTGCTTGGTCTCGCAGAAAACTGGAGCTTGCCGAAAGCTTTCACGCGATGGATCGAAAGCAATTGTGTTTTTGCCAACAGCCTCGTTGATCGCATCGTATCAGAACCGATTGATCCAGTCGGTGCAATTGCCGAGCCCTATGCGATCTGGGCCATTGAACAGACGGACGGGCTCACGCTTCCCTGCACGCATCCCGACATCGTCGTGACGGACAATCTTGCGCTTTATGAGCGCCTAAAACTCTATCTGCTTAACCTCGGTCACACTTTCATTGCCGAGCAATGGCTGAACGGTAATCGTCCGAAGGACGAAATCGTGCTGGAAGCAATGAATGACGAAACGATCCGAAATGAACTTGAAGCGCTTTGGCGTGAAGAAGTTCTGCCGGTTTTTGCCGCTGATGGTCTGGGCGAACAGGCTGAAGCCTATGTTATTACCGTTCACGAGCGCTTCCTAGCAGGCTGTTGAAGAAGTCTCTGGTTTGGCCTTCAGCACGGCCTCGTCTCCGCTATCGTATGCGAACGTGATCTCGATCGCGCCATCATCGAGTAACTCGGCATGACCGTCGCCCGATACTTCGTCCATTTCATCGCTTCCGCGCCATCTGAAGAAGACCATGGACGTGCTGTAGCCGAGATCGAGGCTCGCTTGCATCGCACCGAAGGCGATTTCGCCATGCCCGTTGGCCCCGATGGTGATTGTGGCGGGGTCAACCAGGTCGAGATAATCCCGATCCCATAGATCGGCCTCGACGATCCGCCAGCGGCCAATCAGGCGGCAGTTCGGGGCCGCGCTCATGACGACACCG
>WNDY01000064.1 GCA_009914555.1 Xylophilus sp.
AAGGCCGCCGTCGTCGCCCAGGGCGCCGAGCCGCAGGCGCTCTCCAACGAGCAGTTCGCCGAGCTGCTGAAGACCGAGTACCAGCAGTGGCGCACGATCGTGAAGGAGTCGGGCGCGGTGATCGAATAGCGCCCGAATAGCGCCGGGCCTACGCGCGGCGCTTGGCCATCCTGTCGTACAGATCCGCGGTGCATCGGGCGATCGCCGCCAGCTCCCGGGCGCAGGCCTCCTCGTCCGACGCGGGGAGTGTGGCCGATGGATAGCATCTCGCCAGGCTCCCCAGCAGCCTGCGCCCGTCGCTGGCCAGGATGGGCACCGCCACCCCGCTGACAGAGGGCGTGATCTGTCCCGCGCTCACTGCGAAACCGGCCTTGCGCACCGCCACGAGCGTGCGACGCCAGCCTTCCCAGTCGCCGCCCAGCCCGGCCGAACGGATGGCTGCGGCATCTCTCAGGTAGGTCTGCCGCATCTGGTGGGGCGGGAGGTAGGCCAGCATGACCAGCGAAGCCGCTCCCTGGTACAGCGGAAAGGGGATGCCCCGCGCGCGCCGGATGGTGATGCGCGCGCCGGCATGCTCCAGCACGTCCGGTCCCGCCTTGTAGATGCACAGCACCTTGTCGTTGTAGAGCTTGTGCAGCAGCAGTGCCGAGTTGCCATGCGGCTGCGCATCCATGGTTTCCCGGCCGGCACGGTAGAGCGGGTCGGTCAGCGCGGTCAGCCGCTCCAGCTCGATGATGCGGGCCCCGAGGCTGTAGTTGCCTCCCGCCCAGGGCGTCACGAGGCCCGCCTCCACCAGTTCCCGCATGTAGCGATACGCGGTCGAGCGGTTGTAGCCCAGCCTGCGGACCACGTCTTCCACGCCCACGACCGGCGTCGACAGCGAGAACAGGTCCAGTACCGCAAAGGCGCGGACGACCGTGGAGACGGGCGCATCAGGCATCGAAATCCCAGCATTTGAGAATATTGCCAAAGCCTAGCATGCCAGCAACCATCGGCCTGCCGGCGGTGTTGCCGGTGCCGCCATGAAGAATCCATGACGAGACAACTCACCGGCAGGGTGCCCGCGCAGGCCATCCGCCGCACCGAACTCCCCCGGCTGCCGGCGGACCTGCTGGCCCGCTACGCAGCGATCGACGATCTGACCGGCACGGCGTCCGACGCCATGGACCACTTGGGACTGCGCGGCGCCGTGCCCGCCTCGCAGCTCGCGCCCAGCCTGCCCGGCAGACGCTTGGTGGGACAGGCGGTGACGGTGCGCAACGTCGAGCGCAGCGAGTCACCGACGCTCGCCGCGGCCTCCGGCGTCGGACGGATGGGCGAGCACGAGGCCTACAACCAGGCCGCGCCGGGCGACGTGGTGGTTATCGAAGGGCTCACCGGCATCTCCAATATGGGCGGCCAGTCGGCCACCGTGGCACACCGGGCGGGCTGTGCCGGCGCGGTGATCGACGGCTCGTTCCGCGACCCGGACGCCTCCCGCGGGCACGGCTTTCCCATCTGGTCGCGCGGCGTCACCCCGATCACCGGCAAATGGCGCCTGGAAACCGTCGAGATCAACGGCCGGGTCCGCATCGCCGGCGTGTCCGTCGATGCCGCAGACCTGGTCCTCGCCGACGAGGCCGGCGTGGTGTTCGTTCCGTTCGCCCAGGCCGAGGCCGTGCTGGCGCAGGCCGAACGGATAGCCGCTGGCGACAGCCGCCAGAAAGCCGACATCGCCGCCGGCGTGGACCTCGCGACGCTGGCCGCCACCCGATACAAATGACACAAACGCCGATGGGCAAGGAGACTGCGATGCAGGTCGAGAAAGACGTTCCGGTGCGCTGCGTGGTACAGGGCGCCGACATCCTGGGCGAAGTCCCGCTCTGGTGCGGGCGCACCGGCCGCCTCTGGTGGACCGACGTGCGGCGCCCGGCCCTCCAGTCCTACGAGCCGGCTACCGGCGCCTTCCGCGCATTGCGCATGCCTTCCGACATGCTCAGCGGCTCCATCGCGCTGCGCGAGCAGGGCGGCCTGCTGCTGGCCACCGCCACCGGCCTCTACACCTTCGAGCCCGACAGCGGCCACGCGCCCGAACGCATCGCCGACCCGATCGCCGGCGCGCCGGGCATGCGGCTCAACGACGGCAAGACGGATAGGCGCGGCCGGTTCTGGGTGGGCAGCATGCACGACACCGACCGCAGCGCCACCGGCACCCTCTTCCGGGTGGACGCCGACGGCAGCTTCCGGCCCATGCTCGACGGGTTCGTGCTGCCCAACGCGATCTGCTGGAGCCCCGACGACCGCACCATGTACTTCGCCGACACCCACAACCAGATCATCTGGGCCTTCGACTACGACATCGCGCAGGGCGCGATCGCCAACCGCCGCGTCTTCAAGGACTGGACCCACCAGATCGGGCGCCCCGACGGCGCCACCGTCGATACCGAGGGCTATCTCTGGAACTGCATGGTGGCCAGCGGCCAGCTGGTCCGCCTGGCGCCCGACGGCAGCGTGAACCGCGTCATCCAGCTGCCGGTCACCAATCCCACCTGCCCGGCCTTCGGCGGGCCGGACCTCGACACCCTCTACATCACCAGCCATTCGCAGCGGCTCACTGCGCAGCAGCTGGCCCGCGAGCCGCTGGCCGGCGCGCTGCTGGCGCTGGACGTCGGCGTGCGCGGGCTGCCGGAGCCGCGCTTTGGCGGCTGAGCCCCGCTTCGACACCCACAGGAGACCAGCCATCATGGATACATCCACCCTGCGGCGCACCGCGATCCTGGCCTGCGCCTGCGCCTGGACGTGGGCCAGTGCCCCTGCGCTGGCGGCCCCCGAGCCGCTCAAAATGGTCGTACCCTTCGCCGCCGGCGGCCCGGCAGACCAGATCGCACGCATCGTCTCGGCCCCCCTGGGCCAGGTTCTGGGCAGACCGGTCATCGTAGACAACCGCGGCGGCGCCGGCGGGACGGTCGGCGCCAATTTCGTGGCCAAGGCGCCGCCCGACGGCAACACCATCCTGCTGAGCACATCGAGCCTGGTGCTGAGCGCCGGCACCACGCCGCACCTGCCGTTCGACGCGCGCAAGGACCTCGCGCCGGTATACCTGCTGGGGGAAGTCCAGAGCATGCTGGCCGTGCGTCCGTCGCTGGGGGTGAGCAACCTGGCCGAGCTGACGGCGAAGGCGCGGGCCGCAAAGCTCAACTACGGCTCCACCGGCGTGGGCGGCACCATGCATGTCGGCGCAGAGCTGTACGCGAGGACCGCCAAGGTGGAGATGGTGCACATTCCATACCGCGGCGCGGCGCCGGCGCTGGTCGACCTGATCGCCGGCAACGTGGACCTGGTGAATGCCGACGTGCCGGTGCTCAAGCCGTACATCATCGACGGGCGCATCAAACCGATCGTCATCTTCGATACCAGACGCTCGCCGCTGCTGCCCGACGTGCCCACCGCCGCAGCGGCCGGCATGCCGGCGCTGCAGCTGACCAACTGGTATGGCGTGCTGGTGGCCGCGGGCGTGGCGCCGGCATTCCGGCAGCAACTGGCCGCGGCCTTGGACAAGGTGGTGCACCTGCCCGAGGTCGCGGCGCGGCTGACGGAGGCCGGCTTCAGCAACCCCGGCAACAGCGCCGCCTTCCAGGCGCGCCTCGATGCGGACTTCAACCGCTGGATACCGTGGCTGCGCGCGGCCAACATCCAGACGGAATGACGGCGCCGGTGAACGCGCACAAGCGCAGCCTGCTGCAGGTCGGCCCGCTGCCGCCGGGGCTCGAGGCCGCCCTGCATCGCGCATACCGGATCGTGCCCCTGTGGACGCAGGCCGACCGCGCCGCCTTTCTCGCGGACCAGCGGGGCCGCTTCGACGGCGCGGTCACCATGTCCCGCCACGGGGCCGACGCGGCCGTCTTCGACTGCCTGGGGCCGGGCGTGCTCGCCTGCTTCGGGACCGGCTTCGACGGCATCGACCTGGCGGCCGCAGCGCGCGCCGGCTGCGCCGTCAGCACCACGCCCGACGTGCTGAGCGAGTGCGTCGCCGACCTGGCTTTCGGGCTGCTGGTCTCCACCGCCCGGCAGATCGTCGCGGCCGACCGCTTCGTGCGGGCCGGCGCCTGGGCGAAGGGAAGCTTTGGCCTGGGCACGCGCGTGTGGGGCAAGCGGCTGGGCATTGTCGGTCTCGGCCGCATCGGGTCGGCCATCGCGCGCCGGGCCGACGGCTTCGGCATGCAGGTGCGCTACCAGGGGCGGCAGGCGCACGAGGGCGTGGCCGGGGATTTCGAGCCCGATGTCCGGGCGCTGGCGGCGTGGAGCGACTTTCTGGTGCTGGCCTGCCGCGGCGGTCCCGCGACCCGCCATCTGGTTGCAGCGGAAGTGCTCCGCGCGCTGGGTCCGGAGGGCATCCTGGTGAACATCTCGCGCGGCAGCGTGGTGGACCAGGCCGCGCTGGCGGCCACGCTCGCGCAGGGGCATATCGCAGGCGCCGGACTGGATGTCTTCGAGCACGAGCCGCAGGTGCCCGAGGCGCTGCTGGCCGACGAGCGCGTCGTGCTGCTGCCCCATATCGCGGCGTCCACCCGCGAGACGCGCGCTGCGATGGAGCACCTGGTGATGGACAACCTGCAGGCCTTCTTCGACACCGGCCGCGTGCTGACGCCGCCCGCCTGAGACACACACGCCCATGATCTTCGAACACCGCACCTATACCGTCCACCATGGCCGGATGGAGGACTACCTGGAGCGCTACGAGCGCCAGGCCCTGCCGATCCAACTGCGGCACCTGGGCCGCCTGCTGGGCTTCTTCGTCAGCGAGATCGGGCCCTTGAACCAGGTGGTGCACATCTGGGTGTACGACAGCCTGGCCGACCGGGAGCGGCGCCGCGCGGCCATGGAGGCCGACCCCGCGTGGGATGCCTTCAAGCGCGGCAACCGCGGCACCTTCGCCGCGCAGGAGGTGAAGGTGATGGTGGGCGCCCGATTCAATCCCGACCATGTCTGAGACCGCGGCATCGCTGGCGCAGCTTGCGCGCAATCCGCTCCGGGAGAAGCTCGCCCGGGGCGAACTCGTCGCCTCCATGACGGTGCGCATGTCGCGCGGCCCGGAAATCGGCCGCATCGCGGCTGCTGCCGGATTCGACAGCCTGTACGTGGACCTGGAGCACAGCGTGCTGTCCCTGGAGAGCACGGCCCTGGTGTGCACCGTCGCGCGCGAGGCCGGCGTCGTGCCCCTGGTGCGGGTGCCGGCGCTCGACGCGGCGCTCATCGGCCGGGTACTCGACGCCGGGGCCATGGGCATCATCGCGCCGCAGATCGAGAGCGCCGCGGATGCGCGGCTGGCCGTGGCCTGCTGCCGCTATCCGCCGCGCGGCCAGCGCTCGATGGCCACCAAACTGCCGCTGCTGCACTACCGGCGCTTCGACACGGCGCAGGCCTGCGAGGCACTCGACGGCTCGGTATTCATCGCCGCCATGGCCGAGACCGCCGCCGGGCTGGACAGCGCGGCGG
Source organism: Xylophilus sp. (assembly GCA_009914555.1). Classification (GTDB taxonomy): domain Bacteria; phylum Pseudomonadota; class Gammaproteobacteria; order Burkholderiales; family Burkholderiaceae_C; genus WNDY01. The sequence goes on from WNDY01000064.1 coordinate 5,476, forward strand.
AGATCGCCGCCGTTGAGGGCGTGGACATGCTGCTCGTCGGCGCGCAGGACCTCGGCGCGTCCCTGGGCAGCCCGCCGGGCGACGAACCGATCGCCGCAGCGTTCTCGCGCGTGCTGGACGCGGCCCGTGCCGCCGGCAAGCACGTGGGAGCCGGTGGCATCGCCGGCAGGACGGAGCTGCTGCAGCGCCTGATCGGCCAGGACGTGCGGTATGTATCGACCGGCACCGATCTCGCGTTCCTGCTGGCGGGCGCCCGCGCTGCCCGGCAGTCCGTGGGCAGCTGAGCGCTGCCGGCGCCCGCCTCAGCCGCTGCCCCGCACCACGAGTTCGAACGGCAGCTCCACCTGCGGCTGCTCCACCGCTTCGCCGCGCATCAGCGCCAGCAGCATCGCGGCCGCGGCCGTGCCGATCTCGCCGCGCGGCGTGCGCAACGTGGTCAGCGGCGGCGCCATCTGGTCGCTGGCCGGCAGGTCGTTGAAGCCGGCGACGGCCACCTCGTCGGGCACGCGGATGCCCAGGCGCAACGCGGCCAGCAGCGCGCCCTGGGCTAGGTCGTCATGGCAGAAGAAGATCGCCTCGGGCGGCTGCGGCGAGGCCATGATGCGCTCGAACATCCGGCCGCCGAGCGCCACCGACGACGGCTCCGGGTGCAGCCATTCGAGCGCCGGGTCCCAGCAGCCCGCGGCGCGCAGCGCGCGGCGGTAGCCCTCGGCGCGCTGGAGCACCCGCGCATCGAGCTGGGCGCCGCCGAAGGCGATGCGCCGGGCGCCGCGCGCGAGCAGGTGCCCGGCCACCGCCTGGCCTGCGGCCTCCTGCGAGAATCCGACGCAGTGCACGCCGGGGGCGCGCGTGAGCTCCATCAGGTGCACACAGGGCACGCCGCTGGCGGCGATGAGCTGGCGCGTCTCCTCGCTGCGCTCGAAGCCGGTCACGAGCAGGCCCGCGGGCCGGTGGCCGAGCTGCTCGCGCAGCAGTTGCTCCTCCTCGCGCGGGTCGTAGTGGGTCACGCCGATCAGCGTCTGGTAGCCGGCCGGGCGCAGCGTGCGCTGCACCGCCTCGACCAGGTCCACGAACAGCGTGTTCGACAGCAGCGGGATCAGCACCGCCACATGGCTGCCGCGCGCCGAGGCCAGCGCGCGCGCGGCCGGGTCCGGCACGTAGCCGAGCCGGGCTGCGGCCTCGCGCACGCGCTCGACCAGCGCCGGCGCCACGGCGCGCTCGCCGCGCAGCGCGCGCGAGACGGTGATCGAGCTCACGCCTGCGGCCTCGGCCACATGCTGCAGCGTCACGCGGCCGCTGCTGCGCCCGCGCGCGGGGCCGGCCGCAGCACTCATCGCACCACCTCGAACGCGGGGAAACCCGCAGAAGCCGCCGTTTCCATCTCGGGTAGGATAGCGCTATCCAATCCATCGATCCAGCTGTGTATGGCGCGGTATCTGGATTTTTTGTTTCCCTCGGCAAATGGTAGCGTTATCCAGGAACAGGTCATGACAGCGTACTGGTGGGTGGTGATGGGTGTGTCGGGATGCGGCAAGTCGAGTCTGGGCGCGGCGCTGGCCGAGGCCACGGGCCTGCCGCTGGTGGAAGGCGACGATTTTCACCCGCCGGGCAACATCGCCAAGATGAAGGCCGGCGTTCCGCTCGGCGATGACGACCGGGCCGGCTGGCTGGCCGCGCTGGGCCGCAAACTGGCCGCGCGGCCCGAAGGCGCGGTGCTGACCTGCTCGGCCCTCAAGCGCGCCTACCGCGACGTGCTGCGCGCGGCCGTGCCCGAGCTGCGCTTCGTCTTCCTGCGCATCGACCGCGCCGAGGCCCAGGCCCGGGTCGCGGCGCGCGCGGCGGCCCACTTCTTCTCGACCACGCTGGTGGACAGCCAGTTCGCCACGCTCGAGGACCCGACCGGCGAGCCCGGCGTGCTCGCGGTGGAGGCGACCGATCCGGTCGACGCGCTGGTGGCCCAGGCCCTCGCCTGGGCGCCGCAGCGCTGACCATCCTTCTTCTTCCCCTCTCACTGCAGGAGACATCCATGGCAACCCTCGACGGCCAGAAGGTGCCGAACCGGCGCTGGCGCATCGGCGCGCTGCTCGGCATCGGCGTGCTGGTGAACTACCTCGACCGCATCAGCCTCTCGGTCGCGGCGCCGCAGATCAGTACCGAATTCAACCTCTCGCCCGAGCAGGTCGGCTTCTTCCTCTCGGCGTTCTTCTGGTCGTATGCGCTGCTGCAGGTGCCCGCGGGCATGCTGCTGGACCGCTACGGCCCGACGCGCATCGGCCGCTGGGGCGCGTTCTGCTGGGGCATCGCCTCCACCATCACCGCGCTGGCCGGCGGCTGGGGCGGCATCTTCGCCGCGCGCATGCTGCTCGGCGTGGCCGAGGCGCCGGGCTTCATGGTGAGTTCCAAGGCCACCGGCTACTGGTTTCCGCGCGGCGAGCGCGGCTTCGCCACCGCGCTGTTCGACGCGGCGGCCAAGTTCTCCAACGTGATCGGCGTGCCGCTCGTGGCCTTCGTCGTGGTCGGCCTCGGCTGGCGCTGGGGCTTCGCGGCGACGGCGGCGATGAGTTTCGCCTACTTCATCGCGTTCCTGCTGATCTACCGCGACCCGAGCCAGGACCGGGGCCTCACGCCGCTGGAGCGCCGCCATATCGTCGAGGGCGGCGCCGCGCCCGAGGATGCACCGCCCGGCGGCGCGGGCGGCATGCTCGGCTACCTGCTGCGCCAGCGCAAGGTCTGGGGCCTGTCGATCGGCTTCGCGGCGTACGGCTATTCGTTCTACCTGTTCCTGACCTGGCTGCCGGGCTACCTGGTGCAGACCATGCACATGAGCATCATCAAATCGGCCGGCTTCGCCGCGATCCCGTGGATGGTGGCGACCGTGGCCGACCTGTTCGTCGGCGGCTGGCTCATCGACCACCTGATCGCCCGGGGCCATGCCGAATCGACGGTGCGCAAGGCGGTGCTCGTGAGCGGCATGGTGCTGGGCCTGGCGGTGTTCGGCGCCACGCAGACGACCGACCCGGCCTGGGCGATCTTCTGGATCTCGATCGCGCTGGGCGGGCTGGCCGCGGCTGCGCCGGTGGGCTGGTCGCTGCCCTCGCTGATCGCGCCCAAGGGCGGCACCGGCACCGTGGGCGGGCTGATGAACTTCGGCAACAACCTGATGGGCGCTGCAGCGCCGATCGCCACCGGCTTCATCGTCGGCGCCACGGGCTCGTTCGTGAATGCCTTCCTGCTCGCCGGCGCGATCATCGTGGTCGGCATCGTGGCCTTCGTGTTCCTGCTCGGGCGCATCGAGCCGATCCCGGACCCGCATTGACGAGCCGCGCGAGGCCGACCGGTCCGCGCGCTCCTGAGACGAAATTCGACAAGAAGGCGCATCGGCGCGGCTCGGCATGCAGCGAGCCGCGGGGCGCCGCAACCTGGAGACTGACATGCAATCCGCGACCCGCTTGACAAGGATCCTGCGCCTCGCGCTCGCCCTGGGGGGCTTGTTGGGGACCGCCGCTGCGCAGGCGCAGCCCGCCTATCCGGCCCGGGCCATCGAGGTGGTGGTGCCGTCCTCGGCAGGCGGCGGTACCGACGTCATGGCCCGGCTGTTCGCCGACAGCGCGAACAAGCGCCTGCCCCAGCCGATGATCGTGATCAACCGTCCTGGCGCCAGCGGCGTCATCGGCCTGGGCGAGGTGCTGCGCGCCAAGCCGGACGGCTACAAGGTCGCGCTGCTGATCTCCGAGCTGGCCACCATCCCGGGCATGAAGCTGGCCAGGTTCACCTCCGACGACTTCGTGCCCATCGCCGGGCTGAACGCCGAGCCGGCAGTGATCGCCGTCAAGGCCGATGCACGTTGGACGAACGTGGACGCGCTGCTGGCAGAGGCGCGCAGCAGGCCCGCCCCGGCATCGCTCCCTACGCAGCCAGCAAGGGCGCGGCGAAGATGCTGACCAAGGGCATGGCGATCGACTGGGGGCCGCACGGCCTGCAAGTCAACGGCATCGGCCCCGGCTACTTCAGGACGGAGCTGACCCAGGCCCTGGTCGACGACCCGGCCTTCACTGCGTGGCTGGCAGGCCGGACGCCATCGCGCCGCTGGGGCGACGTGCAGGAACTTGCGGGCGCGGCGATCTTTCTGGCAAGCCCGGCATCCGACTTCGTCAACGGCCATGTCCTGTATGTGGATGGAGGCGTGACCGCAGCGCTGTAGTCGAAGCGACGATGCGAGGCGCAAGGGACGCACATACTCCCCCTGCCAGATCCCCATTGCGCGCTCTTCGCCGGCGCAATGAGGCTATCCTGCCGAGGGTATATCTTTTTCTCCATCCCACGCCGGCGCCAGTCCCTGCGGGTTGACGATGCGGCCACCGGGCCGCGCGAGCGCGTCGATGCGGGCGATCTCCTCGGGCGAGAGCCGGAAGTCGAACAGCGCCGCGTTCTCGGCGGCCCGCTCGGGCCGGGCCGTCTTCGACAGCGCGATGTGGCCGTGGTCCAGCACCCAGCGCAGCGCGACCTGGGCGGCGCTTTTGCCATGGGCGCGGCCGATCTCCTGCAGCACTGGATCGTTCGGCACCCTGCCGTCGGCCAGCGCGAAGTAGGCGGTGACGGCCACGCCCAGTTCCTTCGCTGCGGCCAGGATGGCGCGCTGGTCGAGGTAGGGGTGCAGTTCGATCTGGTTGGTGACGATGGGCGCGGCGCTGCGCTCGACCGATTCGCGCAGCTGCGCGGCGTTCTGGTTGCTCACGCCGATGTGGCGCGTCCTGCCGGCGCGCTGCACCGCGTTGAGCTGCTCGATCTGCTCGGCGATCGGCACCTGGTCGCCGGGCCAGTGCAGCAGCAGCAGGTCGACATGGTCGAGCTGGAGCCTCTCCAGGCTCTCGTCGACCGAGACGGCGAAGCGGTCGGCGCCGTAGTTGTCGGGCCAGACCTTGGTGGTGATGAACAGTTCCTCGCGCGGCACGCCGCTGTCTTTCAGCGCGCGGCCGAGCGCCGCCTCGTTGCGGTAGAACTGCGCCGTGTCGAAATGCCGGAAGCCGGCCGCGAGCGCAGCGGGCACGACGCGCTCGACCTCTTCTCCGGAGACGCGGAACACGCCGAAACCCAGCACCGGAATTGCGGCGCCGTGGGCTGTGAGGGTCGGGAAGGCCATGAAAGAAATCCTCCGTCGGTTCGGAAAAGGCGATGCGGGCAGTCCACACCTTATCTCAGGCGGCGTACTTGACCAAGAGTTCGACACGCGCACGGGCGAGGTGATCAACACGTCCGAGCAGTTCAAGCGCGACCGCGAGGCGGCGGCGCTGCCCCGGCTCACCAACCAGTTTCCGGGGTCTGATGCTGCGGCTGCACATGGACTGGTTTGCGCAATTGCCAGGGCGATTGATCTGCCGGGAAACTTCGCGGGCGCCGACAGGACAGCCTTCGGGCGTTCAGCCGCCGGACCATCCGCGCAACCGTTCCAGTTCGGCACGCAGCGCCTCGTTCTCGGCCGCGAGTTCAGCCACGCGCCGGCGCAGGATGACCAGTTCGGCGGCCGTGTCGCCGACCTCGTCGCCCGATGCCGCCGATCCGGCGGATTCTTCCTTGGGCGCGCGCGGTTTGCGCCGGGCCTCGCGCACCCGCTTGGCGGCCTGCCTGAGTTCATCCTTGCCGCCGGCCGCGGCGGCGGCCTGCTCCTCGGCCGGCAGCGTGGCCACGGCCGCAGCGGCGTTGATGGAGAGGGTGCCGGCCTTCACCGCAGCCACGACCTCGGGCGCGGCCCGCTGCCGGATCTTTTCGATCATGCCGACCTGGGCGCTGCTGATGCGGGCCGCGCGGGCGATGGCCTCGCGGCTGGCGAGCGTGGCGGCGGCCGGCGTGGTCGGTGCCGCGGGCGCTTCGCCCTCGCCCTCCCAGGGCGGCGCCGCATCCGCCGCTGCGGCGGCACCTTCGCCGGCGGCAGGCCCGGCGCGACGGGCCGCCTCGATCTCGCGCCTGCGCAGCGCGAGGATGCCGCGCTGGAAGTCCGACACGCTGCGCCGGCCGAGGTGCTGGTCGATCATCCAGAGGTGCACGTCCTCGATCGACCGGAAGCGCGGGTTCTGCACCGTCTGGAACGGCAGGCCGTGCTTCTGGCACAGCCGGTAGCGGTTGTGGCCGTCGACCAGCACCTCGCCCCAGAGCACCAGCGCGTCGCGGCAGCCTTCGGCCAGCAGGCTGCGCTCCAGCGATTCGCATTCTTCGGGGGTGAGCGGGTCGATGTAAGCCTGGAGATCGGGGTCGACGACGATGGTCATGGGACGGGATGCGGAAAAAGGGGTGGAAGCGGTGCGCGAAAAGGGGCGATATCGTACGCGCCCCGCGGCGGGCGGCCCGTATGATCCGCCGCGCCCACTCTCCGCCCCGTCCATGCTGCTCGACAACTTCACCGCCTTCCTGCTCCACTGGGCCATCACCGCCCTCGCCCTCTGGGCGGCCAGCCACATCTTCCGCGGGCTGAGCTTCGACAACCCGGGTGCGCTGGCCGTGTCGGCCCTGCTGCTGGGCTTTGCGAATGCGGTCGTCAAGCCGCTGCTGGTCCTGCTGACCCTGCCACTGACGCTGCTGAGCTTCGGGCTCTTCCTGCTGGTCATCAATGCCCTGGTGCTGCTGCTGGTGGCGGGGCTGGTGCGGGGCTTTCGCATCTCCGGCTTCTGGACGGCCCTGTTCGCGAGCGTGTTCATCTCGCTGCTGAGCATCGCCATCGGCATGCTGGCCGGCAGCCGCGACCCGGCGACGACGATCCAGGTGCCGTCGGGCAGCGGCGTCTGGCTGTAACTACCTCGCGCCGAGACGCCAGAGCGAGGTGACCTCGCGGCTACGCGCCGCATGCAGCGGATCGGTGGCGTCGGCCGCCTTCGCGTGGCGCGGGCGGATGTCCTCGCGGCCCAGCACCTGCAGACCGGCGGCATCAAACCAGCCGAGCAGTTCGTCGCGGCTGCGCAGGCCCAGGTGCTCGGCGAGGTCCGACACGATGAGCCAGCCCTCGCCCTGCGGCTCCAGATGGCCGGCCAGGCCCGCCAGAAAGCCGCGCAGCATGCGGCTGCCTTCGTCATAGACGGCCCGCTCGACCGGGGCGGCGGGCCGCGCCGGCAGCCAGGGCGGGTTGCAGACGACCAGCGCCGCACGGCCGGGCGGGAACAGGTCGGCCTGAAGCAGTTCGACCTGCCCGCCAAGGCCCAGGCGCTGCACATTCCCGGCCGCACAGGCCAGCGCGCGCGGGTCGAGAGCGGTGGCGACCACCTTGGCCACGCCGCGGCGCGCCAGGAGTGCGGCCAGCACGCCGGTGCCGGTGCCGATGTCCACGGCCGTGCCTTTCACGACCGCGGGCGGCAGCGGCGTGCGGGCCACCAGGTCGAGGTATTCGCCGCGCACCGGCGAGAACACGCCGTAGTGCGGATGGATGCGCTCGCCACCGAGTGCGGCGATCTCCACGCCCTTGCGGCGCCATTCGTGGGCGCCGACCAGGCCCAGCAGTTCGCGCAGCGCAACCAGCGAGGGCTGGCCGTCCGGCGGTCCCCAGGCTTCGGTGCAGGCTTCGCGCACATCGGGCGCGCGCCGCAGCGGGATGGCGTAGCCGCCGTCGAGCGGCACCAGCAGCCGACCCAGCAGGCGCGCGCGGGCGCCCTGGGCGGCGCGGTGCCGGTGGAAGGCGTCGGCGGGGCTGGACAGCGCAGGCGCGGCCTTCCTGCGGCGCGGGCCGCGGACCACGCGGCGGTCCAGGGCCTGGAGGAGCTGGCGGGCGTTGTGGAAGTCCCCGCGCCAGAGGAGCGCCGTGCCCTCGCTCGCGAGGCGGTGGGCCGCGTCGGCCGTCAGCGCGTCGTCGACCGCCTGCACGCGACCGGGGGGCGCGACTGCGGCTTCGCTGCGCCAGCGGGCCTCATGCGGCACGCCGGTTTCGGTCCAGCGGACGCGGGGCTGCGCAGAGGGATCAAGGGAGGGAGAGGGAAAGGTCGGGGTCGACATGCGGGGCAGAAACGGGAAAGCTGCCCGTTGTAGCACGCCGAAGAGGGCCGCCCCGCGCGGCAGCGGCCTCGGAATTCAACAGGGGGGCGGCTGCCCCCCCGGTCGGCTGGCTCAGAACAGGTAGCCGGCCACCGCACCGAGCGGTGCGACCACAACGCCAGCCATGCGGATGGCCTCGCTGGCACCCCACTGGACCATCGGCAGGCCGGTGGACATGAGCTTGGCGGCGTTGAGCATCCAGCCGAGCACGGCGGCGGAACCGAGCAGCGCCGCGGCGGCCTGGGCGGATGTGAAGGTATGCGGGAGCGTCAGGGAACGTGCGGTCATGGTTCTCTCCTCGGAGCGCAGAAAGTTCAAAGTTGCGCGCCGGCCTCCATCATATACAAATTACCAAAAAGTATTTGATCTTTTTTTAAAATTAGGCTTGACGTCTATAGCCATCAATTTCCACACGAGAAAAAAGCCAGGGCCTCCCGAAGGAGGCCCTGGCTCGTGCTGCGTGCGCCCGCGGGCGCAGCCGGTCAGTAGCGCTCGGGCACGATCATCTCGGCCGGCACCGGGTGGCGGATGTAGTCCGGGTTGCGCACGCGCGCCGGCAGCACGACCTCGCTGTGCTGCACTTCCGTATAGGGCACCTGGCTCAGCAGATGGTCGATGCAGTTGAGGCGGGCCTTCTTCTTGTCGACCGCGTGGACGACCCACCACGGTGCCTCGGGAATATGGGTGCGCTCAAGCATGGTTTCCTTCGCGCGGGTGTAGTCCTCCCAGCGGCGGCGGCTCTCCAGGTCCATGGGGCTCAACTTCCACTGCTTGAGCGGGTCGTGGATGCGGCTGGTGAAGCGCAGGTGCTGCTCGTCGTCGGTGATGGAGAACCAGTATTTGACCAGTTGGATCCCGCTGCGCACCAGCATCTTCTCGAACTCCGGCACGGAGCGGAAGAACTCCTCATATTCCGCGTCGCTGCAAAAGCCCATCACGTGCTCGACGCCGGCGCGGTTGTACCAGCTGCGGTCGAACAGCACGATCTCGCCGGCCGCCGGCAGGTGGGCGACATAGCGCTGGAAGTACCACTGGGTGCGCTCGCGGTCGTTGGGCGCGGGCAGCGCGGCGACGCGGCAGACGCGGGGGTTCAGGCGCTGGGTGATGCGCTTGATTGCCCCGCCCTTGCCGGCCGCTCGCGGCCCTCGAACAGCACGACCAGGCGGTGGCCCGAGGCCACGACCCAGTCCTGGAGCTTGACCAGTTCGCCCTGCAGGCGAAACAGCGCGCGGAAGTAGGCGCGGCGCGCCTCGCGGCTGGCGTCGGAACGCACGGTGCCGTCGCCGTCGAACAGCGCGTCCTCCAGCTCCATCTCGAACTCTTCGTCGAGCCCGTCGAGCACATCCTCGCGCAGGCGCGCGATGGGTTCGGGGTCCAGCTGGTGACCAGCGGCGGGGTGGGGTTCGCGGAACGTCATGGCAGCCTTCGGAGCGTCGTCTCTACGCCGGCGAGGGTGCCTTACAGATGTGTCGGCGCCGTGACAGCCGCTGCCGGCAGATCCTGCAGGAGGACCTGCGGCCGCATTCAGGCAAGCGGGCGGGCGAGGCGCACTTCCTCGACCTTGACGCCGCCGACGATGGCGGTCTTGGCGGTGTTCATCTCGCGCTTGAAGCCGGCGAGTTCATGGAAGCGCAGGGCGCGCTCGTTCTTCAGCGGCACCCAGGCCGTCACGCTGGTGCAGCCTTCTTCCGAGAGGCCGTCGCGGGCGGCGTCCCAGAGCGCGAGGCCCACGCCCTGGTCCCAATGCGTGGGGGCGGCGTAGATGGCCCAGATTTCTCCGGTCGTGGGGCGGGACTTCTCGTCGCGCGAACGGTCGAAGCCAACGAAGCCGACGATCTTGTCCTGGTCGATGGCCACATGCACCTGCGGCTCGCAGTACTCGATGGCTTCGCGCCAGTAGGCCTGGCGCTTCTCGACGGTGGAGGGGCGGAAGCTTTCGTCCGGGACGATGCCCTTGTAGGCGGCCTGTGCGGATGCGGTGTGGATCTGGGCGATGGCCTTGGCGTCGCGGAGGGTGGCGGGGCGAACCTGAATGGTTGTGGCTGTAGACATGAAACGCGAGACGGAAACCGGTCGGATGCTATTTTTTGGAAAGTCTGCGATTCTCGCCCGAACGTGCGAATTCGCCAAGTGTCCAGGAGACACGGCTTACACTGTTGCGATGACATCCGCCACCCTGGCAATCCCTGGGTCCGGTCACTGCGTGCGGGTCGAACCCGCGGGCTGGACCTTTCCCGCCGCGCCCGGCGAAACTCTGCTGGCCGCGGGCCCGCGCAACCAAACGTATCTACGCCCCCAACGGCCAACGCCAGCGGGGGCGTTTCTATTTCTACCCAGGGCAAACCAGCGTCGTCTTGGCCCACCACGGGCGCGCCCAGCAGTTCGCGCAGGATTTCGCGGGCTACTTCGGTATCGTCTTGCAGGGCGGTGTCCAGGTTTTCCAGCATCCGCCGGTAGTTCTCCACGGCGGCTTGCAATTCGGCTTCCTGGGGCGGTTCAGGCGGCGGGGCTTGCAGCCCAGCCAGTTCCGCTTCGGCGGCGCGCAAGCGCGCGCCAATGGCATCAGAATAACCCATTTTCGCCAAGGCGTCGGTCAGGCGCCCGATTTCGGCCTGCAGTTCGACGGCGCGGTGGCCGACCTGCTGGGCCTGCTGCCGGGCTTCCTTGCGCTGGGTCTTGGCGATTTCCTGGGCCTGGCGCTGCATGTCGGTCAGGGCTTCCGGGGTCAGCAGGTCGCCCCGGATGATTTCGACCAGGCGCGCATCGGTATCGCCACGCGGCGCCAGCACGCCGGGACAGGTGCCCCGGTCTTTCCGGGCCGCGCATCCGTACTGGTACTTCGACACGGCCACCACCGGGCCGCCGCAATGCTGACATCGTAGGATGCCGCCGAACAGGGTGGGTTTCTTGCCACCCTGCTGCTTGACTTCCCGGCGCGCCATCCGGGCGCGGGCGGCCGCCCAAACGTCATCCGCCACGATGCGCAGGTGCGGCATGTCGGTGACTGACCATTCATCGCGGGGGCGGTCGATGCGCGTGCGCCGGCCGGTATCGGGGTCTTTCACCCACTGGCTGCGGTTCCACACGTAGCGGCCCACGTACAGTTCGTTGTTCAGCACGCCGGCCAGGCGCGCCGGGTTGCCGTAGATGGCCGACACCGCCCAGGTGCCGCCGCGCAGGCTGGGCACGCCCAGGCGGTTCAATTCGTGCGCGATGCGCTGGCACGACCAGCCTTCACCATAGCGCGCGAAAATCCAGCGCACCCATTCGGCCTGTTCTTCGTTGACCGCCAACTGGTGGCCACCATCGACGGCAACCGTGCGGTAGCCGTAGGACAGGCCGCCCGCGTGCATCCCCCGGCTGACCTGGCCGGCCAAGCCCCGGTGCGTTTTCTCGCGCAGGTCGTCCAGATAGACTTCGTTGATGATTCCGCGCATCCCCCGGTGCAGCTTGCGGGTTTTGGATGCTGAATCGTAGCCATCGGCCACGCCGACGATGCGGATGCCGCGATGTTCCAGGCGCCGGATAACCTGTTCTTGCTCCACCATGTCGCGCGATAGGCGGTCAAGCCCTTCGACCAGCAGCAGGTCGAAGCGGCCGGCCAGCGCGTCGGCCAACAGGGCTTTGCCCCCGGCGCGCAGTGCGACGGGCGTGCTACCGCTTACGCCTTCGTCGCTGTGTCGGATTTGGATGGCTGTACCAAGCGAAGCTGCACGCGCGGCGCAGACCCTTTCCTGGTCGGCGATGCTGGTTTCTCGTTGCCTGTCGGTGGAGAATCGGCCATAGAACGCTGTACGCATTGGAATGATTTTTCTAGTAGATGGCGGATTAAAAGGCGGTGTGCCGGGGTCAGTATCATAAATCACCCCATGTTGGCGCGGCCGCTTTCCAGTTCAAGCAGCAGGTCGATGTAGTGCCGGGCCTTCTTCAAATCTTCGGCGCCGCCCTTCTTGCGCCAGCGGCTGATGTACTTCACCACGTTGCCTTCGAAATAGCCCAGCCCGTTCTTGTGGATGTATTCCACGGGCTGAATCGCCATGTCCTTGTAGTGCCCGCCGCCTTCCTGGCGCGCCAGCGCGCGGGGTGGCGCAGGAACCCGGCCGCCGTGTTGGGCGCGCAGGTTTTCGGCAAGCAAGGGGTGCGTGGCTTCGCAGGCGTCGGCGTAAGCCAGCACCGCCGGGACGGCGTAGGGGTCGTGGTCGATGTCCAGGACGAAATAGACGCAACCGTGGTGCTTGCCACCGGGGGCATCCGACCCATCCACCCGGCGCACTTCGAACTTGTGAAACAAGCCTTGGTTTTCGGCAGGCTTCGACGGATCACGTTCAGGTAGATTACGCATTGCAGGTTCCTTTCTTCATGGCTTCTAACAGCAGGTCTTGCACCGTGCGCTTGGTGGCGTGCCGGGCGATAACCAGTTCGTCCACCGTGCCGCGCGCGATGATGTCGTAGATGTAGGTGGGCCGGTCATGGCCGGCCTGGGCCTGGCGCACGGCGCCGACCCGTTCGATGATTTGCTGGCGGCTTTCCAGGTTCCACCAGTGGCCGAAGAACGCCACGGCGTTGCAAACGTCCTGCATCCCGTCAAGGCCGTGGCCGGCGCTGTCGGGGTGGGCGAACAACATGGGGATTCGCCCGGCCTTGAAATCGCGCAGGGTTTGCGGGTCGGTGTCCAGATGCCGGCCGCGCGGGAAGGCTTTGCGCAACCGCACCAGGTCAGGCTTGAAGTGGTAGGCGACCAGCAGCGGCGCGCCGCCCAATTCTTCGACGATGGATTCCAGGGCTTGCAATTTCAGGTCGTGGACTTCGGCCCACGGGCGGTCATCGCCCTGGTCGTCGGTGGTGAACGCCGCGCCGTTGGCAAGCTGCAAGCATTTGATGGTGCGCGCCGCCGCGTTGAACGCTTCCACGTCGTGGCCGTCCAACTGCATGAACATTTCCCGCTCCATGTCGCGGTACAAGTCGCGCGCCCGGCCGGGCAAATCGACGTACACCGGCACGTTGATGGGCTTGCGCAGGTCGAACCAATCAGCCGGGTCAAGGGAAATGCACAGGTCGCGCAGCAGGTCTTCGATTTCCCGCTGGGCGTGCGCCAGGGGCACCAGGTCAAGGGCGTGCGGGTCGGCACCGACCTGCACCGTCTGGAACCACCGCGACTTGAAGGCTTCGAAGGTGCGGCCCAGGCGCTGCCCCCGGTCAAGGAACCATGCCTGGCCCCACAGGGCTTTTAGGCCGTTCGGGCTGGGCGTGCCGGTCAGTTCGATGAAGTGGCGCACCTGCGGCAGGTGGGCCACGCGGCCCAGCGCGGCGGCGCGTTTGCCGCCCTGGCGGATGCGAAAGGATTTGACCCGCGTGGCTTCGTCGGGGACGATTTTGGCGAACGGCCAAGGCTTGCGCAGGTCGGCCAGGGTTTCCACCAACCACGGGATATTCTCGTAATTCACCGTGAAGACGCTGCCCGAAAAGCTGAACGCGCGGGCCAGCGCCTTGCGCCGGGCGGCGGCGGTGCCGACGATGGGCGTTACTTCCACGTTGCGCAGGTGCCGCCACTTCTCGACTTCATTCGGCCAGGTGCTTTGTGCCACGCGCAGCGGTGCCGTGACCAGCGTGGGGCCGGGTTCGACCAGTTCCAGCGCGTCCACGGCGGTCAGCGTGGAAACGGTCTTGCCCATGCCCATGCCGGCCCACACCGCGCAGCGCGGCGTGTTCAGGATGTGGTCGATGATGATGCCCTGGTACGGCCGGGGGGCGAAGTCGCGGCGTTCCATCAATGCTTGACCCCGTTGGTGGTCAAGTCGATGGGCGCGCCATCGACGATTTCGTGTTGTTCCAGGACAGCCACCAGCGCGTCGCGCGCGGCCGCGTACAGTTCCGCCAGCAGCGCGGGGTCGTTCGGCAGGGGCAGGACGTTGATTTCCAGCAGCACGAAGCCTTCGGGATTCGTGCGCGTCAGCGCCTGGATATGGATGCCTTCAAACATCATCGCCCCCCCCGTTCTTCCGGCTTCATGAACACCAGCCAATGCGTCAAACCCTGGCGCCCGGTCGGATGGCCGAACAGCGGCGGCACGGGCGCCAGGGCCAGCACATCGCGCACCTTGACTTGGGTTTCGTTCCACTTGAAGACCAGCACGCCGTCGGCGGCCAGCACGCGGAAGCATTCGGTGAAGCCGGCGCGCAGGTCGTCGCGCCAGTTGTCGGACAGCTTGCCGTACTTGGCCGCAAGCCAGCTTCGGGGGCCGGCGCGTACCAGGTGCGGCGGATCGAACACCACCAGTTTGAACGCGCCATCCGGGTACGGCAGCGAGCGGAAGTCCAGCAGCACGTCCGGTTCAATGCGCAGGGTGCGTTGGCCGTCGGCCTGGCCGTGTGAACGGTCGGTGACGGTGATGGTTTCGTGGCGGCAGTCGCCGTACACCACGTCGGGATGCTGGCGGTCGAACCAAAACATGCGGCTACCGCAACACGGGTCAAGTACCTTCATTCCAGCACCCCATCCACGGCTTCGAACGAATCGACCACAACCACGACCTGACCCATGCGGCGCATCCGGTCGTGTTCCCGCTGCTGGTGGGGCTTGGGCCGTTCGCCGGGGGCTTTCAGTTCGACCCAAATGGTGCGCGGTGGCCGCCGCCATTCTTCGGCGACGCAAATTGCGCCGGGGCGCGATACGCCGTCCCACTTGGGCACCACCTTTTCCGGCAGCATCACCAGCCGGTCGGGGGCGCCGTTGCGGCCAATCCAGCGCACCTTGCGCACTTCGCCGCCCAGCGCCTTGACGCGCTCGACCAGGTAGGCTTCGACTTGGGATTCACGCACGGCATTTCCCCCAAGCCGCACGCAGGGATTGCCAGCAGCAAAAGCCGTAGCTGCGATAGAACTTGTAGAAGCGAAGAAGCATCATGGTCAGCCTTTCCTATAACGATGGGCTTCAAAGCCGGCCGCCGACAGCGGCAGGCCGTCGGCCCAGGTGGGGTTCGTCGCCATCAGCCCGGCCAGGTGGCCGGCGTTGAATTCGGGGCGGTCGGGGGCTTCCGTCAGGATTTCGTCGTGGACGGTCAGCACGATTTGATAGCCGGCGGCTTCGACGGCCGGCATACTGGCGGCCAACACGTCGCGCGCGGCGGCCTGGGTGATGTTTTCCGACAGCTTGCCGCCGTAGGTCTTCAAGCGCGCCCACTTGCGGCTGTACTGATTCACGCCCATGTACGACAGCTTGCCGGCGGTATCGACTTCCGGCAGCGGGTAGCACAACAGGCGGCCGGAAGGTAGTTGGATGCGCAGCCACGAACCCTTGCGCTGCAAGCGGATACCCCGGACGTGCTGCACGGCGCCTTCGTGGATGACGGCCATCATGGCGGCCTGGGCCAGCGCCGGCCAGAAGGCAGATACGGCGGGGTGCGCGCGGCGCCACAGGCGTTTCAGGGCATCGCAAACCATGAACGTCCTGGGCGCCAGGCCGAAGCTGCCGTCGTGGCGCTTGCTGCGCGCGGTCAGGTAGCGTTCGGCTTCACCCATCACGTCGGCGGGAATGCTGGGCAGCGCGGCTTCGGCCATCGCGTCCAGGTCGATGCCGTAGGTGGCCGCGCCGGTCAAGAACGCGCCGACGCCGCCTTCGTACCCCAGCATCAGTTCCATGACCTTGCCAATCTGGCGCTGGAAATCTTCGATACTGTCAATGCTGATGGCGAACGCCTTGGCGTAGGCCAGCTTGTACAGGTCGGGGCCGCGCCGGATGGGGTCGCCCTTGGCGTTGCGTTCCAGGGCCACAGGCCGGCCGGCAAGCGCGGCGTCGCGCAGGGCCACGCCGTCGTACCATTGCCCGTCCGCGCCCAGGCAGGTGTCAAATTCGCGGAATGCTTGCAGCTTCCATTTCTCGCCAGCCAGCCAGGCAATCATCCGGCCTTCGATGTTCGACAGGTCGGCCACGACCAGCTTGCGGCCGGCCGGTGCGACGATGCAGCCCCGGATGGCGCTGCTGGTCAATTCCATCACGTTGCCGAACAGCA
>WNDY01000065.1 GCA_009914555.1 Xylophilus sp.
AGCAGGCGATCTACACGCCCATCAACAGCGGCCACTTCGGCCTGGCCTACGAGGCCTACACGCACTTCACCAGTCCGATCCGGCGCTACCCCGACCTGCTGGTGCACCGCGTGATCAAGGCCATCCTGGGCGGCACCCGGTACCAGCTGCCGAGCCTGCCGACGCCAGGCGAAGCCCATGCCAAGCTGGCCAAGCGGCTCGCCTCGCGCGTGGCGCCGCCCAAGGCCGAGCCCGGGCGCAAGCCGTCACCCGCGGCGCAGAAGGAGACCGCCGCGTGGCAGGCCGCCGGGCTGCATTGCAGCGCCAACGAGCGCCGTGCCGACGAGGCCAGCCGCGATGTCGAGGCCTGGCTCAAGTGCCGCTACATGCGCGAGCATCTCGGCGAAGAGTTCAGCGGCGTGGTCAGCGCGGCGACCACCTTCGGCATCTTCGTCACGCTCGACGCGATGTACGTCGAGGGCCTGGTGCACATCACCGAGCTCGGCGGCGAGTACTTCAAGTTCGACGAGGCGCGGCAGGAACTGCGCGGCGAGCGCACCGGCATCCGCTACGCCATCGGCACGCGCGTGCGGGTACAGGTGAGCCGCGTGGACCTGGACGGCCGGCGCATCGACTTCCGCCTGGTGCGCGATGGCGAGGACGCGATCGTGCGCGCGATGAAGGACAAGGGCGTCGTCCCGCACGAGGGCCGCGATGGTGCGCCGGGCAGGAGGGCCGCAGGCGGGAAACCGCCCAGGCGCGTGGCGGCGACCGAGCCGGGCGAGACCGCCCGCTCGCCGATCCAGGCGCTCCAGGCTGCGGTGAAAAAGGCGGCCCGCGGCGCGCGCAGCGATGCTAAGCCCAAGGGCCGCAAGCCGCGGCGCGGCTGAGTTTTCATTCTTCTCCGTGGCACGGTGGCTTCGGCCGCCGTGCGCGGTTTCACGGTGCATCCATGACGAACGACACGCTTTCCCCCTCACCATCCTCGGACCGCCGCCGTGTGGCCATCGTGACCGGCGCGGGCTCCGGCATTGGCCGCGCCGCGGCGCTGGCGCTGCTCGGCGACGGTTGGCACGTGGCGCTGGCGGGCCGCAGGGCCGAGCCGCTGCGGGCCGTGGCCGAAGCGTCCGGCGCGGTGGAGCGCACGCTGGCCGTGCCGACCGACGTGGCCGACGCCGTCGCGGTCGAGGCGCTGTTCGCGGCGGCCGTGGCCCGCTGGGGCCGCGTGGACCTGCTGTTCAACAACGCCGGCATCGGCGCGCCGGCCGTGCCGCTGGAGCAGCTCGACCTCCAGGCCTGGCGCAATGTGGTCGATACCAACCTCCATGGCATGTTCCACGGCATCCAGCAGGCCTTCCGCACCATGTCCACGCAGGTGCCCAAGGGCGGGCGCATCATCAACAACGGCTCGATCTCGGCCCATGCGCCGCGGCCGCATTCGATCGCCTACACCGCCACCAAGCATGCGGTGACCGGCCTGACCAAGGCGGCCGCGCTCGACGGCCGCCGCCACGACATCGCCGTGGGCCAGATCGACGTCGGCAACGCCGCCACCGAGATGACCGAGCGCATGACCACCGGAATCCTGCAGGCCTCGGGCGATAAGGTGGTCGAGCCGCGCATGGACGTGGCGGTGGTCGGCCAGTCGGTGCTCTACATGGCCAACCTGCCGCTCGAAGCCAACGTGCTGTTCCACACGGTGATGGCGACGAAGATGCCGTTCGTTGGGCGCGGTTGACTTCGAGGGGGTATGCCTTGCTGACGCGCGCAAGGCGGGCGCTAGAGAAGAGTTGACTGGGGTGTATGTGGCTCCAGGCCACGCAGGGCCAGCGCCTGCGCGGTGAGCGGGACGCCATCGGTCCAGCCATCCGCTGCCCGGCCGTGGGCGAAAACGCCCTGCCAGGCCGCGTTGCGCGCCGGCGCTCCGCCGGCCAGCAGCGCGCCGACGAGGCCCGCCAGCACATCGCCGGTGCCGGCGGTCGCCAGCCGGCCGTTGCCTGTCGGGTTCACCCACGGCGACTCCCCCTGCGTGGCGACGATGCTGCCCGAGCCCTTGAGCACGACGGTGCAGTCGAATCGCGACGCCAGGGCCTGCGCGGCGGCAAGGCGGTCGTCCTGGACTGCGGCGGCCGTCGTGGCGAGCAGGCGGGCCGCCTCCAGCGGATGGGGGGTCAGCACGGTCGGCCGGCCGGCGCCGCGGCGGGTCAGCAGTTCCTGAAGACGCGGGTCGCCGGCCACGGCATTGAGTGCGTCCGCGTCCAGCACCAGGCGTTTCGCTTCGGCCAGCAGGCGCGGCAGCTGCGCGGCCACGGCCCCGTCGCCGCCGCAGCCGCAGACCACGGTGAGCGCCGAGGCATCGATGGCCTGCGGATCGCGCAGCATCAGCTCGGGCGGCAGGCCGGGCGCCGGACGTGGGTCGAGCAGGGCGAGATAGACCCGGCCCGCGCCCGCATGCAGCGCGGCCGTGGCTGCGAGCACCGCGGCTCCCGCCATGCCCGGCGCACCGCCGACCACGGCCACGTCGCCGCGGCTGCCCTTGTGGCTGGCATGCAGGCGGTGCGCCTGCGGCGGCGGGCCGGCCAGCAGCGCGGTCGCGGGTTCGCCGGCCGGATCGACGGCCAGCCGGTCGAGCCAGACGGTGCCCGCGGCATCGCGGCCCTGGGCGGTGAACAGCCCGGGCTTCAGCGTGAGCAGCGTGAGCGTGTGGACCGGCTTGTCCGGCGCCGCCGGCGTGGCGAAGCCCGGCGCCAGGGTCCCGGTGTCCGCCAGCAGACCGGAGGGCAGGTCCACGCAGAGCAGCGGGCTGCCGCTGCCGCGCAGGGCCTGCAGCAGCGCCACGAGCCGCGGCGACGGCGCGCGGCCGGCCTGCGGTGAAAAACCGACGCCGAGCAGGGCGTCGATGCAGAGGTCGTCGGCCGACAGGTCCTGCGGCGCCGCGTCGGCGAAGGCCACGCCGGCATCCCGCGCGCGCTGCCAGGAACGCTGCGCATCGTCCGGCCCCTGGCCGGGCGTGCCGAGCCAGGTCGCGGTCACCGGCCGGCCGGCCGTATGCAGGTGGAAGGCGGCTTCAAGCCCGTCGCCGCCGTTGTTGCCGGTGCCGCAGGCGATCCAGATGCGCCGGGCATGCGGCGCCAGCGCCGTGGCGAGCCGTGCGGCGGCCAGGCCGGCGCGCTGCATCAGCGTGTGCGGCGGCAGCGCCGCGGCGGCGGCCTGCTCGATGCGGCGGGTAGCGTCCGCGCCGTGCAGTGGATGGAAGCGGTCGGGGTGGATGCGTTCGATCGGCGGTCGGATGGGCATCCGGCCGTTGTAGCAGATGGAGCGGAGCGTCGTCAGCCGAGCCGGCGCAGTGCGTAGGCGTCGGCGTCGATCTCGGGTGTGCGGCCGGCGATCTGGTCGGCCAGCAGGCGTGCGCTGCTGCAGGCCGTGGTCCAGCCGCTGCCGCCGTGGCCCAGGTTGAGCCAGAGGCCCGGCTGGTGGCCGGAACCGATGACCGGCACGCCGCCGGGCAGGGCAGGGCGCACGCCCTGCCATTCCTGCAGGCCGGCCGACAGCGTCGCTGCGCCGGGGAACCAGTCCTGCAGGGTCCGGTAGAGCCGGTTCAGCGCCTCGCGGCGCACTGTGTCGCCGACCCGACCCAGGTAGGAGGTGCCGGCCACGCGGATGCGCTGGCCGACACGCGATACCGAGATGCCGCTGGCCGCCTCGGTCACCGCGCTGCGCGGCGCGGCCAGCGGCTCGCGCACGGGTGCGTTGACCGCATGCCCGGTCACCGCAGCCAGCGGCAGGCGCAGGCCGAGGGGGCG
Source organism: Xylophilus sp. (assembly GCA_009914555.1). Lineage (GTDB taxonomy): Bacteria > Pseudomonadota > Gammaproteobacteria > Burkholderiales > Burkholderiaceae_C > WNDY01. The sequence goes on from WNDY01000065.1 coordinate 3,783, forward strand.
CAGCAGCAGGCCGGCGGCGGCGCCGGCGCAGACGACGACGGCATCGAAGGACCGCGGTGCGGGATCGCCCGCGAGCTTCCATCCCGGCCGCGACGAAGGCGACAGCGCGGCGACCGTCGCGCCGAAGACGAACTCCGCGCCGCGCCGCTGCGCCTCGCTGCGCAGCAGCAGCGCGAACTGCCGGGTGTTGCCCAGGTCGTCGTCGGGAAAGTGCAGGGCGCCCTCCAGCGGCGGCTCGGTGCCGAGCGCGGGCTCGATGGCGCGGGCGGCCGCGGCATCCAGTGCGTGCACGCGTACGCCGGCGTCCAGCAGCCATTGCAGGCGCGGCTTCAGCCGCTCGCGCTCGGCCGGGGTGCGCAGCAGCAGCAGGTGGCCTTCGGCGCGGTCGTGCTCCAGTTCCAGCGCGGCGGTCAGCGTGCGCAGGCGGGCCTGGCCGTAGCCCGACAGCGCCAGCAGCCGGGCCTGGTGCTCCTGCCAGATGCCGGGCCGGCCAGCGCGGACCTGCTGCCGCACCCAGTCGAGGCCGCGGAGGCGCGGCCCGAGCCATTGCGGATCGCTGCGGCCGCGCAGTAGGCGCCACCATTGCCGGGTCGCGGATGCCGGCCCCGGGCCGATGGCCGCCCAGGCGGCCGTGGCGAGGCCCGCGCCGCTGAAGCTGCCCTCCTCGGCCACGGCGCCGCGGCGTTCGAACACAGTGACTTCGTGGCCGTCGGCGCTGAGCTCGTAGGCCGTGGCGACGCCGATGATGCCGGCGCCCACGATGGCGATCTTCATGGGGAGGAAAGGGGAGTGGAGGCAGCCGACGGCCGCGCACGACAGGCGCAAACGCTGGTTCAGAGGGGGCGCTATGCTATACTTGTCAGGCTTCGTGCGGTGTGTTTGTCGCTCGCGCGTCCTGCAAAAACAACGGGTGGTCGCCACCCGTTGTTTCTTCTTGCGGGGAACGCCGGCGCAGAGGGCACGAAAGCGAATCGCAAACCGGCTCCACCAAGGTGTTGCATCGTCCGCAGGCGCATTTGCTGTGTCTGCCGCGGCGGGCAAGTGCGGGGCCGGATTTCAGACCCAACCTTTGGAGAATTTCCATGTCGACCACCATGCGCGAACTGCTGGAAGCAGGCGTCCACTTCGGCCACCAGACCCGTTTCTGGAACCCCAAGATGGCCCCGTACATCTTCGGCAGCCGCAACAAGATCCACATCATCAACCTGGAGAAGTCGCTGCCGCTGCTCCAGGACGCTCAGAAGTACGCCCGGCAGCTGGCTGCCAACCGCGGCACCATCCTGTTCGTCGGCACCAAGCGTCAGGCCCGCGAGATCGTCGCCGGTGAGGCCGGGCGCGCTGGCGTCCCCTTTGTGAACCAGCGCTGGCTGGGCGGCATGCTGACCAACTTCAAGACGGTCAAGACCTCGATCAAGCGCCTGAAGGACCTCAAGGCCCAGCAGGAAGCCGGCCTCGAAGGCCTGTCCAAGAAGGAGCAGCTCACGTTCTCCCGCGAGATCGAGAAGCTTGAGAAGGACATCGGCGGCATCCAGGACCTGACGGCCCTGCCCGACGCCATCTTCATCATCGACGTGGGCTTCCACAAGATCGCCGTGGCCGAAGCCAAGAAGCTCGGCATCCCGCTGATCGGCGTGGTCGACACCAACCACTCGCCCGAAGGCATCGACTATGTGATCCCCGGCAACGACGACTCGGCCAAGGCCGTGGCGCTGTATGCCCGCTCGATCGCCGACGCCATCATCGAAGGCCGTGCGAACGTCGTGAACGACGTGGTCAAGGCCGCTTCGGGCGAGTCCGGCGACGAGTTCGTCGAAGTCGAGGAATCCGCTGCCTGAAGGCATGTGCCCGCCGCGCGAGCGTGCGATGAAAAGGGGCTCTGATGCCCCTTTTTTTTAGTCCCTGCAAGGAATGAATACGGAGAAACGACATGGCTGAAATCACCGCAAAACTGGTCGCCGAACTGCGCGCCAAGACCGATGCTCCCATGATGGAGTGCAAGAAGGCCCTGACCGAGGCCGGCGGCGACCTCGACAAGGCCGAGGAGCTGCTGCGCGTCAAGCTCGGCAACAAGGCCGGCAAGGCCGCCTCGCGCGTCACCGCCGAGGGTGTGGTGTCGAGCTTCGTCGACGGCAAGACCGGCGCCTTGGTCGAGGTCAACAGCGAGACCGACTTCGTCAGCAAGAACGACAGCTTCATCGCCCTGGCCAAGGCCGTGGCCGAGCTGGTCGCCCGGCACAACCCGGCCGACCTGGCCGCGCTGGCCGCGCTGCCCTACGAGCAGGACACGTTCGGCCCGACGCTCGAGGATGTGCGCAAGGGCCTGATCGGCAAGATCGGCGAGAACATCGTCGTGCGCCGCTTCAAGCGCTTCGATTCGGGCAACGACCTCGTGACCTACCTGCACGGCGGCCGCATCGGCGTCGTGGTCGAGTACGAGGGCGATGCCGTCGTCGCCAAGGACATCGCGCTGCATGTGGCGGCGTTGAAGCCGGTTGCGCTGGCCGCCGCCGAAGTGCCGGCCGAGCTGATCGAGAAGGAGCGCGCCGTGGCCGCCGGCAAGGCCGAGGAAGACCGCAAGGCCGCCGAGGCCGCCGGCAAGCCGGCCCAGTCGCCCGAGATCGTCGCCAAGCGCATCGAGGGCGGCGTGCAGAAATTCCTCAAGGAAGTGTCGCTCTTCAACCAGTCCTTCGTGAAGAACGACAAGCAGACCGTCGAGCAGGTGCTCAAGGCCGCGGGTACCACGGTCAAGGGCTTCTCGCTCTACGTCGTGGGCGAGGGCATCGAGAAGAAGGTCGACGACTTCGCAGCCGAAGTGGCGGCCCAGGTCGCCGCCGCCAAGGGGGCCGCCTGAGCCCACGGCCGGCGGGCTGCACCGCGGCGCGTCTTCCCTCGCGTCGGCTGCCGCCGCGGCCGGCATCCAAACCCACCAGGAGCATCCATCCATGACCGACGTCCAGCCAGCCCACAAGCGCATCCTGCTCAAGCTGTCCGGTGAAGCCCTCATGGGTGACGATCCTTTCGGCATCAACCGCGCGACCATCGTCCGCATGGTCGGCGAGATCGCCGAGGTCACGCGTCTGGGCGTGCAGGTGGCCGTCGTGATCGGCGGCGGCAACATCTTCCGCGGCGTGGCCGGCGGCGCGGTCGGCATGGACCGGGCCACGGCCGACTACATGGGCATGCTGGCCACCGTGATGAACGCGCTGGCGCTGGCCGACTCGATGGACAAGGCCGGCCTCACCGCCCGCGTGATGTCCGCCATCGCCATCGAGCAGGTGGTCGAGCCCTACGTGCGCCCGAAGGCCCTGCAGTACCTCGAAGAGGGCAAGGTCGTGGTGTTCGCCGCCGGCACCGGCAACCCGTTCTTCACGACCGACACGGCCGCCGCGCTGCGCGGCGCCGAGATCGGCGCGGAACTGGTGCTCAAGGCCACCAAGGTCGATGGCGTCTACACCGCCGACCCGTACAAGGACCCGGCCGCCACGCGCTACAGCCGCCTGACCTTCGACGAGGCGATGGCGCAGAATCTCGGCATCATGGACGCCACGGCCTTCGCGCTGTGCCGCGACCAGAACCTGCCGGTCAAGGTCTTCTCGATCGTCAAGCACGGCGCGCTCAGGCGCGTGGTGATGGGCGAGGACGAAGGCACCCTGGTTCACGCCTGAATCGGCCGCGGGGCGCCCAGGGTGCCCCCGCGCCATTGCAGGCCCGCTAGACAGAGGACAGCATGACGACGATCGCCGACATCAAGAAGAACGCCGAAGGCAGGATGGACCAGTCCATCGCGGCCTTCCAGAACAACCTCGCGAAGATCCGCACCGGCCGCGCCAACCCGGCGCTGCTGGACTCGGTGCAGGTCGAATACTACGGCTCGCAGGTGCCGCTGTCGCAGGTGGCCAACCTGTCGCTGCTCGACGCCCGTACGATCGGCGTGCAGCCCTGGGAAAAGGGCCTTTCCGCTAAGATCGAGAAGGCCATCCGCGACAGCGACCTGGGCCTGAACCCTGCGTCCGTGGGCGACCTGATCCGCGTGCCGCTGCCGCCGATGAGCGAGGAGCGCCGCAAGGAGCTGACCAGGCTCGTGCGCAGCGAAGGCGAGAACGCCAAGATCGCCGTGCGCAACCTGCGCCGCGACGCCAACGACGCGGTCAAGAAACTGGTCAAGGACAAGCTCGCCTCCGAGGACGACCAGAAGCGCGCCGAAGCCGACGTGCAGAAGGTGACCGACCGGCACGTGGCCACGATCGACAGCCTGGTGGCTGCGAAAGAGCAGGACATCCTGGCTGTCTGACCGTCGGCATGAGCATCCTGCGCTCCTCCCCGCCCGCGGCTGCCGGGCCCGCGGTGCCGGGCCATGTGGCCATCGTCATGGACGGCAACGGACGCTGGGCGTCCAGGCGCTTCCTGCCGCGCGTCGCAGGGCACCGCCAGGGCGTGGAATCCCTGCGGCACTGCGTGCATGCCTGCGCCGAGCGCGGCGTGCGCGTGCTGACGGTGTTCGCCTTCTCGTCCGAGAACTGGCAGCGGCCGGCCGACGAGGTCTCCGGACTCATGGATCTGCTGGTGCGCGCGCTGGCGCGCGAAGTGCCGCAGATGCACCGCGATGGCGTGCGGCTGCATTGCGTCGGTGATCGCAAGGCGCTGTCGGAGAAGGTCTGCAAGAGCCTGGCGCAGGCCGAGGCGATGACGGCCGGCAACACCCGGCTGGTGCTCAACATCTGCTTCAACTACGGCGGCCGCTGGGACATCGCCCAGGCCGCTGCGGCGCTGGCCGCGCGCGGCGAGCCGATCACCGAGACCAGCCTGCACGAGGCCATGGCCATGGCCCACGTGCCGGACCCGGACCTGCTGATCCGCACCGGCGGCGAGCAGCGCATCAGCAACTTTCTGCTGTGGCAGGCCGCATACTCCGAACTCTTCTTCAGCGACCGGCTGTGGCCGGACTTCGACGAGGCGGCACTCGACGAGGCGCTGGCCGCCTATGCCCGCCGCGAGCGTCGCTTCGGCAAGACATCGGCCCAGGTGCAGCCGCCGCAGCCGCAGTCGCGCGGCCCGGTGGTCGCCTGACATTTCCCCGCAAGGAGAGGCCTTCATGCTCAAGCAGCGCATCATCACTGCCCTCGTCCTGCTGGCCATCCTGCTGCCGGCGCTGTTCCATCCATCGCCTGCGCCGTTCGCGGCCGTCGTGCTGGTGCTGATCGCGGCGGCCGGCTGGGAGTGGGGGCGGCTCAACGGACTGGCCGGCGGCGGTGCGGTCGCGGCCGGGCTCATGGTGGCCGTCGCGAGCGCGGGGGCCTGGTGGGCCGGTTGGCCGTCGCAGCCGCTGCCGTGGCTGTGGGCTGCCGGCAGCGTGGTGTGGATTTTGGGGAGTATCATTCTGCTGAGTGCAGGTGTTGCCAGCTGGAGAAGTATACTCAAGGGGGTACGTTTGATCGCCGGTCTGGTGCTGCTGTGGCTGGCCTGGCTGGCCGTGGCCCATGCACGCACGCTGGGCGTGAACTTCCTGCTGTCCGTTCTGGCGCTGGTCTGGGCCGCCGATGTCTTCGCCTATTTCGCCGGCCGCAGGTTCGGCCTGCGCTTTACCCGCGACAAGCTCGCGCCTACGATCAGCCCCGGCAAGAGCTGGGAGGGCGCCTGGGGTGGCTTCATCGGCGTGGTCGTCGTGGCGCTGGTCTGGGTCGCGGCCGACCGCGCGCTGGGCGCCGCATCGCCGAGCTTCTACAGCCGCCTGGCCGGCCACGGCCCCTGGCTGCTGCTGCCGGGCCTGGCCGTGATGACGGCCCTCAGCGTGGCCGGCGACCTAGTCGAATCCCTCGTCAAGCGCAGCGCCGGCGCCAAGGACAGCAGTGCATTGCTGCCGGGCCACGGCGGCGTGCTCGACCGCGTCGACGCGCTGCTGCCCACGCTGCCGCTGGCGCTCGCATTGATCTCCTTCGCATGATCCAACGCCTCTCCATCCTCGGCTCGACCGGCTCCATCGGCACGAGCACGCTCGACGTCGTGGCGCGCCATCCCGGGCGCTACGAAGTCTTCGCGCTCAGCGCCGCCACGCAGGTGGATCTGCTGTTGTCGCAGTGCGCGCGCTTTTCGCCGCGCTATGCGGTGATGGCCAGCGCGCCGCATGCGAAGCAACTCGCCGGGCGGCTCCGGGCCGAGGGCCTGACCACCGAGGTGCTGCAGGATGCGGGCGCACTGGAGGCGATCGCATCCCATCCCGAAGTCGATGTCGTCATGGCCGCCATCGTCGGTGCGGCCGGTCTGGCGCCCTGTCTCGCCGCGGCGCGTGCCGGCAAGCGGTTGCTGCTCGCGAACAAGGAGGCCCTGGTCGTCGGCGGTGCGCTGTTCATGGACGCGGTCCGCACCGGCGGCGCTGCGCTGCTGCCGATCGACAGCGAGCATTCGGCCATCTTCCAGTGCCTGCCCGAGGACCGTGCCACCTGGCCGCAGCGCGTCGACAGCATCCTGCTGACCGCATCGGGCGGCCCGTTCCGTCAGCGCGACCCGGCCACGCTGGCTGCGATCACGCCGGACGAGGCCTGCGCGCATCCCAACTTCGCGATGGGCCGCAAGATCTCGGTCGACTCGGCCACGATGATGAACAAGGCACTCGAAGTGATCGAGGCGCGCTGGCTGTTCGACCTCGCGCCCGAGCAGATCCGCGTGGTGATCCATCCGCAGCAGATCGTGCATTCGATGGTGCAGTTCAACGACGCGTCCATCCTCGCGCAACTGGGCACGCCCGACATGCGCGTGCCCATTGCCTGCGGCCTGGCCTGGCCGGAGCGCATCGAGAGCGGCGCGGCGCGGCTCGACTTCTCCACGCTGGCGGCGCTCACCTTCGAGGAGGCCGATGCCGTGCGCTTCCCCGGCCTGCACCTGTCATGGCAGGCCCTGCGCGCCACGCGCGGAACCACCACCGTGCTCAACGCCTCCAACGAGATCGCGGTCGAGGCCTTTCTGGCGCGGCGCCTGCGCTTCGACCACATCCATGCCGTGAACCTTGCCACCCTCGACGCCGTATCGCCCGAAGCGCCCGATTCGCTCGAAGGCCTGCTGGCGACCGACGCGCAGGCGCGCGCGGCTGCGGCTTGCGCGGTGCGGCGGCTGGCGGCCTGACCTGGGCCGCCAGACCGTGTTCGCGCCCACGAGAACACCGAAGGATCCCTACGCATGCTCACCGTCATCGCCTTCGTCGCCGCACTGGCCCTGCTCATCGCTGTGCATGAATATGGTCACTACCGTGTAGCCGTCGCATGCGGCGTGAAGGTGCTGCGCTTCTCGATCGGGTTCGGCCGGACGCTGTGGCGCTGGCAGCCCAAGGGCTCGCCGACCCAGTTCGCCATCAGTGCGATTCCGCTCGGCGGCTACGTGAAGATGCTCGACGAGCGCGAGGCCCCGGTCGGCCCCGAGGAGCGGCACCTCGCCTTCAACACCCAGCCGCTGCGCTCGCGCGCGGCCATCGTGGCGGCCGGCCCGTTCGCCAACCTGCTGCTGGCCGTGCTGCTCTATGCCGCGGTCGGCTGGATCGGCGTGGAAGAGCCGCAGCCGTATCTGTCCAGCCCCGTGCCGGGCTCGCTGGCGCAGGGTGCGGGCCTGCGTGGCGGCGAATTGGTGCAGAGCACGGCGATCGCCGGCGAAGAGCCCGAGCCGGTACGGTCGTTCGAGGACCTGCGCTGGGCCCTGACGCAGAGCGCGCTCAACGGCCAAGACCTGCGCCTCACGGTGCAGCCCGAGCCCGGTGCGCCGAGCCGCGACGTCGTGCTGCCGCTGGGCGGGCTGCAGGCGGCGGAGGTCGACGCCGCCCTGGCCCGGCGCATCGGCATCATCGGCCCATTCACCCGGCCGGTGATCGGCGAGGTCATGGCCGACGGCGCGGCGGCGCGCGCGGGGCTGCGTCAAGGCGACCTGGTGCAGAGCATCGGCGGGCGGGCCATCGTGGACAGCACCCAGCTGCGCGAGGCGATCCGGGCCTCGGTGCAGCCCGACGGCCGGCCGCTGGCCCAGGCCTGGAGCGTGGAGCGTGACGGCCGCATCCTCACACTGCAGGTCGAACCTGCCGTGCAGCGCGAAGGCGGCCGCAGCGTGGGCCGCATCTCCGCCTACGTCGGCGCGCCGCCGGAGCGCGTGCTGGTGCGCCGCGGCCCGCTCGAAGGCCTGTGGGGCGGCGTGGTCCGCACCTGGGAAGTGTCGTCGCTCACGCTGCGCATGATGGGCCGCATGGTCATCGGCGAGGCCTCGGTGCGCAACCTCAGCGGGCCGCTCACGATTGCCGATTACGCCGGAAAATCGGCGAGTCTTGGGCTGACTCAATACTTGGTGTTTCTGGCGCTCATCAGCGTGAGCCTCGGTGTACTGAACCTGCTGCCGCTGCCCGTCCTCGATGGCGGACACCTGATGTATTATCTTTGGGAGGCGGTGACCGGCCGCGGCGTTTCCGACGTCTGGCTGGAGCGTCTGCAGCGCGGCGGCTTGGCAGTCCTGCTGCTCATGATGTTCATCGCGCTGTTCAACGACGTCACCCGACTCTTTGGTTAATCATCGCCGCGCGCTGCCGGCCCCGCTCCGCTTCATGAAAAAACACATCCAACGCTTCGGCGTGCGTACGGTTGCCTCGGTCGCAGCCCTGCTTTTCGCCGGCAATGCCGCCTGGGCGCTCGATCCTTTCACTGTCCGGGACATCCGTGTCGAGGGGCTGCAGCGGGTGGAGCCCGGCACCATCTTCGCATCGCTGCCCCTGCGCGTGGGCGACAGCTACAACGACGAGAAGGGCGCAGCTGCGATCCGCGCCCTGTTCGCGCTGGGGCTGTTCAAGGACGTGCGCCTCGAAGCCCAGGGCAATGTGCTCGTAGTGATCGTCGAGGAACGCCCGACCGTCGCCGGCGTCGATTTCGCCGGCACCAAGGAGTTCGACAAGGACACGCTCAAGAAGGCCATGCGCGACGTCGGCCTGGCCGAGGGCCGCCCGTTCGACAGCGCCCTGGCCGACCGCGCCGAGCAGGAGTTGAAGCGCCAGTACATCAACAAGAGCCTCTACGGCGCGGACGTCGTCACCACCGTCACCCCGGTGGAGCGCAACCGGGTCAACATCACCTTCACCGTGACCGAAGGCGAGCCGGCCAAGATCAAGGACATCCGCATCGTCGGCAACACCGCGTTCAGCGAATCTACCTTGAAAGGCCTGTTCGACCTGGACACCGGCGGCTGGCTGTCGTGGTACACCAAGTCCGACCGCTATTCGCGCGCCAAGCTCAATGCCGACCTGGAGACGCTGCGCTCCTACTATCTCGCGCGCGGCTACCTTGAGTTCCGCGTCGATTCCACGCAGGTCGCGATCTCGCCGGACAAGCAGGACATCACGATCACGGTCAACGTGACCGAGGGCCAGCGCTACGTGGTCTCCGGCGTGCGTCTGGAGGGCAACTACCTCGACAAGGAAGAAGAGTTCAAGTCGCTCATCACCATCCAGCCTGGCGAGCCCTACAACGCCGACCAGGTCGCCCAGACCACCAAGGCCTTCACCGACTACTTCGCCAACTTCGGCTTTGCGTTCGCGCGCGTCGAGGCCCGCCCCGAGATCGACCGCGTCAACAACCGCGTGTCGTTCGTGCTGCAGGCCGACCCGTCGCGGCGCGCCTACGTGCGCCGTATCACGGTCAGCGGCAACAACCGCACGCGCGACGAAGTGATCCGCCGCGAGTTCCGCCAGTTCGAATCGGCCTGGTACGACGGCGACAAGATCAAGCTCTCGCGCGACCGCGTGGACCGCCTGGGCTACTTCAGCGAGGTCAAGGTCGAGACGCAGGAAGTCCCGGGCTCGCCCGACCAGGTCGACCTGCTGGTCAACGTGACCGAGAAGGCCACCGGCAGCCTGCAGCTCGGCGCCGGCTTCTCCAGCGCCGAGAAGGTGTCGCTGTCGTTCTCGATCAAGCAGGAGAACGTGTTCGGCTCGGGCAACTACCTCGGCCTCGAAGTCAACACCAGCAGGTACAACCGCGTGATCGTGCTGTCGACCACCAACCCGTACTTCACGACCGACGGTATCTCGCGCACGATCGACCTCTACACCCGCTCCTCGAGCCCCTACCAGGACCAGGGCGGCAACTACCGGCTCGTGACCTCGGGCGCCAGCGTGCGCTTCGGCGTGCCGTTCAGCGAGACCGACACGGTCTTCTTCGGCATCGGCGGCGAGGTGACCACCATCAAGGCCGGCACCAACATCCCCGCGGCTTACCTGGCCTATGCCACCAAGTACGGCGAGACCAGCACCGGCCTGCCGCTGACCATCGGCTGGTCGCGCGACGACCGCGACAGCGCGCTGGTGCCCAACAAGGGCCGCTACCAGCGCCTGAACTCCGAATGGTCGGTGGCCGGCGACGCGCGCTACGTGCGGACCAACTACCAGTTCCAGCAGTACATCCCGCTCAACAAGCAGTACACGCTGGCCTTCAACGCCGAGGGCGGCTGGGGCAAGGGCCTGAACGGCCAGGCCTTCCCGGTGTTCAAGAACTTCTACTCGGGCGGCCTGGGCTCGGTGCGCGGCTTCGACCAGGGTACCCTCGGTCCGCGCGACGTGACCGGTTCGTCCATCGGCGGCGCCAAGAAGCTCACGCTCAACGCCGAGGCGATCGCGCCGTTCCCCGGCGCCGGCAACGACCGCACGCTGCGCATTTTCGGCTTCTGGGACATCGGCAACGTCTACGGCGAAAACGAGAAGGTCGAGTTAAGCCAGCTGCGGTCGTCGGTCGGCCTGGGCCTGAGCTGGATCTCGCCGGTGGGCCCGCTGCGCATCGCCATCGCCAACCCGGTCCGCAAGTTCCCGGGCGATAGAATCCAGAAATTGCACTTCCAGATCGGAACGTCCTTCTAATGAAATCCTTTTCCCGTCACTTCGCGCTGGCCATGCTGGCCGGCTCGTTTGCTGTCGCAGCCCCCGTCGCGGCGCACGCGGAAGAATTCCGCGCCGGCTTCGTGAACACCGATCGCATCTTCCGCGAGGCCAACGCGGCCCGTGCCGCGCAGGCCAAGCTCGAGCAGGAGTTCTCGCGCCGCGAGAAAGACCTCGTCGACCAGGGCAACCAGCTCAAGGCCGCTTCCGACAAGTTCGAGCGCGAAGGCCCGACGCTGCCGGAAAGCCAGCGTGCCGCGCGCCAGAAGCAGCTGGTCGAGCAGGACCGCGACTTCCAGCGCAAGCGCCGCGAGTTCCAGGAGGACCTGAACTCGCGCAAAAACGAGGAACTCCAGCAGGTGCTCGAACGCGCGAACCGCGTGGTCAAGCAGGTGGCCGAGCAGGAGAAGTACGACGTCATCCTCCAGGAAGCCGTCTACATCAACCCCAAGCACGACATCACCGACAAGGTGCTCAAGGCGCTCAACGGCGCAACGGGCGGCGGCTCGGCAGCGCCTGCCGGCAAGTGATGGCCATGCAGGTGCCGGCTCGCCGGCGCCGGGCAGCAGCCGCATGACGACGACGCTCCGGCTCGGAGACATCGTCGCGGCGCTCGGCGGTGAACTGCACGGCGACGCGGCGACCGAGATCGGCGGCATCGCGCCGCTGGATTCCGCGGGGCCCGATGCGCTGAGCTTCCTCAGCAACCCGCGCTACCAGTCGCAACTGGCCGCCTCCCGGGCGGCCTGTGTCATTGTGGCCCCGGCGATGGAGGAGGCCGCGCGCGCGCGCGGGGCCTGCATCGTCGCCGCGCAGCCGTATGTGTACTTCGCGCAGGCCACCCAGCTCTGGAAGCGCCGGCTGCCGCCGGCCTCGCCCGCGGGCGTGCATCCGAGCGCGGTGGTCGATCCCACCGCCGCCGTCGATCCGAGCGCGTCGATCGGCCCGCTCTGCGTGGTCGGCCGGGGCGTGCGCATCGGCGCGGGCACCGTGCTGACGTCGCGCGTGACGGTGGGCGAGGGCTCCTCCATCGGCGCGCGCTGCATTCTGCATCCGGGCGCGGTGATCGGGGCCGACGGCTTCGGCTTCGCGCCGCAGGACGGCGCTTGGATCAAGATCGAGCAGCTGGGCGGCGTGCGCATCGGCGACGACGTGGAGGTCGGCGCCAACAGCTGCATCGACCGCGGCGCGCTGGCCGATACCGTCGTCGAGGACGGCGTGAAGATCGACAACCTCGTGCAGATCGGCCACAACGTGCACATCGGCCGCCACACGATCATGGCCGGCTGCTCGGCCGTGGCCGGCAGCGCCGTCATCGGCGCGCACTGCAGCATCGGCGGCGCCGCGCGCATCCTGGGCCACCTGAGCCTGGCCGACGGGGTCCAGGTTTCCGTGGCCACCGTCGTGACCCGGTCCATCCGCCAGCCCGGCCTCTACAGCGGCATCTTCCCCGCCGACGACAATGCCAAGTGGGAAAAGAACGCAGCCACGCTCAAGCAGCTGCACACGCTGCGCGACCGCATCAAGGCGCTGGAAGCCCGACTGCCTGGCTGACGCCGCGCGGCGGCCGGCATGCAGCGAGCGCGGCTGCCGCCCTATCGACCGAGACCGACGAAAATGACCGACGACAGCAAGAACACGGATATCAAGACCATGGATATCTATGGGATCCTGAAACAACTGCCCCACCGCTATCCGTTCCTGCTGGTGGACCGCGTGGTGGAGCTGGAGACGGGCAAGCGCATCAAGGCGATCAAGAACGTCACGGTCAACGAGCCGTTCTTCCAGGGCCATTTCCCGGCGCGCCCGATCATGCCCGGCGTGCTGATCCTTGAAGCCATGGCCCAGGCGGCCGGCCTGCTGGCCTTCGACGCGATGGGGCAGGCGCCCGACGCGACGCAGGTGTACTACTTCGCCGGCATCGACGGCGCACGGTTCAAGCGGCCGGTGGAGCCGGGCGACCAGCTGGTGATCGAGGTGCTGATCGACCGTGTGCGGGCCGGCATCTACAAGTTCAAGGCCGTCGCCAAGGTCGGCAGCGAGGTCGCCGTCGAGGCCGACCTGATGTGCACCATGCGCAGCGTCGGCTGAACCGGCGAGCCAGGAGGACGCCGTGAGCAGCAGCCCCCCAGCCGTGCCTGCAGCCGTTTCGGTCCATCCGAGCGCCATCGTCGATCCGCTGGCCGTGCTCGGCGAGGGCGTCGCCATCGGCCCGTTCACCGTGGTCGGCCCGCACGTGAGGATCGGTGCCGGCACCCGCGTGGGCCCGCACTGCGTCATCGAGGGCCGCACCACCATCGGCCGCGACAACCGCATCTTCCAGTTCAACTCGATCGGCGCCGTCCCGCAGGACAAGAAGTACGCCGGCGAGCCGACCGAGCTGGTCATCGGCGACCGCAACACGATCCGCGAGTTCTGCACCTTCAACCTCGGCGTGCCGGGCGCGGGCGGCCTCACCACGGTGGGCGACGACAACTGGATCATGGCCTACACCCACATCGCGCACGACTGCCACGTGGGCAACCGCACGACGCTGGCCAACAACACCACGCTGGCCGGCCACGTGCACCTGGGCGACTGGGTGACGGTCGGCGGGCTCACCGGCATCCACCAGTTCGTCAAGATCGGCGCGCATGCGATGGTCGGCTTCGCCAGCGCGGTGACGCAGGACGTGCCGCCGTTCATGCTGGCCGACGGCAATCCGCTGGCGGTGCGCGGCCTGAACCTCGTGGGCCTGCGCCGCCGCGGCTTCTCGCCGGAGCGCATTGCCGCGGTCAAGCGGATGCACCGGCTGCTCTACCGCCAGGGCCTCACGCTGGAGAAAGCGCGCGAAGGCATCGCCGCGCTGGCGTCCGAGGTGCCCGAAGCGGCCGCGGACGTGGCGCTGCTGGAACGCTTTCTTTCCGAATCTGAGCGGGGTATAGCCCGGTAGTGCGCATGGATCAGGCGGTAGCAGGGGGTACTCCCCCACGTTTTGCCTTGGTGGCCGGAGAGGCGTCGGGCGACCTGCTGGCCGGGCTGCTGCTCGACGGCGTGCGCGAGCGCTGGCCCGGGGCGGCCGCGGCCGGCATCGGCGGGCCGCAGATGCGCGCACGCGGCTTCGACAGCTGGTGGCCGCACGAGCGGCTGGCCGTGTTCGGCTATGCCGAGGCGCTGCGCCACTATGCCGGCATCGCGGCCATCCGCCGCCAGCTGCGCGACCGCCTGCTCGGCGCGGCCGACCGGCCCGACCTCTTCATCGGCGTCGATGCGCCGGACTTCAACTTCGGGCTGGAGAAGGCCCTGCGCGCCGGCGGCATCCGCACGGTGCACTTCGTCTGCCCGTCGATCTGGGCCTGGCGGCCCGGGCGCGTCGAGAAGATCCGCGCCGCGGCCGACCACGTGCTCTGCATCTTCCCGTTCGAGCCGGCGCTGCTGGCCCGGCACGGCATCGCCGCCACCTATGTCGGCCATCCGCTGGCCGCGGTGATCCCGCTGGAGCCGGACCGCGCTGCGGCGCGCCGGGCGCTCGGGCTGCAGGAGGAGGGCGAGATCGTCGCCCTCCTGCCGGGCAGCCGCCGCTCCGAGGTGAACTACCTGGCCGACCGCTTCTTCCAGGCCGCCGCCCGCATCCGCGCCGCGCGGCCGGGTGTGCAGTTCGTCGTGCCGACGTCCGCGGCGTTGCGCCCGCGCGTCGAGGCCGCGGCGCGTGCGGCCGGCCTGGGCGCGGAGCTGCGCATCCATGAAGGCCGCTCGCACCAGGTGCTGGCCGCCTGCAACACCACGCTGATCGCCAGCGGCACGGCCACGCTGGAGGCGGCCCTCTTCAAGCGGCCGATGGTGATCGCCTACAACATGCACTGGCTGTCGTGGCAGCTCATGCGCGGCAGGCAGCTGCAGCCCTGGGTCGGCCTGCCCAACATCCTCTGCGGCGACTTCGTCGTGCCCGAGCTGCTGCAGGACGCCGCCACGCCCGCGGCCCTGGCCGATGCCGTGCTGCGCCAGCTCTGCGCGCCGCCGTCCGAGACCGCCGCCCTCACGCAACGATTCACCGCGCTGCACCACGCGTTGCGGCGCGATACGCCCCGCCTTGCCGCCGATGCCATCGAAGAAGTCCTCCGCCGCCCGGCGGCCTGATCTGCAGTCCACGCTGGCCTGGGACATTCCCGGCCAGCTCACTGCCGGCGTGGACGAGGCCGGCCGCGGGCCGCTGGCCGGCCCGGTCGTGGCCGCCGCCGTCATCCTCGACGAGCTCCAGCCGATCGCCGGCCTGGCCGACTCCAAAAAGCTCACCGCGCTGCAGCGCGCGCGGCTCTACGACGAGATCCGAGCCAAGGCGCTGTGCTGCAGCATCGCCGAGGCCAGCGTCGAGGAGATCGACAGCGTCAACATACTCCAGGCTACCATGCTCGCCATGCGCCGGGCTGTCGCGGGCCTCAGGCTGGTACCCCACAAGGTATTGGTGGACGGCAACCGCCTGCCGGTGCTGGAGGTGCGGGCGGAGGCCGTCGTCGGCGGCGACGCGACCGTGGCCGCCATCTCGGCGGCGTCCATCCTGGCCAAGGTGCACCGCGACCGCTGGTGCGTGGCCCTCCATGCCGAATACCCGCAGTACGGCTTCGACGGGCACAAGGGCTACAGCACGGCCGCGCACCTGGCGGCGCTGCGCGTGCATGGCGCCTGCCCGCAGCACCGCCGGTCGTTCGCACCGGTGCGCATGGTGATCGAAGGCGGCCTCGTCGCGGTCGAGGCGCCTGCTGCGATGGGGGAACTGGTCGAATGACGGCAGCCCCGCAGCCGATCACCTCGCGCGACAACGCCTTCGTCAAGGACCTGCGCCGCCTGGCGCAGGACGGCACGGCCTACCGCCGGCATGGCCGCGTGTGGCTCGAAGGCGACCACCTCTGCGGCGCGCTGCTGGCCCGCGGCCGCCGGCCCGCGGTGGCGGTGTTCGCCGAGACGTTCTGGCCGCAGGCGCCCCAGGCCCTGCGCGAAGCCGCGCCGCGCACCGTGCTGCTGGCCGACAAGGTCATGGAAAGCGTGAGCGGCCTCGAATCGGCCGCGTCCGTCGGCTTCGTGCTCGACCTGGATGCGGCGGCTGCGCCGCTGCCGGGCGCGCCGGCCGTGGTGCTCGACCGGCTGCAGGACGCCGGCAACGTCGGCTCCATCCTGCGCAGCGCGTCCGCCTTCGGCTTCGCCCAGGTGCTGGCCCTGCGCGGCACGGCGGCGCTGTGGAGCCCGAAGGTGCTGCGCGCCGGCATGGGCGCGCACTTCGGCCTGCGGCTGGTCGAGGGGCTGGAGGCCGCATCGCTCGACGGCCTGGGCCTGCCGCTCGTGGCCACCAGCTCGCACGGCGGCGAATGGCTGCACCGCGCCGCGCTGCCCTGGCCCTGCGCCTGGCTGCTGGGCCACGAGGGGCGGGGCGTGCAGCCGGCGCTCGAAGCGAAGGCGGCCATGCGCATCCGCATCGCGCAGCCGGGGGGCGAGGAATCGCTCAACGTCGCGGCGGCCGCGGCGATCTGCCTGCATGCGAGCGCGGCGCAGGCCCCGGCGGCCGGATGACGGACCGGGCTGGCCGCCGGACGGGACGACGCCCTGGCGGCCAGCCGGGGCTGGATATTTCCCGCGGCAGCCGCATCTGCCGGGTTCCGCGGCGCAGGCCGCGCCACCCTTGCATCCCATGTCGCTGCGCCTGCTGACCTTCCTCACCACTCTTCTGCACTTCTACATCGGCCTGCGCCTCGTTCCGGCGCTCGCCGCCTGGCCGGCCGCCGGGCCGGCATTCGCCGTGCTGCTGCTGGTATCGGCCATCGCGCTGCCGATGCCCTTCCGGCACCGGTCCGGTGGGCGGCGCGCCGCCGGCCCGGTCTGGAGCTGGATCGGCCTGCTGGCCATGGGCTGGTTCTCATCGCTGTTCGTGCTGACGCTGCTGCGCGACCTGGGGCTGATCGCGGCCTGGGCCGGCGGCTGGCTCCAGGGCGGCGCCGTCGCGGCGGACAGCGCCGCGGCCGTGGTGCTGGCGGCCACGCTGGCCTCGCTGGCGGGCTTCTGGAACGCGCGCCGCACGGCGCGGGTCAAGCGCGTGGACGTGAAGCTGCCGGGCCTGCCCGCAGCGCTGCACGGCTTCACCATCGCGCAGCTCAGCGACCTGCATGTGGGGCCGACGATCCGCCGCGGCTACGTCGCGCGCATCGTCGCCCGGGTGAATGCGCTGGGCGCCGACGCGGTCGCGATCACCGGCGACCTGGTGGACGGCAGCGTGCCGGCGCTGCGCGAGCACATCGCGCCGCTGGCCGACCTGCGCGCCAAGCACGGCAGCTTCGCCGTGATCTTGCCCCCGTTTCACGGACACCCCTATAAGCGATTAACTATCGCAATAGGAGGTGGACGATGACCAAGAGCAAGGCAGGCAGAAAGGGGCAGGAGTTCAGCCTGGAGTTCAGGCAGCAGGCACTGTTGCGAGCGGCCACAGAAGGGGTAACCACGGTGGCTCGTGATCTGGGGTTGCAGCCTGCCCAGCTGTACAGTTGGCGCGCCCAGGCGCGGCGGCACGACCAGGACGATCAGGCACAACGCTTGGAGTTGGCCGAACATGCACGGCTCAAACGTGAAGTGGCGCGGCTGGAGGAGGAGAACGCTTTC
>WNDY01000066.1 GCA_009914555.1 Xylophilus sp.
ACGCACGGCGGGCGTGGTGCGGGCGTTCCTGTGCAGGGCGATCAGCATGCTTGGACCTCCGGAGGTGATTGCAGTGACTCTATCAATCCTCGCATCACCGCTCGGGCCATGAAGAGTGGATAGCGATTCTCGCTTATGCAATCATCCGGGATGCGACAGATACCAGCTCACTCACGGGTGAGAATCCCAATCCAACGGGCAGCGCTGCGTTGATGGCAAAGTTCAATGCCTATGTGACGTCGCTTGGCTTAAAGAACTCGGCCGGCGCCGCCCTCACATCCGACAATATGATTGAGGAACTTAGGCAAGAGCTGGTCACCTCGGCCGAGGCTTACATGGCTGCCGGCAATTCCATTCCAAACCTTGGCGAGGTGATGAGTTGGGCAGCTGGCAACTACGGATCCTCAGCGGGGAGTTACACCAATGACTTTATCGCGGTCGATAATTCCGCAGCGAAGGTCCTATCCATCGACATGAGTCGTTATTTGGTTTTCCTCGCCACTCAGGCGACGCTGAAGCCCGCCCCCGCGTTTGACGAAGCCGGTCTTACGATCACTGGCGGCACTGCTGAATCTGCGCTGTTTGGCACGTCCGCACAGGCTTACTCGAACTTCACTGAGTATAGCTGGGACAACAACGACACCGCAGGAGATGGCAGTGGCCTTGACGATACTGGACTGACTTGGGCGCAATACAGCGCACTTTCTACGACCCTGGTGGTGAAGCAGGCGAATCTCATTAATCCGATGCATTTTATCGGCACCAGCACTGGAACGCGCGCGCCTTACTGGTACATTCGCCACGGCACCCGCGACCGCGACACAGCCCCGCTCGTGTCGCTCAACTTGGCGCGGGCACTGAAGGCGGATTCGGCTGTCAAGGATCTGAACTATCGCTTGGCTTGGGGGCAGCCTCACGGCGAGGGCTATGACGTACCCGAAGCGATGACGTGGATTACCAAGATTCTGACCGATGCGAAGGCGAAGGGCATCTAGCGACGCGGAGCGCGGGACATGCTGACTGTTCCGCGCCCTTCTTTGACCAGATGGGAGCGTGAGCCCACTCCCGTTGACCTGCACGGCAAGGGGGTACTGCGCTGCCTTTGCAGTACCGTCGCCGTCCTATTCGCAATGTAGCGTCAAGCTGCCTTTGGAGCGTGTAAACTTTCGCACGCTGAAAATGCTGCCAGGTAGAGTCGCGCGATGCCCCGCACGCCCTATCCGGCGGACGTGAGCGATGAGGATGGAGCTTCGCCGTATCCCATCTGACGCTGATGGGCTGCAACGCGCCACGTCTTCGCCGTGTATGCCGCGCCCGACGAGGCGCCCGGAGGAACCCGTGACGCCTTTTCGTTCACTGAGCCGCTTGCTCACCGCGGCCACTGCGGCCGCGATGCTGGCCGGCACCGCCCACGCTGCTACTCTGGTCATCGCCCAAGTGGCTCCCCTGTCGGGATTGGAAGCCAGCATGGGGCGGTCCTACGCCGCCGGCCTGCAGATCGCCGTCAACCAGGTCAACAAGGCCGGCGGCATCAACGGCAACACTTTCGCCCTGGTCCGCAAGGACGATGCAGGGCGGCCCGACGAGACGCTCCCGGCCACCCGGGCGCTGCTGTCCGAGAGCCGCCCCGTCGTGCTGGCGGGCTACCTCGGCAACCAGGGCCTGGACTCCGTGCTGGGCTCCGGACTGCTGGAGAAGGAGCACATCGCGCTGGTCGGCTACCGCACGACCGAGATCCGCGCCGAGGCGCCACTGCTCTTCAACGTGCGCGCCGGCCTGCGCGAGGAGATCGGCAAGATCGCCGACCACTTGGCCACGGTCGGCATCAGCCGGGTCGGCCTGCTCTATGAGGAAAGCCCCGCCGCGGCCGAGCTGCGGGCTGCGGCCGAGGAAGCGGGCCGGCGCACCCACATCACCATCGTCGCGCAGGCCAGCTATCCGCAGGGCACCGCCAAGGTGATGCCGGCGGTGGAGGTGCTGAGCACCGCGACCCCGCAGGCCATCATCCTCGCGGCCAGCGGCTCGGCGGCCGCCGCATTCATCGAACAGTACCGCGGCCTCAACGGGGCGGCCCAGCTGTTCGCCACCTCGGGCGTGGATGTGGAGCAACTCGTCAAGCGCTTGGGCGACGAACATCTGCGCGGAGTGGCCATCGCCCAGGTGACGCCGAGCCCCTACAAGATCACCGGGCGCCTAGCCCGGGAGTTCAGCGAAGCCGCCGCGGCGACGCCGCCGGACGTGCCCCTGAGCTTCGCGCTGATGGAAGGCTACATCGCCGGCCGCGTGGTGTTCGAGGCCGTGCGTCGGGCCGGTGCGCGCGGCGCCACGCGCGAAGGCGTGGCAGCGGCGCTCGAAGCCATGGACAGCTACGACCTGGGTGGCTACCAGATCGGCTACCGGCCCAACAACCGGGCCGGCTCGCGCTACGTGGAGCTGTCTATCGTCACCGGCACCGGCCGGCTGCGGCAGTAAGATCCTTCGTCACCGCACCAGAGCGCTCACCAGTCCGACGGCGAAGCCGCCCGCGCCGGCCAGCGCGACGATCGAGACCGACACCGCCGTCCAGCGCAGCCAGCGGCGCAACCCATGCAGCGAAACGGCCGGCACGACGCTGGCAAAGGCCGGCTGCTGCGGCTGAGCGGCTTCGGGGCTGCTGCTCAACGGAAAGGTCGCGGTGTTCATGGCGGGCTCCTGGCGGTCGGAAGATCGTGTTTCGTTCGTTGCCGGTACGCGCTCGGGATGCCGCGGCGCGCTCTGCGGCAGTCCTCCCCGAACCGGCTGCCGCATGATCGGGGCGGCCCTGCGCCCGGCCTGACAGCGACCGGCGCCAAGCGGTGTCAGCCGCTGCCGACAGCCGCATGGCACGTCGAGCCGAGCGGTAATAATCCCGCCCACCAAGCCACCGCTGACAAGGAAAGAATGCGATGACCTTCGCGTCCCGGGCCTCCCATTCGCACACCGCGCCTGCCGACGAAGAAAATGCCCGGCCGGCGCTGCGGCCCTGGCGGCTGGCCGGTTTGTCGGTGCTGCCCCTGGCTCTGCTGGCCGCCTGTTCGAGCACGCCGCTGCCACCCTGGCCCGGCGGCACCGGCGCACTGGCGCCCGTGCCGCGGCCCACGTCCGGCCGCGTCGTCGCCGCTCCGCCGCCGTCTGCCGCAGTCGCTCCCGCCGCCCCGGTCGCCACGCCCTCGCCGGTGCTGGTCGCGCCGCTGCCCGGCCCGGCACCGCTGGCGCCGCAGGCGCAGCTGCCCTACGGACCGGAAGTCGCCGCGCGCTTTCCAGCGCCGTCGGTGGTGTACGACACGCCGGGCCTGCGGCCGCAGCGCACCAGCTTCAGCACGAACGCCGAGGTGCACGGCTGGCTGCAGCGGCTGGCCGTCGGCACCACGCCCGGCGGCAGCCGCATCCAGCTGCTGCCCGTGGGCGCATCGCAGCAGGGCGAGCCGCTCGAAGCCCTGGTGCTGACCCGCGCCGCCGGCACCGACAGCGCCAGCCTGCAGGCGTCGAACAAGCCCACGGTGCTGCTGGTCGGCCAGCAGCACGGCGACGAGCCGGCCGGCAGCGAGGCGCTGCTGGTCGTGGCCCGCGAGCTGGCGCAGGGCCTGCTGGAGCCGCTGCTCGGCCGCATCAACGTGGTGATCCTGCCGCGCGCCAACCCCGACGGCGCGGCCGCCGGCGTGCGGGCCACGGCCAACGGCATCGACCTCAACCGCGACCACCTGCTGCTGGCCACACCCGAAGCCCAGGCCATCGCCCGGCTGGTGCGCGACTTCAAGCCGGTGCTGGTGGTCGATGCCCGCGAATACACGGTGACCGGTGGTTTCGTGCAGAAATTCGGGGGGGTACAGCGCCATGATGCGCTGTTGCAGTACGCCATGACGGCGAACTATCCGGAGTTTTTGACCAAGGCGTCGGAAGAGTGGTACCGCCGCCCGCTGCTCGATGCGCTGCGCGGCCAGGGTCTGAGCACCGAGTGGTACTACACAACGTCCGCCGATCCGGCCGACCGGACCGTCTCGATGGGCAGCGCCGGGCCCGGCACCGGCCGCAACGTGCACGGCCTGAAGAACGCGGTGAGCTACCTCATCGAAACCCGCGGCGTGGGCATCGGCCGCCAGGATATCCAGCGCCGCGTGCACGCGCAGGTCACCTCCATCGCCAGCTTGCTGCAGACCACGGCCGAGCGGGCCGACAACCTGCTGCAGGTACGCTCCTTCGTCGACCGCGACGTGAGCGCCCTCGCCTGCCGCGACCAGGCCGTGGTCGAGGCGGCGCTGACGCCCGGCGAGCGCGATCTCACCCTGCTCGACCCCGCCACCGGCGCCGACCGGACCCAGCGCGTGGACTGGAATTCGGCCCTGCAGCTGCGCACGGTGAAGGCCCGCGCCCGGCCCTGCGGCTACTGGCTGTCGTCCACCTCGTCCACCGCGGTGGAGCGGCTGCGGCTGCTCGGCGTGCAGGTGCAGCGCGTGGCCGAGCCCGGCGCGCTGGTGGCCGACACCTACCGCGAGACCGGCCGCGACAGCGGCACGCGGGCCGACGTGCGCGGCGCCGTGGCCGGCGGCGACGTGGTCCGCTCGCAGGTCGCACTGGCGCGCAGCGTGCTGGACGTGACGCCCGGCAGCTACTACGTGCCGCTGGCCCAGCCGCTGGGCAACCTGGTGTTCGCCGCGCTGGAGCCCGACAGCGAGAACAGCTACTACGCCCACCACCTGATCGACGATCTGGCCTCGGTCGCCCGCGTCGCCGCCGCGCCGGCCGTGGCGCTCGAAGACCTCGACTGAGCGCGGACCCTGCCGGCCGAAGGCGTCCTACACCGCCCGCCGCCCGGCCGGCTTAGCGTCGCCTCCATCCTCACCACAGATGGAGACGCCGCCATGAAGCCATTCGCCCTGACGCCGGAGATGCAGACCATCGGCGGCGTGTTCTACCCCACCGGCCACGCCGTGGCCTTGTTCCCCTCGGAGGAGGACGCCCGCGCCGCCGCCGCGGAGCTCCAGCCCCTGCTGGGCGCGAGCGAGGAGCTCCAGATCCAGCTGATCTCGCCCGATGCGGCACTGCGCTACATCGGCCGCAGCGAGAAGGGCTCGGATGACCCGCTGCCCTCGGTGGGCACCGAGGGCGCCACCGCCCGCGCCATCCTCGACCGGGCCCGCGATGGCCACTGGGGCCTGCTGGTTCCGGCCCCGGCGTCGCAGGACGGCGAATTGCTGGTGCGCGTGGCCCGCCGGCACCACGTGGCCTTCGCGCAGCGCTACCGGCGGCTGATGATCGAGGATCTGGTCTAGCAATCCGCCGCCCAGGTGCAGCGCGGGTCCGCGCCTGGAAGAATCCGGCCTCCCATTTCCTTCCCAGATCGGTTGCTACCGTATCGCTCGCCGATACGAGAAAGAACGCAAGACGGACCTCTCCTTCCTTCGTGCACGCCCTGCCTGCGCCCCGCACCGTGGCTCGCCGCGGCGCGCCCTTGCCGACAGCCCCCGCCCACGGCGGCGCGTCTGGTAACGTGCCAGGCCCATGGTGGCCGCCCGGCCGCCTGTGTCCGATGCCGCATCTCACCCTTCAACGCCGTTTTTTCCTGGCGCTCGCCGCCCTGCTGGTCGCGCTGCTCGTCGTCTTCGCCGGGCTGACGCGCCTGGGCCTGCAGCGCAGCCTGGGCGCCTACGTGGCCGAGATCGAACTGGACCGGCTCGACTGGCTGGTCGACACGCTGGAGGAGCGCTACAGCCGCGACGGCGACACCTGGGCGGTGCTGGCCAACAGCGAGCCGCTGTGGCGGCGGTTGCTGTGGCCGGGCCACCACGGCGACGAGAACAAGCCGCTGCTGCCCCTCTTCCCGCCCCAGGACATGGCAACACCGATGGCGCCGCGCCTGCCGTCGCCCGGCGAAGGTCTGCAGCCCTCGCCCGTGCACCTGCCGTTCCCAGGCGGCTTCGGCCGGCGCGGCGGCTCGCCCGAGGACGGGCCGCGCATGCCTTGGCTGGCCGGCATGCCGCCACCGCCGGCACACCTGACTTCTCGCCTGAGCCTGCTGGACGCGCAGGGCCGGCGGCTGATCGGCGCGGAGTTCGACGCGCAGGCCATCCGCCGTCCGCTCACCCACAAGGGCGTGACGGTGGGCTATCTCGCACTCGCGCCGCTGCCCGACGCGCGCGGCGAAGCCGACCGGGCCTTCCTCGCACAGCAGTCGTGGTTCATCGCCATCGCGGGCGCGGCCGGGCTGGTGCTGGCCCTGCTGATCTCCTGGACCCTGGGCCGGCGCTGGCTGGCGCCGATCACCGCGCTCAACGGCGCGGCCCAGGCGGTGGCACAGGGCCACCTCGACACCCGCGTGCCGGTGCAGGGCAACGACGAACTGGGCGCACTGGCGCGCAGCTTCAACAGCATGGCCGGGCAGCTGGCCAGCATCGAGGCGTCGCGGCGCCGCTGGCTGGCCGACGTGGCCCACGAACTGCGCACGCCGCTGGCCGCGATGCGCGCCGAGATCGAGGCGCTGCAGGACGGCGTGCGCCCGCTCGATCCGCAGGCCACCGCCCGGCTGCACCGCCAGGTCATGCGCCTGGGCCAGCTGGTGGAAGACCTGCGCGCCAGCATGGACGTGCCCGAAGGCCCGGCGATGGACAAGCGCCTGGTGCAGCCGCTCGAACTACTGGCCGATGCCGGCGACGCCATGGCCGAGCGCTTCGCCCAGGCCGGCATCGGCCTCGACACGCCGGCGCTGCATGCCCTGGCCCGCAACCTGCCGGCCCGGATGCGCGGCGATGCCGGCCGGCTCTACCAGGTGCTGCTGAACCTGCTGGAGAACACGCTGCGCTACACCCACGCGCCGGGCCGGCTCGCAGCCTCGGCTGCGCTGCTGCCGGGCCATGCGGCGGGGGCGCTCCAGAGCGGCACCACGCTGGTCATCACGCTGGATGACACGCCGCCGGCGCCGGCCGCACCCGATCTGCCGCACCTGTTCGACCGGCTCTACCGGGGCGAATCGTCGCGCAGCCGCGCGCACGGCGGCTCGGGCCTGGGCCTGGCCATCTGCCGCGCACTCATGGACGCCCACGGCGGCACCATCTCCGCCGCGCTGTCGCCCCTGGGCGGCCTGCGCATCACCCTGTCACTGCCTTGCGAGGAAGAAGACTCCCGATGAACCAGCCTCCCCACCGCCCAGGCACCGCCGAAGCCGCCACGGCGCCGGCGGATGCCCAGCGCATCCTCGTCGTCGAGGACGAGCCCGACATCGCCTCGGTGCTGGTCGACTACCTGCGCCACGCCGGCTTCGCGCCCGAGCACGTGGCCGACGGCCTGCTGGCCTGCGACGCCGTAGTGCAGTTGCCGCCCGCGCTGGTGCTGCTCGACGTGATGCTGCCCGGCTGCAGCGGCCTGGAAGTGCTGCGCAAGGTGCGCAGCCGCGGCGACACGCCGGTCATCATGCTGACCGCCCGCGTGGAGGAGATCGACCGCCTGCTGGGCCTGGAACTCGGCGCCGACGACTACGTCTGCAAGCCCTTCTCGCCGCGCGAGGTGGTGGCCCGGGTGCGGGCGGTGCTGCGCCGCCACGCGGTGCATCCCAACGCCGCGCCGCACGAGGGCTTGGTGCTCGACGCCGCGCAGTGGCGCGCCAGCCTGCACGGCGCCTCGCTCGCGCTCACGCCGCGCGAGTTCGCGCTGCTGCAGGTGCTCGACCGCCAGCGCGGCCGCGTGTTCTCGCGCCGCCAGCTGCTGGAACTGGCCTATCCGGACGACCTGGAAGTCACCGAGCGCGCCATCGACAGCCACGTCAAGAACCTTCGCCGCAAGCTCGCGCCCTATGCGCGCGGGCACGAATGGCTGCGCGCGGTCTATGGCGTGGGATTCGCGCTGGAAGAGCCGGAAGGTTGACGGCCATCATACCCCTGGGGGAATCATTTCCAGGCGACCTCATTTCAATCGCTGCAGCCACATACCCCCGGCGCTATGCCGTGGCCCGCGCCACCACATGCCGGGCCATCGACTGCGCGAGCTCCTCCTCGCCCAGGAACACCTTGCCCGCGTCCTCCTGCTCCAGCCGCCGCGCCTCCTCCTCGCTGTGGGTGCGCACCACCGTCTCGATCTCGGGGTTGAGCGTGCGGGCGGTGGCGATCATCTGCCGCACGTTGAGCGTGTCGGGCGTGGCGATCACCAGCAGCCGCGCCCGCGCGATGTGCGCCTGGATCAGCACCGCCGGGTCGGCCGCATCGCCCGAGACGGCCGGGATGCCCTGTCCGCGCAGCCGCTCGACGATGTCGCGGTTCTGCTCGGCCACGACGTAGGGCACGTCCTGCACGGCCAGCGCCTCGGCGATGCGGCGGCCCACGCGGCCATAGCCCACCAGCACCACCTGGCGCGCGAGGAATTTTTCATGCGTGGATAGCGGCAGTTCGGCCAGCGGGTCGTCTCGCATCTCCAGCCGCCGGGCGAACTCCGACTTCTCGCGCAGCCACTGCTGCACCGGCGCGGTCATGCGGAACAGCAACGGGTTGAGCGCAATCGAGATCAGCGCGCCGGCCAGCACCAGGCTCTGCCCTTCACGCGGCAGCAGGCCCAGGTTTCCGCCCAGGCCGATCAGGATGAACGAGAACTCTCCGATCTGCGCCAGGCTCGCGGCCACCTTCAGCGCGGTGCGCAGCGGGTAGCGGAAGGCCAGCACCAGCGCCGTGGCTGCGGCCGACTTGCCGACCATGATGATCGCGAGCACCGCCAGCACCTGCAGCGGCCGCTGCACCACGACCCACGGGTCGAACAGCATGCCCACCGACACGAAGAACAGCACCGCGAAGGCATCGCGCAGCGGCAGCGACTCCTCCGCCGCGCGGTGGCTGAACTCCGACTCCCGCATCACCATGCCGGCGAAGAACGCGCCGAGCGCGAACGACACGCCGAACAGCGCCGCCGAGCCGAAGGCAATGCCCACGGCCGCGGCCACCACGCAGAGCGTGAACAGCTCGCGCGAGCCGGTGCGCGTGACCTGCCACAGGATCCACGGGAACACGCGCCGTCCCACCACCAGCATCAGCAGCACGAAGCCGCCGACCTGCAGCAGCGTGAGCCCCAGCGCCTGCCACAGCGGCGCGCCCGGCGGGACGGCCTGCGCGGCGCCGCCTTCCAGCCAGCCGGCCACCGGCGGCAGCAGCACGAGCACCAGCACCATGGCCAGGTCCTCCACCACCAGCCAGCCGACAGCCACGCGGCCGGTGAACGAGTCGAGGATACCCAGGGTTTCCAGCGCGCGCAGCAGCACCACCGTGCTGGCGCAGGACAGCGCCAAGCCGCAGACCAGCGCGCCCGCGACGCTCCAGCCCCATCCCAGCGCCACGCCCATGCCGAGCAGCGTGGCCACAGCGATCTGCACGATCGCCCCCGGCAGCGCGATGCGCCGCACGGCCAGCAGATCCTCCAGCGAAAAATGCAGGCCCACGCCGAACATCAGCAGCATCACCCCGATCTCGGCCAGCTGGCTGGCGATCTCCGCATCGGCCACGAAGCCCGGCGTGAACGGGCCGATCATCACCCCTGCAACGAGGTAGCCCACCAGCGCCGGCAGCCGCGCCTTGGCCGCCAGGATGCCGAGGATGAGCGCCAGCCCTAGGCCGGCGGCGAGCGTGTTGATGAGGGAAATGCTGTGGGGCACGGTGCGGGTCTCCGAAGGGGCTGGCATCGGCCTCGCGCGCAGTCCGGGCAAAAAAAGGAGCGCACAGATGGACGGGTGCTTTCGTTTATAACCGTTGGCGCCCCGCTGCGGCGCGGCGATCTGCGGCTGCGGCTGCGGCCCGATTTCCATCGACACCATCGAAGAGGCATCCGATGACCACCCTCCAGGACATTCCCCTCCAGCGCATCGACGGCGCACCGGCCACGCTCGGCGACTACCGCGGCAAGGTGCTGCTGGTCGTCAACGTCGCGTCCAAGTGCGGCCTGACGCCGCAGTACGAAGGACTCGAGAAGCTCTACGAGGTCCGCCGCGACCAGGGCCTCGAAGTGCTCGGCTTTCCGGCCAACAACTTCAAGGGGCAGGAGCCCGGCACGAACGAGGAGATCCAGCAGTTCTGCACGCTGAACTACGGCGTGCGCTTCCCGCTGTTCTCCAAGATCTCGGTGACCGGCGGCGACCAGCATCCGTTGTACGCCGAACTCACCCGCGCGCATCCGCAGACCACGGGCGACGGCCCCTTCCGCGAGCGACTGCGCAGCCGCGGCGCCGAACCGGCCGCAGGCGAGGTGCTCTGGAACTTCGAGAAGTTCCTGATCGGCCGCAATGGCGAGGTCGCCGGGCGCTTCGCCCCCGACGTCACCGCCGACGATCCGCGCCTGCTCGAAGCCATCGATGCCGAGCTGGCCAAGGCCGCCTGAAAGCGAAGAAGGCTCCGCCGGACGATCCCGGCGGAGCCTTCTTCGCATCCGTCCCGGCAGGCCGGACCGTCAGCCCATGTGCAGGCCGCCGTTGACCGAGAAATCGGCGCCGGTGGAATAGCCGCCCTCCTCCGAGGCCAGCCAGGCGATGATCGAGGCGATCTCGCTGGGCTCGCCCAGGCGCTTGATCGGGATGGTGCCGACGATCTTGTCGAGCACATCCTGGCGGATCGAACGGACCATGTCGGTGCCGATGTAGCCCGGGCTCACGGTGTTGACCGTCACGCCCTTGCTCGCCAGTTCCTGCGCCAGCGCCATCGTGAAGCCATGCATGCCGGCCTTGGCGGCCGAGTAGTTGGTCTGGCCGGCTTGGCCCTTCTCGCCGTTGACCGACGAGATGTTGATGATGCGGCCCCAGCCCTTCTCCACCATGTCGCCCACGACCTGCTTGGTCACGTTGAACATGGAGTTGAGGTTGGTCTCGATCACCGCATCCCAGTCCTCGCGGCTCATCTTGAGGAACATGCGATCGCGCGTGATGCCGGCATTGTTGACCAGCACGTCGATGCTGCCGTGCTCGGCCTTGGCCTTGGTGAAGGCCTCGACGGTCGAGTCCCAGTTGCCGACATTGCCCACGGAGGCATGGAACTCGAAGCCCTTGTCTTTTTGCTCGGCCAGCCACTTGCCGTAGTCGCGCGTAGGACCGCAGCCCGCGATCACCTTGAAGCCTGCACGGTGCAGCCGCTGGCAGATGGCGGTACCGATACCGCCCATGCCGCCGGTGACATATGCAATTTTCTGTGCCATGTCTGACATCCTCTCCGATGGTTGTTCTGCTACCAAAATCGTAGCTTCAAATGGTGTATTGACGCCGCCCGCAACCAAATGTTGCGCATGCGGCACCCCCTGTGCGACATTGTCGCCGTGCTTTCAGCGCTCGATGGTTAGGGCAACTCCCATGCCGCCTCCGATGCACAGCGAGGCGATGCCTTTCTTCGCGTCGCGGCGCTGCATTTCGTGCAGCAGCGTGACCAGGATGCGGGCGCCGGACGCCCCGATCGGATGTCCGATGGCGATGGCGCCACCGTTCACGTTGACCTTGGAGACGTCCCAGCCCATTTCCTGGTTGACGGCGCAGGCCTGGGCCGCGAAGGCCTCGTTGATTTCGAGCAGGTCGAGGTCGGCCGACGTCCAGCCGGCACGGCGCAGCGCCTTGGTGGAGGCCGGCACCGGGCCCATGCCCATATAGGCTGGGTCGAGCCCGCTGGTGGCATAGCTGGCGATGCGGCCCAGCGGTTTGAGACCCAGAGCCTCGGCGCGGCCGGCCGTGGTCACGACCACGGCGGCAGCGCCGTCGTTGATGCCCGAGGCATTGCCCGCCGTCACGCCGCCAGCCTTGTCGAAGGCGGGGCGCAGGCCGGCCAGGGCCTCGGCACTGGTCTTGCGGTTGATGAACTCGTCGGTGTCGAAGACGAGCGGATCGCCCTTGCGCTGCGGCACCTGCACCGGCACGATCTCGTCCTTGAACCGCCCGGCATCCTGTGCGGCGGCGGCCTTCTGCTGCGAGGCCAGCGCGAGCGCATCCTGCTGCTCGCGGGTGATGCCGTACTTCTTGACCACGTTCTCGGCGGTGATGCCCATGTGGTACTGGTTGTAGACGTCCCAGAGGCCGTCGACGATCATGCTGTCCACGAGCTTCCAGTCGCCCATGCGCTGGCCGTCGCGCGAATTGGGCAGAAGGTGCGGGGCGGCGCTCATGTTCTCCTGGCCGCCGGCGATGACGATGTCGCTGTCGCCTGTGGCCACGGCCTGGGCCGCGAGCATCACGGCCTTGAGGCCGGAGCCGCAGACGGCGTTGATCGTGAGGCCCGGGGTCTGCTTGTCGATGCCAGCCTTGAGCAGCGTCTGGCGAGCGGGGTTCTGGCCTGCGCCCGCGGCCAATACCTGCCCGAGTATCACTTCGCCGATCTGATCGGCACCGAGGCCGGTGCGCGCGAGCAGGCCGCGCACGACGGCAGCGCCCAGTTCGGGCGCGGGGATCTTCGCGAGCGATCCGCCGAACTTGCCGACGGCGGTACGGGCGGCGGCGGCGATGACGATGTCTTCCATGCTGGTTCTCCGGTCAGTCGTTCGAGGGTGGAATGCGGGATGTGGTGACGGGGGTTCAGGCCTTCTGCCGCACATAGCGGCCGGGGGCCGGCTCGATCGGCTGGTATTGTCCGCCACCATAGGCCTTGGGCGCGGCAATCTGCCGCCCGGCGTGGGGCTTCAGCCAAGCGGCCCAGTCCGGCCACCAGCTGCCCCGGTGCTCCTGCGCCCCGGCCAGCCATGCGTCCAGCGACGGCGGCAGCGCGTCGTCGTCGCGCACCCAGTAGCTGCGCTTGTTGGCCGCCGGCGGGTTGATCACGCCGGCGATGTGGCCCGAAGCACCCATCACGAAGCGCCGCTTGCCCGGCAGGTAGCGGGTGGCAGCGTAGGCTCCGCCACCGCACTGGCCCACCGGCACGATGTGGTCCTCGCGCGAGCCATAGATGTAGGCCGGCAGCTTGAGCAGCCGCAGGTCCACCTTCTGCCCGCAGACCTCGGCCTCGCCGGGCTTCACCAGCCGGTTCTCGAAATAGGTGTTGCGCAGGTACCAGGCATAGAACGGCCCGGGCAGGTTGGTGGAGTCGCCATTCCAGTAGAGCAGGTCGAAGGCCGGCGGCGTCTCGCCCTTGAGGTAGTTGCCGACCACGTAGTTCCAGACCAGCTCGTTGGGCCGCAGGAAGCTGAAGGTCGAGGCCAGTTCCTGCCCTTTGAGCAGCCCGCCGCCGCCGAACTGGAGTTCGCGGTAGCGGACGAACGCCTCGTCGATGAACACGTCGAGTACGCCGGTCTCGCTGAAGTCGAGGAAGGTCGTCAGCAGCGTGGCCGAGGCCACGGGCAGCGCCGACGCGGGCTGGCCGGCCTCCTTCAATCGCGCGGCCAGCACCGCCAGCGCCGTGCCGAGCAGCGTGCCGCCGACGCAGAAGCCCAGCGTGTTGATGCGGTCGGCGCCAGCGATCTCGCGCACGGCCTCGATCGCACGGATGACCGCGCCGTCCACGTAGTCGTCCCAGGTCTTGTGGGCCAGCGACTCGTCGGGGTTGCGCCAGCTCACGACGAAGGTGCGATGGCCCTGCTCCACCGCATAGCGGATCAGCGAGTTCTCCGGCCGCAGGTCGAGGATGTAGAACTTGTTGATGCACGGCGGCACCAGCAGCAGCGGCCGCTCGTGGACCTTGGCGGTGAGCGGCTTGTATTCAAGCAGCTGGAACAGCTCGTTCTCGAACACCACGGCGCCCTCGGTGGTCGCAACGTTGCGGCCCACCTCGAACAGGCTCTCGTCGGTCTGGCTCATGTGGCCCTGGCGCAGGTCGTGCAGCAGGTTCTGCACGCCGCGGGCGATGCTCTCGCCGCCGGTGGCCATGGCGCGCTGCAGCGCTTCGGGGTTAGAGGCCAGGAAGTTCGACGGCGATGCTGCCGCGCTCCACTGCTCGACGGCGAAGCGGATCCGCGCGCGGGTCTTCTCGTCGCCCTCCACCGCCTCGGCCAGCGCCGCCAGCGTGCGCGCGTTGAGCAGGGAGAACGCCGCCGTCAGCTGCGCCCCCCGGTTGCCGCCCCAGGCGCCGCTGCCAAAGCGCCGGTCGGCCAGCGTGATGCCGCCCGCCAAACCCTGCTGCCACAGCGCCGTCGCCTCCTGCAGGTATTGCTGCTGCACGGCCTGGAGCTTTTCCGGCGCAAGCCGCAGCAGGGATGCCGCCGTGGCTTCGGCCCCACCCGGCAGGGACTGCAGAAGGCCCTGCCATCCGTCGGTGAAAGCCTGGGTGAACTGCTGCGGACCGGCTGCAGCAGCCGAAAGGTCAGAATGCATGGTCTCGTGTCTCCTGGATGTTGTACCGATGGTGGGGACCGGGCTGGGAATGCCAGCCAGGGTTAACCCTGATTCTGCCCGTTCCCGGCCCTGTCGGTAACCCTCATTTCGTGCAGTCTGTTTGATGTACCTCGTCACCATCGCCTGGATCTATGTCGCCCTGATGGCCGCCATCGCCGAAGCGGCGAGCAGCAACGGCACGGTCCTGGGCGCCGTGTTCACCTTTCTGCTCTACGGCGTGCTGCCGCTGTCCATCGTGCTCTACCTGCTCGGCGCACCGGCGCGCCGCAAGGCTGCGCTGCGCCGCGAGCGCGAAGCCCGGCAAGCGGCCTGCCGCGCCGCCTCCCCGGCCGGCCGGTCCGACAACTGACCCCATTCCAGGTACCACGGCGCTCGCGCGCCGCGCGCAGCCCATGAAACCGGCACAGCCCGATGCCGGCGGACGCCGCGCAAGGGCCGCCCCACCGCGCTGGCGTCGTCCCCCTCCCCGCAGCGCGAAGCGCGGAAAGAGAAGGGGAGCGGCAAAGCCGCTCGGGGGGATGCCGCCTCATCTCAGCCACACGCAGGCTGCGAGTCGGCCGCTGCCGCCCAGCGCGCGCTGGTCGCGTCGAAAGGAATGGAACCGCTGGGCATTGCCCACGGTGCACCAGCCGGCGCTGCCGTCGTTTCCATGCAGGGATCGCAGGCCCGCACGCGCCAGCCGCAACCGCGCCAGCCGCGGCAGGTCGCACAGCCATTTGCCGGCTTGCGGCAGCGCGGTGAAAGCGGTCCGCGCCACCGGATCCCCTGCGATGAAGGCATCACGCACGTCGTCGCCGACCTCGAAGGCCGCCGGCCCGATGCAGGGGCCGAGCCAAGCCAGCAAGCCGGCGCCGCCGTCCGGCGCCAGCGACTGCACCGTCGCCTCCAGCACCCCGCCCGCCAGCCCGCGCCAGCCGGCATGCGCGGCGCCGACGGCCGAGCCGTCGCGCCGCGCGAACAGCACCGGCAGGCAGTCGGCCACGAGCACCGTGCAAGCCAGGCCGGGCGCGCGCGCCACCGCGGCATCCGCCTGGATGCCGTCGAGGGACTCCGGACCGATCTGCACGACGTCGGCGCCGTGCACCTGGTCCAGAAACACCGCCCGTCCGCCGAGCGAGCGGCCCAGCCGCTCGCGGTTGGCCTGGACCGCCCCGGCCGCGTCACCGACGTGGCTGCCCAGGTTGAGGCTGCCGTAGGGTGCGGCGCTGGCGCCGCCGGCGCGCGTGGTGCACAGCGCGCCGACCTGGCGCGGGGCTGGCCAGTCGGGCACGATCCAGTCGGAATGGGCATGGTCTGCGGGCTTCATGCGGCGAGGATACCGGCCGCCGGCCGCGGCGGTAGACTCGGCGCTTCCCTACCGACCGTGTGCCGCATGATTCTCGAACTCGCAGACATCCGCATCCACCCTGGCCGGCAGGCAGCCTTCGAAGAGGCCGTCCGCCGCGGGATCGACACCGTCATCCGCCGGGCCACCGGCTTCGTCGACGCCGCCGTGCACCGAGGCATCGAATCGCCGGAGCGCTTTGTGCTCCAGATCCGCTGGCAGACGCTGGAGAACCATACGGTGGACTTCCGCGGCTCCGATCTGTTCGCCGAATGGCGCGCCATCGTCGGCCCCTTCTTTGCCGCGCCGCCGTCGGTCGAGCATTTCGCACTGGCGCACGCTTCTGCTTGAACCGGCCGGTCTATGGAATTTCGCTCCGCCATCAAGCATTGCCGCAACTGCGGCACGGCCGTGACCTACCGCGTGCCGGACGATGGCGACACACGGCAGCGCGCCGTCTGCCCGCGGTGCCACACCATCCACTACGAGAACCCGCTCAACGTGGTCGGGACCGTGCCGTGGTGGAACGACAAGGTGCTGCTGTGCAAGCGCAACATCGAGCCGCGCTGGGGCAAGTGGACCCTGCCGGCGGGCTTCATGGAACTGGCCGAGACCACGGCCGAGGGCGCGGCCCGCGAGACCGACGAGGAAGCCGGCGCGCACATCGAGATGCAGGATCTGTTCACCCTCATCAACGTGCAGCGCGTGGGGCAGGTCCACTTCTTCTACCGCGCCCGGCTGCTGAGCGAGGCGTTCGACCCCGGCCACGAGACCATCGAGGCGCGGCTGTTCGCCGAGGACGACATCCCCTGGGACGAGATCGCCTTCCACACGGTGCGCGAGACGCTGCAGCGCTATTTCGCCGACCGGCGCCGCGGTCAGTTCGGCCTCCATCATTTCGACATCCGATGACGACCACCACCCTCCTGCGCCCCCTGCTGTGCACCACCGCCTTCGCCGCCGCGCTGCTCGCCGCGGGCTGCGCCACCCACCCCTCGGCCGCCGGCGGCGAATGGGGCGGCTACCACCGCTGGCAGCAGGCCGCGCTGGCCGAGGCGCAGCAGGGCACGCTGGCCTGGAGCAGCTACTACCAGCAGTCCTTCGACCGCCTGACCGTCCTGCCCCCGTCGCTGGAGCAGGACGCGCGGCTGGAGGCCACGGTCAACCTGCTGTCGCTGGCGCGCAAGCGCGACGCCGGCGAGATCGCGCCGGATGCCTTCGAGCAGCAGCGTGCCGTGCTCGAGGCCCGGCTGGCGCAGCGGCTGCAGCACCAGTGAGCCCGCCGCAGCGCAGCGCCACGGTATGATCGCAGCCCCGCTGCAACGGCGGGTGCGCCGGCCACGGTGCGACGACCTCTGCCCGTAGCTCAACTGGATAGAGCAACGGCCTTCTAAGCCGTAGGTCGCAGGTTCGAGTCCTGCCGGGCAGGCCACGCTCCCGCCACTAATACGCCTTGGCGCCGGAGCGCACCACGTGCCACCGCGCGAGTTCCTGCTGCACGAAGGCGGAGAACTCCGCGGAGCTGCCGCCGAACGGGCCGGTGCCCAGCTTCTGCAGCGCGTCTCGCACCGCCGGCGTCGTATCCTGCCTTGGGCACCTTGGCGATCGCATCCGCGCCGATGGCGCCGCCGGCCCTTCCTTGTTGTCCACCACGACCGGAACGTTCCAGGTCTGGGCGAGATGGTTCGCCACGATCCGCGCCACCGCGTCGACCGCGCCACCCGCCGGGAACGGCACGACGATGCGGACGGCCCTGTCGGGATAGGCCGCGAAGGCGTTCGCGGCGAAGCCGGCGGCGCAGCAGGCTGCGGCGAGGACGAGCCGGCGCAGCCAGGAGGCCGGCGCCGCGCGGATATCGGCATGGGCGGCCTCATCCTTCGACCTGGATGCCGCGCCTGGCAATGACGTCCTTCCAGCGGACGACTTCCTTGGCGACCATGTCCTTGAATGCCGCCGGCGTGCCGGGCCAGGCCATGCTGCCGAGATGGCCGAGCGTCTGTTGCACATCCTTGCGCGCCAGCGCTGCATGGGTGTCGTGGTTGAGCCGCTGCACGATGGCCTCGGGCGCGCCCGCAGGCGCGGCCAGCCCCAGCCAGGAGCGCACCTCGAAGCCCGACAGCGTGGCGGAGGCGGGCGGCACCGACGGCAGCGTGGGCCATGCCTCGGCGCTGGTCACCGCCAGCGCGCGCGGGCGCCCGGACTGGAGGTGCGGCATCGCTACCGTCAGCGTGTCGCTCAGCAGGTCCACCTCGCCACCGATCACGGCCTGGATCGGCGCGCCGCCGCCGCGGTAGGGCACGTGCAGCAGCGGTACGCCGCTCGATGCGCTCAGCAGCTCGCCCACCGTGTGCTGATACCCGCCGAGGTGAAGCTCACCGGCTTGCGCTTCGCCATCGCCAGCAGGTCGGCCAGGCTGCGCGCCGGATGGTCCGCCCTGACCGCGACGACGAACGGGAACGACGATACGGTCGAGATGAAAGCGAAGTCCCTGACCGCGTCGTACGGCAGGTTCTTCTTCAGCGCGGCCGACACCGTGTGGGCGCCGGTCAGCATGACAAGGTTGTAGCCGTCGGGCGCCACCTTGGCCACATAGGCCGTCGCGATCGCGCCGCCGGCGCCGCTCTTGATGTCCACGACCACCGGCTGGCCCAGGCTGTCCTGGAGCTTCTGGCCGATGACGCGGGGGCCACCACGTCGGCATTGCCGCCGGCACCGAAGCCGTGGATCAGTTGAACCGGAAGGGACGGGTAACCCGACTGCGCGCGTCCTGCGGACGCGGCCAGGCCCGTGGCGCAGGCGAGCAGCACGCCGCGGCGAGAGATGAACGCCATGTTGTGTCTCCTTGTCTACAGAGGGAACGAAGTTCGGTCTGGAATGGCAGCCATGTGCGGGCCTGCCGCCTATGCGCCCACGTCGGACCAGGCCCGTTCGAGCCGGTCCAGCAGCCGCCGGAGCTGCTGCGGGGTATCCGCGGCCCCGTAGACGTAGTGGTCCGGACGCACTACAACAGCCCTCGCGCCGGACTGCCGAAGCCAGTCTGTGAAGACTCCGTCACGCTCGCGCAGCACGAGGACATCGGCCCCAGCCACTTGGCCTTCGGCACCGATCAGCACGCGCAGGCCACCGATGCGTTGCCAGAATGACTGTTCCCGGTCGCCAGATCCCGCCAGAACAGCCGGCGAATCGCTGATCAGGAGGAACTTCCGCGCCGTCAGGTCATCCAGGCGCTGGTACCCGTCCTGGCCGGGCAACTGCACCCAGGGCTGGACGAACAATGCCCCCGCGGCCCGGCCCGGAGCCTGCCTCTCATCCAGGTCGATCAGCCCGGTTTCCAGGCCGGGGATGAATTTCTGCCGCACAGTCTCTGCCTTTCCGTGGGCCAGTTCCCGTTGCAATCGCTCGTCGCGCACCCTTGCGGCCGCTTCATCGAGCTCCCCGATGATCAGACCGAAAGACTTCGCATGGCGCACGATGGTCCTGACGTGGGGCTTGCGCTCATCAGCATAGCTGTCGAGCAGGGACGGCGCGGCGCCATGCCGTTCGACGGCTTCGAGCTTCCACGCCAGATTGACTGCGTCCCTGATGGCTGCGCACAGGCCCTGTCCCAGAAAAGGCGGCATCTGGTGCGCGGCATCGCCCATCAGGAACACGCGGCCGAAGCGCCACTGCCTCGCCACCAGCGCATGCAAGCGGTAGACGGCCAAGCGGCACAGTTCCAGCACGCCGACGTCCGTGAACTGCGACAGCACTTTCCGGACCGCGGTCTCGCTGGCGAAATCGGAAGGGGACTCGCCAGGGAGCATCTTGATTTCCCACCGCCGCAGGTCGCCCGGGCCGACGATGTAGGTGCCGGGCCGGGAGGGGCGGCAGTATTGGACGCACCGATGCGGCAGGCTGGCTTGGCCTCTCAGCCAGGCGTCCACGACGATCCACCACTCGTCGAACGCCAAGTCCTCGATCTGTCCATCCAATTGGCGGCGCACCGGACTGCGGGCCCCGTCGCAGGCGATAACGTAGCGTACCTCGAAGTCCAGCAGTGCACCGTCGGCAAGCCTGCGCACCTGGACGTCGACGCCGTCGGCCGTCTGCCGCAAGCCGAGGAATTCGTGCTCCAGGAATACCTGCACGTGCGCGAACCGCGCCGCTCCTCTGCGCAGCACGGCTTCCAGTTCCGGCTGCACGAACATCCAGGTAGGCTCCCATGCGAGCGGCTGCGACGGCTGCGGATAGAAGCGTTTGATGACCTGTCCCTCCACACCCAGGAAATCCGTACCCGGATGCGGGCAGGTATTGCGTGCGATCTCGTCGGCCAATCCGCATGCCTGGAAGACGCGCATGGCCTCCTGGTCAGCCGTGATCGCCCTGGGTTTGTCGTAGATGGCCGGGGCCGTTTCGACGACCGCCACCTTGAATCCGCGCTGCCCTAGCAGATTCGCCGCCGTCGCCCCCGCGGGGCCATAGCCGACGATCAGTACATCAAACCGAGCAGTCATGTCTCGTCCTTTTTCTTCGCCATGGAGCCGGAGCCCGGCCTGGCTCCCGGAACGTCAGTCCGCCCGGATGCCGCGCGCCTTGATCAGGGGCTCCCACAGCGCCTTCTCGCTGCGGATATGCGCCTCCATGTCGGCGGGGCCACTGGGGATCGGCTCCATCGCCAAGTCCGACAGCTTCTGCTGCACGGCAGGTGCCCTGAGCGCTTGCTGAACCTGATTCGACAGGTATGCCACCACCGCGGCCGGCGTCGCCTTCGGCACCACCAGGCCCTGCCATGCGTACACCGCCGAAGTCGCGTAGCCCAGTTCCTTGAAAGTGGGAACGTCCGGCAGTTGCGGCAAGCGCCGGTCGGAAGTGACCGCCAGAGGCAGCAGCTTGCCGGCCTGGATGAAAGGCAGCGATGCCACCGGCGCGAGCACCGCCACCGGCACCTGTCCGCCCGCCACGTCCTGCAGTGCCGGAGCATCGCCGCGGTAGGGAACGTGCGGCACCTTGATGCCCGTGGAATGGACCATCAGCTCCATTGCCAGGTGGTGTGGCGTACCGACGCCGGCAGATGCGTAGTTCAGCTTGGCGTCCGGCTTCCTGGCTGCGGCCACGAACTGCTGGATGGTGCGGATGCCGCTGCCGGGATGCGCGGCGACGATCAACGGGAACCGGGCCATCAGGCCCACCGGCGCAAAGTCGCGGAAGACGTCGTAGCGCACCTTCT
Source organism: Xylophilus sp. (assembly GCA_009914555.1). Taxonomy (GTDB): domain Bacteria; phylum Pseudomonadota; class Gammaproteobacteria; order Burkholderiales; family Burkholderiaceae_C; genus WNDY01. Next base: position 20,803 of record WNDY01000066.1, read on the forward strand.
GGTAGAGCACCGGATTGAAGGTCAGGATGGCGATGTCTCCGGTCAGGACGGTGTAGCCGTCGGCGGCGGAGTTCGCGACGATTGATCTTGCCCCCGTTTCACGGACACCCCTATAAGCGATTAACTATCGCAATAGGAGGTGGACGATGACCAAGAGCAAGGCAGGCAGAAAGGGGCAGGAGTTCAGCCTGGAGTTCAGGCAGCAGGCACTGTTGCGAGCGGCCACAGAAGGGGTAACCACGGTGGCTCGTGATCTGGGGTTGCAGCCTGCCCAGCTGTACAGTTGGCGCGCCCAGGCGCGGCGGCACGACCAGGACGATCAGGCACAACGCTTGGAGTTGGCCGAACATGCACGGCTCAAACGTGAAGTGGCGCGGCTGGAGGAGGAGAACGCTTTC
>WNDY01000067.1 GCA_009914555.1 Xylophilus sp.
GAGCACCGCGCCCTGTTGGAGCAATACGCTTTGATCGCCAGCATGAGTGCCAGAGGCAACTGCTACGACAACGCAGCAATGGAGAGTTGGAACCACAGTCTGAAGGTCGAGGCCATCCATGGTGAACACCTCGCCACACGGGAGCAGGCCAAGGCTCATGTGTTTGACTACATTGAGGTTGACTACAATCGGATCCGGCTGCACTCGACCCTGGGCTACCTCAGCCCAGAGCAGTACGAGCTGGCCAATGTCGCTTAGATAGGTGTCCGTAAATCAGGGGCAAGATCAGTCGCTTAGATAGGTGTCCGTAAATCAGGGGCAAGATCAGACACCGAGCATTGCCAGCGTCACATGGGCCTGTTCGATGCCATGTTCGTGGCGCTCCGTACGGCGGATGAGGACTTGCTGGACCTGTTCCACCAGTGGGCACGCCCGACTACGGAGGAGGTGGTCTGATGCGCAAGATCAAGGCCACGTTCCAGCCCGGATGCGAAGCGCGTGTGCATCGGGTGGTGGGCTATGCCGAGATCGCAGCCGAATGGACGCCCGAGCTTCGATTTCTGGTGAGGGTGCGGTCGCCAGAGGAAAGGGCTGGCGTCGAAGGGCTGCAAAGCGCGGCGCTCACCAACATCGCCTGGGTCGAGAGTGCGGAGCTTCACGATGGGGACGTCGTGGTGCCGCATCCCGAGAAGGGCGAGGCCATCGTGCTGCTGTGGGAATCGGACACGCACCACGCGTTGTTCATGACCAACCGGTGCAACAGCTACTGCTTGATGTGCTCGCAGCCGCCCACGCCCGGAGATGACAGCTGGCTGGTGGAGGAGGCCGTCGATGCCATTCGCCATCTGCGCCATTCGCCGGAGGTGCTCGGGTTGACCGGTGGCGAGCCTCTGCTGCTGGGGGTGGGACTTCGGCGGGTGCTAGATGCCGTCGCCGAACACCATCCGCGGGCCCGGGTGGAGGTGCTAACCAACGGGCGGCTGTTTGCCGATCCGCAGGTGGTCTCGACGATCCTGGACGGATTGTCCGTACCGGTCCGGTGGCTGGTTCCGCTCTACGGCCACGCCGACTTCGTGCATGACTTCGTGGTGCAGGCGCATGGCGCCTTTCACGAAACGCTGGCTGGGCTGCTGGCGCTTCAAGCACATCGTCAGGACATCCAGCTTCGCGTGGTGTTGATCGAGCCTGTGTTGCAGGTGCTGCCGGAGCTGGCAGGCTTCATTGGCCGCAACCTGCCTTTCGTGCGCGAGGTGGCCTTGATGGGGTGTGAACCGATCGGATTCGCGTTGGCCAACCGCGAATTGTGCGAGGTGGATCTGAGCGCATGGGGCGATACGCTGGAGCAGGTGGCGCGCGTGCTGCGGCGCCACGCGATTCCTCATCTATTCATGAATGCGCCGCTTTGTGCGCTGCCAAGGCCGCTGTGGCCGGTCGCCCATCGGAGCATCTCCGATTGGAAGAACGTCTATGCCAGCGAATGCGACCGCTGCGCCGTGAAGGCCGAATGCGCGGGGCTGTTCGCATGGCACGAGAAGGGCTGGAAGCCCGCCCCATTGAAAACCATCGAGACAGGCGAAGTCATCGCATGAGCAAGTTCATCCGCAATCTCTCGCTGTTCGTTGCTGGTCTTCCCTTGCTGACCACAAAGAGCCTGTCGACGGTCCCCGGCCCCAAGGCGGAAATCGAACCGCTGGATGCTACCGGGGCCGTCCCCCTGCGGCCATTGAACCTGGAGGCCGACAACCTGTTTGCGGGCCATCGCTCCCATTCCAGCCATCGTTCCCATTCTAGTCACAGCTCGCACTACTCGGGCTCCGGAGGTGGCAGTTCGAGCTATCGTGCGCCCGCCTACGTGGCGCCGAGTCCGGCTCCCGCTCCGTCCTATGTGGCGCCAGCGCCAGCGCCGGCACCCATGCCTTCACGCGCCACGCCGCTCTATGAACCAGCTACAGGGACCGCGACCAATCGACTCGCGGAGCCCGGGACTACTGCACGGCCCGGGCAGACCGTCCCCGGAGGCTCGGCGGCTGCACGGGAGGAGCTAACCCATCCGGAAAAGCTGCGTCTCCAGATCATGCGAGTGCAGATCAAGCTCAGGGGGCTGGGGCTGTACGACGGACAGGTGGATGGGGTAATGAACGAAGGCACGCGCCAGGCGCTGCGTTACTTCCAGGACCTCAAAGGTTTGCAGAAGACCGGCACGATGACGACGCCCACGCTCAACGCGATGGGCATACCGGCAGTCAATTAGCGCCTGGATGCCTTGCTCGTGGATCGGGGCAGGTATGCATCCTTCCTCATGGCCATTGCCGATGAGACGCTAGAACGGGATGTCGTCGTCCATGTCGTCGAATGAGGCAGCCGGAGGGGCTGCCTGGCGAGCGGCACTACGCGTTTTCGCAGGGGCGGGGCTTGCCGCCTGCGGTGTTGCCGCTGCAGGTGATGGAGTGGTTTCTACGCCTGCACCATCCAGGGCGGCCTTCAGCGCTTCCTCAACTGCATCGATGCGCTGCTTGCAGACTTTGTAGGCACTGACCGATTCAGTGACGATGGTCAGCAGGTCGTCAATGTTGGGTTCGTCCTGCGTACGCAGCGTCTCGGCATGGCGTTGCAGCACGCCGTACGCTTCCCTGAAACTCGTTGTCATGGGCTTGTCTTTCATGTCTTGCCGTCCGGTCGGGCGTTGATCCGGCCGTCCCTGAACTGGATGTCGATGATGTTGAGTTCCTGGGCTTGGGCCGTGTTGGTGACGGGGTGGCCGTCGGGGGCGCGGACGATGGCGAAGCCGCGGCCGAGCGTCTTGTCCGGACCCTGGCCCGTCACTTCGCGCATGAGGGCCTCGGTGCCGGTCCTGGCCCGTTGCACCGATCCCTGAGCGCGTTCTGCCAGGCGCTGCATCTGGTCGTCCACGGATTGCCGCGTGGTGCGCACTGTGGTACCGCCATGGGCCAGGATGGCCTGGAAGTCCAGGCTTGCGTTGCTGCGCGCGTCGCCGACCTGTTGCTGCGAGCGCACACGGATGTCGTTCATGAGCGCGGGCACCTGCTGCCGCGCCGAGGACAGATGCCGCGCTGCTTCGGTTTGGGTCTGGTGGAGCAGGGTGGTGCTGCGCACGCCGGCGTCATTGATCTGGCGCGTGGCGCCGGCCTGCACCTGGTGCAGGGCTTCGGCACTGAACTGTCGGGCACGGCTCAGATGGGTCTTGGCGTCGGCTCGGACCTGGGCGTCGCGGCGTTCGACATCGGCCTTCGTGTACTGGGCGAAGCGCGCAGCGGTGGCGAAGACTTCCTGGGCGGCCGTCTCAGCCTCGCGCACGCGCCGCAGGATGTGCTGCTCGATGCCGGCGATCACCTTGCTCGGGGTGTCGAAGCGGGTGTGGGCCACTTCGTCGGGCAGCGTGTTGTCGCGTTCATGGCCGATGCCGGTGAAGACCGGAATGTCCTGGTCGCAGAGGAAGCGGACCAGGTCGTAGTCGTTGAGCCAGGCCAGATCGTTGACGGCGCCGCCGCCGCGGATGAGCGCGATGGCATCGGGCGGATTGGCCTTGTCGAACTGTTCGAGGGCGGTTGCCATGGCCGAAACGATCTCGCGCGCTGCCCCTTCGCCCTGGAAGCGGCTATGGGCATAGACGAAGCCGCAGATGCCGAAGCGTTCCAGCCGCTCGGCTTCCTTGCGGAAGTCGCCCAGGCCGGCGCCGTCCTCGGGGGCGATCACAACGATGGTGCGGTAATCCCAGGGCGGTGCGAGGCGGCGGTTATGGTCGAAGACGCCTTCCTTCTGCAGCCGATCCCGGATTTCCTTCTTGCGGGCTTCGAGGTCGCCCAGCGTGTAGTCGGGATCGATGGCATCGATCTCCAGGCTGAAACCGTACTGGGCGTTGAAGACCGGCCGTGCACGCAGCAGCAGCTTGATGCCGGCGCCGATGACCGCGCCAGTGGCCTTCTCGAACTCGGGCAGGATGCGCGAGGCCGTGGAACTCCAGATGACGCCGCGGGCCTTGGCGATGGGCTGACCGCTGCCGTCGCGCTCGGAAAGTTCCAGGTAGACGTGGCCGCGTGCGCGGGCCTCGACGACCTCGACCAGGGTCCAGACGCCCTTGGCGAAGGCCTGGGAGACGGCCTCGGCCACGCCGCCCAGCAGACGGGAGAGCGAGATGCCTTTGGGGGAGGTGAGGGCGATTGCGCCGTCGGTGCTCGGGAGGACGAGTTCGCCTGAAGAGGAGGGCGCGGTGATTGGTGCGGGCAACCATTGGGCGAAGGCCGTCAGGTCTCGGCCATCCTCGACGTACCAGCGCTTGACCGCGCCGTCGAAGCGCGCGCCGAGCGACTTGGCGGCGTCCTTCTGGGCGAAGGGGACGTTCAGGTAGTGCCGGGACATGGGTTGCAATCGTTTCCTGTGCCGAGGAATTGTTGCAGACGGCCCTGCGATCCCGGTCCTTTCGGTGCGTATGCAGACGTTCGGCTGGGTTCAGTGTGCGGCCGCTAGCCAGTTCTTTGCGGTGGTGGCGATGATGCGCGCGGCTTGCTGCTGAATGTCGGCCTGGAACCCGGGTGCTGGAAAATGGGGGGCGACCGGCTTGCGAGCGAGTTTCGACGCTTGGACTGTGATCGGAAGGACGATTGCTGAGTTGAACATGCTGTCTCCCTGGTGATTTTTTGGGGACGACAGATTCTACAGAAAACACTGGTTATAAAAACAGTATTATGTGCTTATGGCCGAGTTGACCGCTCAATGGATTGCGCAATGCACGAACCGCCTGCAGCTGCGTCAGCACACGCTGGATCGGATGCAGTGGGAGGAGGCGGCCATCGAGTTGTGGCGAGAGGCGCGCTGGCCAGGAATGGCGCCTGCGCCGGCAGCCGGTGAATGGCTGCAGCCTGTGGATGCCGCAGTCGGTACCGCTTCGGCCGGCGGCGTGATGGAGGCCGCAGTTACGTGACGGAGCTTGAGCGTCTTTCCGATGACGAACTGATGGAACTCGCCCGGCAGTGGCGGCTGGAGGCACTGCGCGGAAACAGGAATGCGCGTGGGTATGCGCATGTCTACGAGGTTGAGCATCGTCGGCGTGCAGGTCAGACGGTGGTTCCCAGCAGGCCATTGGATCTGACGCCATTGGCCGTCATTGCATCGAAGCCCTGGTGGCGTTTCTGGTGATGGCCATGTGCTGTGCATCTCCCGGCTACGCCGGGCCGCGCTGTACGTGCTGCGCATCGAGCCCCTGCAGGTCTCGACCCTTCGGCTTCCATCGCTGATGCCTGCGCGGCAGGGCCGCTGCGCGCTGCGCTTGCTCATTGGGGCAGGTGATGCGGCGGGTGGGGCTGGCTTGCTGTTCTCTTCAGGGTGTCACACCGTTCTCGCGTTCAAGGCCTGCGCGCACGCCGTGCGCTTGCGTCCTTCGGCCGTCTTGGAGCCTTGAGCGCTGCGCTGCGGCGTGCCGGTTCCGGTCTCGGGCAATCCCGCTCGATCACTGGAGCCGACGATGTCGCACGATCTCTTCTCTTCCCTCGATTCCTTCGCTGCTGTTTCCGGCGTGGCCACTGCATTGCTGGTGCGCGATGTGGCGGGAGAGTACCGGCCAGCTGATGCCGACGAGGTGCTGCTGGCAGCGCAGCAGGTGCTGGCAGGCAAGGTGCGGGGAGCCGATGTGCTGTCGTCGCCGGCGGTGGTGCGGGACTTCCTGCGGGCGCGGTTGGGCGCGCTGCCGCACGAGGTCTTCGCGGTCATCCATGTCGATGCGCAGCATCGGGTGATCGACTACGTGGAGATGTTTCGCGGGACGCTGACGCAGACCTCGGTCTATCCGCGGGAGGTGGTCAAAGACTCGATCCTGAAGGGCAGCTCGGCGGTGCTGCTGGTGCACAACCATCCCTCGGGAGAGGCAGAGCCTTCCCGGGCAGATGAAGTGTTGACGCAGACCTTGAAGCAGGCCCTGGGGCTGGTCGATGTCCGGGTGCTGGACCACCTGATCGTGGCCGGGGCAAGGGTGCTGAGCTTTGCCGAGCGCGGGCTGATCTGATGTAAAGCCCCCATGCAAAGGGCCTTCGGGCCCTTTGCCCTTCGCGCGACCATGGAGCGTTACACGGCGACGGGCTGGGGCCTGTGCGCCGAACATCAAAAGCTGGCCGACGAGGGCTTCGTCGCGCTGGTCGAATGCGATCCGCAGCGCAGCGGTTCGCCGGGTGGTCGCCCGAAGCCCGAGCAGGCCTATCGCACGGGCCTGCTGGCGCACATCAAGCGCCACGTGTTCGCGCAGGTGTTCAACGTGCCGATCGAGGCCAACCAAGCTTGCGTCTTCGTCGAGCCGGGCGTCATCGAGCAGCTGCAGGCGATGGTGCCGCCGGCGTCGAGCTGATCGCTCACTGGGCCGTCACGCGCCGCGCCCGCTCGCTGCGGGCGCGGCGCTTTTTCTTTGCTGCGCCTCATGCCGGGGGACTTCGGCCCTGGCGGGCCTGCGCGCTGCGCTTGCCTCCAGGGGATCGGCCATGCGGCCCATCCCCGCCGCGCTGCGCTCGGCGCCCCTTCGAGACCGCCGAACAGGTTGCGCCTGATCGGCCTACGCGCCTGGCGGCGCTGCGCGCTTCGCTTGCGTGGTGCCGGCGCCGACATCGACCGTTGCCGCGCTCGCCGTCTTTCCTGAGCCCATCACCTTGTCCGCGACTGTAGCCCGCGACCGGCGTCCGTCAAGGCGCGCCGGGCCGTGTCCTCGCTTCGCTGCGGGCCGCCCCAACACCCGGCGCTTCTTCCTTGACGGCCACCGGCCGCGGTCTCCCTTTTGTCGCGGGCGATGAACTCAGGAAAGACGGTGGCAACCAGGCCGCACTGGGTCTTCGCGCCGACCCCACCGGGGAGTCCGAAGAGGGCTCCGAATCTAGGAATCCGGTGGGGGTTGTTCAACAGCCAACTTCCATTGGAGAAAGACCATGCAACTCGCATCCCGCTTCGCACCGCACTCGCCGGTGTTGCGTTCGGAACATCCCTTGTCGGATGAGCAGATCAGGACGGTGGCCCCGTCCATCTTCGCGCAGGCCCCGCACGGCAGCCGCTCCCACCGCTACAGCTACATCCCCACCGCCACGGTGCTGCACAAGCTGCGCGGCGAAGGCTTCCAGCCCTTCATGGTGTGCCAGACCCGCGTGCGGCAGGAAGGGCGGCGCGACTTCACCAAGCACATGCTGCGGTTGCGCCACGCCAGCCAGATCAACGGCCGCGAGGCCAACGAAATCATCCTGCTGAACTCGCACGACGGCACCAGCAGCTACCAGATGCTGGCCGGAATGCTCCGCTTCGTGTGCATGAACGGTCTCGTCTGCGGCGACACCGCGGCGGACGTGCGCGTGCCCCACAAGGGCGACGTGGCGGACCACGTGATCGAGGGCGCTTATGAGGTGCTGGAAAGCTTCGGACAGGCCCAGGCTTCGCGCGATGCCATGCGCGCCATCACGCTGGACGGCGGCGAGGCCGAAGTGTTCGCGCGTGCCGCGCTGACCCTCAAGTACGACGATCCCGCCAAGCCCGCGCCCATCACCGAAGCGCAGGTGCTGGCCCCGCGCCGCGTCGACGACAACCGCCCCGACCTGTGGAGCGTGTTCAACCGCACGCAGGAGAACTTGACCCGGGGCGGCCTGCCCGCGCGCACGGCCAACGGCCGCCGCCAGCACACGCGGCCCGTGCAGGGCATCGACCAGAACCTGCGCCTGAACCGCGCGCTGTGGCTGCTCGCCGATGGCATGCAGCGCCTGAAGGCCTGAACCCCGCCCGAACCCCACGCGGAGGGGCTTTCACGCCAACACGGCCCCTCCGTTTCTTCCCTCCGTTGGCACGTCCTTTCCTTCATTCATCAGGAGTTTCATCATGAATGCCGCTACGCTTCCCGAAACCACTGCCGTCGCCGTCGCGCTTGAAGTGGCCGACCCCGCGCGCAATCTGATTCTGGTTCCGCTCTCGCGGCTGCTGCCGCGCCGCTCCAAGCGCAACGCGCGCACGACGCCGCGCCTGTCCATCCCCGAACTGGCCGCCAGCATTTCCCGCCTGGGCCTGCTGCAAAACCTCATCGTCATCCTGGCGCCTGACGGCGAGCAGTACGAAGTGGTGGCCGGCGACCGCCGCCTGACCGCCTTGAAGCTGCTGGCGAAGCGCAAGCGCATTGCCGCCGATCACGAAGTGCCTTGCCTGCTGGTGGCTGATGCCTCGGCCCGCACCGTGAGCTTGGCCGAGAACCTGCTGCGCGAGCAGATGCACCCCGCCGACCAGTTCGAGGCGTTTGCCGTGCTGGTCAAGGAAGGCCGCCCCGTCGAGGACATTGCTGCCGACTTCGGCGTCACGCCGCTGGTGGTCCACAGGCGTCTTCGACTCGCCAACGTCTCGCCTCGCCTGCTGAGGGACTACCGCGCCGAGGCCGTGACCCTCGAGCAACTGATGGCCGTCGCCATCACCGACGACCATAAGGCGCAGGAAGCGGCCTTCTATGACTCACCGCAGTGGCAGCGCGATCCGGAGTCGCTGCGCGATCACCTGACCCGCGAGGAAATCGACGCGGGCCGCGACCCGGTGGCGCGCTTCGTCGGAGTGGAAGCCTACGAGCAGGCGGGCGGTCGCATGCGCCGCGACCTGTTCGCGGACGAGCACAGCGGCGTGTTCCTGGCCGATGCCGCACTGCTGGACGCGCTGGCCCGCGACCGGCTCGCGGCGGTGGTCGAAGAGGTGCGCGCCGAGGGTTGGGGCTGGGTGGACGTGGCCCCGCGTGCCATCTACGCCGACCTGCACCGCTTCCAGCGCGTGCGCCCCTCGCGGCGCGAGCCCGGCAAGGCCGACGCCAAGCGCATCGCCAAGCTGGAAGCCGAGCAGGCCAAGCTGCAGGAGCGGCTGGACGAGGACGAGGCCATCGGCGACGACGAGGCGCAGGCGCTGCAGGATGCGATGGACGCGATCGGCAACGACCTGGACGCCATCGAGCGCAAGCTGCTTGTCTACCCGGTGGGCGTGGTGCCGATGGCCGGGGCCGTGGTGTCGCTCGATTCGGAAGGCGCGGTGGTGGTGCATCGCGGGCTGCTGCGCGAGGACGAGGCCAAGGCGCTGCGCGCGCAGCAGCGTGGTGCGGAGGCCGACGACGATGCGGGCAAGGCCGGCACGCAGGAACAGGAACGGCCTTCGGACGAACCGCCTGCGCTGACGATTTCCGAGAAGCTGGCGCGCCGCCTGTCGGCGCACCGCACCGCCGCCTTGCAGGCCGAAGTCGCACGGCATCCGCAGGTCGCGCTGGTGGCCGTGGTGCACCGGCTCGCGCAGCGCATCGTGCTGGACGGCTACCACGGCTCGCCGCTGAACATCAGCGCCGACTCGCAGGACCGGCTGGAGCAGCACGCGCCAGACGTGGCCGAGGCACCGGCTGCCACGGGCATGCGCCAAGTGCGCGAGGCGTGGGCGCAGCGGCTGCCAGAGGATTCGGAGGCGTTGTTCGCCGAGCTGCTGGCAATGCCTGAATCCGAGTTGCTGTCGCTGCTGGCCCAGGCCGTGGGGCTGGACATGGGCCAGTGGTGGGCGCCGACCGCTGCGGGCTACTTCGAGCACGTGTCCAAGGCCAAGGCGCTGGAAGCGGTGCAGGCGTTCGCACCGGCCGAAGTTCACCGGCTCGGCAAGCTCAAGAAGGCGCAGATCGCCGCCGAGGCCGAACGGCTGGCCGCTGGCAGCGGCTGGCTGCCCGCGATGTTCCGCGCGCCGGAGGGCGTGATGGAAGCCGCCGCGGCGCAGGCCGAGGCACAGGAGGATGCGGCGGTGCCCGCTGAGGACAACGCCGACGAGGCGCAGGAAGTGGTCGAAGCCGCTTGACGCGACCAGCCCCGGCCGGCCTCGCGGGTCGGCCGGGGCTGGTGAAATCAGCGCGACGCGCGCGGCAGGTGTGCCGCGCGCGTTTTCACATCCAGGCCGGGCCGCAAACCCGCTGCAGCGCGCCAGTGCCCGCCGCAGCGGGTTTGCGGCCCGGCCACTGCACGGGAGCATCGGTGGATCGGAGGCCTTCGTCCTCTCGCCACTACGCACCCATGAACCATGAAGCAGTCAGCGCGGTCTTCTTCGAGGAGTCCTACATTGTTCCGGTCGATCAGACGGCGCGCTCGCTTTTCTCGCGGCTGCCGCACGGCCGCGACTACGCGGAGCAGCTGATCGAATGCTTGGCCACGGGCTACCTGGTCGCAGTCATCGAGTCCGTGTGCATCCGCGAGGTCCAGCAGCTCACGGACGCCGAAGCGGAAGTGGTGGTCGGGCGGTCCATCCGGATCGACCACCTGGGGCCGATCCCGCCGGGCTCGCCGCTGCGGCTGCGCGGATGGGTCGAGCGCCTGAGCGACCGCAGCGTCACCTTCCGCGTGCGCGCCCACGATGCGCATGAAGTCGTCTGCGAAGCCGTGGTCACGCTGGTGGCGACATCGCGCGAGACCATCGAGTCGCGCATCACGGCCAAGGTCGCCGCGCTGCGCGAGCCGGCGCCCTGAGCATGCCGGGTGGCGCGCGCCGGCGTGTGCCTCCCCGTCGCGGGCCGCCCGTCCAGATGCGGTTGCGGCACGTCCGGTCCCGACGCCTGCAGCGGCCTTCGATGATGCCGGGCCGGGTTCTCATGCCGTGGCCGATCCGTCGTGCTCTTCCACGCCGCGCCGAAGCTGCTGGCGACGATGCAAGGGAGCGGCTCGCTCGCGTTGGGGACCCACCGTGACGGCGGTGGAGGTGCGCACTGTGCCGGCGGTGTTCGCGGGGCGGTGCATCGGCCATGGCCCCTTGCGGTGGCAGTCGCGCCCAGGGCGGCCTTGGCTTGTCGTGAATCCTGGCGATGCACGGGCTTCATGGCAGCAACCGTCCGGCCCGAACAAATTTCCCCGCTCCCTCCACTGCGTTGCGGCAGCTCCTCGCGCAACAAATTTCTTCGGGCACTCCCGGTCCTCCACGCTGTTGCGGCCCCTTCGCTCCGCTGCGCTGCTCTGCGGGGTGCTGCCCGCCCGTGCCTCGCCCTTCGGATCACCGACAAGGCCGCGATGGGCGCGACCAGTCAACCACCGCAAGGAGTTTCATTATGGCCAACATCGGCACCTTCACCGCTCAGAACAACGGCTTCACCGGCACCGTCCGCACCTTGACGCTCAACGTCAAGGTCAAGTTCGTTCCCAACGACAAGGAGAGCGAGAACGCTCCCGACTACCGCATCGTCGCCGGCAGCTTCGAGATCGGCGCGGCGTGGAAGAAGGTGAGCCGCGCGGATCGGCCCTACCTGTCGGTGACGCTCGATGACCCGTCGTTCCCGGCGACCATCTACGCTCGCCTGGTCGAGGCCGAGGACGGCACGCACAACCTGATCTGGTCGCGCAGCAAGGGCGACTGACGCCGTCCACCCCGGCGCCCCGCCTCCCGGCGGGGCGCTGGCACGTCTGCCGGCACTTCAGCCTGGCCGCGACCTCGGCCGGGATGGGCGACGCGCCGGTCGCGTCGTATCGGCGGCTTTCCGTAAAAGCGGCTTCGTGGTTTTGTCGTTGCAGGGGAAGTCGCTTTTGATTCTTCGAGGTTTCGGGCTTGCACGTGGAATCCCCAATGCGTGTTCGTGCTTGCGTGGTTTCGGAAAAAGGCGGATTCGTTCGTTCGTGTCTTTCAACGAGTGCGGCTTCGAGGGTTCGTGCTTCTGCACGGATGCGTGAATCCGGGCGTCCCCCGGCGATGCCGGGTCGCGCTGTCGTGCTTCGCATCGAGCCGTCCTTCGCTGCGCTACGGGCGTCTCGCCCCTTCGGGCTTCCATCGCTGACGCGCTCGCGCGGCGCGCGAGCCAAGGCGGGCAGGGATGGGGTGGTGGTAGCAGAGCTGGCTTGCGGGTCCGCCCAACGTACCACGCCGGTCTCGCCATCAAGGTCTGCGCGTGCTGCGCACGCTTGCGGCCTGCGGCCGTCTGCCGAACCCTGACGGCTGCGCTGCGCCGTGTTTCTCCGCGGTCCCGGGCAATCCCGCCCGGCATTCCTTCCAAGGAGAAGACCATGACCGAACTCATCACCGACGACCAACGCACCGTCTTGCTGGCCAACGGCCGGCGATCGCTGGACGAGAAGGGCTTCGACCCCGCTCCGGTGGTCAAGCTATTCACGCCCGACGCCGGCGCGACCTGGCTGCTGACGGCGATCGACCCCGATTCGCCGGACCATGCCTACGGCCTGTGCGACCTGGGCTTGGGCTGTCCTGAAACGGGCTGGGTGAGCCTGGCCGAGCTGGTGGCCTTGCGCGGCCCGCTCGGACTGCCGGTCGAGCGCGACCTCTACTTCCGGGCCGAGAGGCGCCTGAGCAGCTACGCGCGAGAAGCGCACCAGGCCGGGCGCATCGTGACGTAGCAGGCCAGTCAGGGCGCCGCCCGCGGCGCCCTGTGGGCACGTTCAATCCTTGGCGATTGCCTGCAGATCGGCCAGTTCGCGCTGCACGCGAGCCAGGAGCTTGTCCGTCCCCTTGGCGTCGAGGCCGTAGGTCAAGGCCAGCAGCGTCAGTGGATGCACCTGCATGATCTCGCACAGCTCGTCCACCTTGCTGAGCGTCGGGTTCTTCAAGCCCCGTTCGAGCGAACTCATGTACGTGCGGCTCGATACCTCCGAAAACGCTTCCTGGCTCAGGCCACGGGCTTTTCGGAGGGTTCGCAGAGCAGTTGGAAACGAGTTCTTCGGAATCATCAATGGACTTGGGACAAGTCCAAGATGACATCGCATGGACACCTATAGGGCTACAATCTATAGGATTCATTTTCCGGGTTCACCCGGTTGCAATCCCGTTGGCCCGCTTTATGCTGACCCCTGAATCCAGCACATGATGGTCCGCACAACACCTCTTCCGGCGACTGCGACACGCCCGCGGCGGCTTCCCATTGCGCTCATTCCTGGCGGTTGCTCCGTCCGGAGAGGGTGCCGGTGACCGCGCTCATCACCGAGGAGCAGCGCCGCGAGCTGCTCGAGAACGGCAATGCCGCGGTCAACGGGGGACAAGCCGACCCGTGGCCGGTGGTCAAGCTGTTCACCCCCGACGCGCACGCCACCTGGCTGCTTGTGCAGCTCGATCCGCGCGACGAGGACACGGCCTACGGCCTGTGCGACCTCGGCGTGGGCGTCCCCCGCCTGGACCACGTGCGCCTGTCGGACCTTCAGAGCATCCGCGGCCCGCGCAACCTGCCGGTGGCGCGCGACACGCACTTCGTGCCGAAGCGCCCGCTGTCGGAATACGTCCGCCGCGCCGAGGCAGACGGGTCGATCAACGACTGACGCGGGCGGCTCCGGGCGAAGCGGGGCCGCAGACGGTTCGAGGGGTGTGCCCTCGTATCATGGAGGTCGCGGCGCAAGGGCGGCCGCACGCGGCCTCGCCTGCGATTTCAATTCCAACGTCCAACACCGAGACAAGCACGCTACCGCACGGATCGGATTGCTGCCCGTGGCGCCACCTTCGAGCAAGGAGTTTCGACATGGGTGCACGTGCGAACGATTGGCGTCCGGCCGCAGCGTATCTCTATGCGCTGACGCTGGACGGTCCGGCGCTGGCCTGGGAGTACCTGCGGCGCCATCCGCGCTACCGCGCCGTCTATGACCGGCACGCGCGTGGCAGCGACGAGGAAGCCGGCCATGCCGCAGCCTGGGGCCTGCGCCTGCTCGAAGACCCGGCGCGCGATGCGCGCCAGGCGCAGCCGGCCTGGCTGCCCGATCCCGATGGCCTGCCGCAACTCCTCCCCGATGCGGCCGCTGCGCTCGATGCGCCGGTCTTCGGGTTGTGGCGCATGCCCGGGCGCAAGCAGCTCGCGCATGACGGGCAGCGCCTGCTGCTGACCGCCTACCGCCCGGAGGGCACGCTACGCGCCGTGTTCTCGCCTTCGCTCGAACACGGCATGGCCTATGCCCACGGCCTGGCGGCCGGGCCTCGGCTGCGCGAGCGCTGGCGCGCCGCGACCGCCACGATGGAGCGCATCGACGCCTACTACGGCCGCGAGACCGCACGGCCGGGCACCCATGCGCAGGTCCATGCGCACGCGCACGGGCGTCCCGACCGCATCGCGCTGCTGCACATGCGCAGCCTGCAGACACTGGACGGACTGGCCGCCGGCGCCACGCACCGCGAGATTGCGCAGGCGCTGTTCGGCGCAGCCGAGGTGGCCGAACGCTGGCACGACCTGGGCGAGCTGCGCGCCCAGGTGCGCCGGCTGGCGCGCCGCGGCCAGGCGCTCGTCGATGGCGGCTACCGGCGCCTACTGCAGATGGAACCCTCCAGGCACGGACGTTCCGGCTGACGCGCGAACGTCCGTCCCCAGGACGCCGGGCTTTTCTGAGACTGCCTCCAACCGGCGGCGCTTCGCCTGCCGGCGACCAGCACCGACGGAGGCCCATTCCATGAGACCCGCTTCGCTGCGGCCGCAGGCCGCACCCTCATCGACGTCCGAGCCTGCGCAGGCCAGCGCGGCGGCCACGGCGCAGCCGGACTACCTCACCAACGACGAGGCTGCCTCCTTCCTGCGGCTGTCGCCGCGGACGCTGGAGAAGCACCGCGTGATCGGCGGCGGGCCGCGTTTTCGCAAGTTCGGGCGACGTGTGATGTACGCCCGGTCCGACCTCAAGGCCTGGGCGGATGCCCGCAGCTTCGAGGCCACCTGCGACCCCGAGTACGTGCAACTGCGCACCGAACGCCACGCGCTCCGCCGCGACGGCGGGCGCTGATGGTCATGGACGCCGCAACCCATGGCCGCCCCGCGCGACCCGCAGCGCGAGCAGCTCGAACTGTTCCACGCCATGCCGGGCGAGATGCCGGCGCGCGACGTGCAGGACTCGATGGCCTACCCGTTCTTCTCGCTGGCCAAGAGCCGGCGCACGGTGCCGATCGACTTCCGCGCGGGGCCCGTGACGGTGCGGGTGGAGGGCACGGCCGAGCACGGCATCGCCACGATCTGGGACGCCGACATCCTGATCTGGGCAGCCAGCCAGATCATCGAGGCCCGCGACGCCGGCCTGCGCAGCTCGCGGCTGATGGCCGCGACCCCGCACGAGATCCTGCGCTTCGTGGGCCGCGGCACGTCGCTGCGCGACTACCAGCGCCTGAAGGCCGCGCTCGACCGCTTGCAGTCCACCAGCGTGGCCACCTCCATCCGCCAGGCCAACGCGCGGCGGCTGCACCGCTTCTCGTGGATCAACGAGTGGAAGGAGCGCGCGGACGGGCAGGGCAGGCCGCTGGGCATCGAGCTGATCCTGCCCGACTGGTTCTACGCCGGGGTGATGGACGACAGCCTGGTGCTCACCATCGACGCGAACTACTTCCGTCTGTCGGGCGGCATCGAGCGCTGGCTGTATCGCCTGGTGCGCAAGCACGCGGGATGGCAGCCGGAGGGCTGGCGCTTCGACTTCATGCACCTGCACCGCAAGTCCGGCAGTCTGGCCCGCTTCGCGGACTTCGCCTGCGACCTGCGGCGCATCGTCGCGCGCCAGCCCTTGCCGGGCTATGCGCTTGCCATCCTGCGCTCGCGGCGCGGTCCGGAGGTTCTGGCCTTCCGTCCCGTGCCGTCCACGGCACCGCTTCGCCCGGGCGGCAGTTTCGGCGACGGTGCGTGGCCTGTGGACAGCCGGTGAACGGGCTCGTGCTATCAGGCGTGCTGCCGCTCGTGCTATCAGGCGCAGCGGACTCGTGCTATCAGGCGTGCGGATGGTCGAAAAGTCTTTGCACCTCGCGGACTTGCGAGCCTCCTAACGTATCTAACGTATTTAATAAAAACCTAACGATAGAAGAGGGCCGCGCGCTGTGGAAAAGCCTGCATCGCGCACGGCACGCAACCGGCACGCACTCGGCGCAGGTGCGCCCGAGGCTCGCCAGGAAGAAGGCGGAAGACCGGTCTGCCAACAGGCCTGCCAGGAGCGCGCCATGATCATCGCGCTGCTCAACCAGAAAGGCGGGGTCGGGAAGACGACGCTCGCTACGCATCTGGCCGGCGAGCTGGCCCTGCTTGGCAAGAACGTCCTTCTGCTCGATGCCGACCCGCAAGGCTCGGCATTGGACTGGACGCAGCGGCGCAGCCAGAGCGGCCTGCCGCGCCTGTTCGGCGCCGTCGGCCTGGCGCGCGAGACGCTGCACCAGGAAGCGCCCGAACTCGCACGCCGCGCTGACCACGTCGTCATCGACGGGCCGCCGCGCATCGCTGCTCTTGCGCGTTCCGCGCTGCTCGCCGCCGACCTCGTGCTGATCCCGGTGCAGCCCAGCCCCTACGACGTGTGGGCCAGTGCGGAGATGGTCTCATTGATCCGCGAGGCGCAGATGTTCCGGCCGGCGCTGCGCGCGGCCTTCGTCATCAACCGGCGCGTCAGCACCACTGTGATCGGCCGCGAGGCGCGCGGTGCGCTGGCCGACCAGCCGCTGCTCGCGTTGTCGGCGGAGGTGCGACAGCGCATCGCCTTCGCCGATAGCGTGGCCGCCGGCCGGCTGGTGCGAGAGATCGATGACGACGGACCGGCCGCGCGCGAGATCGCCGCGCTCGCCGCCGAGGTGCTGCGGAGCAGCCGGCCGTGAAGAACGGCAAGCGCATGCAGCGCGTGCCGATTGGCGCACGGCCGCAGGCCAATCCGCAGGCCGAGGCATGGATACGCGCCGGCGACGGCAACGACCTCGCCGCGCTCGCGCGCGCCGAGGTCTACACCGCACGCCTGACGCTGGACGTGACGCCAGCGCTGCGCGGGCGCATCAAGGTCGCGGCGTTCTCGCAGGGCATCACCGTGGCCGACATGCTGCGCGCGCTGCTGGAGCGCGAATTCCCGGAGCAGCGGCCATGAACGTATCGCCTTCGATCTTTCCGATGCCGGCGGCCGCGCAGGTAATCGTGCCATCGGACGTGCCGCGCGACACGCTGTTAACGCGCGTCTCGCTCGCCTATGTCGAGCGCCGCATCAACCTCTACCTGCGCTTCGGAAGGCCGCTGAGCGAGCTGCGCTTGGACCGTTGGCGGCGCTGCGCCGGCTTT
The DNA here is from genome assembly GCA_009914555.1 of Xylophilus sp. Taxonomy (GTDB): domain Bacteria; phylum Pseudomonadota; class Gammaproteobacteria; order Burkholderiales; family Burkholderiaceae_C; genus WNDY01. Next base: position 16,985 of record WNDY01000067.1, read on the forward strand.
GCGCCGGGCGCGGTTTTCTGCCGCGTGCGCTGGGAGTCCAACGACTACGGCACGACGCGCTGGCAGCTCATGGTGCTGCAGGCCCGCACGCCGGGCGAGCGCATGCAGCGCATCGCCGGCATCCGGCCTGGCGCGCATCAGCTGCTGTGCGCCGAAGGCGAAGCTGCGGTGCAGGCCGTGCTGCAGCGGATCGACGCCATCGAGACGCTTGCCATCGACCCGGCCGATACCGCGCCCGCGTACTGGCACACGCTCGGCAACCGCCTCGCTTCCCGCCAGCCGCTGCCAGCCTACGGCGCCGAGCGGCATGCAGCCTGGCTGCGCGGGGAGGCCCTGCGATGAACCGGCGTACGCCCCGCCTCGTTCTCGCGCTGTGCGCAGCCCTCGGCATCGCAGCGCTCGCCGGACCTGTGATTCGCGCGCCCGCTGCGCGCTGGGTCTACAACCCTAGCGACAGCGTGCCGCGCGGCTGGTATCGCATCGAATCGGCGGGCACGGTGGCTGACGCGCTGCACGTCGGCGATATCGTGCTGGCCCGCCTGCCGGCCGAGGTAGCCGCGCTCGCTGGGCTGCGCGGCTACCTGCCCGAGCGCGTCCCGCTGCTCAAGCGCATCGGCGCGATCGCGCCGCAGCGGGTGTGTCTCGCGCAGCGCACCGTCTACGTCGAAGACGTGCCGGTGGCGCTCGCGCGCGAGGCCGACGGCTTGGGCCGCGGCCTGCCGCTGTGGTCGCACTGCCGCGCGCTGCGCGACGGCGAGCTGTTCCTGCTCAGCGCGACGAACCCGGCATCGTTCGACAGCCGGTACTTCGGTCCCATCGACGCGGCGGCCGTGCTCGGCCGCGCGCAGCCGATGTGGACCTGGGGTGCGCGATGACTGCTGCCCGCATTGCATCGGCGCTGCCGATCCAGATGCAGCCGACATGCACGCGCCTCACCGCGCCGCCTGCGGCTGGCGCGCCTCGTCCGTGCATACGATCGCCGCCCGACCGTCGGGGCCAGTCGCGCCAGCGATCGCCAGAACTCGGGAGACGGGCGGAGGGCAAGATAGAAGGGCGCGGCACGTGCGGGTGCCTCGGGCCTTGTCTGCACGGGGGTTGGCGCGGCACGGCCTGGGACCGGCCGCGTGCCGCGAGCGGCGGGAAATGCGCGTCGGCGCTCGCATTCTTGCGTGCCGCCTGCGCCGGGATGCGCTCGGCTGCGCCGGAGCCTGCGCGATGACATCGCGCGACGATGACCGCTTTCGCGTCCGCCCGGGGCCGCCGAAGGCGCGCCAGCCCAGTGGCGGCCAGCGCTTCGTCAGCCGTGTGCTGCGCGAGGCGAACAAGGCCGGCGCGAAGCCTTCGACCAAGTCCTCGCGCGGCAGTGCGCGCAGCGCCGCCAAGCTCGGGCGAGGCCACGTCGCGGCGCAGACCGCCGGCCGGAAGCTCGGCCCCCGCGCGCGCCGCGTCGTCATCAAGGCCCGCTACGTGGTGCTCAAGCAGGCTGGTGCACGCTCGGTGGAAACGCACCTGCGCTACATCGAGCGCGAGGGCGTGGACCGCGACGGCGGCAAAGGCCACGCCTACGGCCTGACGACCGACCACGCGGACCCGGCCGGGTTCGAGGAACGCGGTCGCGGCGACCGCCACCAGTTCCGCTTCATCGTCTCGCCCGAGGACGCGCAGCAGCTCGAAGACCTGCGCGGCTATACGCGACACCTGATGACGCGCATGGAGGGCGACCTGGGCAGCTCGCTCGACTGGGTGGCCGTCGATCACTGGAACACCGACAACCCGCACACGCACATCGTCCTGCGCGGGCGCGACCAGACCGGCCACGACCTTATCATCGCCCGCGACTACATCGCCCATGGCATGCGGCTGCGCGCCAGCGAACTGGCGACCGAATGGCTCGGGCCGCGCACCGAGCGCGAGATCCGCGACGGCCTGCTGCGCGAGGTGGACCAGGAGCGCTGGACCAGCCTGGACCGCGGCCTGCAGCAGTGGGCGCAGCAATCCCGTGATGGCGTGGTGGAACTGGCGGCGAACGCCGACGCGGCGCGCCAGCCGCGCACGCTGCTGATCGGCCGGCTGCAGCGGCTCACCGTCATGGGCCTGGCCGAGCCGGACGGCATCAACCGCTGGCGCCTGAGGCCCGACATCGAACCCACGCTGCGCGCGATGGGAGAGCGCGGGGACATCGTGCGGACCATGCAGCACGCACTTGGGTCGCAGCAGCGCGAGATGGCGGTGTTCACGCCGGGCGATAGGGCGCCACCCGTGGTCGGCCGTGTGGTCGGCAAGGGCCTGGCTGACGAGCTGCAGGAGCGCGGCTACCTCGTGCTCGACGGCATCGACGGCCGGGCGCATTACGTCGCGCTGCCGGCCGGCACCGAACTCGAACAGTTTCCGGCCGGGGCCGTGGTCGAAGCGCGCAGCGCGGCCGAGGGGCGCGCGGTGGACAAGACCATCGCCGGGCTCGCCGACGGGGGCCTGTACCGCACCGACCACCATCTCGCACTGCTGCGGGCGGAGCCCGGGCGCGGCGATCCGCAAGAGATCGTGGCTGCGCACGTGCGCCGGCTCGAAGCGCTGCGCCGCGCCGGCCTGGTCGAGCGCGTCGCCGAGGGGGCATGGCGCGTGCCAGCCGACCTGCCCGAGCGGGCGCGCCAGCACGACGCGCAGCGCCTGGCCGGCGGCAGCGTGACGCTGCAGTCGCACCTGCCGATCGAGCGGCAGGCGCGCGTGATCGGTGCGACCTGGCTGGACCGGCAACTGATCGGCGGTGCGGCCGGCGTCGCCGACAAGGGCTTCGGCAGCGAGCTGCGCGAGGCGCTGCGCCAGCGCAGCGACTTCCTAACAGGCTGCTGAAATACTTCACTCAAGCGTCCCCCCTCGGTGGATCTGGCGCGTTGTCTTTGCAGACCCACGAAACTCTTTGCGATGCGCGGCGCTGACACATTCACCGAAGGCTTGTTCACGATGCGAAGGTTGGACGACTTCGTTCCCGCCGACCATCCCTTGCGCCGCATCCG
>WNDY01000068.1 GCA_009914555.1 Xylophilus sp.
CGCACGGCCTCCTGCTTGAACTCCAGCGTGTACTTCGCTCTCGTTTGCTTCTCGTTCAATTCATGCTCCCGTCCCGGCATTCTCCGGGTTGGGGCTATGCACTCCAGGAATCGGGGGCAACTTCAGTTGCACAAAGCGATGGCTACGTCATGTCGATGCAGTGCCGCAAGCGCATCGAGCAGGGCTTCGGATGGGTCAAGACCATCGGTCAGATGCGTCAGGTGATGGTGCGTGGGCTCGACAACGTCGCGCAGATGTTCGTGCTGAACATGGCCGCCTACAACCTGGTGCGCATGCGCTCGCTGGGACAGATCCGTCCGCAGGGGACCCAATGAGCGCAAAGGGGGCGCTGAACGGCACCTGCGCGCTCCAATCGAGCTGCCAGAGCATATTTGGAGCCTCAAATACTGATCAAGCGAGCGAATTCGCGCCCTCATCAGAGCAGGGCTGCGTCTCGACGCTTGGTATTTCAGCAGCCTGTTAGGCCCCGGGCGCGAGCGGCAATGGGTCGGCCCCGGCTGCCGCGGACGGGCCGGAGGGCGTCAGCACCACCTTGCGGCAGTCCTCCTGCTTCTGGGCGAAGATTTCGTAGCCCCGCACGATCTGGTCCAGCGGCAGGTGGTGGCTGATGATGGCCTCGGGCTGGAGTTCGCCGGCGAGGATGTGCTCCAGCAGCCGGGGCATGTGGCGCTGCGTGTGGGTCTGGCCGCCCTTGAAGACCAAGCCCTTCTCGAACGCATCGCCAAACAGGAAGCCGTGGATGAAGCCGGCGTACACGCCCGGCACGCTGACCGTGCCGCCGCGCCGCGTCGCGGCGATGGCCTGGCGGATCGCCTTGCCGCTGGAGCCTTCGAGCTTGAGCGTGGTCAGCGCCGTCTCCAGCGTGCTGCCCTTGGCCTCGAAGCCCACGGCGTCGATGGAGCAGTCGACGCCGCGGAAGTCGGTGCGCTCGATGATCTGCGCGGCCGGATCCTCGATCTCGTCGAAGTTGATCGGCTCCACGCCATAGGTCTCGGCGGCGAAGCGTAGGCGGTAGGCGTGGTGATCGACCATGAAGATGCGCTCGGCGCCCAGCAACCGGGCGCTGGCCGCGGCCATGAGGCCGACGGGGCCGGCGCCGAAGATGGCCACGGTCGAGCCCGGGCCGACCTCGCCGTTGACGGCGGCCTGGTAGCCGGTGGGCAGGATGTCCGACAGGAACAGCACCTGCTCGTCGGCCAGGCCTGGGGGGATGACCAGTGGCCCGCTGTTGGCGCGGGGCACGCGCACATACTCCGCCTGGCCGCCGGCATAGCCTCCGTACAGGTGGGAATAGCCGAACAGCCCGGCGCCGGCACGCACGTTCTTGCGGTTCATGATCGCGCCGCGGCCGGGGTTGGTGGTCTCGCATGCGGCGAACAGCGCATGGTTGCAGAAGTAGCAGTTGCCGCAGGAGATGGTGAACGGCACCACCACGCGTTCGCCCTGCTTCACCTGCGTCACGCCGGGGCCGGTCTCCTCGACGATGCCCATGAATTCGTGGCCGAGGATGTCGCCGGCGTCCATGTCCGGGATCTTGCCGCGGTAGATGTGGAGGTCCGATCCGCAGATGGCGGTGGCGGTCACCCGCAGCACGATGTCCTCGTCCTGCTCGATCACCGGATCGGGCACGGTTTCGAGGCGGACGTCCTTGGTGGCATGGTAGGTGAGGGCTTTCATGGGCGCTGTTCTCCTGTCGGGGGGTGGCGAGGCGGGCTGCGACAGCGACGGTAGAAAGGCGTGGGCCGCGGCCATGTAGGCGCAGGTGCCGCGACCCTGTGCGCAGCGGCGCGGCCGGCGGACCGCGGCCCGGCGATGGCCTTCCTACAGCGCCCGGCAGCGCACGCCTACGTGTGGTGCGGCCAAGGGCAGGAACCATGCACCCTTGCAGAAACCAACCGAGGAGGTCCGCATGGCAGAAGCCGACAACGAAACCACGACCGGTCATCCGTTCGCGCCCAAAGGCAACACCCTGCCGCGCAAGGACGACCGCCCTGCGCCACGCCTGCCGCACGAGCGCGACCAGTCCGCCGACCAGCAGGACAGCGAGAGCGCCCAGGGCACGGAGAAGGGCCGCCAGGCCTATGCCGACAAGCAGAGCGGCCAGCAGGATACCGACAAGGGACCGGTGCTCGACAAGGTCTACAACGACGAGGTCGGCCGCGGCGCCGAGGGTGTGGCGGGCGGCCGCAGACAGCCCTGACACCGCCGGCGCCGGCGAAAAGGGCAGCCCGACGGCCGCGCTTTTTCTCTGCCCCGTACTGCCGGGCATCGGTACCGGCACTGCGTCTGTGCGTTCCTTAAGACATGCCTAAGCGCCGCTTCCCATCATCCGGTGCATCGGATGTATCACCTGGATGGAGCGACCATGAAGACCTTTTCCCTGACCCCTTCCCGTTTCGTGCTGGCGCTGGTGGCCGCTGGCGTCATCGGCGGCGCGGGCGTGTCGGCCGTGCAACTGGGCCAGGCCCGTGCAGCCGCGCCAGCCGCTGCCGTGGTGGCCGCCGCGCCGCCGGCCCCGGGCGCGCCCGGCGTGCTGATGCCGGACTTCTCGCAGATCACCGCACGCTACGGCCCTGCCGTCGTCAACATCAGCGTGGTCGGTACGACCAAGGTGGCCAGCCAGAACCCGCTGGAGGGCATGGACCCGGACGATCCGTTCTACCAATTCTTCCGCCACTTCGCGCCCAACGGCGGCGGTGCGCCGCAGTCGCAGACCCTGCGGGCCGAAGGGTCGGGCTTCATCGTCAGCGCCGACGGCACGATCCTCACCAACGCCCACGTGGTCAAGGACGCGAAGGAGGTCACGGTCAAGCTGACCGACCGCCGCGAGTTCCGCGCCAAGGTGCTGGGCGCCGACCCGCAGACCGACGTGGCTGTGCTCAAAGTGGATGCGCACGACCTGCCGGTGGTCGCCATCGGCAACCCCAAGGACATGAACGTGGGCGAATGGGTGCTGGCCATCGGCTCGCCGTTCGGATTCGAGAACTCGGTGACCGCCGGCGTGGTCAGCGCCAAGGGCCGCTCGCTGCCCGACGACAGCGCCGTGCCCTTCATCCAGACCGACGTGGCGGTCAACCCCGGCAACTCGGGCGGCCCGCTGTTCAATGCGCGCGGCGAGGTGGTGGGCATCAACTCGCAGATCTACAGCCGCACCGGCGGCTACCAGGGCGTGTCGTTCGCCATTCCAATCGACCTGGCCACTCGCATCAAGGACCAGATCGTGGCCCACGGCAAGGTGGAGCACGCGCGCCTGGGCGTGGCGATCCAGGAAGTGAACCAGGCGCTGGCCGATTCGTTCGGCCTCGACAAGCCGGCCGGCGCGCTGGTGTCGAGCGTTGAGAAGGGCGGCCCGGCCGAGAAGGCCGGCCTGCAGCCGGGCGACGTGATCCGCAAGGCCGACGGGCAGGCCATCATCTCCTCCGGCGACCTGCCGGCCCTGGTCGGCCGTGCGAATCCGGGCGACACGATCGCGCTGGAGGTGTGGCGCAAGGGAGCGGCCAAGGAGATCACGGCCAAACTCGGCGGCGCCAGCGCGAAGGCGGAGAAAACGGCCGATGCCGGCGGCGCTGCGCAGCAGGGCCGGCTGGGCCTCGCACTGCGGCCCCTCCAGCCGGGCGAGCGCCAGCAGGCCGGTGTGGAGGGCGGCCTGCTGATCGAGCAGGCCGCAGGGCCCGCCGCGACCGCGGGCGTGGAGGCCGGCGACGTGCTGCTGTCGGTCAACGGCACGCCGGTCGCCTCGGTCGAGCAGGTGCGCGCCGTGGTCGCCAGGTCGGGCAAGTCGGTGGCGCTGCTGATCCAGCGCGACGGCGACAAGATCTTCGTGCCGGTGCGCCTCGGCTGATCGCCGCCGGCGGGCCGGCTCAGCCGGCCCCGGACGAGTCCTGCTGGTGCAGCAGCAGGGTCTCGATCACGGCGCGCACCACCCGGCGGTGGCGCAGTTCGAGCAGCCGCCAGTCCTGGAGCAGCGAGGCATCCTCCTGGGGCGACGAACCATTCCAGTTCGACAGCGACAGTGCGGCCTGCGCCGGCGGAGGCGCGCCGGCCGTGGCCGCCTGGCCCCAGCGCAGCCAGTCCTCATCCACGTCCAGCCAGCGCGCCAGCACATGCAGCTTGTCCTGCATCGGCAGCGATTGGCCCAGCAGCCACTTGCGCACGGCATGGCTCGTCACGGGCTTGCCCGGGTAGCGCAAATTGAACTCCCGTTCCAGCTGGGTCGGGCTCACGCTCTTGCCCCGGCGCAGCAGCGTTTCGCGCAGGCGTTGCGCAAAACCTGTCGTTCCCGCTGGCTGCTGCGTCGATCTCATGGTGCCGCACGCTAGCATCGAGTGCGGGGGTGGAAGTGAACTAAGGTAAATTTGGAATTTGACTCTGGTAACTTCCACTGGTTAAACTGTAGACGATAGCGTTTGCTGGCAGCATCGAACGCTGTGCCGATCGACAGATGCTTGCGCCACGCAACGAAGGGGAGGAGCGCCGGAATGCAGTTTTGCGATTTCCATGAGGGGTGTCGGCTGCCATGAGGGACTGGAAGATCGGCACCCGGCTGACCGCAGGCTTCGCCGCCATCCTGCTGCTCATGGTCTTCATCTGCGCACAGGGCCTGCGCAGCCTCTCCTTCATCGACGCGGCCACCAAGGACGTCATGCAGGGCGCGGTGGTCAAGGCGCAGCTGGCCGCCGATCTCTACCGCTACGTCGATCGCGCCGCGCTGCGCACGACGGCCATCGCGAGGAGCAACGACCTGTCGCTGGCTGCGTTCTTCGCCGAGGACACGGCCAGCAGCACCCGCGCGGCCCTGCAGCGGCACGAGCGGCTGGGCGCGCTGATGCACACCCCCGCCGAGAAAGAGCTCTGGGCCGCGCTGCGGCAGGCCAACGAGGTCTACATCCGCGTGCGCGACCAGACCGTCAAGGCCCGCGCCGACGGTCATGCGGAGGAAGCCGACCGCCTGCTCGCCGAGGCGTACCTGCCCTCGGCGCGCAACTACCTCGACCTGCTGCGTCGGCTGCAGGAGCAGCAGCGCTCCGAGATCGACGCGCGCTCGGCCAGCGTCCACGCCGAATCGGCGCGCGCGCGGCTGCAGGCGATCGCCACCTGCGCCGTCGCCGCGCTCATCGGCGTCGTGATCGCCTGGCAGCTCACGCGGAGCATCACGCTTCCGCTGGCCGAGGCGGTGCACGTGGCCGACACCGTCGCCGCCAGCGACCTCACCAGCCGCATCGCCACCCGCCGCCGTGACGAAACCGGCCGCCTGCTGGAGGCGCTCGGGCGCATGAACGACAGCCTCGCCCGGGTGGTGGGCAGCGTGCGCCTGGGCGCCGACGGCATCGCCACCGCGTCGGGCCAGATCGACGCCGGCAACCAGGACCTGTCCTCGCGCACCGAGGAGCAGGCCAGCGCGCTGCAGGAGACGGCTGCGTCGATCGAGCAGCTCACCGGCGCGGTGCGTCAGAACGCCGACAACGCGCGCCAGGCCGCCGCGCTGGCTGCCAGCGCAACGGAGGTGGCCGCGCAGGGCGAGCGCATCGTCTCCGGCGTGGTGCGGACGATGGGAGAGATCGACGGCGCCTCGCACCGCATCGCCGACATCACCGGCGTGATCGACGGCATCGCCTTCCAGACCAACATCCTGGCGCTCAACGCGGCGGTGGAGGCCGCGCGCGCGGGCGAGCAGGGCCGCGGCTTCGCTGTGGTGGCCGGTGAGGTGCGCACGCTCGCGCAGCGCAGCGCCCAGGCGGCCAAGGAGATCAAGGCGCTGATCGGCGACTCCGTGGCCAAGGTCGAGAGCGGCTCGCAGCAGGTGTCGGAGGCCGGCCGCACCATGCAGGAGATCATGCAGGGCGTCCGCCGCCTGACCGCCATCATGGAAGAGATCAGCGCCGCCAGCGCCGAGCAGAGCAGCGGCATCCAGCAGGTGAGCCAGGCCATCGGCCAGATGGACCAGGTCACGCAGCAGAACGCCGCGCTGGTCGAGCAGGCCGCCGCCGCAGCGAGCGCGCTCCACAGCCAGGCCGCGCAGATGAAGGAGGCAGTGGCGGTGTTCCGCCTGGCCGGGGGCGGGGCCCTGCCCCCGGCTGCCGCGGCACGCGCCCTGCCAGCGGCGGCGGCCTGTTGAGACGGGGCACACCGAGAACACCGCCATGAACGGCGAGCCCGTGCCCCCGCAGGACGACGACATGGCTCCTGAGGACAACGCTCGGCCGGCGTGGCAGGCGCATGCCGTGGACCTCGACACGCTGGCGCAGGCGGTGGTCGAGGCGTCGCCCGACGGCGTGCTGGTCGTCGACGCCGACGAAGCCATCCTCAGCGCCAACCCCGCGATGCTGGCCATCAGCGGCCATGCGCCGGCGCAGCTCGTGGGGCAGAGCGTGGAGATGCTGCTGCCCGCGCGGCTGCGCCAGCGCCATGCCGGCTGCGTCGCCTCGTTCTTCGAAGGCCCGACGCGGCGCTCGATGGGGCGCGGGCGCGTGCTCTGGCTGGAGCGCCGCGACGGCTCGGCCGTGCCGGTCGACATCGCGCTCGGCCACGTGCAGGTGCAGGGCCGCACCTGTGCGGTCGCGATGATCCGCGACATGAGCGAGCAGCAGCGCCTGCGCCAGCAGCTGGAACGCGAGGCGCTGCGCGACGTGCTCACCGGTCTGGGCAACCGGCTCTACTTCACCCAGCAGGTGGCACGGCTGTGCGACCCCGCGGCGCGCCAGGGCCCGGGGCTGGTGGCCCTGGTCGTGCTCGACCTCGACAGTTTCAAGCTGGTCAACGACAGCTTCGGTCACACGCTGGGCAATGAACTGCTGCAGGCCGTGGCGCGGCGGCTGCAGTCGGTGATCGGGCTCGGCGACACCATCGCGCGGCTCGGCGGCGACGAGTTCGGCCTGCTGCTGTCGGCCCAGGGCGGGCCGCAGCAGGCGCAGGCCGAGGCGACGCGGCTACTGGCCGCGCTCACGCCGGGGCTGACGCTCGGCGACGGGCGCGAGGAGGTTTTCGTGAGCGCCAGCGCCGGTATCGCGCTGTTTCCGGCACACGCGGGCGATGCCGAGCACCTGCTGCGCTTCGCCGACATCGCGCTCTACCAGGCCAAGGCCGCCGGCCGCGGCCTCGCCGTGCTCTACGACGAGGCCGCCATGCCGGCGCTGGAGAGCCGCCAGCGCCTGCACGCGCGGCTGCGCCGCGCGTTCGAAGGCCCGCCGCCGGCCGACGGCAGCGGCCCGCGCCTGCATTTCCAGCCGGTGGTGGACACGGCCAGCGGCGCCTGGAGCGGCTTCGAGGCGCTGCTGCGCTGGCGCGATCCCGACCGCGACGAGGTCTCGCCCGCCGAGCTGATCCCGGTCGCCGAGATGACCGGCCTGATCGTCCCGCTGGGCCGTTGGGTGCTGGAGGAAGCCTGCCGGCAGCTGCGCGCATGGCTCGACGCGGGCCTGGCGCTGCCGGTGGCGATCAACGTGGCGATGCAGCAGATCCACAGCGAGGACTTCCCCGAGCAGGTGCGCGAAGCGCTGCAGCGCCACCGCGTGCCCGCGCACCTGCTGGGACTGGAGATCACCGAGTCGCAGGTCATGGCCGATCCGGCGCACGTGCGCGGCCAGCTCGCCCGGCTCGCGGCGCTGGGCGTGACGCTCTCGCTCGACGACTTCGGCACCGGCCATGCCTCGCTGGCCCATCTGCGGCAGCTGCCGGTGCACCGGCTCAAGATCAGCCGCGAGTTCATCGCCGACCTGCCGGACGACGCGGTGCTCGCGGCCATGGCTTCGTTCATGGTCGAGCGGGCGCGCGCGCTCGGCCTGGGCGTGGTGGCCGAGGGCGTGGAGACCGAGGAGCAGCGCCGTTTTCTGCGCGATCTGGGCGTGCCGCACTGCCAGGGCTGGCTCTTCTCCCCGGCGCTGCCGCCCGCCGATATCGTGCGGCGCGGCGTGCCCGGCTGACCGGCCGGGGGATGCCGGCGGAATGCCGGCTGATGGTTTTTCTGCTGGACACGCACGCGCCGGGAGGCCGTGCGGTGCGCTCGTCGGCTGTGCCAGGCTGTGTTCCGCACGGCGGCGCCGCCGGCTTCGGCTACGCTTGGTGCCGCCGAAAAAGAGGAGAACGCTGCGTGTCACGCACAGCATGAGAATCGCCGGCGCCCTCGTCCTGTCTGCCGCAGACCTCGTGGCAAGGAAAGCTATTCGGTGCACGGCAAGGCCCGCGTGACCGTCAAGGCCACGCTGCCCGACGGCAAGCCGGCCGCGCATGCCGAGGTAGTCCTGGCCGCGGTGGACCAAGCGCTGCTGGAGCTGATGCCCAACACCAGCTGGGACCTGCTGGGCGCCATGCCGCCATGCACCAGCGCCGCGCCTGGGCGTCGCGCCGCGCAACACGCTGCTGGAACTGCCGGCCCAGACCGTCGACCTCCCGCCCAATGAAGCCCGCGAGATCGTCTGGGACGTGAAGGCGCCGGCGCAACTGGCGCAGACCCGCTTCGAGTCGCTGGTGTGAGAGATACAGGCCCGCGACACGCTCGGCCCACCGCTCGGCTGCTACTGACCGCGATGGACGCCCCGGCCTGGGCGGTGTATGCGCCGGAGATGTTCGGGGAAATCCCTAATCCCCAGAACAGGGTTGAACGGGACAGGGGGGTATAGGTCCATAGCGATTGTCTGTAGAGCGCTATGGGAGTTTACAGGAGAGGGTATAGGAATGTGTCCTAAAACATAATCCAAAAAGGGTAACCAGTACCGCATTCATCAGTATTTCAACATTTAATATTTATTGACAATGTATAAAAGCGGAGGAATGCATGGTTTCAGTCACTCCCGTGGTTGCGTCCGGTAGCGCGCTGGGCGGCAATACGGTCACCGCGATCCTGGGCACGCATGACTGCGGCGTGGTGGCGCCGGCGGTGGCGCTGGTGCCTGGCGTGGTGGTCGAATTCCTCGACACCCAGGTGGGCCTCTGGCAGTACTCGGTCGATGCCGGGGCCAACTGGCAGCCGGTGCGCACCGACCTGATCAACCGCGAGGACGGTCCCGGCCTGGTGCTCGACGCCCAGGCGCGGCTGCGGGTGCTGCCGCTGTCGGGCAGCCGCACGAGCGCCCGCGTCGTCTACCACCGTCTGGAGCGCCCGGCCGGCGAGCGCAATGGCAACTATCAGCTCTATCCGCCGCCCGGCGACGGTGACCGCCCGCCGAGCGTGACCGTGGTGCTCGGCTTGGCCGACATCAACGGCGCGCCGCCGCCCACCCAGGCCAGCCGGCCGCGCAACAAGATGGTGCGCGCCCCGCGCGGCGCGCCGCGCCCGGCGGCGCAGGCCGGGGAGCCTCAGCGATAAGCCTTGGGCGGCTGGCCCATCGCGGCCTTGAACATCGCCGAGAACGCGCTCTCGCTCGCGTAGCCGCTGGCCGCCGCCACCTCCTGCACCGGCACGCCCTGCGCCAGCATCGGCAGGGCGCGCGCCAGCACTGCCTGCTGGCGCCACTGCTGGTAGCTCATCCCCAACTCGTCGCGGAACAGCCGGGCCATGGTGCGCTCGCTGGCACCCACCGCGGCCGCCCAGCCGGCCAGCGGCGTGCGGCCGGTGGCGCCCAGGTCGCGCAGCACGGCGTCGCACAGGCTGCGCAGGCGCTTGTCGCCGTGTTCGGCATCTGGCAGCGGCACGCCGAGCGCATGGGTATCGGCGCGTGCCAGTTCGTCGAGCACCAGCGCGGTAAGCCAGCACTCGCGGGCTCCGTCGGCCGTCTCCAGCGCGGGGATGAGCTCGCGCAGCAGCGCGCTCAGCACGATCACGCGGCAGCCGTCCCAGCCGGCCGGCACGGCGACCGCGTCGATGTAGAGCGTGCGCAGGTCGGCTTCTTCGAGTGCCGCGACCGCATGCACCGCGCCGGGCGCGATCCAGACGCTGCGGCTCGGCGGCACGATATAGGTGCTGCGCCGCGGCCCTTCCACCGTGACCTGCAGGATGCCGGTGGCGCAGTAGGCCAACTGTGCCCAGGCATGCCGGTGCGGCTCGAAATGGGTGTCGTCCTGCATGCGCCGGGCACGCACCCGCACCGGGCGCTCTCGGCTCGGCGTGAACGGGCCGGAGTCGCCGAGCGGCGCGACCGTGCTTGCGGGCCGGGCGGGATGGAAGGGCGTGGCGGTCATGGTTGTCTCTTTTCCCTTGGAATCTGTCTTTTCGTCGCATTCCGGCAGGACGATACCGTCGTTACGATAGCCGCCATGACAGAGACAACATTTCCTCCGGCAGCCGCGGTGCCGTTGCGCCAGGACGCCGGCGTCATCGGCCTCGTGGGCATCGCCCACCTGATCAGCCATTTCAGCCAGCTCCTGCTCGCGCCGCTGTTCCCGTGGCTCAAGGATGCGTTCGGGGTCGGCTATGCCGAGCTGGGCTTTCTCATGACGATCTTCTTCGTCGTCTCCTGCGCGGTGCAGGCCGCCTCGGGCTTCGTGGTCGACCGCTTCGGCCCGCGGCCCATCCTGTTCGGCGGGCTGGCGCTGCTGGGGTTCGCAGCATTCGGCTTCGCGGCCTCCACGCACTACGCGATGCTCGCGCTGTTCGCGGCGGTGGCTGGTGTCGGCAACGGTGTCTTCCATCCGGTGGACTACACGCTGCTCAACCGCAAAGTCAGCGGCCCGCGCCTGGGCCATGCCTACAGCGTGCACGGCATCACCGGCAGCCTGGGCTGGGCGCTGGCGCCGGCCCTGCTGGTGCCGCTGGCGATCGCATTCTCTTGGCGCACGGCGCTGGTGGCCGCCGGCGCGCTGGCGTTCGCGGTGCTCGCGCTGCTGTGGTTCAGCCGCGACCGGCTGGCCCTGATGCCGGCGCCCGCCCGGGCGGCCGCGGGCGCGGCGCACGAGGGCAGCTTCGACTTCCTGCGTATCCCGGCCGTGTGGATGTGCTTCGCCTTTTTCCTGTTCTACGCGATGGCATTGAGCGCGGTGCAGACCTTCGCGCCGCAGGCCGCGCGCGAGCTGCACGGCATGGCACTGCCGCTCGTGGGCCTGTGCCTGACGGTCTACATGGTAGCGACGGCCGGCGGCATGGTGGTCGGCGGATTCCTGGCATCGGACCCGGCGCGCTGCGAGCGGCTCGTTGGCGCCGGCTTCGGCTTTGCCGCCGCGATCGCGCTGCTGCTGGCCTTCGGCAGCTTCCCGGGTGACTTCGTGCCGGCGCTGTTCGGACTGATGGGTTTTGCCGCGGGCATCGCTGGGCCGTCGCGCGATCTGCTGGTCAAGCGCTCCACGCCGGCGAACGCGACCGGGCGGGTCTATGGCGTGGTCTACGCGGGCCTCGACATCGGCCAGGCGATCTCGCCGCTGGTCTTCGGCCGGTTCATGGACGGCGGCCACCATGTTGCGGTGCTGGTGGGCCTGGCCGCGGTGCAGAGTGTGCTGATCGCCAGCGCCTTCAACGTGCGGCGTGCGCGCCGGACGCTGGCCCCGGCTGCCGTCGCCTGACCGCGCAGCCGGCTACAGCGCGCCGCCCGGGTCCGCCGCCACATCGCGCACCCAGCGGTGCCCGCCGTGGCTGTGGGCGTGCCACGGCATGCCCACGGCGAAGTAGGGCACCGGGAACGGACGTTCGGCCACCGTGAGCGATCCTGCGCGGCCGCTCGCCAGCCTTCGGGTACCAGCGCCACGAGTCGGCGACGATGTCGGGCACGAACAGCAACGAGGCCGCGGACAGTGCCACGTTTGCGCCGTTAGTCCAGCGCTGCGAGCCCGTCGTCCACCGGCGCGGCAAGGCCGCCGCCGCGCAGCGGGACGATCAGCTGGTCGAGCTGCGCGAACCGTCCTACGGACAGCTTGCGCCGCAGGCCGGGATGGCCGTGCCGGCCGATCAGCACATAGCGTTCGTCGAACAGATGGCGGCTGCGCAGGCCGGCCGGGCCCTGCCCGGGCGTCATCAGCGGCAGGTCGACCTCGCCGCGGGCCATCTGCGCCTGCCTGCAGGTAGTCGGTGCAGGCAACGTCCACGGTGAGCCGGACCGTCGACGGATCGCAGCGGCGGTGTTCGGCCAGCGTGGCTTGGCCGCCCACACCGCCGGGCCTTCCCCTTCGGAATGAAAAAAAGCCGCCGCCCGGTGCCGGGGCGGCGGCTTTCTGCCTTTCCGAAGGGGCGGGCCTGTCAGGTCAGCAGCGCGATCAGGATGATGATCGGGATCGGAATGCCGAGCAGCCAGAGAAGGATTGCGGCCATGGGGGTGGGCTCCGTGATGTGGTTGGTTGGTGTCGAAGGACGTGGATTCAGAGGTCGCGCTGGCGGCCGCCGCGGGTGGCGGCCAGCGATGCCACGAAGGCGCCGACCAGCAGCGAGACGAAGAGCCACAGCGACGCCTTGGCCGATGCCTTGCGCGCCGTGTCTGCGGCTTCGCGGGCGGCGTTGCCGGCCTCTTGCAGCTTCTGCTTGAGGTTGGCGAAAGTGGCGTTGACGCGGCGTTCGGCTTCGGACTGGGGCAGGCCGGTGCGCTCGGAGACCAGGCCGGCCACGTAGTGCAGGTCGTCGGACGGCAGGGTGCCGGTGCGCAGGCTGTTGGCGAAGATGCGGGCGATCTCGCGGCTCTGGGCGGCGTTGCCGGCGGCGTCGCCGCGCACCGGGGAGCGGGCGGGGCCGCTCTGGTCGCGGGACGAGGCGGTGCCGGCCGGCACGTTGGCCGACTGGGTGGCGACCTCGCCGGCGTCGGCGCGGCCCGGCGGCGTGGCCGGTGTGCCGGCGGCGGCCGGCGTGCCCGGTTCCGACGGCGCCGTGCCGGTCGCGGTCGATGCGGCGGGGCGGAACAGTGTGTCGATGAAGTAGCCCGTCACGGCATCGCTGCCGCCCTGGACATCCGATGCACCCCGCGTGGCTGCACCGGTGCCGGCCACCGTCGCGGCCGTGGCCGCCGTGCCTGCGGCACCGCCGGCCAGGGTGGCGCCGGCCTGCACGCCGCCGCCCACGATGATGCCGATGGCCGAGGTCAGCAGCGCAGCCGTCGCCAGCGAGGCCACGGCCCAGGCCAGGAAGCCGTGGGCCGTGTCGCGGAAGAAGACCTCGTCGCGCTGCAGGTCCAGCCACCGGGTGCGCAGCCGGCCGGCCAAGTAGCCGCCCACGCCGGATGCGGCAAGCTGGGTGAAGGTGATCCAGAGCACGGCGCCGAAGCCCAGCGTCGATGCCTCGACGCCGCGCTGCGCCCAGGGCGAGACTGACGACAGCCCGAGGCCGGTGCCGAGGATCAGCAGGATCAGCGACAGCGCCGCTGCACCGGCAGCGCCGGCCAGGATGGCGCCCCACGAGACCGCGCTCGGCGTGTTGGCACGGCCGGATGCCACGGTGGCGGCGCGCGCAGCGGCGGCGGAGTAGGCGACGGGATCGCCAGCGTCGGGCGGATAGGAATTGGTCGACATGGTGTTGGTGGCCTGGAGTGTTGAGACGGGCCGAGTCTGGAGCCGGCCGCCGCCCCGGCACGTAGGACGCCGCTGCGTGAAGTCGCAGGCAGCGGCTCGTCACTTCGTCGGTGCAGCGCGCTTGGCGGCGGCCTTGCCGGCAGGCTGGGCGGCCTGGCGCTGCGCGCCCATGGTCTGCTGCTCGACTTGGCCGCAGTCCACACTCTCGCCCGGCCCCGTCTCGATCAGCGGCGCCAGCGCGGCCAGCGGCGCGGCCACGGCGGCCAGTGCCAGCGCGCCGCCGGCGCGGGCGATCAGCGGGCCCTTGTAGAGTTCGAAGTCGGCCTTGTTGAAGCGGCCGTACACGCGCACCGGCGTGCGCAGCGACAGGATGCCCGGGCGCTTGGGGCGCGGAGTGATCGTCAGGTCGAAGCGCTCGTTCTCCAGGTCGAAGCTGCCGTTGCCGAGGATTTCGGTCTGCTCGGTATCGACGACGAACAGCGACGATGTGCCGCGGCCTTCCTTCACGTCGAACACGGTACCGCCGCAGCGCACGTTGATGGTGCGGTCGCCCCCGACCAGCAACTGGATGATCTTGCCGCCGTTGAGCCCGCTCACCGCATCGAGCAGGTTGGACACGCGGCCGCCGGCAACCGCCGCGGAGATCCGGCCGTCGACCTTGGCTGCCGCATCGGCGATCGAGTTGCCGCGGCCGTGGAGCTTGACCGTGGCGCTGACCCGGCCCACGCCCTGCGCCACTTTCTCGTTTTGCGGCAGCAGCCGCGCAAGCTGGATGCCGCGGAAGACGGTGTCGAGGTGGGTGTCGATAGTCGGCTGGCGGGCGTCCAGCGTGATCTGTGAAACGATGCTGCCGCCGGCGAAGCCGAATTCGAGCGGCTGGAGCTTGAGCACCGCGTCGTCGAGCCGCAGCGCCGCGCGCATGCTCTCCAGCGGCAGCTTGTCCACCGGCACCTTCAGCCGTTTGGCGTCGAGGTCGACCTTGGCATCGATCTTCTGCAGCCGGCTGCCGTCGAAGGAGCCCGCGGGCAGGATGTGGTCCGGGTCGGCCGTGCGCTCGGCCACCTTGGCCGTGGGCCGGTCGCGGGTCTGGGCCTGCGTGGTCCTGGGCTTGCCGCCGGTCTCCTTGGTCTGCACACCGACCAAGGGGCCCAGATCGGAAACGTCCAGCAGCTTGCTGTGCAGGTCGGCGGTGAGCAGCGGCCGCGGCTCGCGGCGCAGGTAGCCGGCGCTGCCGCTGACGTCGGTCGAGCCGATCTTGCCGGCCAGGTCGTCCATCGTGAACTTGTCGCCCTTGAGCACCAGGTGGCCTGCGAGCGAATAGGGCGGCGACGCCGGCAGCGGCAGCAGCAGGAAGGGGTAGAGATTGGCCAGCGTCTGGCCCGAGATGCGCAGCCGGGTGTCGATGCCGGTGATCTTGGCTGCGTCGGCGATGGTGCCCTCGACCCACAGCTTGGTGGTGCCGGCGGCGAGTTCGCCCTGGACCGGGAAGGGTACGCCCGATTCCTGGAAGCTCAGCACCTCGCCGGTCTGTGCCTTGCCCTCAAAGGTCGAGCCGTGGTAGCTGCCGGTGAACGTATACCGGGTGCTGTATTTGTTGTTCTGCGGCTTGGCGTCGGCGTCGCGGGCCTGCGGCAGCTTCTCGGGGTCGAAGGTACTGGCATGCACGTCGAGCGTGAAAGGCTCGCCGTGGTCGAAGTAGCGCAGCCGCCCCTGATCCACCGACAGCGTGCTGATGCGCAGCTTGCTCGGCGACTTGTCGTTCGGATCGGAGAAGATCCAGTTCTTGCGGTCGTCGGCCAGGCGCTCGAAAACGAAGTCGGGCTCGGTCAGCGCCACACGGGGCACCAGGATCTTCTGCGGCAGGTCGCGCAGCGAAATGGAAAATTCGATCTGCTTGATGCGTGCCATGGGGTCCTGCTTGCTCCAGTCGGCATTGCTGAAGTAGACGTCGCGCATGCGGATCGTCGGTGTGAAGCCGAGCTTCACGTGCAGGTCCGAAATGCGGAACTCGCGATGCGTCTTGTTGGACAGGTAGCGTTCCAGCGGATGCCGGAACCAGTTCCAGTCGAAGAAGACGATCAGCAGCAGCACGAGCACGGCCAGCCCGGTCCAGATCGGGTGGCGGCGGGGGAAGGCGGTCAGGCGGTCAGCGGGCATGGCGTCGTTGCCTCTTTTCGGTATGGCGACGCCCGATCCTGCGGCGTGCCACGCTGCCGGGCAGTGAGAGAGTCCGCCTGCCGCCTGTAGGCCGGCGGCGCACGCGGCTGTCCCGCCGCGCTCCCAGAAGGTGTGAAGGAAGAATCCAGCGTAGCCCGACGACGAGGCCAGCGGGCATGCCGGCGGGTCCGTCCACCCCTTCTCAGTGCAGCGCCAGCTCCACGAAGCGGCGGGTGGCCAGCAGCCCGGCCGGGCGCCAGTGCTGGTGCGGGCCCATGGCGCCAACCAGAGTGTCGATGCGTGCCGCCGGGTCGTCCTGCAGCGCTAGCTGCGCTTCGAGCGCCGCCGTGTCCGCATCCGGCCGGGGCGGCGGCCCGCCTGCGGTGCCGTCGTCGGCCGCGCTGGCCGGCGTGCCGGCGATGCGCAGGCGGTGCCGGAAGGCGCGCGGCTTCTTCACCGGCACCTGGGCGGCGCTCGCGGCCTGGGTCGCGAGGTGATCGGCCCCGTCCGCGCTGGCGTCGCCGCGGATCCAGTCGTGGATGACCTGGAGCTCATAGCCGTCGAACACGCCGAACATCTCGGCCCGCGGCCCCTGCAGCAGGTTCCAGAAGCGGCTCTGCGAAGGCGGCGCGTTGCGCTGGATCCACCCGGCCTTCTCCAGCGTTGCCAGGAAGCCGGCCATGCCGTCCGGTTCGGCCAGCCACTGGTTGACCGTCTTGCCGCCCAGACGGCAGTAGTCGGAATGCGCGTTGCGGCCGGCGATGCTCTTGCGCTCCAGGATGCGGCAGACCTCGCGCCGCGCGTCGAAGCCTTCGATCACCGACAGGGTGCTCGCGCCCAGGTCGTTGAGCCGGTAGCCGGTGCGCACACGCTGCCAGAACGCTTCGCGCGCGGCCGCGTCCTGCGGCAGCCCGGCCTGCACGGCCTCGACCGCGCGGCGGGCATGGCCGCTGTCGCTGTTGTCCACCGTCACGTGCAGCGTGAAGTAGTACGGATCGATGCCCAGCTCGTTGAGCTCGTAGGCGGTGATCAGCAGATGCAGCGGCAGCTGCTCGTAGCCGAGGTTGAAGCCGGTCACCTCCGGCAGCAGGTCGGCCGTGTGCTCCGCCAAGCTCAGCTGGATGGCAGCCTGAATGTAATGGTTGTCTGGCAGGTCCGGCGCCTCATCCAGGCCGTTGGCCGCGAGCAGGCGGCGGTAGAGCAGCACGTGGTTCTTTGCGGGGTCGCCGTCGCCCAGTTCCTCCACATAGGTTCGCACGAGATGGTCGACGAGGGGGTTGCGCCAGTGCGGCAGCACGCCGGCGAGCCAGGAGCCGTCGGCCAGCTTGGTCGGGGTGACGCCGCGCAGAAAGTAGAGCGCATGGGCACGGTTGGCGAAGAAGCGGCGCGGAGCGCCGGCACGGCGCTGCCCCAGGTAGTCGGCATAAAGGCCGCCGACGCGGTCGTGGCCGGCCTGCATCCAGGTGGCGAGGTCGCCGGGCGTTTCGGGCAGGTCGCAGGGCAGCGCCGCCGCCTCGTCCATGCGGACGTTCAGCCAGCTGCGCGAAGCGCCCTGCCGCGCCAGGCGGTCTGCTTCGTCCCGGGGAGCGGCCAGCAGCCATTCGACCAGCGACCGGGCCGGGCCGTGCGGCTCGGCAGCCGGGTGCTCTGCCGGAAGCGCGGTGCTTCGTCGCCGCGTGGCGGCGGGAGAAAGAGGGGGTGCGAGAGCGAGCATGGAGGTTCTGCGGTGGCCGCAGCGGCTGGCGCCGGCTGCGGACGGGCTGTGTTGTGTTGATGCAAGCACTATCCGCACGGCCGGTCCGGTGCCCTGTCGTCGTGCGCAGTCGCCCCGCGTGGGGGCAGTCCTACGGAGGAAGGACGAAACCATGCACCGCTGCCCGTTCCTACAGCCGCCGGCAGCTCCGCGCTGCCAGCGCCCGTCAACGCCCGAAGACCGACAGATCCAGCGTCGAAGGCCATCCCAGCCAGCTGGCATGGTCGGTGTGGTCGGCCAGCGGATCGTTGCTCAGACCATGCACCAGCACGTCGAGGCCGCCGCGCTGAGCGTCGAGCCATGGGACCAGCGCCTCGAACTGCGTGCGGTCGAACGCGAGCTGGCAGCTCCAGTGCGGATGAGGGCCGACTCTCCGCTCGTGCACCCGTCCCACCGCCACGCCGAAGCGCCGGCCGGCCTCTTCGCAGAGCACGCGGGCCTGGCCCACGGTGTCTGGCCCGAAATAGACGTGGGCATGGTAGCGGTCGAAGATGTTGCGCGGACGGGGCACGGTGCCCGGCGCGGATGCAGAGGTGTCAGGCATGGCGCGGATTGTGCCCAGCGCGGCATGGGCATGCCAACAGCGCCGATATACTGTATGTAAATACAGTTTCACGGCCATTGACACCATGTCCGACAACGCCATCCCCGCCGAAGCCCTGCGCCGTGCCCTCAAGGGCCGCGGCGCGGCCAGTGCGCTGGCGCACCGCTTCTCCGGGGATGCGCGCGCTGCCGTCGACGACGGCTGGGGCACCTTCGAGCAGGGCCAGGCCGAGCTGCCGGCGCAGTTGGCCACCGAGGTGCGCTGGGAGGACTGCCGCAGCGCGCTGAGCCACAACCAGTCGCCCGACGTCGGCTTCGACCGCTCGCTCAACCCGTACCGCGGCTGCGAGCACGGCTGCGTCTACTGCTACGCCCGGCCCACGCACAGCTACCTGAACCTGTCGCCGGGCCTGGATTTCGAGACGAAACTCGTCGCCAAGCGCGGCTTCGCCGAGGCGCTGCGGCGCGAGCTCGGCAGCCCGCGCTACCGGCCGCGCACGATCGCGATCGGCACCGCGACCGACGCCTACCAGCCGGTGGAGCGCGAGCTGCGCATCACGCGCTCGGTGATCGAGCTGCTGCACGAGGTGCGCCATCCGCTGGGCATCGTGACCAAGTCGGCCGGCGTGGAGCGCGACATCGACCTGCTCGCGCCGATGGCCGCCGAACGGCTGGCGACGGTCTGGATCACGCTGACCACGCTCGACGCGGCGCTGGCCCGCCGGCTGGAGCCGCGTGCGGCATCGCCGGCGCGGCGGCTGCGCACGGTGCGCGCGCTCAGCGAGGCGGGCATCCCGGTCGGCATGAGCCTCGGGCCGCAGATTCCGTTCCTCAACGAGGACATGGAGCAGGCGCTCGACGCGGCCCATGCGGCCGGCGCGCGCAGCGCGTTCTACACGGTGATCCGGCTGCCCTGGGAGGTCGCGCCGCTGTTCCGCGAATGGCTGGAGGTGCACTATCCGCAGCGCGCCGCGCGCGTCATGGAGCGCATCCGCGAGATGCACGGCGGCAGGGACTACGACGCCGACTTCGCCACCCGCATGCGCGGCGGCGGCACCTGGGCGCAGCTGATCCGCCGGCGCTTCGACATCGCCTGCCGCAGGCTGGGGCTCAACGAGGAGCGGCTGGCGCTGGACGCCTCGCAGTTCCGCCCGCCGGGGCCGGCGGGGCAGGGGAGCCTTTTCTAGAGCGCCTGCACCGTGCCACCGCTAGACCGCGAGCCGGTTGATCTTGCACCTGATTTACGGACACCTATCTAAGCGACGTTGGCCAGCTCGTACTGCTCTGGGCTGAGGTAGCCCAGGGTCGAGTGCAGCCGGATCCGATTGTAGTCAAACACATGAGCCTTGGCC
The DNA here is from genome assembly GCA_009914555.1 of Xylophilus sp. GTDB lineage: Bacteria > Pseudomonadota > Gammaproteobacteria > Burkholderiales > Burkholderiaceae_C > WNDY01. The sequence continues at coordinate 19,180 of WNDY01000068.1, forward strand.
TGCTCCCGTGTGGCGAGGTGTTCACCATGGATGGCCTCGACCTTCAGACTGTGGTTCCAACTCTCCATTGCTGCGTTGTCGTAGCAGTTGCCTCTGGCACTCATGCTGGCGATCAAAGCGTATTGCTCCAACAGGGCGCGGTGCTCGCGCGAGCAGTATTGGCTACCACGGCCAGTATGCACGATCACTCCCCGAGGCCGATTGCGAGCAAACAGCGCCATGCGCAGCGCGTCGCAAACCAGCGTAGCCGTCATGCGCTCAGACATCGACCAGCCCACAACCTTACGCGAATACAGGTC
>WNDY01000069.1 GCA_009914555.1 Xylophilus sp.
GAAAGCGTTCTCCTCCTCCAGCCGCGCCACTTCACGTTTGAGCCGTGCATGTTCGGCCAACTCCAAGCGTTGTGCCTGATCGTCCTGGTCGTGCCGCCGCGCCTGGGCGCGCCAACTGTACAGCTGGGCAGGCTGCAACCCCAGATCACGAGCCACCGTGGTTACCCCTTCTGTGGCCGCTCGCAACAGTGCCTGCTGCCTGAACTCCAGGCTGAACTCCTGCCCCTTTCTGCCTGCCTTGCTCTTGGTCATCGTCCACCTCCTATTGCGATAGTTAATCGCTTATAGGGGTGTCCGTGAAACGGGGGCAAGATCAGTCCTACACCAGCCCGGTCAGGTAGTACACCGCGATCACGAAGAACACCGCCAGCGTCTTGATGACGGTGACGGCGAAGACCTCGCGGTACGACTCGCGGTGCGTGAGCCCGGTCACCGCCAGCAGCGTGATGACCGCGCCGTTGTGCGGCAGCGTGTCCATGCCGCCGCTGGCCATCGCGACCACGCGGTGCAGCACCTCCATCGGAATGCGAGCTGCCTCGGCGCCCGCGATGAACAGGTTGGACATGGCTGCCAGCGCGATGCTCATGCCGCCCGAGGCCGAGCCGGTGATGCCGGCCAGCGCGCTCACCGACACGGCCGCGTTGACCAGCGGGTTGGGAATGCTCTTGAGCAGATCGGCCACGACGACGAAGCCCGGCAGCGCCGCGATCACGCCGCCGAAGCCATATTCCGACGCGGTGTTCAGCGAGGCGAGCAGGGCGCCCGACACGGCCGGCTTGCTGCCTTCGGCGAAGCGCGCGTGCAGCCGCCGGAACCCTGTGGCGACCACGAAGACGATGCCCAGCAGCAGTGCGCATTCCACCGCCCAGATGGCGACCACGGTCTTGACCGGTGTGGCCACCGGCGCGGCCAGGCCGGGCAGCAGTTCAGGGTTGACGGTGTAGCTGTCGCCGTACCACTGCGGGATCAGCCTCGTGAGCGCGAAGTTGGCCACGCCCACCAGCACCAGCGGCGCCAGGGCCAGCAGCGGATGCGGCAGGTCGCCGCTGCCGGTGCGCTCGGGCTCGTTGCGCAGCGCGGTGCCGTAGCCCTCGCCGGCCGCCATCGCGGCGCGGCGTCGCCATTCGAGATAGGCCAGGCCCACGACGATGATGAAGACCGAGCCCAGCACGCCGAGCACCGGAGCGGCCCAGGCGGTGGTCTTGAAGAAGGTGGTCGGGATGATGTTCTGGATCTGCGGCGTGCCCGGCAGCGAATCCATGGTGAACGAGAACGCGCCCAGCGCGATCGCGCCCGGCATCAGCCGCTTCGGTATGCCGCTCTGGCGGTACAGCTCGGCTGCGAACGGGTAGACCGCGAACACCACGACGAACAGCGACACGCCGCCGTAGGTCAGCAGCGCGCACACGGCCACGATCACCGCGTTGACGCGGGTGCGGCCGATGTAGCGGATGGCCGCGGCCACGATGGCTTCAGAGAAACCGGCCAGCTCGATCGCCTTGCCGAACACGGCGCCGAGCAGGAAGACCGGGAAGTACAGCTTCACGAAGCCGACCATCTTCTCCATGAAGAGGCCGGAGAACACCGGCAGCGCGGCCGACGGCTCGGTGAGCAGCACTGCGGCGATGGCCGCCAGCGGCGCCACGAGGATGACGCTGTAGCCGCGGTAGGCGGCCAGCATGAGAAAGCCGAGGGCGGCGAGGACCAGGATGAAGAACACGGTGTGGACCCTTGCAGATGGACAAGCGGGAGAGGGTGCCTCGGCTGGCTGGGGCATCCGTGGCGGTGGCCGGCGGCAGTGCGCGTCAGCGCAGCGCGGCGAGTTGCTGCCGGCGCACGTCCTTGAGGTGCTCGCGGCGCGCGTCGTCCCAGGTGTAGAAACCCTGGCCGGTGGCGGCGCCGAGCCGGCCCTTTTCCACCAGTTCGCGCAGCAGTTCCAGCGGTTCCTGGTCCCTGGCGAGGTCGGGCATCAGGTGGCTGGCGATCGACAGGAAGGTGCCGAGGCCGCCCAGGTCGGCCACTTCGAGCGGGCCCATGAGGCCGTAGCGGCGGCCGAGCGAGGCCTTCATCACCCGGTCCACCTCGTCGGCCGTGGCGACGCCGGACCGCACGATGTGCAGCGCCTCGCGCAGGACGGCGAACTGCAGCCGGTTGCCGATGAAGCCGGGAATCGCGGCCTTCAGCACGACCGCCTCCGCGCCGGCCTGCGTGAGCAAGGCCGCGAAGCGCTGGGCCACGGCCGGATCGGTCGCGCTGCCGGGCACCACCTCGACCAGCGGGATCGCGTGCGGCGGGTTCCAGAAGTGCCCGATCAGGAAGCGCTCGGGAAGGCGCAGGCCGGCCGACAGCACGTCGGGCGCGAAGCCGCTGGTGTTGCTGGCGATCACTGCGCCAGGGGCGAGCAGAGGCTCCAGCTTCGCGTAGAGCGCATGCTTGGCCTCCAGCACCTCGGGGATGGCTTCGATCACGGCGTCGGCGGCGGCCACGTCCGCCAGCGCGCCCGACACGGCCAGCCGGCCGAGCGCGGCCTGCCGCTGCGGTCCGTCGACGAGGCCGGCCTCGGCCAGCTCGTCGAGGATGCCGGCCGCGATCGCGGCGACGCCGCCGGCACGCCCGGCATTCGTTTCGACCACCGTGGTTGCATGGCCCGCGAGCGCGAACCGGACCGCGATGCCGACGCCCATCAGCCCGCCGCCGATGACGCCGATGGCAGCCCCTGTGGCTGTGTGTTGTGGTGGAGGCATGGTCGCTGTACCGGGGGAAGGGGAAAGTGAACCAGTTTAGCGGCGGCCTCCTGTTCGTGTCCGACCCGCCTCGGTTGCCCTTCCACCAACGAAAAAACCGCCCGAAGGCGGTTTCCCGTTTTGCTTTTTGCTGGTGCCTCGAAGGTGCCGGCAGCGCACCCTTTACAAACGGCAGGCCGGCCGCGAGGCCGTCCCGGGCTGTTTGCCTGAATGCGTCAGGCGGCGGCCTTGTCGGCGAGTGCCAGGGCCTTGACCTTGGCAGCCAGGCGGCTCTTGTCGCGCGATGCCTTGTTCTTGTGGAAGATGCCCTTGTCGGCCACCGCGTCGACCACGCTCTGGGCGCGGGCGAAGGCTTCGGTGGCCTTGGCCTTGTCGCCGGCGGCGACGGCCTTCTCGACATTCTTGACCGCGGTGCGGTACTTCGAACGCAGCGAGGTGTTCGCTGCGTTGAGCTTGATGTCCTGGCGGACGCGCTTGCGGCCCGAGGCCAGGCGCGGGTTCTTCTTCTTGGGTTTCGTAGATGCCATTTCAGTGTTCCTTGGTGTCTGAGGATGTTGCCGGCGGCAAAAGCAAAGCCCGAGATTATAAGCGACTACACTCCCGCCGGTGTCGCTCTTCAAAGCCGCCTCCACCGTCTCGCTGCTGACCCTGGCCTCCCGCATCACCGGCCTCGCGCGCGAGCTGCTCATGGCCTCGGTCTTCGGCGTGAGCGCGATGACCGACGCGTTCAACGTCGCCTTCCGCATTCCCAACCTGTTCCGCCGGCTGTTCGCCGAGGGCGCCTTCAGCCAGGCCTTCGTGCCGGTGCTGGCCGCGTCGAAGGCCGAGCATGGCGAGGACGCCACGCGCCGGCTGATCGGCCACGTGGCCTCGCTGCTGACGGCGGTGCTGCTGCTGACCTGCATCGCGGGCGTGGTCGGGGCGCCGCTGCTGGTCTGGGCCATGGCCAGCGGCTTCGAGAAGAACCCCGAGGGGCTCGACGCCGCGGTGCGGCTCACGCGCTGGATGTTCCCCTACATCGGCTTCATGTCGCTGGTGGCGCTGGCCTCGGGCATCCTCAACACATGGCGGCGCTATGCGGTGTCGGCGGTCACGCCGGTGCTGCTCAACCTCAGCATGATTCTCGGCATGTGGTGGGGCGCACCGCGCTTGGCCGCAGTGGGCATCGAGCCGATCTACGCATTGGCTGCGGGCGTGATGGCCGGCGGCCTGCTGCAGCTGCTGGTGCAGCTGCCGTCGCTCAAGCGCCTGGGCCTGCTGCCGCGCCTGCGGCTGGGCGCGGCCGGGCTGCGCGCGGCCTGGGCCGACCCGGGGACGCGCCGCGTGGCCCGGCTGATGCTGCCGGCGCTGCTGGGCGTGAGCGTGGCGCAGCTGTCGCTGCTGATCAATACGCAGATCGCCTCGCACCTGCCGCCTGGCAGCGTGAGCTGGCTCAGCTATTCGGACCGGCTGATGGAGTTCCCGGTCGCGCTGCTGGGCGTGGCGCTGGGCGTGGTGCTGATGCCGCAGCTCGCCGCGGCCCGCGCGTCCAACGACGGCGACCGCTATTCGGCCATGCTCGACTGGGGCCTGCGGCTCGTCGTGCTGCTGGCGCTGCCGAGCGCCGTCGGGCTGCTGACCTTCGCCACGCCGCTGGTCACCGGCCTCTACCACTACGGCGCCTTCAGCGACCACGACGTGCAGCAGACCGCGCTGTCGCTCATGGGCTACGGCACCGGGCTGCTGGGCTTCGTCGCGATCAAGGTGCTGGGGCCGGGCTACTACGCCAACCAGGACATCCGCACGCCGGCCTTCATCGCCATCGGCGTGCTGGTGCTCACGCAGCTGCTGAACTTCTTGCTGGTGCCGGTGATGGCGCATGCGGCGCTCACGCTGTCGATCGGCATCGGCGCGCTGGTCAACGCCGGCTGGCTGCTGGCCGGGCTGATCCGCCGCGGCAGCTACCGGCCGCTGCCGGGCTGGGGCCTGTACGCCCTGCAGGTGGTGGCCGCCAGCGCGCTGCTGGCGGTGTTCCTGGTCTGGGGCGCGCACAGCTTCGACTGGGTCGGCCTGCGGGCGCAGCCGCTGCACCGCATCGGGCTGCTGGCCGGGCTGCTCGCGGGCGGCGCGGCGGTGTACTTCGGCGCTGCCTGGGCCGCAGGGCTCAAGCTGCGCCAGCTCCTGCATCGCTAGGGGAGTATGAGCCTGCAGCGGTTATTTCATAAGCGCTGTAGAAGGCTGCTAGGGGTAGTATAAGTCAGTTCTTGACCAGCCCGCCGTCGACGACGAGGTTCTGCCCGGTCACCGCCCGCGCCCACGGCGAGGCGAAGAACAGCACCGCGTCGGCGAATTCTTCCGGCGTGGTCACGCGGCGCAGCGGCGTCGAGGCGGCGATCAGGTCGAACACCGCCTCCGGGGTGGCCGCGCTGGCATCGGTGGTGCGCAGCAGCCCGCCCGAGAGCATGTTGACCGTGATGCCGTCGGGCCCCAGGTCGGCCGCCGCGGTGCGGGTGAGCGAGAGCAGGGCGGCCTTGGCGGCGGTGTAGTCGTGGTACGGCACGACCGGGTTCTGGAACAGGTTGGTGCCGATGTTGACGATGCGCCCGAACCCCTGCGCGCGCATGCCCGGCAGCGCCGCCTGCAGCGTGTGCAGCGCGCCGCGCACGCTGCCGTCGAACTGCGCGGCGAAGTCGCTCCAGGCGATCTCGCCGGCCTTGGCGCGCGCATCGCCGTTGAACGAGAAATCCGCCAGCGCGTTGTTGACCACCGTGCTCACGCCGCGGCCGAAGTGCGCGCGGGCCTGGGCGAAGAGCGCCGCGACCTGGGCGGCATCGGTCACGTCGGCGGCCAGCGCCACAGCGCGCCCGGGGCCCAGCTCGCGCGCCAGCGCCTCGGCCGGCTCCCGGCTCCTGCGGTAGTGCACGACGAGGCGGGCGCCCTCGCGCGCGAAGGCCCTCGCGATGGCATGGCCCAGGCCGCGGCCCGCGCCGGTGACGAGTACGGTTTGCTCGGAGATATGCATGGAGATACTGGGCGGAGGATGGGGTGAAAGCGGGCGACACGCGCGCGCTGCGGCGGGCATCATCGCAGATGACCGCGGAGCGGCCGGGTTTGTCTGGAGCGGCGCGCGGCTTTGTTGTACAACCTGTCCATGCCGCTTCGCATCACCATCCCCTCCCCGCTGTCGTACTTCGCCGCGCTGGTGCAGAGCGACGCGCACTTCCCGCTGCTCGAAGCGGCCGCCAGCATCGCGCAGGACGAATACCCCGAGCTCGACGTGCAGCAGGTGCTGGGCGACGTCGATCAGCTGCTGGCCCGCATCCAGCGCCGCCTGCCGGCCGATGCCGGCGCGCTGCAGAAGCTGCGCGCGCTCAACCAGTTCTTCTACAGCGACCTGGGTTTCGCCGGCAACGTCAACGACTACTACGACCCGGACAACAGCTACCTCAACGCCGTGCTGCGCACGCGGCGCGGCATTCCCATCTCGCTGGCCGTGCTGTGGTTGGAGTTGGCGCAGGGCCTGGGCCTGCAGGCGCGCGGCGTGGGGTTTCCGGGCCACTTCATGGTCAAGGTCAACCTGCCGCGCGGGCAGGTGGTGATGGACCCGTTCAGCGGCCGCTCGCTGAGCCAGGAGGAACTGGTCGAGCGGCTCGAACCTTACCGCGTCGGCACCCATCTGGCCGAGGACCTGGGACTGCCGCCGCTTGCGCCCTATCTGCAGGCGGCCACGCCGCGCGAGATCATCGGCCGCATGCTGCGCAACCTCAAGGAGATCCACCGCGCGCAGCAGGACTGGGCGCGGCTGGTGGCGGTGCAGAACCGGCTGGTCACGCTGCTGCCGCGCGCCTGGGGCGAATACCGCGACCGCGGCCTGGCCCTGGCCGAGCAGGGCCGCATGGCCGAGGCGGTGACCGACCTGGAGTCCTACCTCAGCCATGCGGCCAACGGCCTCGACGTGGACGAGATCGCCGAGCGCGCGGCCGCCCTGCGCAAAGCCTTGAACTAGATTCCCCGCCCCGGGCAGGGGTCATGGGCGCTTCCTACACTCGCCCGACCATGATCGAACTCCACTACTGGCCCACGCCCAACGGCCACAAGATCGCGCTCTTCCTCGAAGAGGCGGGGCTGCCCTACACCCTTCATCCAGTCAACATCGGCGCGGGCGAGCAGTTCCGGCCCGAGTTCCTGCGCATCGCGCCGAACAACCGCATCCCGGCCATCGTCGATACCGACCCGGCCGGCGGCGGCGCGCCGGTGTCGGTGTTCGAGTCCGGCGCCATCCTGCTGTACCTGGCCGAGAAGACCGGCCGCTTTCTGCCGCACGACCTGCGCGGCCGCACCGAGGTGCTGCAATGGCTGTTCTGGCAGATGGGCGGCCTGGGGCCGATGGCCGGGCAGAACCACCACTTCGGCAGCTACGCGCCCGAGAAGATCGCGTACGCGATCCAGCGCTATGTGAACGAGACCAACCGCCTCTACGGCGTGCTCGACCGCCGCCTGGCCGACCGGCCGTTCATCGCGGGCGACGACTACACCATCGCCGACATGGCCAGCTACCCGTGGATCGTGCCGTGGCAGCGCCCGCAGCAGAACATCGCCGATTTCCCCAACCTCCAGCGCTGGTTCGACGCGATCGGCGCCCGCCCGGCCACCGCCCGCGCCTACGCCGCCGGCGAGCCCTACGCCAAGCGGCCCACGGTCAACGAGGACAGCCGCAAGGTGCTGTTCGGCCAGACGGCGGCGAACACGGCGCGCTGAGGCGCCGGCCCCCTTGTCCACGGCCGCGCTGGAGAAGTCTGTGGACAACTTGGGGCAAGCCGCGTATGGGCGCTGCAAGCCGTTGATTCCAAAGGGGGTTCCTTGGCGTGTCCAAAAAACGGGCAGCCGCCGGACGGCGCATGGCCGCCGGGGCCGGTGACGCGCTGCGCCTAGAATGCGCGGTTGCCAGCCCTGCGCCGGCGCGTCCGCTTCCGTTTCGTCCCTCGTTTTCTCTTTTTCGTCTTCCGCTCCATGTCCGCGCATCCCCGTCCGACCGCCGCCGCAGCCGTGCCGCAGGGGGCCGCGGCCAAGGCCGGGCGCGGCGGCGCGCGCCACGAGGCGCCGGCGGTGCCACTCAAGCAGCTTGCCCTGGACATCGGCATCGCGCAGCCGCCCACGATCGCGCGCTTCTTCGCCGGCGCCAACGGCGCGGCGCTGACCCATCTGCAGCAGTGGCTGGATCCGCACGGCGCCGCGCAGCCGGTGCCGCTGTACCTCTGGGGCGAAAGCGGCAGCGGCAAGACGCACCTGCTGCGCGCCGCCTACGAGGCGCTGCGGGCCGACGGCAGCCCCATCGGCTGGCTCGACCCGTCGGTGCACAACCCGCCGCCCTGCGACGAGGACTGGCAGGCCGTGCTGCTCGACGACGTGCACCTGTACGACGCGGCCCAGCAGCAGCGCGCCTTCAACTGGTTCGTCAACGCGCTCGCGCCCGCCGAGGGCGTGCCGCGCCGCGTGCTGGCCACCGGCAGCCTGCCGCCGGCCGACCTGAAGCTGCGCGAGGACCTGCGCAGCCGCCTCGGCTGGGGCCATGTGTTCCAGCTCCACCTGCTGGACGAACTGGCCCGCCGCGCCGTGCTGCGACAGGAGGCCGACGCCCGCGGCATCGTGCTGGGCGACGAGGTCGTGGACTTCATGCTCAACCGTTTCTCGCGCGACCTCGGCAGCCTGATGACGCTGCTCGACCACCTCGACGACTTTGCCCTGCGGGCCCAGCGCGCCGTGACGGTACCCCTGCTCAAGGTGATGCTAGAGACCGAATGACCCTGTCTTCCTCTTCTCCCGCCACGGGTGCTCCGCGCCGCCTGGCCCTGTTCGACCTCGACCACACGCTCCTGCCGCTGGATTCCGACCATGCCTGGGGCGAATACACCAGCCGCATCGGCTGGACCGATCCGGTGGACTTCGCCCGGCGCAACGACGCGTTCTTCGCCCACTACCGTGCCGGCACGCTCGACATCGACGAATACGTGCGCTTCGCCACCGACGCGGTGCGCAGCCGCGGCGCCGAGGCTGCGGCGCTCGCCCATGCAGGCTTCATGCGCGACGTGATCGGCCCGGCGCTGCGGCCCGAGGCGCTGGCACTCCTGCAGTCGCACCGCGACGCGGGCGACGAGATCGTCATCGTCACCGCGACCAACGAGTTCGTCACCGGCCCGATCGCCGCGGCCCTCGGCGTGACCGAACTCATCGCCGTGCAGCTCGAACGCGGCGAGGACGGCTGGATCACCGGCGCGATCCTCGGCGTGCCCTCGGCGCGCGAAGGCAAGGTCACGCGCATGGAGCAGTGGCTGGCCGCCCGCGGCCAGACCTTCGCCGACGTGCACACGACCTTCTACACCGACTCCTACAACGACATCGCGCTGCTGGAGCGCGTGGACGTGCCCGTCGCCACCAACCCCGACGCCCGCCTGCGGGCCGTCGCCGCCGAGCGCGGCTGGCGCACCCTGGACCTTTTTTCATGATCAAAACGTTCATCGACAAGCTGCTCGGCAAGGGCGCCGCGGCCAAGGGCGGCGCGCGCAGACCGAACTTCGGCAGGCGCGTGGAGGTGCCGCAGGAGGTCCACGGCATCGATCCTTCGCTGGTCGACCGCCGCGCGCTCGACGTGGTGCACACGCTGAAAGAGGCCGGCTTCGAGGCCTACGTGGTCGGCGGCGCGGTGCGCGACCTGCTGCTGGGCCTGCGGCCCAAGGACTTCGACGTGGCCACCAACGCCACGCCCGAGCAGGTCGAGGCGCTGTTTCGCCGCGCCTTCATCATCGGGCGGCGCTTTCGCATCGTGCACGTGGTCTACGGCCGCGGCCGCGAGCATGAGGTGATCGAGGTCTCGACCTTCCGCGCCTACCTCGACAACGCCGCGGCCGAGCAGGTCGCCGGCAACGAGCGCACCAGCAAAAGCGAGCTGGCCGGCCTGCACCATGCGGTGGACGCCTCGGGCCGCGTGCTGCGCGACAACGTCTGGGGCCCGCAGGAGGAGGACGCGGTGCGCCGCGACTTCACCATCAACGCGATGTACTACGACCCCGAGCGCCAGATCGTGGTCGACTACCACGGCGGCATCAAGGACGCGAAGAAGAAGACGCTGCGCATGATCGGCGACCCGGCCACGCGCTACCGCGAGGACCCGGTGCGCATCATCCGCGGCGTGCGCTTCGCGGCCAAGCTCGCGGCCTCGGGCTTCACGCTCGATGCAAAGACGGCCGCACCGCTCGTGGCCTCGCAGCAGCTGCTGGCCGACGTGCCGCAGAGCCGCCTGTTCGACGAGATGCTCAAGCTGCTGCAGACCGGCCATGCGGTCGCCACGGTCGCGCAGCTGAAGAAGCTCGGCCTCGCGCGCGGCATCTATCCGCTGCTCGACCTCGTGGTCGAGCGGGCCGAGACGCCGTTCGTCGCGGCCGCGCTGCTCGACACCGACCGCCGCGTGGGCGAGGGCAAGCCGGTGGCGCCGAGCTTCCTGCTCGCGGCCGTGCTCTGGTCCGACGTGCGCGACGGCTGGGCCAAGCGCCAGCAGCGCCAGCCGCCGTACCCCGCGTTGCTCGACGCGATCGACAGCGTGTTCGACCAGCGCATCGGCGACGTCTCCGGCCGCGGCAAGCTCGCGGCCGACATGCGCGAGATCTGGGTCATGCAGCCGCGCTTCGAGAAGCGCTCGGGCTCCACGCCGTTCGGCCTGGTGGAGCAGCCGCGCTTCCGCGCCGGCTTCGACTTCATGCGCCTGCGCGCCGACGTCGGCGAGGTCGACGAGGCGCTGGCCGACTGGTGGCAGGAGTTCAGCACGGCCGATTCCGCGCGCCGCGAGGATCTGGTCGAGCAGGCCCGCGAAGAGCAGCGCCAGCGCCAGCGCGACGCACCACGCGTGCGCCGCGCGCCGGTTCCGCCCGACGCCGCCGCGCACGGCGCTGCGCAGCCCGAGGACGGCCATCCCGGGGATGGCGGGGCAGGCGCAGCCGCCGAAACCAAGGCGCCGCGCAAGCGGCGCCGCCGTCGCAAGCCCGCCGGCATCGGTGGTGGTGCAGGCGAGGGCGGGGATGCCGCTGCCGCGCCGCCGGCCTCGGGCGGCGACGATGCCGGCTGAGAAGGTGTGAACGAGCCCGCCATGCCCGCTGGCCTCGCCAGAACACATGCACTCGGCGTTGCAAATGCCCGCCGCGGCCGGGGCCACGTCTGTGGTTTGCGCCTGGATCGTCCGCGTTCTGGCGGGCCATCGGCCGACGCCGGATTCATCGACACCTTCTGAGCGGCCCGGGAGATGACGACTTCGGCCACCGCCTTCGTCGGCCTGGGGGCCAATCTCGGCGACGCGCGGCGGACGCTGGCCGGCGCGGCGCGTGCCCTGGCCGCGCTGCCCGGTACCGCGCTGCGCGGCCGCTCGTCGCTCTACCGCAGCGCGCCCATCGGTTCCAGCGGTCCGGACTACCTCAATGCGGTGGTCGAGCTGCAGACCCTGCTCGCGCCGCGGGACCTGCTGGCCGCGCTCCAGCGCATCGAGCAGGACCACGGCCGCACGCGGCCCTACCGCAACGCGCCGCGCACGCTCGACCTCGATCTGCTGCTGCACGGCGACACGGTGCAGGACGACCCCGTGCTCACGCTGCCGCATCCGCGCATGCGCGAGCGCGCCTTCGTGCTGCTGCCGCTGGCCGAGATCGCGCCGGCGCGGGTCGAGCCTGGCTGGCTCGACCGGGTCCGCGGCCAGGCCGTGTCGCGGCTGGCCTGCGGCTGGTGAGCCGCTGTGCCGATCGATGGCGCCCGGCCTGGACATCGGAGTTCCTGCATGCGCATCCTGCTGATCGAAGACGAAACGGAGATGGTCTCCTGGCTGGCGCGGGCGCTCGGGCAGAGCGGCTTTGTCACCGATCAGGCCGCGGATGCGCGCACCGCCGAGGCGCTGCTGGCCGTGGGCACCGAATACGACGCCATCGTGCTCGATCTGGGGCTGCCGGACCGCCACGGCTTCGACCTGCTGGGAGCGCTGCGCGATGCCGGCGAACGCACGCCGGTGCTGATCCTCACCGCCCAGGGCAGCCTCAACGACCGGGTGCGCGGCTTGAACCTGGGCGCGGACGACTTTGTCGCCAAGCCCTTTGCGATCGAGGAACTGGAGGCCCGCCTGGCTGCGCTGGTGCGGCGTAGCCACGGCCGCCAGCATCCGCGTCTGGAGTGCGGCGGCCTGGCCTACGACGCCGGCAGCCGGGCATTCACGCTGCATGGCCAGCTGCTGGCGCTCACCCCGCGCGAGCATGCGGCGCTCACCGCGCTGCTCATGCGCGTGGGCCAGCCGGTGGGTAAGGCGCAGCTCTTCGGCAAGGTCTTCCCGTACGACAGCAGTGCCGGGCCTGATGCGATCGAGCAGGTGCTGCACCGGCTGCGCCGCAAGCTCACCGGCGCGGGCGCCCGCATCGTGACCGTGCGCGGCCTGGGCTATCTGCTGGAGCCGGCGGCCGATGCCTGAGCGCGCCGCGCCGGCGGTCCACGGCATCCGCACGCGGCTGCTGGCGATCCTGCTGCCGGTGCTGTGCCTGCTGCTGGCCGTGGACAGCTGGAGCGACTACCGCACGATGGCGCGGTCGCTGCAGACCGCCTACGACGAGGCGCTGGCCGAGCCGCTCTATGCGATCGGTGAGGGCATGACACTCGACGGCGCCGGCGAGCCCGACATGGGCTGGCTGTTCTCGGTGGAGGGCATGTTCGAGTCCACCCATGCGCTGCACAAGCATCTCTACGTCGGCCTGCTGGCACTCGACGGACCTGCCCCGGCACCGAACCGGGCGATCCTGGGCCCGTCGGACCTTCCGCCCTCCGATGGCGCGGCGGCGGCAGGCGCCATCGGGTTCTACGAGGCAACGTACCACGGCTACGCGGTGCGGGTGGCGATGCTCCAGCGCGTGGTGCACGATGGCATGGGCAACGCCTACCGCCTGGTGGCGAAGGCTGCCGAAAGCACCGGCCGCCGCGAGCGCGCCCGGCAGGCCCTGCTGCATCGCGAGCTGCTGCAGGGCCTGCGCATGGTGCTCGTCACCGCATGCCTGGTCTGGCTGGGCCTGGTATGGACGCTGCGGCCGCTGGAGCGCCTGCGGGCGGCGCTGCGGGCCCGGGGTTCGGGCCAGCTGCAGCCGATCGACGCCCGCGGGGTGCCGGGCGAGGTTGCGCCGCTGGTCGAGGCGGTCAACCAGCACATCGCCGACCACCGGCGCGTGCTGGCCCGGCAGGCGGACTTCCTGGCCGACGCTTCGCACCAGCTGCGCACGCCGCTGGCCATCATGACGACGCAGGCCGGCTATGCGCTGCGCGAGCACGACCCTGCACGGCAGCACGAGACGCTGCAGGCCATCGCCGCGCAGCTGGAGCGCAGCCGGCGGCTGTCGGACCAGCTGCTGTCGCTCGCCCATGCGCAGCGCGAAGGCCCCGGCGGGGCGGCTGGCGCCGCTGTCGTCGACCTCAACGCGATCGCGCGCGACGTGGTGCTGCAGTACCTGCCGCTGGCGCGCGAGCGCGGCCACGACCTGGGCTTCGACGATGCCGGGGGCGCGGAGGCAGCCGATGCCGCATCCGCGCCGATGGCGCTGCCGGTGCGGGCCCAGCCGCTCGAACTGCACGAGGCGCTGGCCAACCTGCTGCACAACGCGATCCAGCACGTGCCGGCCGGCGGGCGCATCACGGTGGCGGCCTGCGTGCGCGGCGGGCAGGCCTGCGCCGAGGTGCGCGACGACGGCCCCGGCATCGCTGCGGGCCGCCGCGAGGACGTGTTCGGCCGCTTCCGCCAGTCCGCCGGCGGCGGTGCAGCCGCTGCGGCCGGCGGCGCCGGCCTGGGCATGGCGATCGCGCGCGCCTATGCACGGCGCAACCACGGCGACATCCTGCTCGACGACGGCGACCCGCGCGCCGACGGCAGCGGCGTGGGCCTGTGCGCGCGGCTGGTGCTGCCCCTTGCGGCCTGAGAAGGTGAACGAACCCGCCGCGCCGCCGGCCACGTTGCGCCTTGGCGTCCGAGCCGCAGCCCGGCAGGGGCCTGCCGCATGAGGGATAACACGTAATTTGCGGCTCCCCGGCGGCCCCGGCCGGGCATTGGAAGCGTTTTGGAAGCTTCGGTTCCTAGACTGCGCCTCCTTCGCATCGGAGACAAGCGCAATGTTCCTTCCCACCCCCTCGCGGCGCGCGGGCGACCGCACGAACTGGAGCCCGCGGCCGTGACCTCGCGGTTCAGCAACAACAAGGACTACTACGGCGGCGCCCTGATGGTGATCATCGGCCTGGCCGCCGCCTGGGCCAGCACCAGCTACCGGCTCGGTACGCTCGCCCGCATGGGCCCGGGCCTGTTCCCATGCGCCGTCGGCATCCTGCTGGCACTCACCGGCGTGGTGATCGCAGCCACCGCCCGCAGCAAGTCGTCCGGCGCGGCCGACGCGCTGCCGGACCATGCCCATGGCCTGCCGGACCTCCGCGGCGCGGCCTGCATCGTGCTGGGCACCGTGGCCTTCGTGTTCGTGGGCGAATATTTCGGGCTGCTGCCCGCAACCTTCGCCATCGTCTTCATCTCGGCGCTGGGCGACCGCAGCAACACCGTGCTGCAGGCCTTCCTGCTGGCAGCAGCCATGATGATCGTCGCCACGATCGTCTTCTGGTGGGCGCTGCAGCTGCAGCTGCCGCTCTACAAGTGGGGGAACTGAGCGATGCAGCAAGCCTTGCATGACCTCTGGTTCGGCTTCGGCGTGGCCTTCCAGGGCACCAACCTGATGTGGTCCTTCTTCGGCGTGCTGGTGGGCAACCTCATCGGCGTGCTGCCCGGCATGGGGGCGCTGTCGGCGATCTCCATCCTCCTGCCGCTGACCTATGCGATGCACCCCGTGCCCGCGATCCTGATGCTCGCCGGCATCTTCTACGGCTCGCAGTACGGCGGCGCGATCGGCGCCATCCTGCTGAACCTGCCCTCGCACCCGCCGCATGCGGTGACCTGCCTGGACGGCTACCCGATGACCAAGGCCGGCAAGGGCGGCACGGCCCTGGGCATCACCATGATCTGCTCGTTCTTCGCCGCCTCCGTGGGCATCCTGGTGATGGTCTTCGCCTCGCCGCTGCTCACCGAGATCGCCTTCAAGTTCGGTCCGGCGGAGATCTTCTCGATCATGCTGCTGGGTCTGCTGGCCGGCTCGACCATGTCGCGCGGCTCGCCGATCAAGGGCGTGGCGATGACGCTGTTCGGCCTGCTCTGCGGCGCCGTGGGCACCGACGTGAACTCGGGCGCCTTCCGCTTCTCGCTGGGCATTTCCGAGCTGACCGACGGGCTCGAACTGGTCGCCATTGCCATGGGCCTGTTCGGCGTGGCCGATTTCCTGCTCAACGTGAACCGGATGAAGATCATCTCGAGCAACACCCGCCTGCGCATCCGCGACATGCGGCCGAGCCTGCGCGAGCTGAAGGAGGCGTTCTGGCCCATGGTGCGCGGCACCGGCGTGGGCACGCTGTTCGGCGCCATGCCCGGCACGGGCCCGACGATCACCACCTTCGTCGCCTATGCGCTGGAGCGCAAGATATCCCGGACGCCCGAGAAGTTCGGCACCGGCATGATCGCGGGCGTGGCCTCGCCCGAGGCGTCATCGCACTCCAAGACGCAGGTCGACTTCATCCCGACGATGAGCCTGGGCATTCCGGGCGACGCGGTGATGGCGCTGATCCTGGGCGCGCTGCTGATCCAGGGCATCCAGCCGGGCCCGCAGCTCATCAGCGAACACCCCGACGTCTTCTGGGGCCTGATCGCGAGCTTCTGGATCGGCAACGTCATCCTCATGGTGCTCAACGTGCCGATGATCGGCGTGTGGGTGAAGATGCTGCAGGTGCCCTACCGCTACCTGTTCCCGTCGGCGATGTTCTTCATCGCGGTGGGCGTGTTCAGCACGCAGAACAGCCTGTTCCAGATCTGGGAGGTGCTGGCCTTCGGCCTCATCGGTGCTGTGCTGATGGCGCTGAACTTCTCGGTCGCGCCGATCATGCTGGGCTTCGTGCTCGGACCGATGGTGGAGGAGAACTTCCGCCGCGCGCTGCTGCTGTCGCGCGGCGACATGGCCATCTTCGTGCAGCGCCCGATCAGTGCGACCTTCGTGGCGCTGAGCGCGCTGCTCATCATCGCGGTGACCTGGGGTGCGGTGCGCGGCCGCCGCCGCGCCGTGCTGCAGCCGCCGGTGGGCGCCGCCGCAGCGGCCAGCGGCGCGACCGCGCTGTTCAAGCCCCAGGCGCCGGCAGAGCGCTGAATCCGCCGGCAGGCCCGCCCGGGCCATCCGCCCGGCCTGAGGCCTGTCGCCCACGGCGGGCCTTGTCGGGGGGTATGTGCCAGATGCCGGCGTACCATGGAGGCATTTGACCATATCCCATGGGAGTATGAAAGCGCTACGGCTGGTCACGTGCGGGCCGGCGCGCTTGCCAACAATCGGCCGATGGCCCACATCGCGCATTCCGAAACCCTGATCCGTCTCCTGGTCGCCGCGCTGCTCGGCAGCCTGGTGGGCTTCGAGCGCGAGCGATTGCTGTGGGCCGCGGGCATCCGTACCCACATGCTGGTCTGCGTCGGCGCCTGCCTGTTCATGATCGTCTCGGCCTTCGGCTTCGCCGACAGCCTCGCGGGCAAGAACGTGGTCCTCGATCCATCGCGTGCAGCGGCGCAGGTGGTGTCGGGCATCGGCTTCCTGGGCGCTGGCGCGATCCTGGCGCGCGGCGAGGTCGTGCGCGGGCTCACCACCGCGGCCAGCATCTGGACGGTGGCGGCCATCGGCCTTGCCGTGGGCGGCGGGCTGTTCTTCGCGGCCGGCGCGGCCACCGTGGTGATCCTCGTGATCCTGGCCGGCGTGAAGCCGCTGGAGGAAGCCTACCGTGCACGCAGCCAGAGCTGCAGCCTGCGCATCACCGCCGCGCACGGCAGCGTGCAGCCCGAGCGGCTGGAACAGGCCCTGGCGCTGCGGCCCGAGCAGCTGCGCCGCTTCGTCGTGGCCGCGCAGCCCGACGGCGCGGCGGACCGCGTGTCGGTGCAGTTGGTGCGCCTGTCCGCGCAGCAGATGTCGGGCCTCGCGGCCCGGCTGCGGGCCGTCGAGGGCGTGCAGTCGGTGGAGGTGGTCTCGCGCCGCATCGGCAGCGCGGCCGGGGACGGCAGCTGAGGCGCGGCCGCGGGGTCTCAGTCCACCTGCGCGCCGGACGCCTTGACGAGCGACTCGTACTTCGCGAGTTCGCTCTTCATGAAGGCGCCGAACTGCTCCGGCGTCGTCGGCACCGGCTCGGCCAGCAGCGCGGCGAACCGGGTCCGGGTCTCCGGCGCGTTGAGGGCCGCGACGAAGCCCTGGTTGAGCCGCGCGATCACCTCGTGCGGCGTGCCCGCGGGCGCGACCAGGCCCCACCAGGTGTCGATCGAGAAGCCCGGCAGCGTGGCTGCCACCGGCGGCACGCCGGGCAGCGCGGGGCTGGCGGCCAGCGTGGTCACGGCCAGCGCGCGCAGCTTGCCCGCGCGGATGTTGGGCGCGGCCGTGGCCAGGTTGTCGAAGTTGAAGTCGACCTGGCCCGACAGCAGCGCGAGCTGCGCCGGGTTGCCGCCGTTGTACGGGATGTGCACCGCGAAGATGCCGGCCTTCTGCTTGAACAGCTCGCCCGCGAGGTGGCCGGCGCTGCCATTGCCGCCGCTGCCGTAGTTGAGCTTGCCGGGGTTCTTCTTCGCGTAGGCGATCAGGTCGGCCAGCGTGCGGATGTGCAGGCGGTCTGCCGCCTCGGCGTTGACCACCAGCACGTTGGGCACGCGCACCATCTGGGTGATGGGCGCGAAGTCGCGCGCCGCGTCGTACGGCATGCGCTTGTAGAGCCAGGGGTTGACCGCGTGCGTGGCCGTGGCCGCGAGGCCGATCGTGAAGCCGTCGGGCGCGGCCTTGGCGACCGCATCGGCGCCGATGTTGCCCCCCGCGCCGGGCTTGTTGTCGATGATGATGGTGCCGAGCGCATCGCGCGCGCGCTCGGCCAGCGCGCGGGCCGTCACGTCCAGCGGGCCGCCGGGGGCATAGGGCACGACGAGGCGGATCGGATGGCGGCCGGCGGCGGGAGCCTGGGCGAGCGCGGAGCCCAGCGGTGCGGCTGCGGTGGCCGCGGCGAGGAGGAGATGGCGTCGTTGCATGGTGGGTGGATTGTGCCCAAACGTCCTCTCCGGCAGCTCGGAACAATTGCTTACCAATGCGTGGTGTTCGGCTGTCGTGCGCATCCGCGCGGTGGCGCGTTGTGGCAACCATGGAGGCTTTTCTCCATGCAGACTGACCACCAAGGAGTGATGTCATGAAAATCCAGACCCTGGCTGCCGCTATCGCACTGACCCTCGCCGGCACCGCCTTCGCACAGGCTCCTGCCAACACGGCCGCCCCGGCGACGACCACCCCGGCAACGACCGCTCCGGCAACTGCTGCGACGGCCCCGGCCGCCACCGCTTCGGACACTGCCAAGCCCGCCAAGACGGCGAAGAAGACCACGAAGAAGCACGCCAAGGCTGGCAAGACCAACGCCCACGGCGCGGCTGCTTCCAAGACCGAAAAGCCTGCAGCCTGACCCATCGCTGTAGCGCTCCTCCATGACAAGGCCCGCGGTGCCGGACACCGCGGGCCTTGTCGTTTGATGGCGGTGAGGGTGAAGTGCCTGCTGGCGCGCAGGCTTCAGTTCCTTCCATCGGACCCGTAGTAGATCGACGTTGGCCGCAGCCTGTGCGACCGTATTCCTCAAGACAGGGCATCCAATAGCAGGCTACGCTGCCTGACCATCCAGGCGGCAGCCCGGGCACGCCATGCAAGTCCCCACAGAGGCCCGTTGGATTCAGGACGCACGCAAGTTTCGATCGCCTGCTCTGCCGTGTCGGCGATCGCGACGTCGATCATGGCCTGTATCAGCCGCGCGGCCTCTCGGCGAGGCAGTTCGTATCCATCGCAGATGAGAGCCGCATATTTCGCCCGCTTGGCTGGCGGCGCCAAGCCGTTCAGGGCTGCCACGTCCTCATCGTGGAGTTGCGCATTCAGCCAGCATGCCTGTCCCAACTCCACAAGTGCGTCGACGGGGCCGGCTGTTTCCCAATCGATCACCGCAACCGGCATGCGTTGCCTGGAAAGAATGTTCCATGGCGAGAAGTCGCAGTGGCCGATGACCTGGCGGTAGGAGCCCAGGGTCCGTCCGAACCAGGGACGCCAGACGGGGGGCTCGTCTGGCCCGAAGTCCGCCGTGGCATCGTGCAGACCGCGCAGCATCCGGCCGAGCGCGTGCATCGCTTCTTCGGGCCAGGGTCCGGGATGCACGAAGTCCCCTTCGATGTAGCGGAGAGTTGATCTTGCCCCCGTTTCACGGACACCCCTATAAGCGATTAACTATCGCAATAGGAGGTGGACGATGACCAAGAGCAAGGCAGGCAGAAAGGGGCAGGAGTTCAGCCTGGAGTTCAGGCAGCAGGCACTGTTGCGAGCGGCCACAGAAGGGGTAACCACGGTGGCTCGTGATCTGGGGTTGCAGCCTGCCCAGCTGTACAGTTGGCGCGCCCAGGCGCGGCGGCACGACCAGGACGATCAGGCACAACGCTTGGAGTTGGCCGAACATGCACGGCTCAAACGTGAAGTGGCGCGGCTGGAGGAGGAGAACGCTTTC
>WNDY01000007.1 GCA_009914555.1 Xylophilus sp.
GCGCGAGCACCGCGCCCTGTTGGAGCAATACGCTTTGATCGCCAGCATGAGTGCCAGAGGCAACTGCTACGACAACGCAGCAATGGAGAGTTGGAACCACAGTCTGAAGGTCGAGGCCATCCATGGTGAACACCTCGCCACACGGGAGCAGGCCAAGGCTCATGTGTTTGACTACATTGAGGTTGACTACAATCGGATCCGGCTGCACTCGACCCTGGGCTACCTCAGCCCAGAGCAGTACGAGCTGGCCAATGTCGCTTAGATAGGTGTCCGTAAATCAGGGGCAAGATCATGGTTCTGGGCCAACGGCAACACGCCACTGACCAGCAGGCTATCGTCGGCGGTGCTGGTCGATGCCCGCTCGGGCGCGCTGACCAAGGTGCTGGAGATGCCGTGGTACCTGCGCGTGCTGGAGCTCTCGCGGCCGCTGCACTTCGGCGACTACGGCGGGCTGCCGCTGAAGGTGCTGTGGGCGGCGCTGGATGCGCTCACCATCGTGGTGCTGGGCAGCGGGCTGTACCTGTGGTTCGCGCGGCGCAGGCACAGCCAGGAGCGCGTGGCGAAGCTCGCCGGGGGCCGCTCCGGCATGCCGCCTGCCGCATCCCGCTTCGGCTCGGGGGCGAAGCCATGAGGTCTTTCGCTTCACCCGGCTCGCTGCGCTTCGTGTGGGGCATGCCCCTGCTGCTGGCCGTGCTGACCGCCTTTGGACTGGTCGCAGCCCTGCTCGGCACCGGCGTCTGGCACGGCGCGGCCTGGCTGGCAATGGCCGTTCCTGTCGGCGTCGGCCTGCGCTGCAGCCTGCGGCGACCGCCCCGGCCGCGGGCCTGACCGCCGTCCCGTATGATCTTTTCGCCCGCCGGCGGATATATATGCCGAAAGGCTTCTTCATTCACGGATGGCGGACGTTCCTCGGGAGAGCACGCGATGACGGTAGAAAAGACGCACGACACGCACTACATCGACGGCGAATGGGTCGCCGCCGCCTCGGCCGAACGGCTGGCGGTGCACGACTCCAACACCGGCGCGGTGATCGGCGCGGTGCCCGCCGGCACGGCCGCCGAGGCCGGGCGCGCGGTGCAGGCCGCTCATGCGGCCTTCGACGGCTGGGCCGCGCTGCAGCCGGCCGTGCGCGCTGCGTACCTCGACCGCATCGCCATCGGCCTGGAGGCGCGGGCCGGCGAACTGGCCCGGCTGATCTCGCGCGAAGTCGGCATGCCGCTGCCGCAGTCGCGCGGCGCCCAGATGGCCGGGCCGATCGGCCACTGGAAGCACTATGCCGAGCTGGCCCGCACGTTCACGTGGGAGCGGCGCGAGGGCAATGCCCTGGTCGTGCGCGAGCCGGTCGGCGTGGTCGGCGCGATCACGCCGTGGAACTATCCGCTGAGCCAGGCGACGCTCAAGGTCGCGCCGGCGCTGGCCGCGGGCGCCACCGTGGTGCTCAAGCCCAGCGAGGTTGCGCCGCTCGACGCCGTGGTCCTGGCCGAGGTGATCGAGGCGGCCGGCCTGCCGCCCGGCGTGTTCAACCTGGTCCACGGCCGCGGCGCCGAGGTGGGCGAGGTGCTGGCGAGCCATCCGCTGGTCGACGCCGTCAGCTTCACCGGTTCGACCCGGGCCGGCCGGCGCGTGGCCGAACTGGCGTCCCAGACGGTCAAGCGCGTGGCGCTCGAACTCGGCGGCAAGTCGGCCAGCCTCGTCCTGCCGGATGCCGACCTGCCCGCGGCCATCAAGGGATCGCTGGCGGCCGGCCTGTTCAACAGCGGCCAGACCTGCTCGGCCCACACGCGGCTGCTGCTGCCCGAGGAGCGGTATGACGAGGCGCGCGAATTGATCCGCGCCGAGCTGGCGAAGTACGCGGTCGGCCCGAGCCTGGACGAGGGCAGCCGCCTGGGCCCGCTGGCCAGCGCGGTGCAGCGCGACCGCGTGCTCGGCTGGCTGGCCCGGGGTCTGGAGGAGGGCGCCGAGGTCATCGCCGGCGATGCGCGCCAGCAGCAAACGGGCGAGGGCGGCTACTTCGTCCAGCCCGTCGTGCTGCGCGTGCAGCCGGGCGACACGCTGGCGCGCGAGGAAATCTTCGGCCCGGTGCTGGTGGTCATCACCTACCGCGGCGAGGAGGAGGGCGTGCGCCTGGCCAACGACAGCATCTACGGCCTGGGCGGCGGCGTCTGGGCCGGCAGCGTGGAAAAAGGCCAGGCCGTGGCGCGGCGCATCCGCACCGGCCAGGTCCATGTGAACGGCGGCGCGTTCAACCCGCGCGCGCCGTTCGGCGGCTACCGCCAGTCGGGCAACGGCCGCGAGGCCGGCGTCTACGGGCTCGGGGAATACCTCGAATACAAGGCGCTGCTGCTGCCCGAATAAAGCCGTGGCGCGCCTGTTCGCCCGTGCCGCCGTGGGCCTGCTCGGCATTGCGCTGCTGGCCGGCGCCGCCTGCGCGGTCTACGTGCAGCGCAGCTTCCCCAGGCTCGACGGCACGCTGGCCGCCCCGGGGCTGCATGCGCCGGTGACGGTGGAGCGCGACGCGGCCGACGTGACCCACATCCTGGCCGCGTCGGAGCGCGACGCCGCCTATGCCATCGGCTTCGTCCACGCGCAGGAGCGCGGCTGGCAGCTGGAGTTCAACCGCCGGCTGCTGCGCGGCGAGCTGTCGGAACTGCTGGGCGAGGCCACGCTCGACACCGACCGGCTGCTGCGCACCCTGGGCATCGTGCCGGCCGCGCGGCGCCAGCTGGCCGGGCTGAGCCCGCACACCCGCGAACTGCTGCAGGCTTATGCGGACGGCGTCAACGCCTTCCACCGCAGTGCCGGCCAGGCGCCGGCGCCGGAGTTCCTGCTGCTGGGCGCCCGTCCCGGCGAATGGACGCCCGAGGACAGCGTCGGCTGGCTGCTGATGATGGCGCTGGACCTGGGCGGCAACTGGGGCACCGAGTTCGCGCGGCTGTCGGCCGCCCAGGTGCTGGACAACGAGCGACTCTGGCAGCTGTTCCCGCCCTATGCCGACGAGCCGCCGGCCTCGGCCACCGACCTGCACCGCTTTTATACTGGCCTGGATATCTACCTCCACGCGGGCGACAAGCGCGCGCTGGCGGAGGATCCTGCCCAGAGTATCGCCACGCCTGGCGACCATCTGACGGCCTGGTCGCGCGAGTTCGCCACCGATGCCGGCTCCGACGCCGGCCGCGGCAGCAACAACTGGGTGGTCGCCGGATCGCACACCGCCAGCGGCAGGCCGCTGCTGGCCAACGACCCGCACCTGGGCCTGTCGGCGCCCGCGATCTGGTACATGGCCCACCTGCAGGCGCCGGCCGGGCCGGACGCGCAGGGGAGGGCGCAGCCGCCGCTCGACGTGATCGGCGCCACGCTGCCTGGCGTGCCCTTCGTGGTGCTGGGCCGCACGGCGCGCGCGGCCTGGGGCTTCACCAACACTGCGCCCGACGTACAGGACCTCTACATCGAGCAGATCGACCCGGCCGACGCCACGCGCTACCGCACGCCCGACGGCTGGGCGGCGTTCGAGGTGCGCAGCGAGACCATCCGAGTCAAGGGCCGGCCCGACGTGACCATCCAGGTGCGCGGCACCCGCCACGGCCCGGTGCTCAGCGACGCCCAGCCGGCGCACGGGCGGCTGATCGACACACGCCGCTACGTTCTGGCGCTGCGCTGGGCCGCGCTCGATGCCGACAACCGCACGGCCGACGCCGCCTTCGCCATCAACCGCGCCCGCTCGGTGCCCGAGCTGCTGGCGGCCTTCGCCGGCTACCACTCGCCGATGCAGAACGTGGTCGCCGCCGACGCCGACGGCCGCATCGCCTACAAGGCCGCCGGCCGCGTGCCGGTGCGCCGGGACGACAACGACATCCGCGGCGTGGCGCCGCAGCCCGGCTGGGACGCGCGCTACGACTGGCAGGGCTGGATCCCGTACGCCGAGACGCCCGAAAGCGACGGCGCCGCCGACGGCTGGATCGCCACCGCCAACCAGCGCATCACGCCGCCGGGCTACCGCCACTACATCGGCCAGGACTGGCACCCGCCGTACCGCTACGACCGCATCGCCGAACTGTTGAAGGCCACGCCCCGGCACGACATGGCCAGCATGGAGGCGATCCAGAACGACGTGCGCTCCAACGCCGCGCTGCGCCTGCTGCCGGCGCTGCGGGCCACGGCATCGGCCCATCCGCTGGCGCCCGCGGTCCAGCGCCTGCTGCACAGCTTCGACGGCCGCATGGCCGCCGACAGCGCCGCGCCGCTGGTCTTCGCCGCCTGGGCCGACGAACTCACGCGCGGCATCGTCGCGCCCCGGCTCGGGGTGGAGCGCTTTGCCTCGCTCTACGGCAAGCGCCACTTCCGCGGCGTGCTCGAATATGCGCTGGAGCACCCCGGCGACCCCTGGTGGTGCGCGCCCTCGGACTGCGCCGCGCAGTCGTCGGCCGCCCTGGGCCGCGCGCTCGACCGCCTGCAGGCCGACTACGGCAGCGACCCGGCCCGCTGGCGCTGGGGCACGGCCCACCCGGCCCTGAGCGTGCACAGGCCGTTCGGCAGCGTGGCCGCGCTGGCCGGCTGGTTCGACGTGGCCGTACCCTCGGGCGGCGACGGCTTCACCGTCAACGTCGGGCAGTACTGGCCCACGGGCGCCGGCCTGCCGTTCGCCAGCCGGCATGCGGCATCGCTGCGCGCCGTGTACGACCTGGCCGACCTGGAGCGGTCGGTCTTCGTCTACCCGACCGGCCAGTCGGGCCTGGCGTTCTCCGACCGCTACCGCGACATGGCAGACGGCTGGGCGCAGGGCCGCTACCGGCCTTTGCAGCGGCTGCCGGCGCAGATCGCCCACAGCCTGCGCCTGATGCCGGACAAATAGAAACCATTCGCATCTGAGGTATGCTCGGCCGGTTCGACGAACAACGAAGGAGCCGAGACCATGCGACTGCGCCACCGCCCGCCGATGCCGACCGACGATGCACGCGCCTTGCGCCTGCAGCTCGACGCCCTGGTGCGCGAGAACGCCGTGCTGGCCCGTGAACTCGCCGCGGCCCAGGAGCGCAGCATGCAGCTGCGCCATGCACAGGCTGCCGAGGTCGCGCGGCTGGAGGCCGCGCTGATCCGCAGCCGCGCCGAGGCCATCGCACAGCGCACGGCGGCCGCCGCCGCCCGGGAGGAACTGGCCGCGCTGCGCCAGGCCGTGCCGGGCCTGCCGCGCCGGGTCGAACTGCTGGCCCATGTCGAGCGCCTGATGGAGGCGCTGCACAGCCTGCGCCGCGACCGCCTGGGGCGCCAGCTGCGCGAGGAGCGCCTGGCCCGCGCCGCCGCGCGACCGGCGCCGCCCACCGGCGGCCTGCGCGAAAAAGCCGTGCTCTGCGTCGGCCGCGAGCCGGGGCTGGCCGCGCTGAGCCAGCGGCTCGTCGAGATCGCCGGCGGCCGCTTTCTGCGCCATGACGGCGGCGACGCAGCAGCGGACGGCGGCACCGAAGACGCGGCCGCGCTCGAAGCCAGCCTGCAGGCCGCCGACCTCGTCATCTGCCAGACCGGCTGCCTGAGCCACGGCGCCTACTGGCGCGTGCAGGACCATTGCCGGCGCACCGGCAAGCAGTGCGTGCTGCTCGACCAGCCGGCCCAGACGGTGCAGGTGGTGCGCGGCCCGCGCGAATTGCAGGCCACGGCGCAGGCGCCGCAGGAATAGCGGGCCGAAAGGAAACGGGGGCGCAGGAAGAGGGGGAGGCGAGGGCGCTGCGGCCCCGGCCGGTCACTGCAGCGTCAGGTGCGGCACCAGCACATGGGCCGCGCGCTGGAGGAAGGAAAGCTCGGTGTCCGGAAGCACCAGGCGCGGTTCGTAGTCGAAGTGGCACAGCGTGCCGAACAGGTCGCCCGGCCGGCGCGACAACGGCAGGCTGTAGTACGACGCGGGCCACCCCGGAGCGGGCTCGCCCGCAGGCGGCGGACCGCTGCCCGCGGCATGCAGGCAGAAGCTGTCGTCCAGCCGGGACACGGTGTGCTGGGCATGCCGCTCGCCCAGGCGGTCGAAGAGATACAGGCTCTGGAGCTGCAGGCCGCGCAGCCGGTAGATCGCGGTGCAGCGGTGCGGCGTGCGGCCGTTGAGAAAGCGCAGCGCACCCTGAATGCCGGACGTGTCGAGCACGTACTCCAGGCGCTGCAGCTCGAAGATTTCCTGCGCCGACATGGTGCGTCACCTCCACTCGTTCGCGTTGCGGCGCGCGGGGCGCCGACGGCCGAATTGTCATGCAGCAGGGGGTATCGCGTGAAGCCCCGTGCAAGCCCCTGCGGCGCACGGGGTCGCGGTGGCATCCTTCAATGATCGTGTTCCAGCGTCAGCGGCGGAACAGGTCGAGGATGCTGCGGCGCTCGGCCGCGTCCGGAGCATCGGCGGACGGGCCGAGCGCGCCCGCATGCACGGGAGTATCCGTTCCAGGCGCCCGTGATCCGCCTGCTCCAGGAACATACTCCTCGTAGGCCCAGGCGCCGTCCACGTTCACCACGCCAGGTGGCAGCGGCGGCTCGTCGACCGGCGCCTTCCTGAGCGCCTGGCCCATGTAGTCGAGCCAGACCGGTAGCGCCACGCCGCCGCCGCTCTCGTGGCGGCCCAGGGAACGCGGTGTGTCGTAGCCGATCCAGGAGACGGCCACCAGGTGCCGCTGGAAGCCGGCGAACCAGGCGTCGACCGCGTCGTTCGTCGTGCCGGTCTTGCCCTGCACGTCGGTGCGGCGCAGCGTGCTCTGCACCCTTGGCGCGGAGCCGCCGGGACGGGTGACCTCCTGGAGCATCTGCGTCATCACGAAGGCGTTGCGTGCGTCGATCACGCGCTGCCCGGGCGCCGGCGCGTCGGGCAGCGGCACTTCGGCCAGCAGTTGCCCGCGCGCGTCGCGGATGCGGCGGATCAGCACCGGCGGCACGCGGTAGCCGCCGTTGGCGAACACCGCATAGCCCGCGGCCAGCTGCAGCGGCGTGACCGAGCCGGCGCCCAGCGCCAGGGTGAGGTAGGGCGGCTGGCGGTCGGGATCGAGGCCGAAGCGGCCGATCCACTGCTGCGCATAGGGCACGCCGATGGCCTGCAGCACACGGATGGCCACCAGGTTCTTCGAGCGGGCCAGCGCCTCGTGCACGGGAATCGGCCCGTCGAAGCGGCCGTCGGCGTTGCGCGGCTCCCAGGCCGGCGCGTTGCC
Organism: Xylophilus sp.; assembly: GCA_009914555.1. Classification (GTDB taxonomy): domain Bacteria; phylum Pseudomonadota; class Gammaproteobacteria; order Burkholderiales; family Burkholderiaceae_C; genus WNDY01. The sequence continues at coordinate 7,167 of WNDY01000007.1, forward strand.
GGTGCCGACGATGTGCAGCGGCTCGTCGTCCACCACGGTCATCGGCGTGAAGCCTTTCTCCAGCGCGGCCGAGTAGATGAAGGGCTTGATGCTGGAGCCCGGCTGGCGCCAGGCCTGTGTCGCGTGGTTGAACGCGCTCTTGTCGAAGTCGAAGCCGCCGACCAGGCTGGCGATGGCGCCGCTGTCCGGGTCGAGCGCCACGAAGGCGCCCTCGACCTGCGGCTGCTGGGTGACCGTCCAGCGCCCGGCGCCGTCGCGCACCACGCGCACGACTGCGCCGGGCTCGATGCGCAGGTCCTTGGCCGCATCCGCGGCGAGCGCGCCGGCCACCGGCCGCAGGCCGTCGCCGGTGACCGCGATGGCATCGCCGGTGCGCAGCAGGGCCTCCACGCGCTGGGGCGAGGCGGCGGTGACGATGGCGGCCTGGAGTTCGTCGTTGTCGGGATAGGGCGCGAGCAGGTCGTCGGCCTCGTCCGCCCGGTCGGCCGCCGACGCGGGCAGGGCCACGCGCGCCTCGGGCCCGCGGTAGGGCTGGCGGCGCTCGTAGTCGAGGATGCCGCGGCGCAGGGCGCGGTAGGCCGCCTCCTGCTGGTCGGCCTTGAGCGTCAGCTCGACCTCGAAGCCGCGCGACGAGGCCTCGTCGCCGAAGCGGTCGTAGAGCGCCTGCCGCGCCAGCTCGGCCGCGTACTGGGCATGCTGCGGCACCTCGGCCTGCGAGCGGTAGTGCAGCACCTCGGCCTTGGCCGCGTCGTATTCGGCGCGGGTGATGAAGCCGTTGTCCAGCATGCGGCCGAGCACGTAGCGCTGGCGCAGCATGGCGCGGGCCGGGTTCACGATCGGGTTAAAGCGCGACGGCGCCTTGGGCAGGCCGGCCAGCATGGCCGCCTCGGCCAGGCTGAGCTGGGCCAGCGGCTTGCCGAAATACACCTCGGCCGCGGCGGCGAAGCCGAAGGCGCGCTGGCCGAGGAAGATCTGGTTCATGTACAGGTCGAGGATCTGCTCCTTGCTGAGCCGCGACTCGATGCGCATCGTCAGCAGCGCCTCGCAGGCCTTGCGCAGGAAGGTTTTCTCCGATGACAGGTAGAATTTCTTCGCGACCTGCATGGTGATGGTCGATGCGCCCTGGCTGCCGACCGAGCCGACATTGGCCAGCGCCGCCCGGGCGAGGCCCCGCCAGTCCATGCCGCCGTGCGCGAAGAAGCGCGCGTCCTCGGCGGCCAGCACGGCATCGCGCATGACCCGGGGCATGCCGGACACGGGCACGTAGCTGCGCTTTTCGCCGTACTCGGCCAGCAGCACGCGGTCGGCCGAATAAACACGGATCGGCAGCCGCGGCCGGTAGTCGGCCAGCGCGGCCACGTCGGGCAGCGGCGGCATGGCCAGGTAGAAGGCCAGCGGAACCAGGACAGCGGTCGAGACGATGGCCGCGGCAAGGGCTGCCAGCAGCGTGCGCAGGCGGGGCAATGCCATCAGGCCGCGGGTGCTGCGATGGCAGTCGGTTTGTGATTTAACATAATATACATCGTATAAAGTACCGGCCAAGTCTGGCGATCCGCTCGCCTCAGCGCAGGAACAGCCGCTGCATGAATTGCTCGACCGGCACCCGCAGCATCGATTCGAGCCGTGGCGGCAGGTCCAGCGGTCGCATCAGCATCTTGAGCGTGAACTGGGGATTGAGGTTGCGGCTGACCGTGCGGCTCACGCGGCTGGTCAGGCGGCGCAGCCAGGCCTTGTCGCCGGCGCAGGCCGGGTCGCGGTGGCTGGCGATGTGGCGCAGCGCGCAGTCGGCATCCTCGCTGCGCAACGCCCAGATGCGGTGTGCCACGGTGCCGAAGACGCGGGTGCGGCCGACGCGTTCCTGGTCGCGGTAGCGGCGGAAGAACCGGTAGAAATGCTTGTAGTGGCTGACCTCGTCGGCCGCGATGCGCAAGGCCAGGTCGATGAACACCGGCTCGGTCGTGGCCCGGGCCAGCGCGCGGTAGTACGTGGCCGTGCCGGTCTCGACCACGCAGCGGGCCGACATCTCGAGCGCCCGGCTGGGCGCCAGCAGCTCGACCTTGCAGTAGCCGGCGTACTCGGCCAGGAAGTCCCGGTATGCCGGCTCCCAGTCGAATTCGGGCCAGACGTGCTGTACGTAGGCCCGCAGCGCCTGGCCGTGCTGCAGCTCTTCCGCCTCCCAGTGCGCGCTCAGCCATTGCGTGACCTCGGCATCTCCCTGGAAGTACTCGATGAGGTTGCGCGTGTACATGTCGGAGCCGCTCTCGACGAACGAGGCGGAACAGGCCAGGTAGAACAGCGTCTCGTCGTTGCGCACCGCGTCGAGGTCGATGCGCGAGAAGTCCAGGTCGGCGATGGTCCAGTGCGCGGCTTCTTGGTGAGCGGGCATGTGGGCTCCTTCGTTCATGAGCGATCCAGTATGGCCGTCGGACGCGCGTTCCGGCGTGAAGGATGGTTAACGGGGTGGCGGCAGGGCTGCGGCCGCCCTCGCCTTGTCGGCCGCGGCCTTGCGCGCGGCATCGCGGGTGGCCCGGTCGATGGCTTCGATCACGTCGCGGCGGTCGCTGCGGCGGGCGAAGTCCAGCGCGGTCAGGCCCTGCTGGTTCCTTATCAGCGGATCGGCGCCCTCCTCGATCAGCAGCCGCACCGCGCCTTCGGAGCCGTAGGTGGCGGCCATCATCAGCGGCGTGGTGCCGTTGGGCGACTGGGCGTCGATGAAGGCGTAGTTCTCCAGCAGCAGCCGGGCGATGGCGAGCTGGTCGGCCTGGTCGCCGGTGACGGCGTAGTGCAGCGGCGCCCAGCCGGGCTTATTGACGTCGGCGTCGCGGGCGATGAGCGTCTTGACCAGTTCCAGGTGGCCGTGCAGGGCCGCGAGCATCAGCGGGCTTTCGTCGTCGCGGTTGCGGCTTTCCACCTGGATGCCGGGCGCGGCCAGCAGCGCGTCGGCCGCGCGCAGGCAGTCGGACTGGACAGCCAGGATCAGCCCGCTGCGGCCCTGTTCGTCGATGGTGTTGGGGTCGAAGCCGCGCCGGATGAGCGCCGTGATGGCACGCGGGTCGTCGCGGCGGATGGCCTGGAAGAAGTCGTCGAACGAGCCGGCCTGCGCGGGCGGCTGCGCCAGCAGCGGCGCCGCGGCCAGCGCCGCCAGAAGCGATCGGCGGCCGGCGGACCTCATGCAGCGGCGGCCCGGCTGAACAGCCGGTCGAAGTTGCGGCTGGTCAGCGCTGCGATGTCCTCGACCGTGCTGCCGCGCAGCTCGGCCAGCTGGCGCGCCACATGGGGCACGTAGGCCGGCATGTTGGTCTTGCCGCGGTACGGCACGGGGGCGAGGTAGGGGCTGTCGGTCTCGATGAGCAGCCGGTCGTCGGGCACGGACTTCGCCACCTCGCGCAGCGCCGCGGCGTTCTTGAAGGTCAGGATGCCCGAGAACGAGATGTAGAAACCCCGGTCCAGCGCCGCGCGGGCGACCGCGTCGGTCTCGGTGAAGCAGTGGAAGACGCCGTGCGACGCGCCCTCCTCCCGCAGGATGACCAGGGTGTCGTCGGACGCGCTGCGGGTGTGGATGATGAGCGGCAGCCCGGTCGCGCGCGCCGCGCGGATGTGCACGCGGAAGCGGTCACGCTGCCACTCCAGGTCGGCGATGCTGCGGCCGCCCTTGCGGTCTTCCATGCCGTAGTAGTCGAGGCCGGTCTCGCCGATGGCGACCACGCGCGGCAGCGCGGCGCGCTCGACCAAGCCGGCCACCGTCGGCTCCTCGACGCCCTCGTTGTCCGGGTGCACGCCGACCGAGCACCAGAGGCCGTCGTCGCCGGTCGCCAGCGCATGGACGCTGCCGAACTCTTCCAGCGTGGTGCAGACGCACAGCGCGCGGTCCACCCGGGTGTCGGCCATGGCCTGGCGGACCTCGGGCAGGCGCTCGGCCAGGCCCGGGTAGGTGAGGTGGCAGTGGGAATCGGTGAACATGCTAGTCGGGGGGTATATGCCTGTCGTGGGCGGGCAGCCAGCGCATCCAGGCCATTACCCCCGGGGTATCTGGGGTGCGGCAGGCGCTAGATCGTCTGCGTCGGCCGGTCCGATGCCAGCGCGCTGCCCAGCAGCTGCTCGATCTTCATCTTCAGCAGGTGCGACTTCTCGTCCTTGGGGAACTGGATACCCACGCCCTGGGCGCGGTTGCCGGCGGCGCGCGGCGGCGTGACCCAGGCGACGCGGCCGGCCACCGGGTAGCGCTGCGGGTCCTCGGGCAGCGTCAGCAGCACGTAGATGTCGTCGCCGAGCCGGTAGTCGCGCGTGGTCGGGATGAACATGCCGCCTTCGGTGAACAGCGGGATGTAGGCGGCGTAGAGCGCGGCCTTTTCCTTGATCGCGAGCTGTACGACGCTGGGACGTGGCGTGGACGGGAGGCTGCTCATGATGCGCGTGAGTTTAGGACGTTTCGGGCCTGGCTCACCAGGGCCTCCAGCAGGAGTCCGGCGTTGAACGGGTGGTCGGCCGTGCGCGCGGCCTTGGCCAGCTCCCGGCTCCACTGGGTCAGCGGGCCGACGGCGGGCGGGGCCGGCAGGCCCTGCGGCGCAAAGTAGCGCGGCGCCGCGCCGCTCGCCACGGCCAGCAGGTCGTGGCAGACCTTTTGCAGGGCATCGACGATCTGCGCCGGCGCCCACTGGGCCAGACCCGCGCCGTCGCCGCGCGCCAGCGCCCGGGGCAGCAGCGACCAGCCCCGCAGGTCGCGGCCGTCCTGCACCCAGGCGAGCGCGTCCTCGGGTCGGCCGCCGGCCGCGCGCAGCAGCGCCGGCGCGTCGGCCTGCGGTACGCCGTGGGCGACCAGCCAGGGCACGGCTTCGGCCGCATCGGGCCAGGCCAGGGTGTGCGACAGGCAGCGGCTGCGGATGGTGGGCAGCAGCTGGTGGGCCGATTCGCTGGCCAGTACGAAGCGCACATCGCCCGGCGGCTCTTCGAGCGTCTTGAGCAGCGCGTTGGCGGTGATGGCGTTCATGCGCTCGGCCGGATAGACCAGCACCGCCTTGCCGCGGCCGCGCGCGCCGGTGCGCTGGGCGAACTCGACCACGCCGCGCATGGCATCGACGCGGATCTCGCGGCTGGCCTTGCGCTTCTTGTCGTCGATCTCGGCCTGGGCTTTCTCGGGCAGCGGCCAGTCGCGGGCGACCATCTCGGTCTCGGGCATCAGCACGGCCAGGTCGGCATGGGTGCGCACGGCGATGGCATGGCAGCTGGCACAGCGGCCGCAGGCGCCGTGCGGCGTGGGCGCTTCGCAGAGCCAGGCGCGGACCAGTTCCAGCCCCAGGCGGTACTGGCCCAGGCCGGATGGGCCTTGCAGCAGCCAGGCGTGGCCGCGCCGGGTCAGCAGGTGTTCGAGCTGCCGGGCGATCCAGGGCGGCGGCGCGTCGTCGTTCACCACGGCGTTCATGGCGCGGCCTCCGGCAGCCAGCTGCGGGCGACGATGGCGGCGCGCACGGCCGTCCAGACGTCCCCACGCGGCTGCGACGCGTCGATGCGGACGAAGCGCTGCGGCGCGGAATCGCAGCGCGCGGCATAGCCGGCGGCCACGCGGCGGAAGAATTCGACGGGCTGGGCCTCGAAGCGGTCTGCCACGCGGGCCGCGGCCAGCCGGGCGGCGGCGGTCTCGGCCGGCAGGTCGAACCAGACCGTCAGGTCCGGCTGCAGCAGCGCGGCGCCGCCCTCCCCGGCCTGCACCCAGCGCTCCAGCGTGCCGAGCACGCCGGTATCGAAGCCGCGGCCCGCGCCTTGGTAGGCGAAGGTGGCGTCGGTGAAGCGGTCGCAGAGCACCACGTCGCCGCGCTCCAGCGCCGGCGCGATCACGGTGCGGATGTGGTCGCGCCGGGCGGCGAAGACCAGCAGCGCCTCGGTCAGCGCGTCCATGTTCTGGTGCAGCAGCAGTTCGCGCAGCGTCTCGGCCAGCGGCGTGCCGCCGGGCTCGCGGGTGCGCACGACGGCGCGGCCGGCAGCGGCCAGCGCCGACGACAGGGCATCGATGTGCGTCGTCTTGCCGGCGCCGTCGATGCCTTCGAAGCTGATGAAGAGGCCAATGCTCATCGGGCCACCGCCGCTGCCGGTGGAGCGACGCCGCGCTGGTACTGGTTGACCGCCCGGTTGTGGTCGTCGAGCGTCGGGCTGAAATGGCTGCTGCCGTCGCCGCGCGAGACGAAATAGAGCGCGTCGGTCCTGTCGGGCTGCGCCGCGGCCAGCAGCGCGGCCTTGCCCGGCATGGCGATCGGCGTGGGCGGCAGGCCGGCGCGGGTGTAGGTGTTCCAGGGCGTGTCGGCCAGCAGGTCCTTCTTGCGCAGGTTGCCGTCGAAGGCCGCGCCCATGCCGTAGATCACCGTCGGGTCGGTCTGCAGCGGCATGTTGATGCGCAGGCGGTTGATGAACACGGCCGCCACCTTGGCGCGGTCGGCGGCGCGGCCTGTTTCCTTCTCGACGATGCTGGCCAGCGTGAGCAGCTGCTCGGGCGACTTCAGCGGCGTGTCGGCCGCGCGCAGCGCCCAGGCGGCGTCGAGGTGGCGGTCCATCGCGCGCAGCGCGCGCTGCAGCAGCGCGACGTCGGTCGAGCCCTTGGAATAGGTGTAGGTATCGGGGAAGAAGCGGCCTTCGGGTGCGACCCCGGGGCGGCCGAGCCTTTCCATGAGCTGGGCATCGTCCAGACCCTGGGTGTCGGCGCGCAGCTGCTCCGCCTTGGCCAGCGCCTCGCGCACCTGGCGCCAGTTCCAGCCCTCGACCAGGGTCACGGCGCGCTGGGCTTCGTCGCCGCGCACCAGCTTGGCCAGCAGGCGGTGCGGCGTGATGCCGGTCTCCAGCTCGTAGCTGCCGGCCTTGATCAACCGGTCCTGGCCCGAGAAGCGGAACCAGGCATAGAGCAGGCGCGGATCGACCCGCACGCCGGCGGCAGCCACCGCGCGGGCCACGCCGCGCGGCGTGGTGCCGGGTTCGATGGACAGGTCCACGGCGGGCGACGGCAGGGCCAGCGGCTGGTGCAGCCACCAGAACAGCGCGCCGGCCGCGGCGATGGCGAGCACGACGGCAAGGATGAAAAGGCGAGCGAGAAAGCGCCGCAAACCCTGGACTCCGGGAGGTGATGGGACCGGGCATGATAATGGACCGATGACCGCTCAACCCCCCGCCGCCGCCCCGGCAACGCTCGACGGAATCCTCGATGGGGCGGCCCCCCTGCCCCACCTCGGCGTGATCCGCGCCGAAGGCGAAGATGCCGCCAGCTTCCTGCACGGCCAGCTCACCAACGACTTCCTGCTGCTGCGCGAGGACCAGGCCCGGCTGGCCGGCTGGCTCTCGGCCAAGGGGCGGCTGCAGGCCAGCTTCGTCGGCTTCAAACGCGGCCCGAACGAGATCCTGCTGGTCGCCAGCCGCGACCTGATCGCCGCCACCGTCAAGCGCCTGTCGATGTACGTGCTGCGGGCCAAGGCGAAGCTCAGCGACGCGAGCGACGCCTTTACCCTGCTCGGCCTGGCCGGCAGCGCCGTACCCGGCGGCGCCCGGGCGCCCTGGACCCTGGCGGCCGACGGCCAGGCCCGCATCGTCCACCTGTACCGGGCCGACGGCACGCCGCGCGCGCTGTGGATCGCGCCCGCCGGAACGCCGCAGCCCGCGGGTGCCGGCCTGGCCGAGGACCGCTGGCGCTGGGGCGAGGTGAGGAGTGGCGTGGCCGCGTCCACGACCGCCGCCGTGGCCGACGCCTTCGTGCCGCAGATGCTGAATTACGAATCGGTCGGCGGCGTGAACTTCAAAAAGGGCTGCTACCCCGGCCAGGAGGTGGTCGCGCGCAGCCAGTTCCGCGGCACGCTCAAGCGCCGCACCTACCTGGTCCATGCCGCCGCGCCGCTGGCCGCGGGCGCCGAGGTGTTCGCGGCGGACGACCCGCAGCAGCCGGCCGGCACGGTGGTGGAGGTCGCCCCGGCGCCGGCCGAGCTCGGCGGCGGCTGGGATGCGCTGGTGTCGCTGCAGGTCAGCGCGGCCCAGGCCGGCGGCCTGCGCACCGGCGGCGACGCGGCCGCCACGGCGCTGGAACTGCGGCCGCTGCCCTACGCCCTGCTCGAAGACATCTAGGAGTATAGGCCCACAGCCTGCGGAAAGCAGTCGCTATGGGCCACTACCTCCAGGGGTATCATTCGGCGAAGCCGAACTTCCCTTCCGCTGCCAGCGCGGCCAGCGGCAGGCGCTGGTTCGGCGCCTCGCGGGCGGCCAGCGCCTCGGGCAGCAGCGACTTGTCGCCGCGCCTGCCGATGGCGGCGATGGCGTGGATCGCGTAATCCTGCGGAACGTCGAGCGCCACGCGCAGGCGGTCGCGGTCGAAGCCGCCGATGCCGTGCGCATGCCAGCCCGACAGCGTCGCCTGGAACGCGAGGCTGGCCCAGGCCGCGCCGGCGTCGAAGGCATGCGTCGTGACCGGCTGCTGCTCGGTCTTGCCCGGCGGCACCCAGACCGTGCGCGAGAGGATCACCACGAGCGCCGCGGCGCGCTTGGCCCAGCCGCCGTTGTATTCGGACAGCGCATCGAAGATCGGCTGCCAGGCCGGGGTGCCGCGGCGCGCGTAGATGAAGCGCCAGGGCTGGGCGTTGAAGCCCGAGGGCGCCCAGCGCGCGGCTTCGAGCAGGCCCAGCAGCGCGGACTGGTCGATGGCCTCCTCGGTGAAGGCGCGCGGCGACCAGCGGCGGGTGAACAGCGGGTCGATCGGGTACTGCGGCTCGCGCGGCGGCGCGGCGGAAGCTTGGGACATGGTTCGCTTTCCTCTCTCTGCGGCGAAGACGGATGGATGACGAAACGGGGACGGTGCAGCATAGCCGCCCCGGCGGCATCCTGCCGGGCGCCGGCCCGCCCGTTCATCGCTGCGCGCATAACGATGTTCGGACGCGCTTGAGGCAGACTGTGCCGCCCCTGTCGCGCCACGCCCATCGCCCAAGACCATGTTCCACTCCCAACGCTTCGCCCCCGCGCTGCGCCGCCGCGCCCTGCTGCCGCTGCCCCTGCTCGCCCTGCCCGGCTGGGCGGCCGCCCAGCAGCGGCCGGCGCCGCTCACCCCGGCCCAGCACGCGGCCCTCGCCGCCGCCGTGGACAGCCCGGCCCGCAGCGCCGCCAGCCGCGCCCGCGACGGCGCCCGCCATCCGCTGGAGACGCTGGAGTTCTTCGGCCTGCGGCCCGACTGGCAGGTCGTCGAGATCGCGCCGGGCGGCGGCTGGTACACCGAGATCCTCGCGCCCTACCTGCACGACCGCGGCCGGCTCTACGCGGCCCATGCGCCGGCCGACGGCACCGAGTACGAGCGCAAAGGCCGCGCCGCCTTCGCCGAGAAGCTGCGCGCCGACCCGAAGACCTACGGCCGCGTCGTGCTCGGCACCCTGCCGCGCGCCGGCGGCTTCACCGACATCCACCCGCGCGGCGGCGCCGATGCGGTGCTGACCTTCCGCAACGTGCACAACTGGATCGCAGCCGGCCACCTCGACGACACGCTGCGCGCCTTCTACGACGTGCTCAAGCCCGGCGGCGTGCTCGGCGTGGAGGAGCACCGCGCGCCGCCCGGCACACCGCTGGCCCGCGTGATCGAGACCGGCTACGTGCCGCAGGACTTCATCGTCGAGCGCGCCCGCGCCGCCGGCTTCGTCTTCGTGGCCGCGAGCGAGATCAACGCCAACCCGCGCGACACGCACGACCACCCGGGCGGCGTCTGGGCGCTGCCGCCCACGCTGCGCAACGGCGCGGCCGACCGCGACCGCTACCTGGCCATCGGCGAGTCCGACCGCGCCACCCTGCTCTTTGCCAAACCGAGGACCGCCGCATGACCGCCGCCGCCAAACGCCAGCTGCGCCTGGGCGCCTTCGTGATGGCCACCGGCCACCACATCGCCGCCTGGCGGCACCCGGGCTCGCAGGTCGATTCGGGCGTCAACATCGACCACTACATCGAGGTCGCCCGCATCGCCGAGCGCGGCCTGTTCGACCAGCTCTTCGTGGCCGACAGCCCCGGACAGCGCCACCAGGGCGACCACGAGTCGCTGCGCCGCCTGGGCCGCGTGTCGCATTTCGAGCCGCTCACGCTGTGGGCCGCGCTGTCGGTGGCCACCCGGCACATCGGCTTCGTCGCCACGGCCTCGACCACGTACGAAGACCCGTTCACGCTGGCGCGCAAGTTCGCCTCGCTCGACCACATCAGCAAGGGCCGCGCGGCCTGGAACGTGGTGACAACCAGCGCCGACAACGTGCACGGCAACTTCGGCCTGGACCGCCATCCGGAGCCGGCCGTGCGCTACGAGCGCGCGCACGAGTTCATCGACGTGGTCAAGGGCCTGTGGGACAGCTTCGAGGACGACGCCTTCATCCGCGACCCGGCCTCGGGCATCTACTTCGACCCGGCCAAGCTGCACCGCATCGACCATGCCGGCAAGCACTTCAAGGTCGAAGGTCCGCTGAACCTGGAGCGCCCGCCGCAGGGCTATCCGGTGATCGTCCAGGCCGGCTCGTCGGAGGCCGGCCGCGAGCTGGCCGCCGCATCGGCCGAAGCCATCTTCACCGCCTGGACCAGCCTGGCCGAGGCGCAGTCCTTCTACCGCGACGTGAAGGGCCGGCTGGTGAAGTACGGCCGCCACCCCGAACAGCTGCTGGTGCTGCCCGGCATCTCGCCCGTGGTCGGCCGCACCCAGGCCGAGGCGCAGGAGAAATGGGCCGAACTGCAGCGGCTGATCCACCCGTCCGTCGGCCTGCAGACCATCCAGCGCTTCTGGCCGCACGAGGACCTGGCGAAGTGGGACCTGGACGCCCCGCCGCCCTATTACCCGGACGCGCCCGGCGGCAGCCCGAGCCGCCACGGCGTGGTGATCGAGCTGGCCCGGCGCGAGCGTTTCACCGTGCGCCAGCTCTACGAATACCTGGCCGGCGCGCGCGGCCACTGGGTGGTCGTCGGCACGCCGCAGCAGATCGCCGACGAGATCCAGTCCTGGTTCGAGAACGAGGCCGCCGACGGCTTCAATGTGATGCCGCCGGTGCTGCCGGCATCGCTCGTGGACTTCGGCGACCTCGTGGTGCCCGAGCTGCAGAAGCGCGGCCTGTTCCGCACCGCCTACGAGGGCCGCACGCTGCGCGAGAACCTCGGCCTCGCGCGGCCGGAGAACCAGTTCGCGCTGCGCCGGCGGCAGGCGCTGGCGGCCTGAGCATGCCGGCGGCCGCTGCGGCATGATGGATGCCCCTGCGCTGCGCGAAGCAGCCCATCCATCGAACCATACACCGCCATGACCCCAGACACCGACGACCCCACCCCGGCCGCGACCGCGGAGCCGCGCAACTCCTTCCTGGAGGAAAAGGCGTTCCGCTCGCGCACCCTGCTGATCTTCGGCGCCATCACCGACGCGGTCGCCGCCGACGTGAGCCGCCGGCTCATCGCGCTCGATGCCGACAGCGCCGACAAACCGATCGACATCCTCGTGAGCTCGCCCGGCGGCCACCTCGAATCGGGCGACGCGATCCACGACGTCGTGCGCTTCATCAGCGCACCGGTCTACATGATCGGCACCGGCTGGGTGGGCAGCGCCGCCACGCACTTGTTCCTCGGCGCGCCGCGCGAGCGCCGCGTGTGCCTGCCCAACACCCGCTTCCTGATCCACCAGCCCAGCGGCGGTGCGGGCGGGCAGGCCACCGACATCGCCATCCAGGCCGAGGAGATCATCAAGGCCCGGCGGCGCATCGCGCACGAGATCGCGCGCGAGACCGGCAGACCGCTCGACGCGGTGCTGGCCGACATCGAGCGCGACCGCTGGCTCTCGGCCAGCGAGGCGGTCGACTACGGGCTGGTGTCGCGCGTGGTCGAGCACAAGTCCCAGCTGCGGGGCTGACCGGCAGGCCGGCGGGCCGGGGTGATATGAATATCCGGTTTCCGACGTTCCCCGCCGCGGGCGGGCTGGCTACCGTGCGGGCTTGCCCATTACCAATGAAAGAACCCTGCCGCCATGCCGAACGACCATCGCTTCCCTTCCCTTGACCTGACCCGCCGCCGGCTCGTGGCCGGTGCCGGCGCACTGGCCTTCGGCGCTCCCGCCCTGGCGCAGCAACCGCCGGGCCGGACGCTGCGCATCGGCTACCAGAAGTACGGCAGCCTCGTGCTGCTCAAGGGCGACGGCGGGCTGGAAAAGCAGTTGGCCGCACAGGGAACGTCGGTGACCTGGACCGAGTTCCCGGGCGGCCCGCAGCTGCTGGAAGCCCTCAATGTCGGCGCGATCGACTTCGGCTCGACCGGCGAGGCGCCGCCGGTGTTCGCCCAGGCCGCCGGCGCCGACCTGGTCTACGTCGGCGTGGAGCCGCCCTCGCCCGCCGGCGAGGCCATCCTGGTCAAGGCCGATTCACCGATCCGCACCGTGGCCGACCTCAAGGGCAGGCGCATCGCCTTCAACAAGGGCTCCAACGTGCACTACCTGCTGGTCAAGGCGCTCGAAGCGGCCGGCGTGCAGTACGGCGAGGTCCAGGCCACCTTTCTCGCACCGGCCGACGGCCGCGCGGCCTTCGCCAGCGGCAGCGTCGATGCCTGGGCGATCTGGGACCCGTTCCTGGCCGCGGCCGAGAAGCAGCTGCCCACACGCACCCTGCGCGACGGCCAGGGCCTGGTCAGCAACTACCAGTTCTACCTGGCCTCGCGCAGGTACGCCCAGGCCCATCCGCAGGTGGTGTCGCTCGCGCTGCGCGAGCTCGACCGCACAGGCAGGTGGGCCAAGGCCCACCTGCCCGAGGCCGCGAAGCAGATCGCGCCGCTGATCGGCCTCACGCCCGAGATCACGCAGCTGGCGCTGGGCCGCCAGGGCTATGGCGCGGCGCCGCTGGGCGCCGAGGTGACGGCGCAGCAGCAGGCCGTGGCCGATGCGTTCTTCCAGCTCAGGCTGATCCCGAAGCCGGTGAAGGTGGCCGACGCGGTCTGGCAGGCCCGGGGCTGACGCGCCGGCCGGCCCGACCGCCGGCAGCCGGCGGTTGGGGCAGTGTGGCGGAAATTCGACGAAAGATGACCGACAGGCGAAAGACAGACACACGTGGCTCCCGTACCCTCCCTGTCTCCTCTCGCACGCACCGCCGCTTCCATGACCGACAAGACCGCCACGCTCGGCAGCCTGCCACTGCCAGCCTCGTCCTCATCCCCCGCCACCGTCTCCGGCGCGGACACCCGCCCGCAGGGCTTCCTGCTGCGCATCGTCGGCGCAGCGGCCTTCGCGCACCTGCTCAACGACCTGATCCAGGCGATGCTGCCGTCGGTCTATCCGATGCTCAAGGACCAGTTCTCGCTGAGCTTCGGGCAGATCGGCATGATTGCGTTGACCTACCAGGTGACGGCATCGCTGCTCCAGCCGTGGATCGGCCTTTATACCGACAAGCATCCCAAACCCTACCTGCTGCCCTCGGGCATGGTGATGACGGCGCTGGGCATCGTGCTGCTGGCCACAGCCGGCAGCTATCCGATGCTGCTGGTCGCATCGGCCGTGGTCGGCATCGGCTCGGCCACCTTCCATCCCGAAGCCTCGCGGGTGGCGCGCATGGCCTCGGGCGGGCGCTTCGGCACGGCGCAGTCGACCTTCCAGGTCGGCGGCAACACCGGCTCGGCCATTGGCCCGCTGCTGACAGCGGCCATCGTCATCCCGCACGGGCAGCGGGCCATCGCCTGGTTCGTCGTCGTGGCCCTGGTCGCCATCGGGGTGCTGTCGCGCCTGACCGGCTGGACGCTGGCCCACGGCCAGGCGCAGCTCAAGGGGCTGGCGCGCAGCCAGGGCGAGGGCCTGAGCGGCCGCCGCATCGTGCAGGCCATCGTGGTGATCTGCATCCTGATGTTCGCCAAGTTCGTCTACATCGCCTCGTTCACCAACTACTTCACCTTCTACCTGATCCAGCGCTTCGGCCTGGCTGTGCAGGAAAGCCAGATGTTCCTGTTCCTGTTCCTCGCGTCGGTCGCGCTCGGCACCTTCGCCGGCGGGCCGGTGGGCGACCGCATCGGCCGCAAGGCGGTGATCTGGATCTCCTTTCTCGGCGTGGCGCCGTTCGCGCTGCTGCTGCCGCATGCCAACCTGTTCTGGACGGCGGTGCTGGCCAGCGTGGTCGGCCTGGTGATGTCCTCGGCCTTCGCGGCGCTGGTGGTCTATGCGCAGGAGGCCGCGCCGGGCCGCGTGGGCATGGTCTCGGGCCTGATGTTCGGCCTGATGTTCGGCATCGGCGGCATCGGCGCCGCCGGCCTGGGGCACTTGGCCGACGTGCACGGCATCGTCTGGGTCTACGGCGTGACCTCGTTCCTGCCGCTGCTGGGCCTGGCCACGGCCTTCCTGCCGAGCAACCGCAAGCGGGCGGACGCCCGTCGGTCGGGCGCGTGACGCCCGCATCCGGCACCTGGGCCAGCGCTGCATCGAAGGACGTGCCGCTGGCCCGCCGGGCCTTCGCTTCGAGGTGTTCGCTTTCCCGGCACAGCATGTCCAGGACCGCATCGCGCGCCTGTTGCGACACCGGAACGCTGCCGGGCCGCGACAGCAGGGCGAACGACGCACCGTTGTGCGACGACCGCAAGGCCGCGACCAGTACGTTGGTGTCCACCAAATCACCGGTGCTATTTGTCCAGTAAGGGTGGCAGCGCCCGGCGCATCTCGATGTGCGCGATGCCGACCTCGTCGAAGGGCTCGCCATGCGGCGCGAAGCCGGCATTGGCATAGAAGCCCTCGGCGCTGCGCTGCGAATGCAGCAGCAGCGTGTGGTCGCCGCGGGCCCGGGCGGTCTCGACCAGCGCGTCGAGCACGGCCCGGCCGAGGCGGCTGCCGCGCAGGCTGCAGTGCACGGCCATGCGGCCGATGCGGCCCTCGCCTTGGCCGTGGCGCAGCAGGCGGCCGGTGGCCAGCGGCTGGCCCAGGCGGTTGACGACGACCGCGTGGATGGCCGTGGCGTCGTCGGCATCCCATTCGTCCTCGGGCGCGATGCCCTGCTCGTCCACGAAGACGGCGGTGCGCACGCGGCCGGCCTGGTTGCCCAGGGCATCCCACGGGCCGGTGTGCACCGCGTAGACCGGCTCGCCGGCCTCGTAGCCCAGCAGCACGCTGCGCAGCGCGGGCGGCACCGGCTGCGGACGCCGCGCGGCGGGATCGACGTAGACGTAGAGCAGTTCGCCGCCAGCCAGCAGCGCATCGCCGCGGAAGACCGCGGCGGCGAACGCGATCGACGAGCGGCCGATGCGCTCGCAGCGCAGCGCGATGTCGAGCTGGTCGTCGTAGAAGGCCGGCGCGTGGTATTCGACCGCGGCCTTCTTCAGGTACAGGTCGCCGCCCAGCGCCTCCATGCTCTCGGCGTAGGGCAGCGCCAGCGCGCGCCAGTAGCCGCCCATGGCGGCGTCGAGGTACAGCAGGTAGTGGCCGCTGAAGACGATTTTCTGCATGTCGACCTCGGCCCTGCGCACGCGCAGGCGGTGGAAGAAGCGGAAGTCGCCGCGGCGCAGCCGGGATGCAGGCACAGGGGTCTCGGTCATGGAGATGTCCGCGGTCAGAAGAAGGCCGTGCGCAGCGCACGCGCGGCATCGGCCTGGGCGGTGCGCGCCTCGGGAATGGCGCGCCCCATCTTGATGAATTCGTGCGTCACGCCGCGGTAGATCTCCAGGTCCACCGGCACGCCGGCGGCGCGCAGCTTGTCGGCATAGGCGCTGCCCTCGTCCACCAGCGGATCGCATTCGGCGAGGCCCACCCAGGCCGGTGCCACACCTTCGACGTCGTCGGCATTCAGCGGGGCGAAGCGCCAGTCATCGCGGTCGGCGCGGCTGCGCACGTACTGCGCGAAGAACCAGGAGATCGATGCCTCGCCCAGTACGGGGCCGTCGGCGAAGCGCCGGTGCGAGGGCGTGTCCTGGTGGGCGGTGGTGCCGGGGTAGATCAGCAGCTGCAGCGCCAGCGGCAGGCCGGCGTCGCGCGCCAGGATGGCGTTGACCGCGGCCAGCGTGCCGCCGGCGCTGTCGCCACCCACGGCCAGCCGGGCCGGGTCGGCGCCGAGCGTGGCGGCGTTGCCCGCGAGCCAGGCGAGCGCATCCCAGGCGTCGTTCGCCGCGGTCGGGAACTTGTGCTCCGGCGCGAGCCGGTAGTCCAGCGATACGACCATGCAGCCGGCCTGGCGGGCCAGTTCGCGGCACAGCGTGTCATGCGTCTCGATGCTGCCGATGGTGAAGCCACCCCCGTGGGTATACAGCAGCAGCGGAAGCGGGCCGCCCGTTTGCGGGGCATACAGGCGGGCCGGCAGGCCGTGGCCGTCGCGCGCGGGGAGGGTGAGGTCTTCGACGCGCGGCAGCGCCGGGCGGGGGATTTCGAGCACGTCGGCGCCGAGCGCGTAGGCCTTGCGCGCAGCGGCGGGCGGCAGGCTGTGCAGCGGCGCTCGGCCGGCGCGCTCCATGCGGTCGATCACGCTGCGCATCTGCGGTGTCAGAGCGGTAGAAGTCATCCGCCAAGCATAGGCGCGCGAGGGACCGGGCGTGACGAAAAAGCAGTGTTTCCAGGTTCAGCGGAAGCTGGCCCGCACCGGCGCGGCGCCCGGCAGGCCGTCGTAGCGCACGCTGATCGACTGGCCGGGCCGGGGCGGCATCAGCGGCGAGAACGAGCCCAGGCTGACCACGTCGCCCGGCTGCAGGGCGAGGTTCTCGCGCTGCAGCGCATCGGCGATCCAGATGACCGCGTTGAGCGGATGGCCCAGGATGTCGCTGCCCCTGCCCTGGGCCAGCGTGGCGCCGCTGCCGTCGCTGACCACCACGGCCATGTCGCGCAGCGCATCGAGCAGCGCATAGCGCTCGGCCCGCAGCTTCGGGATGGCGATCGGCGCACCGGCCACGCCCAGGCGGGCGCCGACGTTGATCGCGGCCACGCCGGGGCCGTCGAGCTGCAGCGGCGACTCGACCACGAGGTCGGGCATCTCGATGAAAGGAATGATGCGGTCGATGCTGGCCAGCACCTCGGCCGGGGTGCGGGCGCTGTTGATGCGCGCGTCCCTCACCCGCACCAGCAGGTCGGCCTCGAACAGCGGCCGGGCGCCGAAGGCCGCGTCGACCGTGGCGCCGTTGGCCAGCACCATGCCCTGGTAGAGCTTGCCCCAGACGGGCTTGTCGTAGTGGAAGCGCTGCTGCACCGCGGTGCTGGTCAGCCCGGCCTTGTAGCCGATGACCTTGCCATGGCGCTGCGCCAGCCAGGCGTTGAACTTGTCGCGGGTACAGGCGGCATCGGCTTCGCTCAGGCCGGCGGGCGTGGGGGCCGGCGTGCGGGCCTCGTAGCTCGACGCCAGGACGGCGACCTGCGCGTCGCTCAGGCATTCGGCGGTCGCGGCGGCCGCGCCGAGGAAGGCCACCACGGCGACGGCAGCGGACGGCAGGCGGCGGAACAAAGGCATGGGACGGTCTCCTGGGAAGGCTGGCGGCACGCCGGACAAGCGCCACGGCGATCCTACGCCGGCTCGCCTCCGCCGTGGGGGATCGCCACGAAATAAGGGGTATTCCTTTATAGGCCTTATGCAGCGGTCGACCGGTATAATTACTCCTGGGTATATATAGCTCTTCTCTTCTAATGGCGGTCCTGCGCCCCCGTCCAGTCGAACGGATCCTGCTGGAGCACCATGTCGATGTCGAGGGAGAGCGCCAGTCCCACTTCGGCCGGGAACGAGACGGTCATCTCGCGCTCGCCCAGCCCGCTGCTGCGCGCGCGGGCGCACCAGCTGGCCAGGTGGACGACGCCGGCCAGCGGTTCGTAGCTGTCGCTGTCGAACGGCGCGTGCTGGTGTTCGAGCGCATCGATCACGGTGGCCGGCAGCTGCCAGTGCCGTGCCAGGGCAGCGCTCACCTGCGCATAGCTGTGGCCGAACAGCCGCTGCTCGGCGCGGGCGCGGCGCGGGTCCAGCGGGCCGGCCAGCGCGTCGACGCGCAGCATGCGCGCCGGCTCGGCCCGCACCATCGCCAGTTCGCCCAGCGCATGCAGCAGGCCGGCGGTGGCGGCCGCCGTCTGGTCCTGGTGGACCAGCCCGGCGAGCGAGCGCACCTGCCGCGCCACGCGCCGGCTGTAGCGCCAGAACTGCCGCAGGTCCACCCCCGGCACGGCCTGCAGCGAACCGCCGACCGGCACCGCCGCGACCACGCCGCGCAGCTGCTCGCGGCTGAGCAGCGCCAGCGCCTGCGGCACGCCGGCCACCTGGCGCTGGAGGAGGAAGTCGGGCGCGTTGGCCCGCTGCAGGATGCGCGCGGCCAGCACCGGGTCGCCGGCGACGAGCTGGTTGATGCGCTGCAGGTCCAGGCCCTCGGCGCCCGGGCGGTCCAGCTCGGCCAGCAGCAGCGCGACGGTGCGCGGGATGCTGGGCAGGGCCGCCTCGACAGCCAGAAAGATGGAGGAATCCATGGCCGCGGACGCTACGCAGCAGTGGCCGGCGGCTGCACCGCCAGCCGCCGGGCGCGCACGGCGAAGCGATCGTCGAAGGTGGCAAGTTCGTCGCAGTCTGCCGACAGCGCCAGATGCCGTGCATCGGCGATGTCGAAACCGGTCGCCGCCTGGCGCAGCGCGGCCTGCCAGGCAGCCGCATGCTGCCACGCCATGCCGGGCAGGCCGTGCAGGTGCCGGAAGGCGCGCAGGACGTCTTGCCCGGCAACGCCGGCGGAGCGCAGCACCCAGGCCAGTTCCAGCCCGACGGTGACCGGCACGAAGTACCGCGCGCCCGATTCGAGCAGGCGCGCGGCGCGCTCGGCCTGCGCCTCGTCGTCGGCGGGCAGGTAGCGCGCGAGGACGTTGGTGTCCAGCGCGATCCTGCGGGCCTCGTCAGCCATGGGTCTGCCGGTCACCCTCGCCGACGGCGCGCAGCAGCGCGGCATCGTCGCCGTCCTGGTCGCGCACCAGACCCCTGAGGACGACGCGCACCGTCGTCGGCTCCGCACGCGCTATCGGCATCAGCACGAGCTCACCGGCAGGCGTGAGCCGGGCTTCCACCCGTCCTGCGCGGCCAGTCCCGCCTGGCGCACGAGCGTGGCGGGCAGGCGCACGGCGAGGCTGTTGCCCCAGCGGGCGATGTGCAGCGGCATGACGTTCTCCAATGCGATGGGAAGGCGGATGGCGCCAATGTATCTACCGCCCGACTCCCTTGAGCCGGGCGAAGGCGTCGGCCATGGCGTTGTTGCCGACCGATGCATCCTGCCGGCGGCCGTAGCCCTGCGCCGGCGCGCCCCGCCCTGCCCCGCCGCCGTTCCCGCGCCCTCCCGCGGGCTCGAAGCGGTTGTCGCGCGGGCCGTCGCGGCGCGCCGGGGCGGCGTCGAGCTTCATCGTGAGACTGATGCGCTTGCGGCCCACGTCCACTTCGAGCACCTTGACCTTGACGATGTCGCCGGTCTTGACGACCTCGCGCGCGTCGTTGACGAATCGGTGGCTCAGCTGGCTCACATGGATCAGGCCGTCCTGGTGCACACCGAGGTCCACGAAGGCGCCGAACTGGGCCACATTGCTGACCGTGCCTTCCAGGACCATGCCTTCCTTCAGATCGGCGATGTCTTCCACGCCGTCATTGAAGCGGGCGACCTTGAAGTCCGGGCGCGGGTCGCGGCCCGGCTTCTCCAGTTCGCCGAGGATGTCCTTTACCGTGATGACGCCGAACCGCTTGTTGGCGAACAGCTCCGGCTTCAGCGTCTTGAGCATGTCGGCGCGGCCCATGAGCTCGGCGACCGGCCTGCCGGTCCTGGCGATGATCTGCTCGACCACCGGGTAGGTCTCAGGGTGCACGCCGGTCATGTCCAGCGGGTTGCTGCCGCCGCGGATGCGCAGAAAGCCCGCGCTCTGCTCGAAGGTCTTGGCGCCCAGGCCGCTCACCTTGAGCAGGTCCTGCCGGCTGGCAAAGGCGCCGTTCGCCTCGCGCCAGCGCACGACCGCCTTGGCCACGCTCGGCGACAGGCCCGAGACGCGCGAGAGCAGCGGCGCGCTGGCGGTGTTGAGGTCCACGCCGACCGCGTTCACGCAGTCCTCGACCACGGCGTCGAGCGTGCGGGCCAGCTCGCCCTGGTTCACGTCGTGCTGGTACTGGCCCACGCCGATGCTCTTGGGGTCGATCTTGACCAGTTCGGCCAGCGGGTCCTGCAGGCGGCGCGCGATGGAGGCGGCGCCGCGCAGGCTCACGTCCACGTCGGGCATCTCCTGCGATGCGTATTCGCTCGCGGAATAGACCGAGGCGCCGGCCTCGCTCACGACCACCTTCTCGATCGTGCGCTCGGCTTTCGCAGCGAGCTTGATCAGGTCGGCGGCCAGCCTGTCGGTCTCGCGGCTGGCGGTGCCGTTGCCGATGGCGATCAGGTTCACGCCATGCTTCTCGACCAACCTGGCCAGGGTATGCAGCGAACCTTCCCAGTCGCGGCGGGGCTCGTGGGGATACACCGTGGAGGTATCCACGAGCTTGCCGGTCGCGTCGACCACCGCCACCTTCACGCCGGTGCGGATGCCCGGGTCCAGGCCCATCACCACGCGCGGGCCGGCCGGGGCGGCCAGCAGCAGGTCGCGCAGGTTGTCGGCGAAGACCTTGATCGCGACCTTCTCCGCCTCCTCGCGCAGGCGCGAGAACAGGTCGCGCTCGGTCGAGAGGCTGAGCTTGACGCGCCAGGTCCAGGCCACGCACCTGCGCAGCAGGTCGTCGGCCGGGCGGCCGGCATGGCTCCAGCCGAGGTGCAGGGCGATGCGGCCCTCGGCGATGCTGACGGGCTTGCCGGCCCCGGGAGAGGAATCCAAACTCGCCTGCGGCTCGGTGGGCAGCACCAGCTTGGCTTCGAGGATCTCCAGCGCCCTGCCGCGGAACACGGCCAGCGCGCGGTGCGACGGCACGCGGCCGATCGGCTCGTCGTAGTCGAAGTAGTCGCGGAACTTGGCGACCTCGGGGTCGGCTTCGCTTTTCGATTCGACCTTCCTGCTCTGCAGCAGGCCCTCGGCCCAAAGCCATTCGCGCAAGGACTGCACCAGCACGGCGTCCTCGGCCCAGCGTTCCGAGAGGATGTCCCGCACGCCGTCGAGCACGGCCGGCACGGTGGAGAAGTCGGCGCCGGGCTTGCCGTCGTCCAGCACCTCGGGCGGCCGGGTGAAGGCCGCGGCCTCCACGGCCGGGTCCAGCGCCGGATCGGCGAACAGCCGGTCAGCCAGCGGCTCGATGCCGAATTCGCGCGCGATCTGGCCCTTGGTGCGGCGCTTCTGCTTGAACGGCAGATAGATGTCTTCCAGTTCCTGCTTGGTCGGCGCGTTGGCGATGGCCAGGCGCAGCGCGTCGGTCAGCTTGCCCTGCTCGTCGATGGCCTTGAGCACCGCGGCGCGGCGGCCCTCCAGCTCGCGCAGGTAGGACAGGCGCGCTTCCAGTTCGCGCAGCTGCACGTCGTCGAGGCCGCCCGTGGCCTCCTTGCGGTAGCGCGCCACGAAGGGCACGGTGGCGCCGCCGTCGAGCAGGTCGACGGCCGCCTGGACCTGTGGTTCGGTGATGCGGATTTCGGCGGCGATCTGCCGGATGATCTTCTGCATGGAGGCGAGCGGCGCGGACACGGAAAAACGAAGCGGGCAAGTGTGCCATAGCGCTACGGCCGCATCCGGATGAATTGGGGTAGCATGGCCGGACCATGGAAAACGTCGAAAACCTGTTGATCGAGCACCTGAAACGCTTTCAGGCGGGGCAGGACCGGATCGAGCGCAAGCTCGATGAAGTCGTGCAGTGCATCGGGCATCTGGAGGTATCGGTGGCCGGACTGGGCAGGGACTTCGCCCACGGTGAAGAGTCCGACGCGTCGATCAGCGTGCGCATCGACCGCGTGGCCGAGCGCGTCGACAGGATCGAGCGCCGGCTGGAGTTGCAGGATTGACCGGCTGACGTTTCGCAAAGCCGCCTTCGGGCGGCTTTGTCGTTAGAACCATGGCCATCGAACACGGCAGCGAACAACTCGTCAAGGCGGTGGTCATCCTCGCCGCCGGCGTGCTGGCCGTGCCGCTCTTCAAGCGCGCCGGGCTCGGCTCGGTGCTGGGCTACCTGGCCGCGGGCCTGGCCATCGGGCCGTTCGGCCTGGGCTTCTTCAGCGATGCCGAGGCCATCCTGCACGTGGCCGAACTCGGCGTGGTGATGTTCCTCTTCGTCATCGGGCTGGAGATGCAGCCCAGCAAGCTCTGGAACCTGCGGCGCGAGATCTTCGGCCTGGGCCTGGCCCAGGTCGCCGCGGCCGGCGCGGTGCTGACCGGCGCCGGCGTCCTGGCCGGCCTGGCGCCTGCGGTGTCCTTCGTCGCGGCCATGGGCTTCGTGCTCTCGTCCACCGCCATCGTGGCCCAGCTGCTCGACGAGCGCGGCGACACCTCCACCCCACGCGGCCAGCGCATCGTCTCCATCCTGCTGCTGGCAGACCTGGCCATCGTGCCGTTGCTGGCCGCCGTGGCGCTGCTGGTGCCGGCCGCCTCCGGCGACCATGGCCATTCGCGCTGGGTGACCATCGGCGCCGCCTTCGCCGCGCTGGTCGGCCTGGTCGCCGTGAGCCGCTGGCTGCTGAACCCGCTGTTCCGCCTGCTGGCGCGCTTCGGCGGGCGCGAGGTGATGACGGGCGCCGCGCTGCTGGTCGTGCTGGGCGCGGCGCTTACCATGCAGTGGGGCGGTCTCTCCATGGCCATGGGCGCGTTCGCCGCCGGCGTGATGCTGTCCGAATCGGCCTTCCGCCACCAGCTGGAGGCCGATGTGGAGCCCTTCCGCGGCCTGCTGCTGGGCCTGTTCTTCATGGGCGTGGGCATGTCGCTCGACGCGGCGCGGGTGGCCGGGCACTGGCGGGAGATCCTGGCCGGCTTGGCCGCGGCCATGGCGCTCAAGATGGCGGCCGTCTACGGCGTGGCCCGGCTGTCGAAGGCCGGGCATGCCGAGGCGCTGGAGCGTGCCGCGCTGATGGCCCAGGGCGGGGAATTCGCCTTCGTGCTCTACGCCGCCGGCGCCGCGGGCGGCCTGCTGTCGGGCCGGGTGCATGCCACGCTGACGGCCACCGTCATCCTGTCGATGGCCTTCACGCCGGTCCTGGCCGCGGCGCTGCACAGGCTGCAGCCGCCGGGCAGGGCCGCGCCCGACCTGAGCGGCATCGAGCGGGTGCAGGACACCCCGGCCTCGGCCGACGGCGGCGTGCTGATGATCGGCTTCGGCCGCTTCGGCCAGATCGCCAGCCAGGCGCTGCTGGCGCGCGGCATCGACATCACCCTGATCGAGAACGACACCGACATGATCCGCTCGGCCGCGCGCTTCGGCTTCAAGGTCTACTACGGCGACGGCCGCCGGCTCGACGTGCTGCACGCCAGCGGCGCCGCCCATGCGCGCGCCATCCTCGTGTGCACCGACCGCAAGGAGACGACCAGCCACATCGTCGAGCTGCTGCGCCACAGCTTTCCGCTGGTGCCGGTGATGGCCCGGGCCTACGACCGCCAGCATGCGGTGTCGCTGATGAAGCAGGGCGTGCAATTCCAGCTGCGCGAGACGCTGGAATCGGCGCTCGGCTTCGGCGCCCAGGCGCTGCGCCAGCTCGGCGAGCGCGAATCGGTCGTGGCCGAGATCGCCGAGGACATCCGCCGGCGCGACGCCGAGCGGCTGCAGCTGCAGCTGGCCGGCGACACCCGCGCCGCGACCATGGACCTGACCCGCGGCAACCACTGGTCGGCCACGCCGCTGACCCGGCCGCAGCATGCCGGCCAGGCGCTCAACCCCGAGGCCGCCACCGCGATGGTGGACCGGGATCGCCAGGCCGCCGGATGACCAGACCGCCCGAGCGCCGCGGCCGCTTCGCCCGCGCACTGCACTTCACCGCCACGCTGCCGCTGGCACTGCTGCTGCTGTTCGAGGAATGGGGCTGGGGCCCGCTGTCGCGCGCGGCGGCCTGGCTCGGCCGGCTGCCGGCCTGGGCCTGGCTCGAACGCCGGATCGCCGCGCTGCCGTCTTGGGCCGCGGTGGCCGTGTTCGGGGTGCCGGTGCTGGCGCTGGTGCCGGTCAAGCTGCTGGCGCTGTGGCTCTTCGGCACCGGCCATGCGGCCTCGGGGCTGGCGCTGCTGGTGGCCGCCAAGGTGGTCGGCACCGCGATCGTCGCGCGGCTCTTCACGCTGACGCAGCCGGCCCTGATGCGCTATGGCTGGTTCGCCCGCGGCTACTGGCGCTGGAAGGGGTGGAAGGATACGCTGCTGCTGCGGTTCCGCAGCTCGGCACCGTGGCAGGCCTGGCGCCGGCTGCGCGCAGGATGGCGCCGCCGGCTGCGACGGCTCTGGCGCCGATTCGGTCCGTGGATGGGCCGGAAACACAGTTGAGCAATTTACCCGGTCGAAATAATAGGCCCGGATAAAATATATTGCATGACGACGCTCCCTCCCCCCGACCCCGGCACCTATTCACTGTTCGACGGGTTCATTCGCGTGGCGCGCGGCACACGCGCCGAGCTGCTGGCCTTTACCCAGGGGTCTGTGCCGCAAGCGCCCGTCCTGCGAACGTTTGACGACTATACTGGCTGCCGTATCGATCTCGACGCACGGCCGCCGCGCCCTGCGGCCGAAAGCGCGTCGCCGCGCGGGCCGGGCCGGCCCCGCCTCGGCGTGGTGGCGCGCGAGGTCACGCTGCTGCCGCGCCACTGGGAATGGCTGGCCCTGCAGCCCGGCGGCGCCTCGGTGGCGCTGCGCCGGCTGGTCGAGGAGGCGCGGCGCACCCATGCGCCGCGCGATGCGGCCCGCGCCGCGCGCGAGGCGGCCTACCGCTTCATGTCGGCCGTGGCCGGCGACCTGCCGGGCTTCGAGGAAGCCTCGCGCGCCCTCTTCGCCGGCGATGCCGGCCGCTTCGCCGCGCAGGTGGCCGGCTGGCCCGAAGACGTGCGCGGCTACGCGCAGCAATTGGCCGCCGGTGCCTGGGAGCCGGCGGCGTGAGCGCCGCCCGGCCGCCCGAAGGCGGTCACACCGCAGCCGAAGGCGGAGGTGTTCCGAGGCGCGCTCTCACGCCGTCCGCGGCCCTGGACGACGACGGCCGCCCGCTGTGGCGCGCCTTCCTCGCCTTCCTGGTACCGATGCTTGGGGCCAACCTGCTGCAATCGCTGTCGGGTACGGTCAACAACATCTACCTGGGCCAGATGCTCGGCGTACATGCGCTGGCCGCGGTGTCCAGCTTCTTCCCGGTGATGTTCTTCTTCATCGCCTTCACCATCGGCCTGGGAGCCGGCGCGTCGGTGCTGATCGGCCAGGCCTGGGGCGCGGGCGAGGTGGAGCGGGCGCGCGCCGTCGTGGGCACGACGCTCACGGTCGGCGTGCTCGGCGGGCTGGCGGTGGCGCTGTTCGGCGGCCTGTTCACCCGGCCGCTGCTGGCGGCGCTCGGCACGCCGGCGGACATCCTGCCGGATGCCACCGCCTATGCGCGGATCATCCTGGTCGCGATGCCGGGCGTGTTCGTGTTCCTGCTGTCCACGGCCATGCTGCGTGGCGTGGGCGACACGGTCTCGCCGCTGCTCACGCTGCTGATCTCGACCGTGCTCGGCCTGCTGCTCACGCCGGCGCTCATCCGCGGCTGGGGCGGGCTGCCGCAGCCGGGCGTGAGCAGCGCGGCCTGGGCCACGGTCGTGTCGTTCGTCGTCGCCACGGCCTGGCTCGCCTGGTTTCTGCGTCGCCGCCGCAGTCCGCTGGCGCCGAACGCGGCGCTGGCGCGGCACCTGCGCATCGACGCCGCCCTGCTGGCCAAGGTGCTGCGCGTGGGCCTGCCCACAGGCATCCAGATGATCGTGGTGGCGCTCGCCGAACTGGCGGTGCTGGCCCTGGTCAACCGCCACGGCTCGCAGGCCACGGCGGCCTATGGCGCGGTCAACCAGGTCTGGGGCTATGTGCAGTTCCCGGCCATCTCGATCTCGATTGCCGCCTCCATCCTCGGCGCCCAGGCCATCGGGGCCGGCCGGCTCGACCGGCTGGGCGCGATCGTGCGCGCCGGCCTGGGCATCAACCTGGCGCTGACCGGCTCGCTCGTGGTGCTGGGCTACCTGTTCTCGCGCCCGCTCATGGGCCTTTTCATCACCAGCGCGCCGGTGGTCGACATGGCCCAGGGGCTGCTGCACGTGGGCCTGTGGTGCTGCGTGGTGTTCGGCATGGCCGGCATCTTCTCGGGGATCATGCGCGCCAGCGGCACGGTGCTGGTGCCGACGGCCGTCTCGGTCGGCTGCATCGCGCTGGTGGAGCTGCCGGTGGCCTGGCTGCTGGATCGCCACTGGGGCCTGGCGGGCATCTGGGCGTCGTACCCGGCCGCGTTCTGCGCCATGCTGGCGCTGCAGTCCGCCTACTACCGCTTTGTCTGGCGCCGCCGGCCGATCCGGCGGCTGGTGTGACGGCGGCCGGTCGGGCGGACGACGCCGGAAGGCCCCTTTTCTGCACCGCGTAAGATGCGCAGCTTTCTCCTACCTGACAACCGCCGTCGTGCCACCGACCCCGACCTTCGATCTGGAACTGCTGCGAACGTTCGTGGCCGTCGTCTCCACCGGAACGTTCGCCGCTGCCGGTGCGCAGCAGGGCCGTTCCCAGTCGGCGGTCACGCAGCAGATGCAGCGGCTGGAGCAGCTGCTCGGCCAGGCCCTTTTCCAGAAGGAAGGCCGCAACAAGCACCTGACCGAGCAGGGCCGCCACCTGCTGCGCTACGCCCGCGAGATCCTGCTGCTCAACGACGATGCCATGGCCTCGCTGCGCAGCGAGAGCGACGGCGGCTCGCTGCGCGTCGGCGCGCCGCACGACATCTCTGACACGCTGCTGCCGCCGCTGCTGTCCTACCTGGGCCGGTTCCTGCCGCGGCTGCGGCTGGAGCTGATCGTCGCCCGCAGTCCGCAGCTCATGGCCTCGCTGCACCGCGGCGAGCTCGACCTGGCGGTGTCCAACCGCGAGGACGCCACGCTCGAAGGCGTTGTGATGCGCACGTCGCGCACCGTATGGCTGTGCTCCGCCCAGTACGTGCACCAGCCCGACCAGCCGCTGCCGCTGGTGCTGGGCGACGAGCCGAGCATCTTCCGCCGCTATGCGCTGGAGGCGCTCGACCGCCACCACATCCCCTGGCGCACCGCCTTCGTCTCCAACAGCCCGGTGGGCGTGCGCGCGGCCGTGCGCGCGGGCCTGGGCATCACGCCGCGCAGCCTGGAGCTGCTGGGGCCGGAGCTGCGCGTGCTCGACGAGCACGACCGCCTGCCCACCCTGCCATCGATCACCTACTGCCTCTGGATGCGGCCGCACAGCGTCAACCCGCTGGTGCGCCAGGCGTTCGGCTTGCTCAAGACCGGGCTCGGCCTCCACGAGGTCGCGCCGGTGGGGCGCAACATCGGATAGGACGGACGGCCCATGCGCGGCGTCCTTGGCTCAAGGCCGCGCCGGTTTCATGGGCTGCGGGTGGCGCGTCAGCGCCACGGGCGACCGGCATATAAGCACATCGCGATATTTTCTTTGTCAAGGCCGGCACGGCTTCCTAGGATGCCCGGTTTGCCGGCCAGGTCGTCCACGACGCAAGGCTTCGAAACCGCCTCCCCCAGCCCCCAGTCCTCGATGCCACCCCACCTCTTCCTTCGCCGCCTGCTCGCCCGGACGCTCCTTGCGCTGCTGCCGCTCGCGGCCGGCGTTGCTCCTTGCGCAGCCGAGCCGGCCGATGCCGCGGCCTATCCGCACAAGCCGATCCGGCTGATCGTGCCGTTCCCGCCGGGCGGCCTGGCCGACCTGATCGCGCGGCCGCTGGCCGAGCGGCTCGCCCAGGCGCTGGGCCAGTCGGTCCTGGTCGAGAACCAGGGCGGCGCTTCGGGCACGCTGGGCACGGCCAATGCCGCCGCCGCCGTGCCCGACGGCTACACGCTGCTGTTCACCACGGCCAACGAGGTCGCCGTGAGCCCGCTGCTCTACAAGAATCTCAGCTACCACCCGCTGCGCTCCTTCACTCCGGTGGGCGGCGTGGTGGAGTTCGCGATGGTGCTGGTGACCGGCCCGCAGCAGACTGGCGGCCTGCCCGAGCTCACCGCCCGCATCCGGCGCGACCCGTCGCAGGTCGGCTTCGCCGTCGCGGGCATCGGCACCACCAACCATCTGGTCGCCGAGCTGTACCGCCAGAACGAGGGCCTGCCGCCGCTGGTCTATGTGCCCTACAAGGGCGGCGGCCCGGCCCAGGTCGACGTGGCCGGCGGCCACGTGCCGGCCATGGTCGCCACGCTGCCTTCCGCGCTGCCGCTGATCGCCGGCGGCAAGCTGCGGCCGCTGGCGGTCAGCACGCCCCGGCGCTCGCCGGTGCTGCCCGACGTGCCCACCTTCGCCGAGGCCGGCGGCAAGCCGCTGGTCGCCGTCACCTGGGCCGGCGTGCTCGGTCCGGCGGGCCTGCCGCCGGCCGTCGGGGGCCGCCTGAGCGCCGAGATCCGCCGCATCGTCGCCTCGCCCGACTTCCGCGAGCGGCTGGCCAAGGTCGGCGCCGAGCCGCGTTTCACCACGCCGCAGGAGCTGGCCGCCAGCATCCGCAGCGACAACGAGCGCTGGGCGGCCATCATCCAGCGCGCCGGCATCACGCCCGAATGACGACGCCGGCCACCGCTCCCCTGGCGCGCCGACTGGGCGCCTATGCGGCCGAAGCTGCCGCCCTGCCGCTGCCGGCCCCGGTGCTCGACGCCGCCCGGCAGTGCCTGGTCGACTGGCTCGCCGTGGTGGTCGGCGCGCGCGACAGCGACGATGCGCGCGTGCTGGCCGCCACGGCCGCGCAGTGGCGCAGCCAGGGTCCGTCGCCGCTCTTCACCGGCGGCACTGCGGCGGCCGGCGTGGCCGCCTGGGTCAATGCCGGGCTGTCGCACGTGCTCGACTTCGACGACACCCACATCCCCTCGATCCTGCACGGCAGCGGTCCGCTCTGGGCCGCCCTGCTGGCCGTGGGCGCGGAGCACGGCGTGGCCGAGCGCCGGCTGCTGGCCGCCTTCTCGGCCGGGCTCCAGGCCGGCGCCCGCGTCGGCGCATCGGACGCCGGCGGCATCAATTTGGGTGTGCGGCTGACCCAGTCCGGCTGGCATGCCACGCCCATCCTCGGCCGCCTGGCCGTGGCCGCGGCCGTCCCCGGCGCGCTCGGCCTCGACGGCGGGCAGGCTGCCCATACGATCGCGATCGCGGCCACGCATGCCAGCGGCTTCGGCGCCTCGTCCGGCACGCTGGCCAAGCCGCTGCACATCGCCCACGCGGCCTTCGACGGCATCGCGTCGGCGCAAGCGGCATCGCACGGCGGCCAGGGTGCGCCGGGCATCCTCGATGGCGAGGGCGGCCTGTTCCAGATACTGCTCCAGGACCGCGGCCTGGTCGTCGCCCCGCGCGACCCGGCCGAAGGCCCGCACGAGCTGCTGCGCAACAGCTGCAAGCCCTACGCGGCCTGCCAGCTGATCCACGCGAGCCTGGATGCGGCCCGGCAGGCCGCAGCCGCAGGCATCGCGCCCGGCGCGGTGCGCGCGGCCCGGGCCTTCGTGCATCCGCTGGCGGCCAGGATCGCCGCGGTGGCGAAGCCGCGCACCACGGCCGAGGGCCGCTTCAGCCTGGCCCACAGCATCGCGCTCGGGCTGCACAGCTACGCGGCCGGTGCCGACGACTTCGAGCCGCCGCGCCTGGCCGATCCACGGCTGGCGGCGCTGGCTTCGCGTGTCAGCGTCGTGGCCGACGCCGGTGCCGAGCGCACCTCGGCCCGCCTGGAACTGGTGCTGGACGACGGCCGCGTGCACGTCGAGCACGTGGCCGCCGCCTTTGGCAGCCCCGAGCGGCCGATGGACTGGCCGGCGCTGCAGGCCAAGTTCACCGCCCTGGCCGCGCCGCGCCTGGGCGACGCAGCCGCCGGCGAAGTCTTCGCGCTGGCGCGCCGCTTCGGCGAGCAGCCCGGAGACCTCGCGCGCCTGCATGCGCTGGCCGTGATACGTTGATCTCCCGATGAGCCACGCCCCCTCTTCCGTGAACTCCCGCTTCGTCGACATCGACACGCCCGACGGCCGCTACACCGCCTGGCATGCCCAGCCGGCGCGACCGCAGGGCGTGGGCATCCTGATGATCCCGGAGACCTACAACCTCAACCGCTGGGTGCGCGGCGTGGCCGACCGCTATGCGGCCGATGGCTTCGACGTGCTGGTGCCGGACCTGTACTGGCGCCAGGAGCCCGGCCTGGGCCTCGACTACAACCCGCAGGACCAGGAGCGCGGCCGCGCGCTCAACCGCAAGCTCGACCGCGCACTCACCGTGCGCGACAACGCTGCTGCCGTGGCCTGGCTGCGCCGGCGGCTGCCGGCCGGCGCGCCGGTGGCCAGCATTGGCTTCTGCCTGGGCGGCGAGCTGGCCTGGCTCGCGGCCGGCGCCGGGCTGGTGGAGGGCGCGGCGCTCTACTACCCCACGCGCATGAGGGAGCACCTGGCCCTGGGATCCACGGTGCGGGTGCCGGTGGTGATCCACTTCGGCGAACTGGATGCGCTGCACACGCCGCCCGATGTGATCGCGGCGGTGACGCAGGCCACGCAGGCCAACCCGCTGGTCGAGCGCCACACCTACCTGGGCGCGGGCCACGGCTTCAGCCGCTATGGCGAAGCCACCGAGCATCCGGAATCGGCCGTGCTGGCCGAACGGCGTACCCGCGCGCTGCTGGCGCGCATTGCACAGGGTTGACATACCCCCGGAGGGTAAACGGCCCAGGCACGCATGGAATGCGGGCCTGGGCCATTCAATTGGGGGAGTATATGAGCGCAGCGAATCAATCCGCCCAGAACACCAGCGCCCGCAGCTCGATGCTGCGCCGCGGAGCCGCATCCGCCGGGCTGGTCGGATCATCGAAGGCCGTGTGGGCGGTGAGCCGGGCCACGTCCTCGCGCGCGTCATAGATCTTCAGCAGCAGCGCCTCGGCCGGCGTGAGTCGGGGGAAGTAGTACCAGCGGTGCGCCGGGCTGTAGAGGAAGGAATAGGTTTCGCCGACCTTGTCCGGATAGACCAGGCTGCTGGGCACCAGGTCCTGCGGCGCGATGGAACGGGCGTCGCACAGCGCCAGCGGCCACTGCTCCACGGTGGCCAGCGGCCGCCAGAGGTTGACGATGGCGAAGCGCCGCTTCAGGCGCCGCTCGGCCTCGTCGGCCGGCAGATGGTCGCGCACGCGGCGCGGGCCCGAGGTGAAAGTCTGGTCGTCGTGCACCCGGCCGACCGGCTCGCGCAGGCCGCCCTGGCTGCGGTCACGCGAGCCGAGCGCGCTGTCGCGCAGCGTGTGGTCGAAGATGACGATCTTCTCCGCGCCGGTGGCCTCACGCAGGATGGCTTCCGACTCCGGATAGTAGACCGCGCGGATGGCCGCCTCGTCGGAGAAGTCCGCGAGTGCCGACGGCCGCACGATCCGCTCGAAGCCGCTCCTGTCGAGCGACAGTTCGCCCAGCGCCGCCAGCGGCCGCGCGTCGCGGATGCGCACCCGGTGCGGCTCGACCTCACCGGTGGTCCACGGCACGCCGGGCGGCGGCTCGAAGGTGTAGCTCACCGGCCGCGGACTGCCCGCGCGCAGGTAGTTGAGTTCGGCCTCGACCTCGCCGGCCGGCACGGCAGGGGCGATCGGGTCCTGGATGGTGGTGCTCATCAGAAGCTCTCCTTATAGGGCCGCAGGTCGAGCTCCTGCGTCCAGGCGCTGCGGTGCTGCGCATGCAGCTGCCAGTAGCTCTCGGCGATCGCGTCGGGATGCAGCAGGCCGTCGGGCCCGGCAGCCTCCACGCGCTGGGGCGCGCCGGTGCGCAGCCGCTTGCCGTCGATCCCGCCGTCGACGATCACATGGGCCACGTGGATGCCCTGCGGGCCGAACTCGCGCGCCAGGCTCTGCGACAGCGAGCGCAGCGCGGCCTTGGCCGCCGCGAAGGCGCCGAACGGCGGCCTGCCGCGCAGCGAGGCCGTGGCGCCGGTGAACAGCAGGCTGCCGCGGCCGGTGGACGCATCGGACGGCGCGCCGTTGGCCAGCAGCAGCCGCAGCGCGGCCTGGGCGAAGACGAAGCCGCCGAGCGCGCTGGTGCGCCAGGCGTCCTCGAACTGGGCGGCCGTCAGCTCCAGCGAAGGCGCGCGCACGGCATTGCCGGCGTTGAACACCGCGGCCGCCAGCGGCCCCAGCGCCCGGACCTGCTCCGCCGCACGGGCCACGGCCGCCTCGTCGCTGGCATCGGCCACCAAGGCATGGGCCTGACCGCCGGCCGCGCGGATCTCGCGGGCCGCGGATTCGAGCCTGTCGGCGCTGCGGCCGGTCAGCGCGACGGTGTGGCCGGCCCGGGCGAAGCGGCGGCCCAGCGCCGCGCCGAGCCCGGCGCTGGCGCCCACGCCGGCAATCCAGGCCACGGAGTGGGAAGAGGCGGAAGAAGTCATGCGCCGCACATTACCGCCGGGCGATCCGCGGCGGAATGACGGTTTGGCGATAACCATATGCGGCTTCCGGTCGCCGGCGCCGCACCTGCGCCGCCGCCGGAAAGCTGCTCAGCGCGCGACGGGCGCCAGCCCGAAATGCTCGCGCAGCGTCGTGCCTTCGTAATCGTGGCGGAACAGCCCGCGCCGACGCAGGATCGGCACGACCTCGCGGGTGAACAGCTCGAACTGGCTGCCGATGATAGGCGGCATCACGTTGAAGCCGTCGGCCGCGCCGGCGGTGAACCAGTCCTCGATCAGGTCGGCCACCTGCTCCGGCGTGCCGGTGGCCGTCAGGTGCCCGCGCGCGCCGGCCAGGCGCTGGAGCAGCTGGCGCAGCGTGAGCTTCTCGCCCACGGCCAGGTCCACGTAGCCGATCACGCGGCTCTTGGACGCTTCGACCTGGTTCGGATCGGGAAAATCGCCGCGCGTCAGCGGCCGGTCCAGCGGCACGCCGCGGAAGTCGTGGCCGCCGAAGCGGGCCGACAGACGCGCCAGCCCGGTCTCGATGCCGGTGAGCGCGTCCAGTTCCTCCCACACCTGCCGGGCCTCGCGCTCGGTGGAGCCGATGGCCGCGCTGATGCCGGGCAGCACGACGATGTCCCCGGGCCGCCGGCCCAGCGCCGTGGCGCGGGATTTCACGTCGCTGTAGAAGTCCCGGGCCGACGCCTGGGTCAGGTGCGCGGTGAAGATCGCCTCGGCCCACTGCGCGGCGAAGGCGCGGCCGTCGTCGGACTGGCCGGCCTGCACGTAGACCGGCCGGCCCTGCGGGCTGCCGGGCACGTTGAGCGGGCCGCGGGTGCGGAAGTGTTCGCCCTCGAAGTCGACGCGCCGCAGCAGCGCGGGGTTGAGGTAGTCGCCGCCCTCGCGGTCGTCGAGCACGGCTTCGGCCGGAAAGCTGCGCCACAGGGCATCGACCGCGCGCAGGAACTCGTCGGCGATGCGGTAGCGCTCGCCATGCTGTACTTCCTGCGTCCGCCCGTAATTGGCGGCCGCGCCGGGCGCCCACGAGGTGACGATGTTCCAGCCCGCCCTGCCCTGCGACAGATGATCGAGCGATGCGAACTGCCGCGCCAGCGTATACGGCAGGCTGTAGGTGGTCGAGGCGGTGGCGATCAGGCCGATGCGCTCGGTGCGGCCGGCCAGCGCGGCCAGCGTGGTGATCGGCTCCAGCGAGCCGGAGGTGAGCACCTGGCCGCCGTTGGGCGCGATCAGCGCGTCGGCCAGGAAGACAGCGTCGAACTTCGCGGCCTCGGCCGTGCGTGCCGCCTCGACGTACAGGTCCAGCTCGGTCGGCCGCCGCCGCGTCGCGCCCGGATGCCGCCAGGCGCCTTCGTGGTGGCCGCGCGGCATGAGGAAGAGGTTCAGGTGGAGGGAGCGTGCGGCTGCCATGGGAGCTTCCTTCTATACGGTGCCGGTGTCCACGCCCAGGCTGCGCAGCAGCGCCCCGCGCAGGGCGGTGGCGTCCGGGTGGTCGGTGCGCCGCGGATGCGGCAGGCCGACCGCGTGGTCCTCGGCGATGCGGCCGTCCTTGAGCACCAGGATGCGGTCGGCCAGTACCAGGGCCTCGTCCACGTCGTGGGTGACGAGGATGACGGTGGGGCGCCGGCGCTCCACCAGCCGGAACAGCAGCGCATGCATGCGCAGCCGGGTGAGCGCATCGAGCGCGCCGAAGGGCTCGTCGGCCAGCAGCACGTCGGGCGCGCGCAGCAGCGAGCGGGCGAGCGATGCCCGCTGCTTCTGCCCGCCCGACAGCGTGGCCGGCCACACGCCCGCCTTGTCGCCCAGGCCCACCGCGTCGAGCATGGCCAGCGCCGCTTCGCGTGCGTCCGGGCGCCGCAGGCCGAGCGTGAGGTTGTCGATCACGGTCAGCCATGGCAACAGCCGCGAATCCTGGAACAGCACCGACACGCTGCCCGGCACGGTAAAGCGCCCGGCCGCCGCGGCGTCGCCGTCGAGCCCGGCCAGCGCACGCAGCAGCGTGGTCTTGCCCGAGCCGGATTCGCCGAGCAGCGCGACGAACTGCCCGGCCGGGATCTCCAGCGAGACGCGGTCGAGCACCGTGCGGCCGCCGAAGCTGCGCGACAGCCGGTCCAGCACCACAGGGGCTGCGGGATGAAGGGGGACTGCGCTCACTGGACGACCTTCGGCCCGATGGCCTGCGGTGCGAGCCTCTGGGGACGGCCCGGCGAGGCTCATGACCCGAGCGACCGGCGGTACGACAGCACGCGCGATTCGATCAGCCGCACCACTGCGTCCGACGCCAGGCCCAGCACCGCGTAGACGATGATGCCGACGACGATCACGTCGGTCTGGCCCCAGTCGCGGGCGCGGTTCATCAGGTAGCCGATGCCGGTCTGGGTGTTGACGAGTTCCAGCACCACCAGCGCCGTCCAGCACAGGGCCACGGCCAGCCGCAGCGAGACGAAGAAGCCGGGCAGCGCGCCCGGCAGCGCCACCTTGCGGATGAACTCGCCGCGTGTGAGGCCCAGCGTCTGCGCCAGCTCGACATGGCCGATGTCGATGCCGCGCAGCGCGGCATGGGTATTGATGTAGACCGGCACCAGCACGGCGGTGAAGATCAGGAAGACCTTCATCGCCTCGCCGATGCCCAGCCAGATGATGACCAGCGGGATCAGCGCCAGCGTCGGAATCGCCCGCTTGACCTGCACCAGCCCGTCG
Organism: Xylophilus sp.; assembly: GCA_009914555.1. GTDB lineage: Bacteria > Pseudomonadota > Gammaproteobacteria > Burkholderiales > Burkholderiaceae_C > WNDY01. The sequence continues at coordinate 42,250 of WNDY01000007.1, forward strand.
ATCAGTGCCTCGCCGGTGCGGGTGAGGCCCGATGCCAGCGCCAGCAGCACGCCGGCCAGCACGCCGAGGAAGAGGCCGCTGTAGGCCCGCGCAGCCGATGCCGCCAGGTGCGGCAGCAGGCTGCCGTCGGCCAGCATCCGCCAGCCGGTGCGCAGCGCGGCGGTCGGTGCCGTCAGCGTCTCGGGCGCCAGCAGGCCCAGGCGCGACGCTGCCTCCCACAGCACCAGCACGACCAGCGGACCAAGGAGCCGCGCGCCCGGCGGCAGCCGGCGCGGCACCAGCGAAGGCCGGTGCGCCGGGGCGGCCGGCCGGGCCGGTGCGCCGCCGCGCGCCTCGTGCGATGGAATGGCGGCCATGGCCGGTCAGCGGTTGGCCGCGATGACGCCGTCGAACGTGTCGACGAACGAGCCTCGGGCGTCGAAGGCCGTCGGTATCGAGCCCGCCTTGTGCAGGATGTCGATCAGCTTCTGGTGGTGCGGGATCGCCTCGCGCGAGGTCTGGAACACCAGCGGGGACTGCGCCTGGATAATCGCCTGCGCACTGTCGGCATCAAGGTGCTGAAAATCGGTGAAGTAATATTTTCCCCACTCCTTTTCATGCGCATTGCTCCATTTTCCGGCGCGCACGAAAGCGGCGATGAATTGCGCGATGGCGGCGGATTTCTTCGGGTCGGCCAGCACCTGCGGGCGCGCGTAGATGTAGCTCGTGGTCGGCAGCAGCCGGCGCTCCTGCGGGTCGCGCACCGGCGTGGCGCCGGCCTGCTCGAGCCGGGTGACGAAGGGCTCCATCAGCACGGCCACGTCGACCGCGCGCGAGCGCAGCGCATCCGGCAGGTCGGCCACGCGCAGGTTGACCGGTTCCACGTCCTTGAGCGTGAGGCCCGCGCGGTTGAGCGCCTCGATCAGGAACACCTGGCGGCCCGAGCCCTCGACGTAGCTGACCTTCCTTCCCTTGAGGTCGGCCAGCCGGTCGATCACCAGCCCCGGGCGGCTGACCAGCCGGTACTGGGCGACTTCGCGGGTGAAGGTGGCGACGATGGGCAGCAGCGTGCCGGCGGCGCGCGCCTGGATCGGCGGCGTGTCGCCCACGTAGGCGATGTCGAGCACGCCGGCGCGGATGGCTTCGAAGATCGCCGGCCCGCCGGCGAAGTTGGGGAATTCGATCTGGAACCCGAGCTTCCTGCGCTCGCCGCTCGCGTCGAGCAGGTTGCGCACCAGTTCACCCTGGTCGGCCACCACCAGCCGGGTCGTGGGATCGACCTTGTCCTGGCCGAAGGCGGTGCCGCCCCAGGCCAGGGCCAACAGGGTGGCGGGGGCGAGGGAGAGAAACGAGCGCTTTTTCATGGATCGGCGTATTGCGGCAGATCGACATATTGGCCGTATCGATTGATCCATTCAAAGGATCGCATCGATCGATTATCGACGCAGCCATGGCATGTCGCGAATCGCAGAAATCTAGCACGCAATTCATAGCGATATTTAATAAGTTAATTTCTTTTTCTTCGTCCACCCGACTCCGCCACAGGGCTGTCTGTCGCGGTGCCGGCGCCCTGCAGCGCCGCGGGCGACAATCGAGGGCATGCCGACCCATGACGATCCTGGCCTGCGCCGCCATGCCGCCCGCGCGGCCAAGCTTGCGGAGGCGCAGGCATGAACACCTCGCCCACCAGCCGCGCCTGCACCACCACCGCTCCTGCATCCCCCGGTCCCGCCTCACCTGCGGCGGCGCCGGCCAGCCTGCCCCCGGCCCGGTCCACGCGCCGATCTGGCTGCTGGCCCTCATCGCGCTCAGCGGTTCGATGGCCATGCATGTCTTCGTCCCGGCGCTGCCGGCCGCGGCGCGCGACCTGCACGCCGGCGTCGCGTCGGTGCAACTCACCATCAGCCTCTACATCCTGGGCATGGCCATCGGCCAGCTGTTCTACGGGCCGCTGTCCGACCGCTTCGGCCGGCGGCCGGTGCTGATGGGCGGGCTGGTGCTCTACACCGTGGCCGGCCTGGGCGCCGCCTTCGCGCCGGACGTGCACAGCCTGGTCGCCGCCCGCCTGCTGCAGGCCTTCGGCGGCTGCGCCGGGCTCGCGCTGGGCCGGGCCATGGTGCGCGACACCTCGGCGCCGCAGGCGGCCGCCCAGCGCCTGGCGCTGATGAACCTGATGACCACCATCGGCCCCGGCCTGGCGCCGCTGATCGGTGCCGCCGTCGTCGGCATCGCGGGCTGGCGCGCGATCTTCGCGCTGTTCACGGTCGCCGGCGCCGCCTGCATCTGGCTGACCTGGCGGCTGGTGCCCGAGACGGCGCGCCCGTCGGCGCAGCTGCACTGGGGCGGGCTGGCCCGCAACTACGCCGGCCTGCTGCGCTCGCCGGCCTTCCTCGGCTATGCGGTAGGCGGCGGCTGCGCGGTGACGTCGATGTATGCCTTCATCGCGCTGGCGCCCTTCGTGTTCACCGAGCAGCTGCACCGCCCCGCCTACGAGGTCGGCTTCTACGTGGCGACCATGGTCTCGGGCATCTGGCTCGGCAGCGTGGCCGCGAGCCGGCTGATCCCGCACATGGACATCGGCCGGCTGATGGTGCGCGGCAACGCGCTGTCGGTGGCCGGGGCCTTCGTGCTGCTGGCCGCGGCACTGTCAGGCCACCTGTCGGTGGCGGCCACGGTGGGCGCGATGTTCGTCTTCACGCTGGGCGCCGGCATGGCCGCGCCCGGGGCGCTGGCGCGCGCGGTGAGCGTCAATCCAAAGGTGATCGGCTCGGCCTCGGGCCTCTACGGGTTCATCCAGATGGCCGTGGGCGCGCTCTGCACCACGGTGGCCGGCCTGGGCCATGCCAATGCGGCGCTGTCGGCAGCGCTGGTGCTGGCGGCAGCCGGCGTGGTCGCGCAGCTGGCGTTCTGGACCGCGGCGCGCTACAGCGGCCGCATACTCCCGGCCTGATAAGCCCAAGGCGCGCGTACAGCGCCCACTTCAGGCTGATACCCTGCGCTTGTTGGCCGGCATCCGCGCCGAGCTGAACACCGCCGCCAGCAGGGCGCTGCCCGCCGCCAGGCCCAGCGCGACCAGCGGCCCGCGGCCGTCGTGCGGGTTCCAGATGCTGAAGACGATGGCCACCAGCATCGCGCCCAGCGTCTGCCCCGTGAGCCGCGCCGTGCCCAGCATGCCGCTGGCCGCGCCGCTGCGGTGCGGCGGCGGCGTGGTGACGATGGCATGGTTGTTGGGCGACTGGAACAGCGCGAAGCCCACGCCGCACAGCGCCATGCGCCAGGCGATGGCGATGTCGCCCGGCTGCGCCGGCAGCATGGCCAGCAGCGCCAGCCCGGCGGCCATCAGCACCATGCCCACGCCACCGAACAGCCCGTCGGGCCAGCGGCCGATGTAGCGGCCGACCAGCGGCGCCGTCACCACGATGGCCAGCGGCCAGGCGGTGATCAGCAGCCCGGCCTGGGCATGGCTGCGTCCCAGGCCGTCGAGCAGCAGGAACGGCAGCGCCACATAGGCCAGCATCTGCGCGCAGAACGCGCTGACCGACGAGGCCATCGAGAGCGCGAACACGGGTATGCGCATCAGGTCCACCGGGAAGAGCGGCAGTGCCAGCGCCGTCTGCCGCCGCAGGTAGAACACGCCCACGAGGACGCCCGCGCCCAGCATCAGCCAGCCCAGCAGCGGCGCGCCCTGCCCGTTGCCGCTGCGAACGCCCAGAGCGTCGGCCCCGGCGAACACCAGCGCGAACATCAGTACATTGAGCAGCACGTCGAGCGCGTTGAACCGCTTGCCCGGCCGCGCGGCCGGCGCATTGGCCGGCAGCACCCGGCGGCCGAGCCACAGCGTGAGCAGGCCCAGCGGCAGGTTCACCGCGAACAGCCAGGGCCACGGCCCGATCGACAGGATGGCCGCGGCCACCGACGGCCCGGCGACCGAGGCCGCCGCGACGGTCAGCGAATTGATGGCCACGCCGCGCCCCAGGAGGTCGGGCGGATAGATCAGCCGCACCAGCGCGGCGTTCACGCTCATGATGCCGGCGGCGCCCAGGCCCTGCACCACCCGCGCCGCCACGAGCGAAGGAAGCGAGTCGGCCAGCATGGCCACCAGCGAGGCCGCGGTGAACAGCGCCGTGCCGCCCAGGTAGATGCGCCGGTAGCCCAGCAGGTCGCCGAACGAGGCCAGCGGCAGCAGCAGCACCAGCACCGCCATCTGGTAGCCGTTGACCACCCAGATCGAATGCGCGGCCTGGGCGCCCACGTCGCGGGCGATGTCGGGCAGCGCCAGGTTCATCAGCGTGCTGTCGAGCACGGCCAGCGCCAGGCCCAGGACGATCACGAACATCGCCTGCGCGCGCCGCGGCTGGGGCAGGCCCGGCGTTTCCTTCGATACGGCAGTGCGGGCCATCACGCAGCCCTCCTCACGCCGGCGCGCGGCCGCAGCGTGCCCTCCGCCAGCAGCCAGGCACCCACCGCGCTGGCGGCGATCGCGGCCAGCATCGGCTGCGCGCCGGCATCGGCGAACGGGCTCACCAGCCCGATCGCCACCGCGCCCAGCCCCAGATGCAGCGTGCCCATCAGCGCCGCGGCCGTGCCGGCGGCGGCACCCTGGTCGTCCATGGTCAGCACGGCCGACAGCGGGATCACGAAGCCCAGGAACCCGTAGCCCAGGAACAGCATCCCCATCAGCAGCGGCAGGCTGCCCAAGCCCAGGATCCACAGTCCGAGCGGCGCGCACATCACCAGGGCGCAGCCGGCGGCCGAGCGCCGCACCACCGGCTTGAGCCCGAAGCGCCGGCCCGCCCCGGCCGCGAACTGCGAGGTGCCGATGAACGAGGCCGCGTTCAGGCCGAACGCCAGGCTGTACCGCGCCGGCGTCAGGCCGTAGTGGCTGATCAGCACGAAGGACGAGTTGGCCAGGTAGGCGAAGAAGCTCGCCACGCCCAGGCCGCCGATGCACGACAGCGCCATGAAATGCCGGTCGCCCAGCAGTTGCCGGTAGGCCCGGGCGATGTCGAGCAGGCTGCCGCGGGCCTGCCCGGCCTGCGGCAGCGTCTCCGGCAGCAGCCGCACGACCGCGGCCAGTCCCGCGACCGCCGCCGCCAGCACCGCCCAGAACACCGAGCGCCAGCCCGCGAGCGACGTCAGCCCGCTGCCGGCCAGCGGCGCCAGGATGGGCGACACGCTGAACACCAGCATCAGCAGCGCCGTCAGCCGCGCGGCCTCGTGACCCGTGTGCAGGTCGCGCACGACGGCACGCGGCACCACGGCCGTGGCCGCGGCGCCCAGCCCCTGCACGAAGCGGAAGGCGACCAGCGCGCCGATGTCAGACGCCAGCGCGCAGCCCACGCTGCCCAGCGCGAACACCGCCAGCCCCGCGAGCATCGGCACGCGCCGGCCCCAGCGGTCGGCCGCCGGGCCGAACACCAGCTGCGCCACGGAGAACGATGCGAAGAACGCCGTCAGGCTGAGCTGCACCTGCCCGGCACCGACGCCGAAACCGGCGCCGATCGATGGGAGCGCCGGCAGGTACCTGTCGATGGCGAACGGCCCGATGGCCGACAGCAGGCCCAGCAGCAGGGCCATGCGGACGAAGGGGGAAACACGAGGGGAAGCGATGGGCATAAGCGCCGGATTGTCGCTGTTGGCCACCAGGCATGCAGCGGCACGGGTAGCGGCGATGTGCTATGAACGGCGGATGGCTTCTTCGCCCACCCCTGCGGCCGGCTTTCGCCGCCCCGTTCCCCTCGACCGCGCCACGCGCCTGCTCAACCACGGGCCGACGGTTCTCGTCAGTGCCGAGCACGCCGGCCGCCGCAACGTGATGGCCGCGGCCTGGAACATGGCGCTGGACTTCGCGCCGCCGAAGGTTGCGGTGGTGATCGACAAGATCGCATTCACGCGCGGGCTGATCGAGGCGTCCGGCCGCTTCGCCCTCTCGGTGCCGGTGCGGGCGCAGGCGGCCTTGACCACGGCCATCGGCGGCACGACCGGCAAGGAGGTCGACAAGGAAGCCGCGCTGGCCGGACTGGCGTGGATCGACGAGCCGAGCAGTACATCGCCGCTGGTCGAGGGCTGCGCGGCCTGGCTGGACTGCCGGCTGATCCCGGAGCCGCACAACCAGCAGGCGTACGACCTCTTCCTCGGCGAGGTGATCGGGGCCTGGGCCGACCGCCGGGTGTATTCGGAGGGCCGGTGGCATTTCGAGGGGTTCGACGACCTGCGGACGCTGCACCATGTGGCCGGCGGGCATTATTTGCTGCCGGGGGAATCGGTGGACGGATAGCCCTCGACACCTTTCTCGAAGTCACCGGCGCGGGCCAGTGCTTCAATCTGGAGGTACAGCCGCGGCAGATCGGCTTTGACCGTCTGCCACACGACTTCGAGGTCGACTTGGTCATAGCCGTAGGACACCCGGTTGCGCATCGTGTACATCACGAGCCAAGGCACGTCCGCATGGGCCTGAGCGAATGCCGGGGCGACGGTCTGGATGTTCCTGGCAGCCTCGCCGATGATTTCGATATTGCGAATGACCGCGTCCTGCGTCATCTCGCTGGCCAGAAAGCCCGCTTCATCGAGGTCCGCAACATACCGGCCGATGCGCTCGATGGCTTGCAGCATGTGCGCGAGATAGTCCGGCACGCGCACCACCTTCTATACAGGCACAGCCGCTGCCAGCACGGCGCTCCTGAACTTCGCAGGCAAGGCCTTGGGGGTGACAACATCGACCGGTACGCCCAGCAGCGCTTCCAGTTCGACCTGGATGCCGGCCACGTCCATCAAGGTGGTTTCCGGTGTCGGGTCGATCAGGATGTCCAGGTCGCTGCCTGCGGTGTCCTGCCCCAGCAGCACCGAGCCGAACACCCGCGCATTGCGGGCGCGGTGGGATTCCACGATCCGGCGGATCGCATGCCGGTTGGCGGCCAGTGCTGCTGAAGGCGTAAGGGGCATGGTCTTCGCTGCAGAAGGGCTCTGTTGTACCCCAGTTGCACGTCGTGATGGTGCCTGGACGTGCTTCTCAAAGCCTGACGACAACCTTGCCGAAGCGTCTGTTGGCTTCCACGTGAGCGAAAGCATCGCCGATTGCATCGAATGCGAAGACGCGATCCACCGGCAATGTCAGCGCTCCGCTTTCCAGCGCCGGCCAAAGGTCATTGCGTACGCGCTGGAAAATATCCCGAATCTCCTGGACGGACCGGGTGCGGAAGGTCACGCCGACATAGCGGATCTGCCGTGCGGCGTGCAGGTCGAAATCGAATTCCCCCTGCGTTCCGCCAAGCCGGCCTACATTGACGACGCGCCCTTCACCTTGGCGGCACGCAGGTTTTGATTGGCGACCTTTCCGGAGATCTGGTCGACGACAAGGTCGACGCCCCGGCCGCCCGTCGCATGCAGAACCTGGTCGGCCCATTCGGACGCATTCGAATCCACCGCGAGGTCTGCGCCGACCTCCTTGAGCCGTCCACGGCGCTTGCGGCCGGACGACGATCCGATCACGAGCCTGGCACCCTGGAGTCTGGCGATTTGAAGGGCCATCAGCCCGACACCCGAGCTGGCGCCCTGCACAAGCACCGATGGACCCGGCTGCAACAGGCCGTTGGTGACCACTGCATCGTGCATCGTGGTCAGGGCGATGGGCAGCGCCGCGGCCTGCTCGAAATCCAGGCCGGCAGGAATCGGCAGCAGTCGGCCCCGGTCCGCGAGCGCATATCCGCAAAGGCGCCGCTGCCCGATCCCATGATCCGGTCGCCAACCGCGACCTCCTAGACGTTGGCGCCGCGCGAGACGACTTCGCCAGCCCATTCCATTTCCAGGACCGTGCCCGCGCCGCCCACCGTCCCATGCGCATGCCCCTTCGAGACACCGATGTCGGCACGATTGAGGGCACAGGCACGGACCGCACCAGGACCTGGTCGTCCTCTGGGACAGGTTCGGGTACTTCCGAAATCCGCGGGCCGCAGATGTCGTTGAGATATGCCTTCATGAAAGGTCCTTTGGCCGGCACGGCCGTTGTGCGCGCCAGTCATTGCCGTGATCGCCAGGCCTACAGCGCCTTCAGCACATACCCGATGCGCGGAAAGTGCACATGCACCGCCCCCGCCCTGTCGTCCGTCCGCGACACCGTGTAGTGCGTGCGCGTCGCCGCCACCAGGATCCCCTCGGTCGCTTCGGTCCCGAAGCTCTCGGGCGTGATGCTGACCGGCGCACCGAGCGCGATGCCGTGTTCGTCCTGGTAGGTGCTGTCGGTCAGCAGTGCCCCCGTCCCGCCCGGCTCGGCCGCGGCGGCCTGGGCGATGGCTTCGGCGGCGTTGGATCGTTCCGGCGTGCCATGGCCGATGGCGGCGATGCGGTCGTGCCACTCGCGCACGGCCGGCACGATGTCGAAGACCGCGGCGAGCCCCGGCGTGCGGTGGCGGGTGAACCACAGCGGGTGGTAGGCGGCGAAGTCGGCGATCGTGGGCTGCTCGCCGAGCAGGAACGGCCGGTCGTCGAGCATGTCGGACAGCCTCCGCAGGTAGGACTTGTAGGCCGCCGCCGCGTCGCCGGGCCGCAGGCGGGCCATGTTGACGGTCATGCGGGCGCGGTCCTCGCCGAAGGCCTTCGCCGCCTCGGGCGGCTGGCCCTGGAAGATCTCGGCCACGCCCCGGGGCTGCATGCTGTAGCCCAGCGCGGCCCAGAACAGGGTGCTGTCGGCCCACTGCGCCAGGGTGCGGGCCAGGCCCTTCTCGGGCTCCGGGTACAGCGTGGGCGCGGGTCGCAGGTGTTCCAGCACGTCGGCGATCAGGGCGGTGTCGACGTAGATGTCGGCACCCGCCTGGAGCACCGGTGTGCGGCGGTAGCCACCGGTGAGCGCAGTCAGGTCGGGCTTGGGCGCGATGGCCGGGATGTGGACCGACTTCCAGGCCAGGCCCTTGTAGCCCAGGAGGAGCCGCGCCTTCTCCGAGAACGGCGAACTGGGGTAGTGGTGCAGGATCAGGTCGGGCATCGCGGATTTCCTTAGAAGGGGTATGCATGGCTGGCTGGCATCTGGCGCCTACCATAAGGCTCTACCCAGGCCAGTATGTATCCATCAGTCGGTGGACGGCAGGCGCTGCGCCTGGGCGCTGGCCGGGCCGGTGGGCAGGCGCTTGCGCACGTACTTGAAGGTGCCGGTCGCGTGGGCGCAGGCGCGCTCCTGGGCATCGTAGATGGTGGCTTCGACGAAGGCCAGCGTGGCGGTGCGGTGGATCAGCCGCCCGCGCGCGGCCAACGGGCCGACGGAGGGCTGCATGAAGCTGGTCTTCATCTCGATGGTGACGACGCCGGTCTGCGGGTCGATGCTGCGCGCCGCGGCGGCCATGGTCACGTCCAGCAAGGTCATGCAGGCGCCGCCGTGGGTCACGTCGAAGGTGTTGAGGTGCTCGGGCTTGGCGGTGTAGCGAATCTCGGACCGGCCTTCGGCGAACCGGGTCAGCTCGAAGCCGAGCAGGCGGGCGAAGGGAATGCGGCTGGTGTAGGCCTGGCGGTCGAAGTCGTCGGTGGTCGTCATGGGGTTCTGCGAAAGGGTCTGCCGTGCAGACGATTGTGGCGTCCCGCGCCGCCCTGCCCTGTCGCCTGGGCGAACGGCGGGTGTCAGTCCGCTTCGCGCAGCCGCGAGTGCAGCCAGATCAGCACGACGCCCACGGCTGCGGCAAGGGCGCCGCCGGCCGCCAGCAGGGTGCCAACGGCGTCGCCGTCGGGCTGGCGCAGCGTGGCCACGCCGAGCACCAGGGCGAGCAGGCCGGCGAAGATCAGCGTCCAGATCAGGTGGTGCAGGCGCTTGATCGCGCGCGGCGAGATGGCAAAGGGCATGGATGCGGAGAAGGTCGATGGATGGCGGGCGCTCACGACGCCCACGGATAGGGCAGCGGCCGCCACGGCCGGCCGACAGCCTTGCGCAGCTGGCGCCACCACTTGGGAAGGCGGTTAAAGGCCAGCTTGGGCTGGATGCGCACGGCCGGGTCCACCTCGTGCAGCAGCGCAACCCAGGCGCCCGGCGGCAGGCCGTCGTGGCGGGCGAAGAACAGCGCCAGGTCGGCGCGGAACTCCTTGAAGTTGTGGTAGTGCAGGATCGCGTGGGTCGTCGCGGCCGGACGGATGCCCCGGCGCGCCAGCACGGCCGAGAGGGCAACCTGCTCCACGGTCGGGATCGGCACCACGGGCCACATGGCGTCGATCAGCGCGATGGTGTCGTCGAGCACCGGCAGCAGGCGGGCGCACAGGCCGATGACGCCGGAATTCCACAGCGTCAGGTCCATCGGCAGGCGGACCGCCTCGCCGCCGACGTCAAAGGCGTGGCGCCGCGCGGCCTTGCAGAGCCGGGCGTGCGAGCGGGTCTGCCGGCGGATGGCGTACAGCCCCCCTTCGGGCTCGTTGAGCAGGACCTCGCCGGCGGCCAGGCGCTCGAACAGCGGCGCCGGGTCGGTGAGGAAGAAGGTGTCTGAATCGACGAACAGGAAGTTGTCGCCCGGCTGCGGCCCCACGCTGCGCGCCGCGTGCGCGATGGCCTGCGGCTTGATGCGGTGCAGGTAGCCCTGCGGGCCGCCGCGCCAGGCGTCGAGCCGGGCGCGGTCCACCGCAAGGCAGCGCAGGTCGGCACCGTCGCCCAGGTAGCGCGCGAAGAACTCCGGCTGGTCGGTGACCACCAGTGCCGTGGCCGGCACCGTGCTCCGCAGGCGCGCCGACAGCAGCGCATAGACCGCTTCCTGCCGGAAGCAGTCGGCGCCGTGGGCCATGGTGATGAGGTAGTTCAAGGCAGACTCCGGCAAGGCGAAGCCGCGATTCTGCCGTGAAGCGAAGTCCTTACAGAACCTCGAAGATGCCGGCTGCTCTCATGCCGCCGCCGATGCACATCTCGACCGCCACGCGCCTGGCGCCGCGGCGCCTGCCTTCGATCAGCGCATGGCCGGTCAATCGCTGGCCCGACACGCCGTAGGGATGGCCCAAGGCGATCGCGCCGCCGTTCACGTTGAGCCGGTCGGTCAGGATGCCGAGCCAGTCGCGGCAGTGGATGACCTGCACGGCGAAGGCCTCGTTGAGCTCCCACAGGTCGACATCGTCCACCTTGCAGGCCCAGCCTGCCCGGCCCCTCTCGGGTCGATGCCGGCGCGGGCCACCGCGTATCCGTGGGCCAACGGGCAGGTCGAGCGGATGAACCGGACCATCAAGGAAGCGACCGTCAAACACTTCCACTACGACGATCAGGCGCATTTGCGCCAGCACCTGGCCAACTTCATCGACGCCTACAACTTCGGCCGCAGGTTGAAGACCTTGAAGGGCCTGACGCCGTATGAATTCATCTGCAAACAGTGGACTTCCGTGCCCGTGCGGTTCGGGATTGATCCGATCCATCTAATGCCGGGACTGAACAGCTAGGCACCTCGCCAGGCCGTTACATGGCTGAACGACATTCGGGACGACACTGAGAGGCATCGAGCACGACATAGCGTCCACTGGCGAGCATGACGGAACGCCGGTAGATGCCGGCCACACCCCGCCCGTCGGCCACGGGGCGATGTTCCAGGCCGGTTTCGACGGCAATATCCTTCGCGGCCTGCGCCAGCTCGCGTCCGCGCAGCGTCGCCAGCAGGTTGCGTACGAAGACGATGCGCTGCCCGCGCTGTTCGGCCAAGCCCTGTTCGGTCAGGAAAGCCGGCGCGCTGCCGTAGCGCGTCCTTGACCCCGGCTCCAAAGCCCAGGTCGCCCAGCCCCCTTGCCGCCGCCGATCAATTGCTGGTCGAGCCAAGTGGCGCCGATCACGCGCGCCTGCCGCTCGATGGAGAGATGCGATTTCAGTTCCACCGCCACGCCACCGCCAAGGCGTTGCCGTCCGTGCCATCGACGATCAGATAACCCTTGTCGTACAGCCCCTCGGCCAGGCCCTTGCCGACGACGTGGTCAACGATGGCGCGGCCAGTTCCGCCGGCTGGAACATGGCCAGCTCGCGCTGCTTGCCGCTCATGGCGCGCTGCATCGTGTGGATGATGTCGCCTCGCTCGCCCATCGCCCGCAGGGGTCGGCTCGGCGTCGGCATGGACGGCCCACACGCCGCGCTGCGGCTCGCTCGCCAGGCCCATGCGCTGCAAGTGTTGCAGGCGGCCGATCAGCACTTGCCGCTGGCGTTGCAGCCGGGGCTCTGCGAAGCGTTCGACGCGCATCAGACTATCCCGGCCTCACGCTGCAAGGCGCGATCCAGGCCCTTCCACCGCTCCTGATCGACTTCGCGCCGCACGGCGCGCTGCATCTCCAGTTCGGTGTACGGCCCCAGCCATTCGGTCGCCAGTTCCGACGCCCGCCGACGCATCCCGTCGGCGATGTAGTCGCGGGAAATGATGAGGTCTTTTGCCGGTGTCGTCCTTGCCGCGCAGAACGACATGCGTGTGTGGGTTGTCGGTGTTCCAGTGATCGACGGCCACCCATTCCAGCCGCGTACCCAAGTCGGCCTCCATGCGCGCCGTCAAGTGCCGGCGTAGGTGCACAGCTCCCGGAGTTCTACTTCGCAGGTTTGTGCCTGCGCCGTGTCAACGACGGACTTGGTGAGTTTGACCTTCGCCATGAGGTGCTCCTGAAAGGCCCCGATTCCAGGGGCCGGCTAGGAGCCAGGCGGAAGGGCACCAGAGCGGTTTGCATCGCGCACCGGGATATGATCGAAGGCATTGGCCTCGGGGAAAACCTGCTACAGCAAGCCTCATCCAAGCCCATCGTTAGCCTGGTGCGGATGCCATGCTCTGGCTTGAAAACCCCCGCACGCAAGGCGTGCCGGTTCACTCCGGCTCCGGGCACCACCCTTTGAAGCCGATGCCTACCTGGATGCAGCCTGCAGCACCACCCATGCCGGTGCATGGTCGCTCGGCCGGGGCCGGCCGCGCACCTCGCGGTCCACCCCCGCATCCTGCAGCCGCCGCGCCGCCGCCGGATTGAGCAGCAGGTGGTCGATGCGCAGGCCGGCATTGCGCTGCCAGCGCTGGCGCAGGTAATCCCAGAAGGTATAGATCGTCTCGCCGGGATGACGCGCACGCAGCGCGTCGGTCCAGCCGCTCGCCACCAGCGCCCGGAACGCCTCGCGCACCTCGGGGCGGAACAGCGCGTCGTCCACCCACGACTCGGGCTTGTACACATCGGCCTCGGTCGGGATGATGTTGAAGTCGCCGGCCAGCACCACCGGCTCCGCGCGGCCGCGCAGCGCTGCGGCGCGGGCGGCCAAGCGCTCCAGCCATGCGAGCTTGTAGTCGAACCGGGGCCCCGGCGCGGGGTTGCCATTGGGCAGGTAGAGGCAGGCCACAAGCACGCCGTCGACCGCGGCCTCCAGGTACCGGCTCTGGCTGTCGTCCGCATCGCCCGGCAGGCCGCGCTGCACCTCCACCGGCTCGGCGCCGCGCGCAAGGATGGCCACGCCGTTCCAGGCCTTCTGCCCATGCCACAGCGCGCCGTAGCCGATCGCGCGGACCGGCTCGGCCGGGAAGGCCGCGTCGGTGCATTTCAGTTCCTGCAGGCAGGCGATGTCGGGCCGCGACTCCTCCAGCCATTGCAGCAGCGCCGGCAACCGGGCGTTGACGCTGTTGACGTTGAACGTGGCGATCTTCATGGAGTCGAGCGTAGAAGACCGCGGGGACATGCCTGTTCCAAGAGGTTGCGCGGCCTGCGCGGCGCCAGCGGGCGCGTCCATCACGACGGCCGCATGGCTGACACCCGCGCAGGAATCCGCCGACCGGGCGGCGCGACGGTGCCGGTCCATGGTGGCACCATGAACCTCGCCGAATCGACCCACGAGTTCGAACTCCTGCTCGCACGCGGTGGCTTGGCAGCAGCGATCGGATGGCTCAACGCCAGCGTGCCGCACCGCTATACCGCCGCCTATCGCATCGCAGCGGCGCAGCTGCACAGCGTTTACGTGCACGACAAGCGCGGCGAACTGCCGCCCGGCAACCTGTCCACGGTCGACCTGGACAGGAGCTTCTGCCAGTTCGCCGTCCAGGCAAACGGAGCCATCGTCGCCGATGCGGCGAGTGATCCACGGCTGGCCGACATTTCGGCCGCATCGAAGGTAGTGGCCTATTGCGGCGTACCGATCGGCGCGGGCGACGTCGACCTGTTCGGCACCCTGTGCCATTTCGACAGCCAGGCACGGGCGGTGACGGATGCGCAGTTCGCGCTGCTGGAGGCCGCCGGGCAGCAGTTGTACCCGTACCTGATGGCCGCAGGCTTTCCGCGCTGAGGGCGCCGCCCGGCCACGCTGCACACATGGCCTTACGTGGCCGGCCAGGTCGGCCGCCAGAATGAACCCATCGCCCCTTCCCTGGAGAAACCCGCTTCCTGCCCATGACACCGGCGCCGACCTCCTCCTCTTCCCCCTCCTGGCAATTCTTCCGCGCGGGCGGCGTCCCGCAGGTCGTCATCCGCACCGGCGAAGACATCGCCCGCCTCGACACCCTCGACCAGAAGCTCTGGGTCGCGCTGGCCTGCCCCACGCGTGGCGTCGAATTCGATCCCCGGACCCTCGACCTGATCGACACCGACCGCGACGGCCGCATCCGCCCGCCGGAACTGCTGGCCGCCTGCCGCTGGGCCTGTGCGCGCCTGCGCGATCCGCAGACGCTGGTGGACGGCGGCGCCGTGCTCGCGCTGGCCGAGGAGGCGCGCCGCCTGCTCGCGCTCAAGGGCCGCGAGGACGCGACCCACATCGCGCTGGAGGACGTGGTCGACCGCAGCACCGTGCTCACTTCCATGCGCTTCAACGGCGACGGCGTGGTCACGCCGGCCACCGCTGCCGAAGACGCGGACCTGCGCCGCACGCTCCAGGAGATCGCGGACACGCAGGGCACCGTTGCCGACCGCAACGGTCAGGCCGGCGTGGACCGCCAGCGCGCCGAGGCCTTCTTCGCCGACGCGCGCAAGCTCGACGACTGGTATGCGCGGGCCACGGCCCAGCAGCCCGCCCTGCCACTGGGCGAACGGACCCTGGCCGCGGCGGAGGCGGTGGAGGCCGTGCGCGCCAAGGTGGATGACTACTTTGCCCGCACGCGGCTGGTCGGCTACGACCCGCGCGCCGCTGCCTCGCTGCAATCCACGCCCGACGAATACCACGCGCTGGGCCTGCGGACGCTTTCGCTGGACGACGAGGCGCTGCGCGCCCTGCCCCTGGCCACGCCGGAGCCAGGCCGGGCGCTGCCGCTGACCGAAGGCGTCAACCCCGCCTGGGCCGCCGCGCTCCGGGCGCTCAAGGTCAGGGCGGTCGATCCGTTGCTGGGCGGCGCGCACAAGGTACTGGACGAGGCCGCCTGGACCCGGGTCCGCGAGCGCCTGTCCACCAGCCGCGCTTGGCTGGCCGAGAAGCCCGACACGTCGCTGGGCCGGCTGGACGCGGACGACCTGCGGCGGCGCCTGGCGGCCGGCATCGAGGCCGCAGTGCTGGACCTGATCACGCAGGACAAGGCGCAGGAGCCGCGCAACGCCCGGCTCGCCGACTTGGAAAAGCTGCTGCGGCTGCAGCGCGACCTGCTGCGGCTGCTGCACAACTTCGTATCGTTCCAGGACTTCTACAGCCGCGAGGGTGCGATCTTCCAGGCCGGCACGCTATACCTGGATGCCCGCAGCTGCGACCTGACGGTGCAGGTGGCCGACCCGGCCAGGCATGCGGTGCTGGCCGGACTGGCCAAGACCTGCCTGGCATATTGCGAATGCATGCGCGAGGGCGAGAAGATGTTCATCGCCGCTGCCTTCACCGCAGGCGACGTCGACTTCCTCTTCGTGGGCCGCAACGGCGTGTTCTACGACCGCCAGGGCCGCGACTGGGATGCCACCATCGTCAAGCTGATCGAGAACCCGACCAGCATCGGCCAGGCCTTCTTCTCGCCGTACAAGAAGTTCCTGCGCGTGCTGGAGGAACAGGTGGCCAAGCGGGCAGCCGCGAGCGAGACGGCGTCGCAGGGCTCGCTCGCCGCACTGGCCACCGGCGTGGCATCGGCCGACAAGCCGGCCCATCAGGGCGCGCCCGCGGCGGCTCTCGCCAGGCTGCCGGGCCGGGTGGACGTCGGCACGGTGGCCGCCATCGGCGTGGCGCTGGGAAGCATCAGCGCGGTGCTGGTGGGCATCTTCGGCAAGTTCATCGAGCTGGGGCCGTGGATTCCGATCGCGGTCCTCGGTATCGTCATCGCCATCTCGGGCCCGAGCATGCTGATCGCCTGGCTCAAGCTGCGCCAGCGCAGCCTGGGCCCCATCCTGGACGCGAGCGGCTGGGCGGTCAACGGGCGCATGAAGGTCAACACACGGCTCGGCGCCTCGTTGTCCCGGATCGCCCATGTGCCACACAGCGCCACAGCGCTGGCGCGCGACCCGTTCGCGGAGCGCCGCGGTCCGGCCTGGACGGCCGGCATCGTGCTGGCCCTGGCCTTGCTGGCCGGCAGCGGCTAATGGCTGGGCTGGTGGGACCGGATGCTGCCGGCCTCGCTGCAACGCTCGCCGGCGGCGCAGGCGCCGGCCCCCGCTGCGGCGCCGGCCGCGGCGCCTGCGACGGGCGGCGCGCCGTCCTGATCAGGCGGGCGGCCCGATCCATCCGCGGCGCACGGCCGCATCCACGTCGGCCGGGGTGTCGAGATCGTGCGCCAGGTCCGGCCGCGGCACCGCCACCCATTGCCCGCGGGCGGCCGCCAGCATGTCGCGCAGGCCCCGGTCACCCTGCAGCGGGTGGGCGGCCCACAGCCCCTGCGGAACGACGACGGGAAGGCCTCGCGTGCCGCCATAGGTGCTGACGGCGGCCTGGTCCGGCGTGCAGCGGCTGGCGGCGAGCAGCGCGGCCAGATGCGCCTCGTCCAGTGCGGGCTGGTCGCAGCCGAGGATGAGGCTGTGGCTGACGGGCGGCCCTTCCGGCAGGGCGCGGCGCAGGCAGTCCAGGCTCGACCCCATGCCATCCCGCCACCGCGGGTTGTGCACGATCTCCGCCGGCAGACCGTCCAGCAACGGCGCCAGATCCGGCGCCCGGGCACCGAGCGCGACGAGGCAGCGCGCAGGCCGGGTGTGCAGCGCGAGCCGCACGGTGCGGCGCAGCAGGGTTTTGCCGTCGCGGCGCAGGGCCTGCTTGGCATAGCCGAGCCGGCTGCTGCCGCCCGCGGCCAGCACCAGCGCGGCATGGGCATGCGGCTCAGCCGGCGGCATGGCACAGGGCGGCGGAAGGCGCCGCGCCGAGCATGTCCTTGGCCTGCGCCACCGATGCGAACCGGCCGAGGTCCACCCCATTCTTGACCGCAAGCACCTCCGCCATGATGCTCACGGCGATCTCGGCCGGCGTCTTGCTGCCGATGTAGATGCCGACAGGGCCGTGCAGCCGGCCGAGTTCGGCGTCGGTCAACCCGAAGTGCTCGCGCAGGCGCTGCCGCTTCCCCGCATGGTTGCGCCGGCTGCCGATGGCGCCGATGTACATCGCCTCGCTGCGCAGCGCGTCGATCAGCATCAGGTCGTCGAGCTTGGGGTCGTGCGTCAGCGCCAGCACGGCGCTGCGGCAGTCGGGGCGGAAGTCCGCGAGCACGTCGTCGGGCATACCGTGTTCGAGCCGCGCGCCCGGCACCGCGAAGCCGGTGCGGTATTCCTCGCGCGGGTCGCACACGGTCACCGCGAAGCCGTTGAACAGCGCCATGGTCGCCAGGGACTGCGACAGCTGGCCGGCGCCGGTGAGCAGCATGCGCCAGCCGGGGCCGAAGGTGGCATGCAGAAAGCCATCGGCCAGGCGCAGGTCGTCGGGCGCGGCGGCCGGCGCGATCAGGTCCATGCCGTCGGCGATCCGCAGCGTGCGGCGGACCAGCCGGCCGGCTTCGAGGCGTTCCACCAGATCGCACAGCGTGGCCGCGCGCGGATCGGGCTCCACCAGCAGTTCGAGCCGGCCGCCACAGGGCAGCCCGAAGCGGTGAGCTTCGTCGGCCGTCACGCCGTAGCGCACCAGCAGCGGCAGCACCGGGCGCTCGGTCGCGTCCGCGCCGGCGAAGCGGGCGATCAGGTCGTCTTCCACACAGCCGCCGCTCACCGAGCCGGCCACCGTACCGTCGTCGGCCAGGGCCATGATGGCGCCGACCGGCCGCGGCGACGAGCCCCAGGTGTGAACGACGGTCACCAGCAGCGCGCGCCGGTTCGCGGCGCGCCAGTCGCGCAGGGTGCGCAGCACCAGCAGGTCGAGATGGTCCATGCCTCAGGCCACCTCCGGCAGGCGGTACAGCAGCTTGTCGAGGGTGACCGGGTAGTCGCGCACACGCACGCCGGTAGCGTTGTGCACCGCGTTGGCGATGGCCGCGGCCACGCCGCACAGGCCGAGCTCGCCGACGCCCGTGGCCTTCATCGGCGAGGAGACCGGGTCGGTCTCGTCGAGGAAGACGACCTCCTGATGCGGTATGTCCGCATGCACCGGCACCTCGTAGGCCGCGAGGTCGTGGTTGATGAAGCAGCCGAGCCGCCGGTCGACCACCAGTTCCTCCATGAGCGCGGCGCCGACGCCCATGGTCATCGCGCCGATGACCTGGCTGCGCGCCGTCTTGGGGTTGAGGATGCGGCCCGCGGCGCAGACCGCGAGCATGCGGCGCACGCGGATCTCGCCAGTGAACGCATCCACCGCCGCTTCGACGAAATGTGCGCCGAAGGTCGACTGCTGGAACTGCTTGTCGAGGTCGCCGTATTCCATGGCGTCCTCGGCCGCGAGTCCATTCGGGCCAGCGGCCGCGGCGAGGGGGGCGCTGCGGCCGCCCGCCCGCACCTGACCATCGGCGAACACGGCGTCCGCGGCCGGCAGGCGCAGCTGCCGCGCGACCTGCTCGCGCAGCTTCACGCAGGCCGCGTAGACGCCGGCCGTGGCGCTGTTTCCGCCCCACTGGCCGCCCGAGCCGGCCGACACAGGATAACGGGAATCGCCCAGGCGCACGGTCACCTGCTCCACCGGCACGCCGAGCATCTCGGCGGCCGTCTGTGCGATGACCGTATAGCTGCCGGTACCGATGTCGGTCATGTCGGTTTCCACGGTGATGCGTCCGTCGCGGTCGAGCCGCACGCACGCGCCGGACTTCTGCACGAGGTTGTTGCGGAAAGCGGCCGCGACGCCCAGCCCGACTAGCCAGTCGCCCTCGCGCCGGCTGCCGTGGGCCACACGCCGGCTCCAGCCGAAGCGTTCCGCGCCCAGGCGCAGGCATTCGACGAGCTGGCGCTGCGAGAAGCGCCGGTGCGGCCGGGCCGGGTCGACCTGGGTGTCGTTGAGGATGCGCAACGCGACCGGGTCCATGCCGAGCTGCTCGGCCATCTCGTCGATGGCGATCTCCAGCGCCATGAGTCCCGGCGCCTCGCCCGGCGCGCGCATCGCATTGCCTTCGGGCAGGTCGAGCGGCGCCACGCGCAGCGCCGTCCTGCGGTGCTGGCCTGCGTACAGCAGCTGGGTCTGCTGCACGGCCGTCTCGGGCACGCCGCCCGGCAGGTTGCCCGACCAGCTCTCGTGCGCGATGGCCTGGATGCGGCCGCTGCGGTCGGCGCCGATGCGGATGCGCTGATGGGTGGCCGGGCGGTGCGTGGTGTTGTTGAACACCAGCGGGCGGTGCAGCGCGACCTTCACCGGCCGCTGCGCCGCCCGCGCGGCCAGGGCCGCCAGCAGCGCGTCGCTGCGCAGGAACAGCTTGCCGCCGAAGCCGCCGCCGATGAAGGGCGACACCACGCGCACCTTGTCCTTCGGCACCTTGAGCGTGGCGGCCAGGTCGGTGCGCCACCAGTCGACCATCTGGCTCGACGTCCAGATGGTGAGCTCGTCGCCGTCCCAGGCGGCCGTCGTGGAATGCGGCTCCATCATCGCGTGGGACTGGTCGGGCGTGCGGTATTCGGCGTCGAAGGCGACTTCGGCCGCTTCGAATGCACGGTCGAAGTCGCCGACCGACAGGTCCCCGGCGTCCGGCATCTCCGGCTCCACGGCGGCCGGCCGGGCCTTGTCGAGGTCGAAGGAGCCTGGTTCCTCCTGGTAGTCGATGCGCAGCAGCGCCGCGGCGGCGCGTGCCTGCTCGAAGGTGCGGGCGACCACCACGGCCACCGCCTGGTGGTAGTGCTGCACGTCCGGGCCGGCGAGCAGCGGTGCGACGTTCTTCTTGCCCTTGCCGAGTTCCCCGGCGCTGCGCGCCGTCACGATGGCCAGCACGCCGGGAGCCGAGCGCGCTTCCTTCAGGTGCAGCCCGGCGATCTTCCCCTTGGCGATGGCTGCACCCACCACATAGCCATAGGCGGGCGCTTCGGGCAGCGGGTGCTCGTAGGCATAGCGCGCGGTGCCGGAGGTCTTGAGCGCGCCGTCGATGCGGTCGACCGCACGGCCGATATGCCGGCCCTGGTCGATGGGGTTGGCACCGGCGGGTGTGTCGAATTTCATGCCAGGCTCCTGGCGTCGTGCACGGCCGCGGCGATGGTGCGCTCGGCCAGCTGCAGCTTGAAGCGGTTCTGGTCGGTGGCCTGCGCGCCCGCCAGCAGCTGCCGCGCGGCGGCCTGCGCACCCTGGGGCAGTGCCGCGTCGCCGGCCGCGGAACGCCATGGCTTGTGGGCCACGCCGCCGAGCGCGATGCGGCCGGAGCCGTCCTTCTGCACGACGGCGGCCACCGAGACCAGCGCGAACGCATACGAGGCGCGGTCGCGCACCTTGCGGTAGACCTGGGCGCCGCCGATCGGCGCGGGCAACGTGACCGCCGTGATCAGCTCGCCGCCGCGCAGCGCGGTCTCGACCTCGGGCGTGTCGCCCGGCAGGCGATGGAAGTCGGCAATCGGTATCACCCGCTGCCGGCCGGTGGCGTCCGTCGTCTCGACCTGCGCATCGAGCGCCCGCATGGCCACGGCCATGTCGCTGGGGTGCGTGGCGATGCAGGCGGCGCTGGTGCCGACCACGGCATGCTGGCGGGTGAAGCCGCCCTGCGCCGCGCAGCCGCTGCCGGGCCGGCGCTTGTTGCAGGCCGTGTCGGTGTCGTAGAAATAGGGGCAGCGCGTGCGCTGGAGCAGGTTGCCGGCCGTCGTCGCCTTGTTGCGCAGCTGGCCCGATGCGCCCGCGAGCAGCGCCCGCGACAGCACGCCGTAGTCGCGCCGCACGCGCGGGTCGGCGGCGAGGTCGGTGTTGCGCACCAGGGCGCCGATGCGCAGGCCGCCCTCCTCCGTGGCGGAGACGGTGTCCAGCCCCAGGCCGTTGATGTCGACGAGGTGGGTGGGCGCCTCGATCTGGAGCTTCATCAGGTCCAGCAGGTTGGTGCCGCCGGCGATGAACCGGCTGCCGGGCTGGCGCGCTGCTGCCGCAGCGGCCTCCTGCACAGATCGCGGCTTTTCGTAGGTGAATGCCTTCATGACTTACCTCCGGCCACCTCGGCGATCGCTTCGACGATGTTGGAATAGGCGTCGCAGCGGCAGATGTTGCCGCTCATGCGTTCGCGCAGTTCCTCGGCCGACAACAGGGGCCGGGCCTGCAGATCGCGCGACGCATGGCTGGGGATGCCCTGCCGGACTTCTTCGAGCATGCCCACGGCGGAGCAGATCTGGCCCGGCGTGCAGTAGCCGCACTGGTAGCCATCATGGCGCACGAAGGCGGCCTGCAGCGGGTGCGGCCGCTCCGGTGTGCCCAGCCCTTCGATCGTGGTCACTTCCGCGCCCTGGTGCATCACCGCGAGCGTGAGGCAGGCGTTGATGCGCCGCCCGTCCACGATGACGGTGCAGGCGCCGCACTGGCCGTGGTCGCAGCCCTTCTTGGTCCCGGTCAGGTGGAGATGCTCGCGCAGCGCGTCCAATAAGGTGGTGCGTGTGTCCAGCACCAGTTGCCGTGCCCGGCCGTTCACCTGGAGCTGCACGTCGGCCATGTGGACCGCATCGGATGCGGCGGGGGTCGGGGCGAGCCGCAGATCGCGGCGCGAGAGCGCCGGCGGCGTGGTGGTGTCCATCGCGGTCCTTCGGTGGCTTGCCGTTCGCCATGCCACAGGCAGGCGATGCGGATGGCTGAGGGGAGGCTGCCCGGCACTCCTGTGGAGTGGCCTAGCCCAGCCATCCTCGATGCCGTCCGGTTGCACGGACTGTAGGACGGACACGGATATTCCTGTACTGGTGCGCAAGCCCCCGCCGACGGCAGGGCCGCCCTCAGGCGCTCACACCCGGCTCACCCAGTCCACCCGCATCCGGTACTGGACGGACGGCCAGCGGCGGCTACGCGGATGTCCCGCTGTCGACGCACCTGGGAGCGAGCCTGCGGCGCGTAGGCATTGCCTTCGTGGCAGGTGCCGCGCTGGGCACACTGGCCGGGCTCCTGCGCGCGCGCAGCCCATTGATGGATGCCGCTCTGCTGGCGCCGACCGAACTGCTGCGCCCGATCCCTCCGCTCGGGCTCGTTCCGATCTTCATCCTGTGGTTCGGCATCGGAGAGATGTCGAAGGTGCTGTTGATCGCACTGGCCGTGTTCCTCGTGACGATGGGGGCAGCCAGGAAGGCGCCCGGTCCGTTTCGCGGGATCTCGTGCGGGCCGCACAGATGATGGGCGCATCGCGGGCGCGGATCTTCCGGCACGTCGTGCTTCCGAGCGCCCTCCCCCCCGATCATGACCAGCCTTCGGCTGGCGATGAGCATGGCGCTGTCCATCCTGGTCGCGGCCGAGCTGCTGGGCGGCGACCGCGGGCTGGGCTTCATCGTCCTGGATGCCGCCAATTTCTTCAGGACATCGGACGTCTTCGCCGGCGTGCTGCTGATCGGCCTGCTGGGACTGCTTGTAGACCGGCTGATCGATGTGCTCACCCGCTGGCTCGTGCATTGGCAGGGCCGATGAGCCCGCTTGGGTTTTTTCTTCGGAGGGTCGCCCCCGAGCGCGCATGCGCTCGCCGGCCGCACGCCTAACGCCTGCGCCAGAACGGCTCGGCCTGCCTGCGCAGAGCGGCCAGCGCTTTGCGGCTGGCCCTGGCGCAGCCGGGCCGCTGCGATTCCAGCCAGCCTGCGGCGAACCAGGCCAGCGGGTCGGACTGCGCCGCATCGCAGTACAGCGCAGCCGCCGTGGCGGTGTCGTTGAGCGAACCCAGTGCCTCCTGCACCGGCTTGAGCTGCGCCAGGTAGCGCTCGGCTGCCCGCGCGCGGAACAGCGACGCGGCGAATTCGGCCAGGTAGCGCAGCCGCTTGAGGCGCTTGCGCACGCGGTGCTGCTGCGCCGCGTCGAGCCCTTCGAAATCCTGGGCGGCCCCGACGACCGCGCGGTGCAGGCGCCGCAGGCGGTGGCGCAGGTAGCGGCGCGCAGCCTGCGGGCCGAGGGGCTCCGCCGGTGCCGGGCCGCCGCCCGCGGCGAATCCGATCAACGCGACCAGCGTCCGCTGGAAAGCGGGCGCGCGGACGACGTCGGCAGCGCCCGGCGCCGCATGCGCGCCCGCCGGTATCTCCACCCGCGGCGCGCCGGCATCGCGCAGGGGGGAGGCAAAACGCTGCACCACCTCGGCCCCGTCGCGCAGCGTGCCCAGCGCACGGAAGGCATCGACCAGCGGCGGAGTCCAGCCGGCATCGAACGCACCCGCGCCCAGGCCGTCGAGTTCGCGCAGCGCCGTGCGCAGGCGACGCAGGCCCACGCGCAGCTGGTGGACAAGGTCGCCGTCCTCGATGCCGGCCGCGATCTCGGAGGCATTCGGCAGCACCTGTGCCAGGCAATTGGCCACCATGGCCCGCTGCAGCGCAAGGCCATCGTCCTGGCCGCGCGCCAGCTGCAGCGGCGCAGCATGGACGGCGGCACCGCTGGCCCTGCCGGCGAGCAGCCGCTGCCCGCGCTCGGCCTTCGACAGCGTGCTGAACCAGAGCCCGTGCCGGCCGGCCCACTCGGCGGCAAGCGCGGCAAGGTCTCCGACCGGGCCGTCCAGCAGTTCCAGCTCCAGTTCGCAGACTTCCGACGCCACGGCGTCGGGCGTGCCGGCATGGGCGATGACGCGGCCCTGGTCGAGCGCCAGTGCGACGAGTGCGTCGCCCTGGCGCACCTGGCGGACCAGCCGCTGGATGTCGGTGCCGTAGGTCCCGACGAGTCCGGCGCCCGCGTGGGCCAGCACCAGCCGCAGGAGCCGGCCGGCGGGCGTGCCCTCATGCCGCGAGAGGTCGGGCAACGCGGGCGCAGCGGCGGCGTCCTGGCCCAGATCGGCGTTGTGCTCGTGCCGTTCCAGCGGATGGCAGCCCGGTGCCTTGACGGTCTGCACCCAGCGGTCGCCCTCCTGCCGCAGGCGCAGGACGATGCTCTGCGCGGCCAGCGCGCCATCCGGTGTGTCGAAATACCGCGCCCGCAGGCGCAACGGCTGGACCGGGCCCTGCCGCAGATCTTCTTCGACGGCGGCGAGGCGGTCGGGGGGAATCTGGAACTTATATTCGATTTCCATGCGTTCGCGACACGGAATCATCCGGGTGGCAGATGCACGTCCCGGTGCGCGAGCCGGTCTTCGAGCTGGCCGACATAGGCGGCCGTGGTGTTGTCTGATTGTTCCAGACGGGCCGCCAGCCGGCTTTCCAGCAGGTCGATGCGGGCGGTCAGCGCGTCGCGGCCCTGCAGCGCCACGGTGGCCTCGTCCTGCAGGCGCGACTCCAGCGCCAGCCGCAGTTCGGTCAGGCGCGATGCCTCGGCCCGATCGGCCAGCTCGCGCTGGCTCTGCAGGTCCTTGGCCCAGCGGCGGGTGTCGACCAGCACCTGGGCCTGCAGCGACAGCACGTAGGCCAGGAAGAACACGCCCAGCAGCACGGTGAGCGTGAGCATGACGATGCCCAGCGGCAGGTCGACGACGGCGAGGCCCAGCGAGACCGGCGCCACGACCGAGAGCGCGGTCCAGTTGAGCGCGGCCAGCACGGCGATGGCCAGCACGATGAGAAGAAGGATGACGGAGCGGAGTTTCATGGCGGCGCGCCTGGGCGAGGCGATGGCAGGATGAGGGATGGGCTGGGTTGTAGCGCATGCCCGCGGCGCCGCCCAGGGGCCGGACAGCAAGAGCCGCGCCCGTCCTACAGGTGCGGCCAGGCTGGCGTCGGCGATCGGGGCGCGGCGGCAGGGGGCGCGCTCACTCGGCGAGCCGGCGGAAGATCTTGCGCAGCTGGCGCGGATCGACGGGCTTGCGCAGGAAGTCGTCCACCAGCGCGATCGTGTCCATGACGATGGCGGAGTCGTCGCCCAGCCCGGTCACGGCGACCATGACCATGCTGCCGGCGAACTCGTCGCGCAGCCTGTGCGCCAGTTCGCGGCCGGTCATGCCCGGCATGTCCACGTCGAGCAGCACGCCCAGCGGCCGCTTCTCGGCGATGAGACGCAATGCCTCCTCGCCGCAGGTGGCGACGCGCACACCGTAGCCGTCGAGCCGCAGCAGCTCGGCCAGCGTATGGGCGGCATCGGGTATGTCGTCCACCACCAGCAGTTCGACCGCGGGTGCCGTCATGGAGCCCTTCTTGCCGCATTCAGCGGCGGCAGGATGCGGCGCAGGTCGTCGAGATGGAAAGGCTTGGTGTAATGGTGGTCCACCAGCATCGCGGCTTGGGCGACCCGGGGCTGCGTGGCGTCCCAGCCGGTCACCATGATGATGACGATGTCGTCGCGGTGGTCGGCGCGCAGGGTGTGCACCAGGTTCAGGCCGTCGAATTCGTCCATGCCAAAGTCCATCAGCAAGCAGTGGGGGCGCTGCTGCCCCACCAGGTCGAGCGCTTCCCGCACGCTCAGCGCCACGCGCGTGGAATATCCGTCCATCCTGAGCCCCATCGCCAGCGCCTGTGCGTAAGGACCGGAGTCGTCGACGATGAGAACGGAGGTGGCATCTTCGGACGCAGCGAGGGAGAGGTTCGGGATCATCGTATTACCTTCGCCTTCGGCCGCGGTGCGGGCCCTTCGGGCGGCCGGACGGTGCTCATGCGGATTCCAGGGGAAGCGAAACGGTGAACAGGCTCCCCTGGCCGGGACCCAGGCTGCTCGCCGTCACGATGCCGCCATGCTCGGCCACCAGTCGGCGCACCAGTGTCAGACCAATGCCCAGACCGCTGTGGCCTTCGACCGCGCCCGGGTGGCCCTGGACGAACAGGTCGAAGATGTGGGGGAGGACGTCGGGCTCGATGCCCGAGCCGTTGTCGGCCACCTCGATCAGCGCGCGGTGTCCCTCGCGCGACAGGCGCACCGCGATGCGGCCGCCCTCGGGCGTATAGCGCGCGGCGTTCTGGACCAGGTTGACGAGCACCTGCCGCAGGCGTGTCGCGTCGCCCAGGGTCCAGAGGTCGCCCGGGCTGCGCTGCACCGTCAGCGTGTGCCTCCTGCCGGTCACTGCGCCCTGCGCGATCTCCAGCGACTGGGCGACCAACTCGTTGAGCTCCAGCGGCACGCGCACCAGATCGACCTTGCCCTGGCTCACGCGCGACACATCTATCAGGTCGGACACCAGCTTGGTCATCTGCTCGGTCTGGCGGGCCATGAGCCGGCGCCGCTGGTCCAGCTCGTCGGCCGAGAGGTTCGGGTTGCGCGCGATGATCTCCAACATCAGCTGCAGCGTGCCGAGCGGCGTGCGCAGCTCGTGCGCGAGCACCGCGAGAAAGTGGTTCTTGCGCTCGTCGGCGCGCTCGAGTTCGAGCTGGCGCAGGCGCAGCTCCTCCAGCGTCGAGAGCATCTCGCGGTTCTGCCGCTCCAGTTCCTCGAGCGCCGAGGCAGGGCGCTGCCGGACCAGTTCCTCGACCAGCTGCGGCAGCCGGGCCGGGTCGAAGCGGCCGGCGATCCGCGGTATCACCGTCTTCAGCGTGACGGTCGTGTTCTGGCCCGCGGCAGACTCCACCAGGAAGCCGTCGACCAGCCGCCGCGCTCCAGCCAGGCCTACGGGCGCGCGGCCGCGCCGCGCCGGCCCGCCTGCGAGCACGGCCTCGACGTCGGCGATGCCCGGCCCCTTGTCCGCGATCTGCACGACCAGGTACTGCGGCCCCTCGCGCCGCGCCGGCTCCTCGAAGAAGAAGGTGGCCGTGCCGCCGCCGGCATATTCCACCGCGTTGCGCGCGATCTCCGACACGGCCGTGATGAGGCGCGTGGCCTGGAGCTGGTCGAGCTGGAAGCTCCCGGCGAGCTGGCGGGTGCGGTCGCGCACGTTGATCAGGCCGGCGCCGGTGATGCGGGCGGTGACGAGCGGATGGCGCTTCATGGGTGCAGCTTGGCGACGACGACGGTCGCGTCGTCGGTGCCGCGCAGGTGGCCGCGGAACAGCACGCCGGCGATCAGCGCCGGATGGCGGTCCAGCAGCGCCGGATCGATCTGGATGCGCGACGACAGCCCGTCGGACGCAAGGACCAGCACCGAGCCCGGCAGCCAGGCATAGCGGTGCTCGCGCGTGCGGCGCATGTTGTAGCCGACGATGCCTTCGAGCGCCATCAGGTGCTGGGTCTGCAGCAGGCCGTGCGCCTGGCCCACGATCAGCCCGGTGGCGTTGCCGATGCCCGAGAACACCGCCTGCCCGGCCGCGGTGTCGATGTCGACCACCGACATTACCGCGCCGCGCGTGCTGCGCAGCGCGGCGTGCGCGGCGGCCAGCACGGTGGCCGGCGTGTCGCGCTCCGTCGACGCATGGACCACCTGGACGGCCTTGAGCGCCGCATCGGCCGCCAGCGGACCGTGGCCGAGCCCGTCGACGATGCCCAACCGCTGCCAGCGCCCCGCCTGCCTGAAGGCCCAGGCGTCGCCCGACTGTTCCTGCCCCGGCTTGGGCGCCGCGCGCACGCCGAGCTGCAGGCGGCCTGGCACGCGGTCCGGCCGGCTGCGGGGCCGGGCAATGCGCACCAGCAGGGCCGCGCCCTGGCCCGCCGCCGAGTAATGGTCGAACACGTCGGCATTGCGCTGCAGCACGCCCAGGCCCAGGCCCAGGCTGCCGCCGGTGGAAAAGCCGTCGCGCAGCGCGGCGTCGAACTGCGCGATGCCCGGCCCCCTGTCGACGGCCAGCAGCTGGATGCCGCGGCCGTCCATGTCGTCGAAATCGCTCACGGCGATCCAGCCCTGCCTGCCGTACTTGGCCAGGTTGGTGGCCAGCTCGGTGCCGGCCAGCGCGGCGCGGCCGGCGCCGGCCTCGTCCAGTCCGAGCTGCGCGGCCAGCTGCACGACGGCGCGGCGCACCTCGGATGCGCGGCCGTCGCCGGCGATTTCTATCGACGTTTCCATTGCGTGATGACCACCCGCGTGCCTTCGCCGGGCTGCGAGGAGATGTCGAACTCGTTGACCAGCCGGCGCGTGCCGCCCAGCCCCAGGCCCATGCTGTTGGCGGTGGAGAAGCCGTCGGCCATGGCGCGCTGCAGGTCGGCGATGCCCGGGCCCTGGTCCTGGAACACCAGCCGCAGGCCCTGGCGGCCGTCGCGCTGCACCTCGGAGATCTCCATCGCGCCGCCCTTGCCGTGCACCAGCGTGTTGCGGCCGATCTCGCTGGCCGCGGTGACGAACTTGGTGCGCTCGACCACGCTGAAAGCCAGGCGCGTGGCCCATTCCTGCACCGCGCGCCGCGCCAGGGTCAGCTGGTCCGGCGTGCGGATCTCCAGCGTGGCGCTGTTCAGGGCGGCGATGATGCGGCTCCCGGTTCGCCCACCGCTTCCCGGAGCAACTGCATACCCTTGTCCACGTTCAGCGCGGTCTGGATGCCGCGCAGCGACATGCCCAGCTCGACCAGCGTGATCGCCACGGCCGGCCGCATGCCGACCAGCACCGTGGTCGCGTCCATGATGCGCGCCACCGCGGCGATGTTGCCGAGCGAGCGGCCGATGAACGAATCGACGATCTCCAGGCCCGAGATGTCGATCAGCACGCCGCGCGCGTTGGTCCTGGAGAGCGTGTTGGTCAGGTCGTCCTGGAGGGTCAGCGCGAGCTGGTCGTGCAGCTCGATCTGGACGGTGACCAGCAGGAAGTCGCCGAGCCGCAGGATCGGAATGCGTTCCAAGATGTCAGGCTCCGTGCTGCGAAGCGGTGCGCTGCTGCGCGGCCGAGACTACGAGGCTGCGTTTCTGGAAGGCCAGGCGCAGCGCGTCGGCCAGCGTGGACTTGGTGCCGACATCGCCCAGGTCCACGCCCAGATGCACGATGGTCTGCGCGATCTGCGGTCGGATGCCGCTCAGGATGCACTCCGCGCCCATGAGCCGCGCTGCCGCGATGGTCTTGAGCAGGTGCTGGGCCACCAGCGTATCGACGGTGGGCACGCCGGTGATGTCGATGATGGCGATGGTCGCCTCGTTGTCGACGATGGCTTCGAGCAGCGACTCCATCACCACCTGGGTGCGCTCGCTGTCGAGTGTGCCGATCAGCGGCACGGCCACGATGCCGGCCCACAGCCGGATCACCGGCGTGGACAGCTCCAGCAGTTCCTGCTGCTGACGGATGATGACCTGCTCGCGGCCCTGCTGGTAGGCATCGACCGTCAGCAGGCCGAGCCGGTCGAGCAGCAGCGATATCTTCCAGGTCTCCTCGGCCAGGCGCCTGGGCTGGTCGGCGTAGGCGCGGCCCAGCGATTCAAACAGCGGTTTCTTCAGCGAGAAGACGAAGGTCGCGGTCTCCGACGGCGTGAAGCCGGAGAGGGCGCGGCCCCTGGAGAGCGCGGACAGCGAGGCGCGGATGTCGTCCCAGTGCGGGCCCGAGAGCGTCGCCTCGCCGCCATGCGACAGGGCCGCGGCCAGCAGCGCGAGGAAGGCGCGGGACTGCTCCGCCAGTTCCGATTCGCTGAGCAGCTCGCGGCGGCCGGTGTCCGCGAACTGCTGCTCGGTCCAGGCTTTCAGGATCGATGCCTGGTCGGCAATGAGGATCCGACCCGTGTTTTTCTGCTCCGCCACTTTCGCCTCGCGCATTGTGAAATGCGGCGATTATGCCGGGCCGTCCTGTAGGACAAGAGCGCGAGATGAGGCGGATCCGGAGGGCTTCCGAGAGGTATACACCCCAGACTATATGGCTGGAGCGACTGTTATCCGCCCGATCCAGGCATATACCCATGCCACACTCCAGATCAATTGGCCTGTGCCAGTTGATCCAGGATGGCCGGATTTTCCAGCGTGGACGTATCCTGCGTGATCGCCTCGCCCTTGGCGATCGAGCGCAGCAGGCGGCGCATGATCTTGCCGCTGCGTGTCTTGGGCAGGTTGTCGCCGAAGCGGATGTCCTTGGGCTTGGCGATCGGGCCGATCTCCTTGGCGACCCAGTCGCGCAGTTCCTTGGCCAGCGCCTTGGCCTCGTCGCCCGTCGGGCGGCCGCGCTTCAACACCACGAAGGCGACGATGGCCTCGCCGGTCACGTCGTCGGGGCGGCCGACGACTGCGGCCTCGGCCACGAGATCGGTCTTGGCGACCAGGGCCGACTCGATCTCCATCGTGCCCATGCGATGGCCCGAGACGTTGAGCACGTCGTCGATGCGGCCGGTGATGCGGAAGTAGCCGCGGTCCTCGCTGCGCACCGCGCCGTCGCCGGCGAGGTAGTAGCCCTTGAGCTCCTCGGGGAAGTAGCTCTTCTTGAAGCGCTCCGGATCGCCCCAGATGGTGCGGATCATCGACGGCCAGGGCTTGCGGATCACGAGGATGCCGCCGCTGCCGTTGGGCACCTCGTTGCCGGTCTCGTCCACCACGGCCGCGTCGATGCCCGGCAGCGGCAGCGTGCAGGAGCCCGGAACCGTGGGCGTCGCACCGGGCAGCGGCGTGATCACGTGGCCGCCGGTCTCGGTCTGCCAGAAGGTGTCCACGATCGGGCAGCGCTCATGGCCCACGTGCCGGTGGTACCAGATCCACGCCTCGGGGTTGATCGGCTCGCCGACGGTGCCGAGGATGCGCAGGCTGGAGAGGTCGTAGCGGTCCGGATGGACCTTCGGGTCGGCCTCGGCGAGCTTGATCAGCGAGCGGATCGCCGTGGGCGCGGTGTAGAAGATGCTGACCTTGTGGCGCTCGATGATCTGCCAGAAGCGGCCCGCGTCCGGATAGGTCGGCACGCCCTCGAAGATGACCTGCGTGGCGCCCGCCGCAAGCGGGCCGTAGGCCACGTAGGTGTGGCCGGTGATCCAGCCAATGTCGGCCGTGCACCAGAATACGTCCTCGGGTTGGAGGTCGAAGGTCCAGTCCACCGTGAGCTTGGCCCACAGCAGGTAGCCGCCGGTGGAATGCTGCACGCCCTTGGGCTTGCCGGTGGAGCCGCTGGTGTAGAGGATGAAGAGCGGATGTTCGGCCTCGACCGGCACCGGCGCGAACTCGGCGGGCTGGCCGTCGAGCGCTTCGGAAAACGAGATGTCGCGGCCCTCGACGCGGTTCCAGGGGCTCGGCGTGCGCTCGAAGACGAGCACCTTCCTGACCGACTCGGTGCCGCCTTGGGCCAGGGCCTCGTCCACGATGGCCTTGAGCGGCAGTTCCTTGCCGCCGCGCAGCTGGGCATTGGCGGTGATGACCACGACCGCGCCGGTGTCGGCGATGCGCTCCTGCAGCGCCTTGGCCGAGAAGCCGCCGAACACCACGCTGTGCGTGGCGCCGATGCGCGCGGCAGCCTGCATCGCGACCACGCCCTCGATGCCCATGGCCAGGTAGATGACGACGCGGTCGCCCTTCTTTACGCCCTGCGCGGCGAGCGCGTTGGCGAAGCGGTTCACGCGCTCCAGCAGCTCCTTGTAGGTGACCTTGGTCACCGTGCCGTCATCGGCCTCGAAAATGATCGCGGTCTTGTGCTCGACCGGCGTGCCGATGTGGCGATCCAGGCTGTTGGCCGAGGCATTGAGTTCGCCGTCGTCGAACCAGCGGAAGAACGGTGCCTTGCTGTCGTCGAGCACGCGGGTGAAGGGCTGGGTCCAGACGAGGTTCTCGCGGGCCCGGCGGGCCCAGAAGCCGTCGAAGTCGCGCTCGGCTTCGTCGCGCAGGGCCTCGTAGCCTTCGAAGCCCGACACCCGCGCCGTGGCGGCCAGTTCGGCCGGCGGAGGGAAGACGCGGTTTTCGACGAGGACGGATTCGATCGTGGACGAGGGCGCGCTGCTCATGCTTGTCTCCTGGGTTCAATTCAGGGTTACCGGCCGCGACTGTCGGCGGCCCCACTTACAGGCCACTGACTGGCCTTGCGCGAATGATTTTCCATCGGATGGTGCCCCCTAGAATTTCCCATCCCATCACTGCGATATTTTCATGTCCGTCCCCGAGCCTTCCAAATCCTCGCCGCTGCGCCCGCTGCCCAACCTGATCTTCGCCAGCCGCTGGTTGCAGCTGCCGCTGTACCTGGGCCTGATCGTCGCGCAGGGCATCTACGTCTTCCATTTCTGGGTGGAACTGGTGCATCTGGTCGAGGCCGCGTTCGGCAGCCAGGAAGCGCTGGCCAAGCTGGTGGCCAGCATTGGCTACAAGACCACGGTGCCGATCGGCTCGCTCAACGAGACGGTGATCATGCTGGTGGTGCTGGCGCTGATCGACGTGGTGATGATCTCCAACCTGCTGATCATGGTGATCGTCGGCGGCTACGAGACCTTCGTCTCCCGCATGAACCTCGAAGGCCATCCGGACCAGCCCGAGTGGCTCTCCCACGTGAACGCCTCGGTGCTCAAGGTCAAGCTGGCCACGGCCATCATCGGCATCAGCTCGATCCACCTGCTCAAGACCTTCATCAACGCCGACAACTACACCGACCGGGTGCTGATCGCGCAGACGGCGATCCATATCACCTTCCTGCTGTCGGCCATGGCGATCGCGGTGACGGACCGGCTGATGGCTGCTCCCGCCAGCCGCAGCGATCATTGAATACCCCGGGGTATGACCTTGTCGTACTGATTGAACCGGCGCACTGGACCTATACTGTTACTGCAAAATGTAAAACGCGGCCGGCTGGCCTGCCACCGCCTTGACCGCTTCATAGCGAAAAGTTACGATGCACGGCTTACGTTCAACTACCGGCACATGAGGCCGGTGCTCCGGACGCTACTCGCGGATCGATCCACATCCCGTCGCGGCGCCTGGAGTCCCCCGCCAGGCCCGGGCCTGGCAACCGGCTGGTTCTCCAGCCACCACCTGCCGCGTCACGCTCCGCCGGACCAGCCCCCTTGACCAGGCCCGCTGATCCGCTTTTCCGAAGCGCCCGACAGGCCCTGGTTGCGTCTCTCGCCGTCTTCCGCGCCTGTCCGGCGGCCCCGACGCCCTGCCGAGGGCTGGGCCGTGCGCGCGGCAGGTGTCCGCAGTCGTCATCCGGCGGCGTCTCGCCAACCCCTTTTTGCAAAGGAGCCCAGAGCGCACATGGCAAAGGAAATCTGCATCGACCACGTCTTCAAGGTGTTCGGCGACGAACCGGCCAAGGCCCTCGCGCTGGCCGGCCAGGGCCTGTCCCGGCAGGACATCCTCGCTCGCACCGGCCAGTCCATCGGCGTCTTCGACGCCAGCTTCGACATCCGCGCCGGCGAAATCTTCGTCATCATGGGCCTCTCGGGCTCGGGCAAGTCCACGCTGGTGCGCCTGCTCAACCGGCTGATCGAGCCCACGGCCGGCCGCATCGTCATCGACGGCGAGAACATCCTCGACTACCGAGCCCGCCGCCTGCGCACGCTGCGCCGCAAGGACATCAGCATGGTGTTCCAGTCGTTCGCGCTGATGCCGCACATGACGGTGTTGGAGAACACGGCGTTCGGGCTCGAACTCGATGGCGCCGGCAGGGCCCGCCGCCACACGGAGGCCCGCAAGGCGCTGGCCCAGGTCGGGCTGGCCGGCTGGGCCGACAGCTATCCGGACGAACTCTCGGGCGGCATGCAGCAGCGCGTGGGCCTGGCCCGCGCGCTGGCCTCCAACCCGTCGATCCTGCTGATGGACGAGGCGTTCTCGGCGCTCGACCCGATCATCCGCACCGAGATGCAGAGCGAGCTGCTGCGGCTGCAGCAGACGCAGCGCCGCACCATCGTCTTCATCTCGCACGACCTCGACGAGGCCATGCGCATCGGCGACCGCATCGCGATCATGAAGGACGGCAAGGTGGTCCAGGTCGGCACGCCCGCGGAGATCCTGCGCAACCCGGCCGACGGCTTCGTGCGCAGCTTCATCCGCGGCGTGGACACGGCGGCCGTGTTCAAGGCCGGCGACATCGCCCGCCGCACGCAGGTGGTGGTAGCCGAAAGCCGGACCCGGGGCTGCCGCGCCGCGCTCCAGATGCTGGAGGACAACGACCGCGCCTACGCCTTCGTGGTCGATCCGCAGCAGCGCTTCCTGGGCGTGGTCTCGATCGACTCGCTGCGCGAGGTGCTGCACGGCCATGACGGGCCGGTGGGCCTGCACAGCGCCTTCCTGAGCGACGTGCAGACCATCGCCTCCAGCCACACGGTGGCCGACCTGTTCACGCACATCGCGCAGACGCCGTGGCCGGTGCCGGTCGTCGACGACGACGGCCGATACCGCGGCGCGATCAGCAAGACGACGCTGCTGCGCTTCCTCGACCGCAACAACGATGACTGAAAGAGAGAACCCGCGCATGCCTGCTGCACCGAACCCGACCGCCGACGCCCTGGCGCCGGCCACGCCGGAACCGCGCCCGTGGGACGCCGCCGCGTCCGACAGCGCCGCGCCCTGGGCCGCGCCAGCGCCCGCCGACGCCGTGCCCGCCGCGCCGACCGACCCTTGGATGGACAGCGGCCACACCGGCAGCACCGCCTGGCTGGATGCACCCGCCGCCGATCCGTCCGCCGCCGGCGCCGCTCACGGCACGGGCCTGCACCTCGGCAGCCTGTGGGACGGCTCGCTGCCGCTGGACCCGTGGATCAACCACGGCCTGAACTGGGCCGTGGTCCACTTCCGCCCCTTCTTCCAGAGCGTGCGCGGCCCGGTCGATGCCACGCTCGGCAGCGTGCAGGGCGTGCTCCAGGGCATCCCGACGCTGGCGCTGGTCGCCATCGTCGGCCTGCTGGCCTGGCAGTTCGCCGGCGGCGCGGTCGCGGCGGCCGCCGTGGCGTCGCTGCTGGCCGTGGCCCTGCTCGGCGTCTGGCCCGAGGCCCTGGTCACGCTGTCGCTGGTGCTGACCTCGCTGGCCTTCTGCCTGGCAATCGGCCTGCCGCTGGGCATCCTGCTGGCCGCCAGCGACCGGGCGCAGCGCATCGCGCGACCCGTCCTCGACGCCATGCAGACCACGCCGGCCTTCGTCTACCTGGTGCCGGTGGTGATGCTGTTCGGCATCGGCAACGTGCCGGGCGTGGTGGTCACGATCGTGTTCGCGCTGCCGCCGCTGGTGCGCCTGACCGCGCTGGGCATCCGCGGCGTGCGGCCCGACCTGATCGAGGCCTCGCGCGCCTTCGGCGCCTCGCCGTGGCAGCTGCTGACCAAGGTGCAGATACCGCTGGCCCTGCCGTCGATCATGACCGGCGTGAATCAGGCACTGATGCTGTCGCTGTCGATGGTGGTGATCGCCTCGATGATCGCCGTGGGCGGCCTGGGCCAGATGGTGCTGCGCGGCATCGGCCGGCTCGACATGGGCCTGGCCACCGTGGGCGGCCTGGGCATCGTGCTGCTGGCCATCACGCTGGACCGGCTGACGCAGGCGCTGGGCCAGAGCCGACGCGGCACGCGCCGCTGGTACGAGGCCGGCCCGGCCGGCTTGGCGCGCCGCTTGGTGCGGGGCCCGCGCAAGGCACGGCCCGCCGCCCCGCCGCAGTCCGACGTGCGCGTCGCCGAAGAGGGCCAGCCCGCATGACGCATTCTTCGCGCCGCACCTTTTTCCGCCGCATGGCGCTGGCCGCATCGGCCGCCGCCACCATTGCCTGGACCGTGCCGACCCTGGCGCAGAACCTTCCGGGCAAGGGCATCGCCGTGCAGCCGCTGCAAAGCTCGATCGCCGAGGAGACCTTCCAGACACTGCTGGTCTCGAGGGCCTTGCAGAAGCTGGGCTACGACGTGCAGCCGATCAAGGAGATCGAATACGCCACGGCCTACCTCGCCATCGCCAACGGCGACGCCACGCTGCTGGCCGCCGGCTGGAAGCCGCTGCACGACGACTTCTATGCCAACTCCGGCGGCGACGCCAAGCTCTGGCGCGGCGGTGTCTATTCCAGCGGTGCCGTGCAGGGCTACCTGATCGACAAAAAGACCGCCGACCGGTACGGCATCAACCGCATCGACCAGCTCAAGGACCCGAAGCTCGCCGCCCTGTTCGACACCGACGGCGACGGCCGCGCCGACCTGACGGGCTGCAATCCCGGCTGGGGCTGCGAGGCGGTCATCGACCACCAGCTCAAGGCCTACGGGCTCGGCGGCACGGTGCGCCACCAGCAGGGCAGCTATGCCGCGCTGATGGCCGACACCATCGCTCGCTACCAGGCCGGCAGGCCGATCCTCTACTACACCTGGACGCCCTACTGGGTCAGCGGCGTGCTGCGCCCGGGCCGGGACGCCGTGTGGCTGCAGGTGCCGTTCTCGTCTCTGCCTGGCGACCAGGCCGGCGTGGACACGAAGCAGCCTTCGGGCCGCAACTACGGCTTCGTGCCCAACGACCAGCACATCGTCGCCAACCGCGCCTTCATCGAGGCCAACCCGGCCGCGGCCAAGCTGTTCGAGCTGATGAAGCTGCCGGTGGGCGACATCAACGCCGAGAACCTGCGCATGCGCGACGGCGAGCAGTCCCAAGCCGACATCGAGCGCCATGTGGACCTGTGGATCCGCGGCCACCAGGCGCAGTTCGACGGCTGGATCGCGCAGGCGCTGGGCGTGGGCGCCAAGCGGTAGCGCAGCCATATACCACCCCTGGCACATGCCCCTTGGACTCTTGAAGAAAGCGCTGGGGGCGTATACTCCGCCCCCATTTGCAGCTGGTCGCACCCATGACCTGCATCAAGTGTCCGTCGGGCGCGCCGCGCCATAGTGCGTCATCCGCAATGACCAACGCGCCGCCCCACCGGCGACGCCTCCTCCGCATCCCGCCATGGCCGAGCTGCTGCAGATCGAAGAGCCCGCGCACCGCCGTCCGGCGCCGCAGTGGAAAGCCTTCCTCGAACTCGGGTTCCGCCCGTTCTACTTGGCCGGCTGCCTGTGGGCGGCCGTGGCGGTCGCGCTCTGGGTGTATGCGCCGGGCCTGCTGCGGGGCCGGCTCGCGGCCGTGGCCTGGCATGCGCACGAGATGCTCTGGGGCTTCGTCGCGACGATCGCCGTGGGCTTTCTCTGCACCGCCGGCGCCAACTGGACCGGCATCAACCCGCTCAAGGGCCGCGCGCTCGGTGCCACCGCCCTGCTCTGGGTGGCCGCGCGCATCGGCTTCCTCGTGCCCGGCGGCGCGGTCTTCGCCGTGGCTTCGGCCTGCGAGCTGCTGCTGTTCGGCGCCGCGGCCGTGGCGCTGGGCCGGGCGATCTACCGCGCGCGCAGCCGGCGCAACTACGGCGTGCCACCGCTGGTGCTGGGCCTGGGCGCGGCCGACGCGCTGTTCCTCGCCGCGGCTTGGCAGGGCGACTACCCGATGCTGATGCGGCACTTCGGCACCGGGCTGCTCTGCATGGCCGTGGTCACGCTGCTGGTCGCGCGGCGGGTGCTGCCGTTCTTCGCGATGCGCGCCGTGCCGGGGCTCACGGTGCCGATGCATACCGCCAGCGGCCGCTGGCAGCTCGGAGCGGGCGTGCTGGCCATCGCCAGCGCGCTGGCCGGCTGGCAGCCGGCCGCGGCCGCCCTCCTCGCCGTGGCCGGCGCGATCGCGCTGGTGCAGTTCGCCGCCTGGAAGCCCTGGGCCGCGGTGCGCGTACCGCTGCTGTGGATCCTCTACGCCGGCTACGGATCGCTCGGCCTCGGGCTGCTGGTGGCCGCCGCGCAGCAGGCCGGCTGGGGCGCAGGCTGGGGGCTGCGGCCGGCCTGGCCGGCGCACGTCATCGGCGTGGCCGGCTTCTCGGTGCTGATCATCGGCATGGTCACGCGCACCGCGCTGGGCCACACCGGCCGGCCGCTCGCCGCCGACCGCTCCATCGTCGCCAGCTATCTGCTGGTGATCGCCGCGGCGGTGCTGCGGCTCGTCGCCCTGCTGCCCACCGCGTTCGCGCTCGGCGCGCTTGCATGCCGCAGCCGGCGCCTGGGTGCTGGCCTTCGGGCTCTATCTCTGGCGCTTCGCGCCGATGCTGATCCGCCCGCGCCTGGGCCAGCAGCCGGCCACGCGGCCCGGCGAGATTCCGGTCCGCCGCCGCCCGGCGCCTCCGGCGGCCTGAACGCGGCCGGGCGGCGATACATCGGCTGCCACGCACCGGCTGAACCGACCGCTTCCTACAACCGTGCGCCTACGGCGGCGTTGAGATCGGCGGCATGCCCGATGCCGCCCCTGCCGCCCCTGCCGCTCCCGCCGATGCCCCCGCCCCGCCGGTTCCGCTGCCCGGCGGCCTGCTCTATGTGGACCGCCGCATGCCCGGCCTTCAGCGGGTGCGGCGCGGCAAGCGCTTCGCGTACCGCGACGACCGGGGCCGCTGGATCCGCGACGAGAGCGAGGTCGCGCGCATCAACCGCCTGGCGATTCCGCCGGCCTATACCGAGGTCTGGATCTGCCCGCTGGCCAACGGCCACCTGCAGGCCACCGGGCTCGACGCGCGCGGACGCCGCCAGTACCGATACCACCCGGACTGGCGTCTGGCGCGCGACGAGGACAAGTTCGAGCGCATGCAGGCGTTCGGCCGCGCGCTGCCGCGCATCCGCGCCCGCGTGGCGCGCGACCTGGCCGTGCGCCGCGGCCGCCAGCCGCTGACGCGCACCGTGGTGCTGGCGACCGTCGTGCGGCTGCTCGACACCACCTTCCTGCGCGTGGGCAACGAGGAATACGCGGCGAGCAACGGCTCCTACGGCCTGACGACGCTGCGCACGCCCCATGCCGCCGTGCGCGGCAGCACGGTCCGGCTGCGCTTTCGCGGCAAGAGCGGCGTGGCGCAGCAGGCGCTGCTCAACGACCCGCGCGTGGCGCGCATCGTGCGGCGTTGCCAGCAGTTGCCGGGGCAGGAGCTGTTCCAGTACGAGGACGAGGACGGCCAGCCGCCCCCGATCGGCTCGGCCGACGTGAACGACTACCTGCGCGGGATCGCGGGGGCGCAGTGCGCGGGCGATCCGCACTTCACCGCCAAGGACTTCTGCACCTGGCACGGCACGGTGCAGGCGCTGGAGCTGACGCGGCTGGCCTGCACCGGCGAAGGCGGCGCCGCGTCGTGGAGCGCCAAGCAGGTTCTGGCGGAAGTGGCGCGCCAGCTCGGCAACACGCCGGCGGTCTGCAAGAAGTCCTACGTGCACCCGGCGGTGCTGGACCTGGGTGCCCGGCTGGCGTCCGACGCCGGCCCGGGCATGCAGCGCGTGTGGGAGCGCATCGGCGGCGCGGCCGGGCCGCGCGGCCTCAGCGCGGCCGAGCGGCGGCTGCTCGGATTCCTGCGGCAGGCCGGACCCAAAGTCCGCGCGAGAAAGAACCTTGGCAGACGGGCCATGCCGGCGGGAGGCTCGTAACGACTCCGTCGTTACAACCGTTGCCATGCCCACCATCGCCAGCGTCAAACCGCGCCGCGACTCGCTGAACCTGCGGATCGCGGCAACGGAACGGCAGCTGATCGACCTGACGGTGGTCAGCCCTGAGGTCTGCGAGGAGTTCCTGCAACGGCTCGACCGACCTGCGGCGGCTCCGGTTCCTGCGCCAGCCTCCGTACCGGCGCAGGCTCAGAAATCCATCGTGAGCGAAACCGAGAACGTGCGCGGCGCGCCCAGCGTGCCGATCGCCGTGCCTTCGCGGAAGATGCCCGAGTAGTAGCTGCGGTCGGCCACGTTGTCCACGTTGAAGCGCAGCACCGCCTTGCGCCCGTACAGTTCGGTGGTGTAGCGGACGCCCAGATCGAACACGGCCCAGCCCGGAAGCTGGAGCGTGTGGGCGTTGGTCAGCCACTGGCTGCTGGTCGCCCGCATGCCGGTGGTCAGCGTCACGCCATTCGTTCCCGGCACGTCCCATTCCGCGCCCAGATTGGCCTGCCACCTGGGTGATCCCACGGCCGTGTAGCCGTCGAGCGTGCCGTCCTGCGTCTTGGTCTGAACGCCTTGCGCATAGGCCGCGCCGCCCAGCACGCGCACGCCGCGCGCGATCTCGCCGAAGGTGTTCCATTCCAGCCCGCGCACGCGCTTCTCGCCGCCGTCGGTGGCGTCCGTGCCCGCATCGGTGTCGAACGTGATCAGCGTCGGCTTGGTGATCTGGTACAGCGCCAGCGTGTTGGTGAACGTGCCCGCATCCCATTTGACGCCGACTTCGGCCTGCTCCGTCTTGTACGGCGCAAAGGCGTAGTTGCGGGCGTAGCCGCTGGTCGTGGAGATGCTGTCGCCCTGGCTCAGGCCCTGCACGTAGCTGGCGTACAGCGACACGTTCGGTCCCCAGGGCTTGAAGACCACGCCCGCGGCGGGCGTGACCACGCTCTTGTCGTAGGCGACCTCGCCGCCGGTGGAAATGCCGTCCGCCGTCGGCACGACCTTGAAGCTCTGACGGCGCAGGCCCAGCGTCAGTTTCAGCCTGTCGTCCAGCATGGACAGGGTGTCCACCAGCGCCAGGCTGCCGAAAGTCTTGTCCGACCACTTCTTGGCCGACCCGGGCAGATCGGGCATCGCCACATACGTCGGGTTGTAGATATTCGAGGTACCGCTCCTCGAATTGGCATCGTAGCCATAGTCCATCTCCAGGCGCGAGGCCTGAAGCGTCATCTCGTGGCGGACGCCGCCAGTCCCGAAGTTCAGGCGCAGGCCTGTCTCCAGGTGCACGTTGTTCTCGTACATGCGCTGGCCGGACATGGACAGACTGCCGGAGCCGTTCGCCGATGTGGGACGAACCCACGTGCCCGTGTAGTAGCCCGCAACCTTGCCGTCGCGCACGCCGACGTTGGCAAAGACGGTCGCCACGCCGTTGAAAGCGTACTCGGCGCGCAGGATGGCGGCCTTGTTTTCCGCCTCGCCATAGGCGCCGGGGAACTGGTTCAGGCTGCCGTCAGGCGCAGGCAGCACGCCCAGGGCGGCGTTGCTGAAATAGATGCCCGCGGTGGTGCCTCCGTTGAATTTTTCCTTGCTGTAGTAGGCATCCAGCGAGCCCTTAAAGCCGCCGTTGCGGTAGTCCAGCGCGGTCGACAGAAACTGGCGCTGCTTGGATTGCCCGTCGATCTCGGTGTCGCCGTTGGCGAACGAGCCGTTGATGCGGATGCCCCATTCCTTGCTCTGGCCGAAGCGGCGGCTCAGGTCGAACCTGGTGCCGACCTGGCTTTCGGAGCGCCAGCCCAGCGTGACGCGGTTGAGCGGCTCTTCGCCCGCGCGCTTGGGCACCAGGTTGACCGTGCCGCCCAGCGCGCCAGCGGGCGCCATGCCGGTGAACAGCGCGCTCGGGCCGCGCAGCAGCTCGACGCGCTCGAACATCTCGACCGGCGTGTGGCTGTAGGGTGCCATGCCGTACATGCCGTCGATCGTCATCTCGTTCTGGTTGACCGCAAAGTTGCGGATGCGGAAGTTCTCGAACGGGTGGCCGTCCGGCGTGGAGTCGCGTACCGAAGCATCGTTCTTGAGCGCTTCGGCCACGGTGCGGGCACCCTGGTTCTCGATGGTCTCGGCCGTGTAGCTGGTCACGGTGAAGGGCGTGTCCATCACATCCATGTTGCCCAGCAGGCCCAGCCGCGCGCCGCGCGCCACCTGTCCGCCCGCGTAGGCCGGCGGCAGAGCGCCCGGGCGCTCTGCCTCGGCCGTCACGCGCACCTCGCCCAGGGTGCCGCCCAGGGCCGCGGCGCGGTGGACCACCACGGTCTGCCCGTGCCGCACGGCTTCGAGCCCGCTGCCGGCCAGGGCCGCCGCCAGCGCGGCGTCCACGGCCAGCGCGCCGCGCACGGCCGGCGCCCGCCGGCCCTGCGCCAGCTCGGGCGGCAAGATGAGCTGCACGCCGCCGCGCCGCGCGATCTGCGCCAGCGTGGCGTCCAGCGCCTGCGCGGGAATGTCGAAGGCGATGGGCGCCTGCGCGGTCGCCGCCGGCAGGGCCGCCGCGAAGGCGAACGCCGCCGCAGCGCGGGAGATGGTCGTCGTCGGTGTCATGTCGTTGCTTCCTCTCAGGATGTGAATGCTTCGGCCCCAGGCGTTTCGCCGGGTCCCACATCACAGGACGAAGAAGGACGGCGGAATCCCGCAGCGGATTGCGCAGCAATCGATGGCGGACGCCGGACCGCGGAGAAAACTTTGGGGGTATAGTCCCCCACCCCTCTCCCAGAGAGCGCTATGCGGTACCTAATGGGGGAGTATCGAGCAGCCGCCGGTCAGCGCCGCGCGGCCCGCTCGGTGATCGCGACGCGGGCGGGGCGCCCGGCCTGCCAGTCCACCTCCACCGGCATCGCCGCGGGCAGCCGCCGCAGCCATTCGCCGGCCTGGGCACTGCGGATCTCGGCCGTGACCGGCAGCCGCGCGGCGGCATCGGAGACGGCGATGCCGGTGTCGGTATAGCGGCGCAGCCGCGCGGCCACCTCGCCGAGCGGCGCATCGCGAAAGCCGAGCCAGCCGTCGCGCCACGCAGCCACGCCTTGCGCCGCACGGGGCACGGCCCGCGGCGGCTCGCCGGGGGCGAGGCGCACCACATCGCCGGCCGCGAGCAGCAGGGGCTGCCAGGACCCGCCATCCGCCGCGGGCTCGACCCGCACACGGCCCGACTCGACGCCGACCTCCACCGCGCCGCCCGCATCCTGCAGGTCCACCGAGAAGCGCGTGCCGAGCACGGTCACCCGCACCGCGCCGGCATCGACGACGAAGGGCCTGGCAGCGTCGTGCGCCACCTCGAAGAAAGCGGCGCCGCGCTGCAGCCGCACATGGCGCCGCGCGGCGTAGTAGGCGATGTCCGCCGCGCTGGCCGCGTCGAGCGTGAGATGCGTGCCGTCGGGCAGGGTCTGCATGCGCTGGCGGCCGACCGCGCTGACCACGGCCGCCTGCCACTGCGCGATGTGCAGGCGCCACCACGACCATGCCAGCCCGCCGCTGCCGGCAAGGGCCCCGATGCCGAGCAGCGCGCCGGCCAGGCCGCGCCGGCGCGGGCCCTGCGCCGCAGCGGCTCCGGCCGAGGCGTGCCAGCGGGCCAGCACGCCGTCCACCGCCTGGCCGGCGCGCTGCACATCGCGCTCGATGGTGCTGCGGGTCACACCGTGCAGGCGGGCCAGTTCGTCCTGGCCCACGCCTTCGATGCGGTGCGCGACGAACACCTCGCGCGTGCGCCGGGGCAGTGCCGCCAGCGCGGCGCCCACAGCCTGCAGCAGCCGCCGCTGGGCCAGCAGCTGGGCGCCGTCGGCCGCGGCCGGTTCGCCCGGGTGCAGCGCCAGCCAGGCCTCGGCATGCTGATCGGCCAGCCGCTGGCGGCGCAGATGGTCGACGGCCAGGTTGCGCGCCATCGTGAAGAGATAGGCCTGCGGGTCTGCCGGCCGGGCCGCGGCGCGGGAATGCAGCTGCAGCCACAGATCCTGCGCAAGCTCGCGCGCGTCGTCAGCATTGCCGGTCTTGCGCGCGAGGAACTGGACGAGCTGCTGGTAGCTGCGGTGGAAGCTGGCGTGCAGCGGCGAAGCGGAAACGGTCATGGCAGGAGGCGTCGGAGGGACCGCGGTCGCGGTTCACCCGACGGCATACCCGCAAATAACAACGATTCTCAATAATTCATGCCGCCCCCAGGCGCGGCGCGCTCAGCGCCCGACCATGTTCTCCGGCACCACCCACTGGTCGAACTGCTCGGCCGTGACGTGGCCCGAGGCGATGGCCGCCTCGCGCAGGCTGGTGCCTTCCTTGTGGCCCTTCTTGGCGATGAAGGCGGCCTTGTCGTAGCCGATGTGCGGGTTCAGCGCTGTCACCAGCATCAGCGACTGCTTGACCAGGTGGTCGATGCGCTCGCGGTTGGGCTCGATGCCGACGGCGCAGTTGTTGTTGAAGCTCAGGATGCCGTCGGCCAGCAGGCGCACGCTCTGGAGGAAGTTGTGGGCCACGACCGGGCGGAACACGTTGAGCTCGAAGTTGCCCGAGGCGCCGCCGATGTTGATCGCCACGTCG
Organism: Xylophilus sp.; assembly: GCA_009914555.1. Taxonomy (GTDB): domain Bacteria; phylum Pseudomonadota; class Gammaproteobacteria; order Burkholderiales; family Burkholderiaceae_C; genus WNDY01. Next base: position 86,176 of record WNDY01000007.1, read on the forward strand.
TTGCCGAAGACCTGCGCGGCCAGCATGGTGATGGCCTCGCTCTGGGTCGGGTTGACCTTGCCGGGCATGATCGACGAGCCCGGCTCGTTCTCGGGGATGCTGATCTCGCCGATGCCGCTTCTCGGGCCGCTGGCGAGCCAGCGCACGTCGTTGGCGATCTTGTTGAGGCTGGCGGCCAGGGTCTTGAGCGCGCCGTGGGCATGCACGAGCGCGTCCTGCGACGCGAGCGACTCGAACTTGTTGGGCGAGGTCACGAACGGCAGGCCGGTGATCGCGGCCAGCTCCTTCGCGACGCCTTCGGCATAACCCTTGGGCGCGTTGAGGCCGGTGCCCACGGCGGTGCCACCGAGCGCGAGTTCGTAGAGGTGCGGCAGCGCATCCTTCACATGCCTGCTGCCGTGCTCCAGCTGCGCGACCCAGCCCGAGATCTCCTGGCCCAGCGTGAGCGGCGTGGCGTCCTGCAGGTGGGTGCGGCCGATCTTGACGATGCCGTCGAAGTCCCGGGACTTCTGCGCCAGCGTCTTCCTCAGCACCTCGATGGCCGGCAGCAGCCTGTTGGTGAGCGCATCGACGGCGGCGACGTGCGACGCGGTCGGGAACACGTCGTTGGACGACTGGCTCTTGTTCACGTCGTCGTTGGGATGCACCAGCCGGCCCTCGCCGCGCTCGCCGCCGAGCAGTTCGCTCGCGCGGTTGGCGATGACCTCGTTGAGGTTCATGTTGGTCTGCGTGCCCGAGCCGGTCTGCCAGACCACGAGCGGGAATTCGTCCGGGTGCCTGCCGTCGATCACTTCCTGCGCGGCATCGACGATGGCCTGCTTCTTCTTCGCGTCGAGCCGGCCCAGGGCGTGGTTGACCGTGGCCGAGGCCCGCTTGACCTGCGCCAGCGCCTTGATGATTTCCCGAGGCTGCTTCTCGCCGGAGATGTCGAAGTTCTGCAGCGAGCGCTGGGTCTGCGCGCCCCAGAGCCTGTCGGCCGGGACCTCAATCAGGCCAAAGGTGTCTTTTTCGGTGCGTGTGGTCATGGTGCCTCTGTCTGTCGGGATGAAAGGAAACGGACAGCGGCGGGAACGGAAAAGTTCTCGATTCGCCGGCGGGCGACAGCATAAACCCGCCGGCGCGGCCGGGCACCGGGCCGCCGCACGGCGCGCGCGGCCCGCCCGGCATCAGCCGGCCGTGCCCATGGCTGGGTCGCTCACCCCATCCCGGCCGTTCTCGACCCGCCCGGCAAAGCGCCGCGCGAACGTCTCCTGCGTGCTGCACTGCACCGAGAAATCGTACCAGTTGCCGCTGCCGCCCAGGGTGGGTTTCATCCGGATGAAGGTGGAGGTGGAGAGGAGGAAAAAGCGCAGCGCAGAAAGCAGAGGGAGCGCGAACGCGCGGGTCGTCTGGAACCGGCCGGCTCCGGACCCATGGCCCACGCCTGCCGTGGAGCAACGGCGGCGCACCGGGGCGCCCGGTCGCCGGCATGGGCTGAAGGCCATTCTGGAAGCCGTGATTTGCACAACGATGACAGCCGTGCGCAGGCGCGCGCGGACGCCCGGCTTTGGGGATAATTCCGCCCGCCTCACCCAGGCCGCGGCAACGACTGCGGCCATACCCCACCCCACGACTCCCCTATCCCATGACCACGCGCATCCGCCAGGACGACCTGATCGAGTCCGTCTCCGCCGCCCTCCAGTACATCAGCTACTACCACCCGGCCGACTACATCTCCCACCTCGCACGCGCCTACGAGCGCGAACAGAGCCCGGCGGCCAGGGACGCGATCGCGCAGATCCTCACCAACAGCAAGATGAGTGCGACCGGCCGCCGGCCGATCTGCCAGGACACCGGCATCGTCAACGTCTTCCTCAAGGTCGGCATGGACGTGCGGTGGGACGGCTTCACCGCCGGCCTGGAGGACGCGATCAACGAAGGCGTGCGCCGCGGCTACAACCACCCGGACAACACGCTGCGCGCCTCGGTCGTGGCCGATCCGCAGTTCGACCGCAGGAACACCCGGGACAACACCCCGGCCGTGATCTCGGTGCAGATCGTGCCGGGCAACACGGTGGACATCACCGTCGCGGCCAAGGGCGGCGGCAGCGAGAACAAGTCCAAGATGGTCATGCTCAACCCGAGCGACAGCGTGGTCGACTGGGTGCTCAAGACCGTGCCGACCATGGGCGCCGGCTGGTGCCCGCCGGGCATGCTGGGCATCGGCATCGGCGGCACGGCCGAGAAGGCGGTGCTGCTGGCCAAGGAAAGCCTGATGGACGACCTCGACATGTACGAGCTGCAGGCGAAATCGTCGCGCGGCGAGAAGCTCGACCTTGTCGAGGAGATGCGCCTGGATCTCTACGAGAAGGTCAACGCCCTGGGCATCGGCGCGCAGGGCCTGGGCGGCCTGACCACCGTGCTCGACGTCAAGATCAGGATGTACCCGACGCACGCCGCGAGCAAGCCGGTCGCGATGATCCCCAACTGCGCGGCCACGCGGCATGCCCACTTCGTGCTCGACGGCTCCGGCCCGGTCTACCTGAGCGCGCCCTCGCTCGACCTGTGGCCCAAGATCGACTGGGCGCCCGACTACAACACGTCCAGGCGCGTCGACCTGAACACCCTGACCAGGGAGGAAGTCGCGGGCTGGAAGCCCGGCGACACGCTGCTGCTCAACGGCAGGATGCTCACCGGCCGCGACGCCGCGCACAAGCGCATCCAGGACATGCTCGCGCGCGGCGAGCAGCTGCCGGTGGACTTCACCAACCGCGTCATCTACTACGTCGGCCCGGTCGACCCGGTCGGCGACGAGGCCGTCGGCCCGGCCGGCCCGACGACCGCCACGCGCATGGACAAGTTCACCGACATGATGCTGGCCCAGACCGGCCTGATCGCGATGATCGGCAAGAGCGAGCGCGGCCCGGTCGCCATCGAGGCCATCCGCAAGCACAGGAGCGCCTACCTCATGGCCGTGGGCGGCGCGGCCTACCTGGTCAGCAAGGCGATCAAGACGGCCAGGGTCGTCGGCTTCGCCGACCTCGGCATGGAGGCGATCTACGAATTCGACGTGGTCGACATGCCGGTGACCGTGGCGGTGGACGCCGGCGGCACCAGCAAGCACATCACCGGCCCGGCCGAATGGCAAAAGCGCATCGCCTCGGGCGAGTTCAAGACGATCGAACTGGCGCCAGCCTGAATACCCTCAGGGGTAGCAGTCTACAGCACTTTTCCGGCAAGCGCTGTGGGCCTATACCCCTGCCTTTTTCCGTTCGCTGCGCACTGCGGCGCGCAGCGGCACAATCGGCCGCCGTGCCCCATCCTGCGCCCGTGACCGATCTCCTTCCCGCTGTGCCCGCCAACGCGCCGATCGGCGTCTTCGACAGCGGCATCGGCGGCCTGAGCATCCTGCGCGCGCTGCGCGCCGAGCTGCCGGGCGAGGACTTCGTCTACCTGGCCGACAGCGGCCATGCACCCTACGGCGAGCGCGGCGACGCCTACGTGACCGCGCGCAGCCGCGCCATCGTCGACGCGCTGCGCGCGCGCCATGGCATCAAGGCGCTGGTCGTGGCCTGCAACACCGCCACGGCGGCGGCCATCCACCTGCTGCGTCCCGCGCATCCGGACCTGCCGATCGTCGGCGTCGAACCCGCCGTCAAGCCGGCCGTGGCGGCCACGCGCAGCGGCCACGTCGGCGTGATCGCTACGCGCGGCACGGCCGGCAGCGCCAAGTTCCAGGCCCTGCTGGCGGGCCTGCGCGGCGGCGTCCGCGTCACCGTGCAGCCCTGCGACGGCCTGGCCTACGCCATCGAGCGCAGCGTGCTCCAGCCGGCGGCCGACCCGGGCGGCGAGGTCGCCGCGCTGTGCCGCCGCTACCTGGGCGCGCTCGACGCGCCGTTCGGCAACGGCCCGGGCGCCATCGACACGCTGGTGCTGGGCTGCACCCACTACATCTTTGCCGAGCCCGTCCTGCGCGCCGTCGCCGGCGCCGAGGTGCGGATGATCGAGACCGGCGCGCCGGTCGCGCGCCAGGTGCGCCGCCTGCTGTCGCCCGGCGGGTTGCAGCCGCGCGCGGACGGCGGCCGCACCACCCTGCTCACCACCGACGACCCGGCGCTGCTCGGCGCCGCGGCCGCCGGCTGGCTGGGCCTGCCGGCCGGCTCCGCCCGGGCGGCCCTTTTCTAGCGCCTGCCCGATGGCGGCCTGCCGGGCGCCGCACGGCGGCATACGGGTATTGGTATCCGATCGCGGCCATCGGTGCAAACCCGCATATCATCGCGCGCGCTCGCCGGCCCGGCAGGGGATGGCGCGCCTTCTTCCAACCAGCCATCGCGCGGAGTGCTTCTTTCCATGTTCCTGAGCCAAGCCTCGATCAACCGCAAACTCGGCACCGTGCTGGGCATCGTCCTCGGCCTGTCGGTGCTGACCAGCCTGTATGCCATCTGGCAGTTCCGCCAGATCAGCAGTTCGGTGCAGGATGTGGCGGTCGAGAACATCCGCATCGAGCGCGCGACGGCCGACTGGCTGCGCCACGTGGACATGGCCGTGCAGCGCGCCGGCGCCACCGCCCGCAGCGCCGATCCGGGCCTGGTCGCCTATTTCGCGCCGGCCATCGATGCGGCCACCAGGCAGATCACCGCGCTGCAGACCTTCGTCAACGAACGTCTCACCACGCCCGAGGGCAAGGCCGCGCTGGCCCGCATCGACACGGTGCGCAGGCAGTTCACCGCGGCGCGCGACGAGACCCGCAAGCTCAAGCAGGACGGCGATGCCGAAGGCGCGGCCCGCGTGTTCGACAGCCGCTTCCAGCCGGCCGCGCAGGCCTACGTGGATGCGATGCAGCAGATCCTGGCCCAGCAGCGCGGCAGCCTGGACGCCGAGGTCGCCGCCATCCTGGCGCGCCAGCAGCAGGCCGAATCGCTGTTGATCGCCGCCGGCATCGTCTCGGTGCTGGTCGGCGTCGCCCTGGCCATGCTGCTCGGCGCAAGCGTCGTGCCGCCGCTGCGCCAGGCCGAATCGGTCGCCCAGGCCATCGGCCGCCGCGACCTGGCTACGGCCGCCGACGCGCCGGCCGGGGCCTACGGCGCCGACGAAGCCGGCACCGTGCTGCGCGCGCTCGACGGCATGCGGCAGGCGCTGGCCCAGTCGCTGCGCCAGGTGCGCGCCGTGGCGGACGGCATCTCCACCGCCAGCACCCAGATCGCCGCGGGCAACCAGGACCTGAGCGCCCGCACCGAGCAGACCGCCAGCAGCCTGCAGGAGACGGCCAGCGCCATGGAACAGCTCACCGGTACCGTCCAGCAGAGCGCCGGCGCCGCCCGCCAGGCCAGCGAACTGGCCGCCTCGGCCGCCGGCGTCGCCCGCCGCGGCGGCGAGGCGGTCGCGCAGGTGGTCGCGACGATGGAGGACATCCATGCCAGCTCACGGAAGATCGCCGACATCATCGGCGTGATCGACGGCATCGCCTTCCAGACCAACATCCTGGCGCTCAACGCGGCGGTGGAGGCCGCGCGCGCGGGCGAGCAGGGCCGCGGCTTTGCCGTGGTCGCCAGCGAGGTCCGCTCGCTGGCCGGCCGCTCGGCCGATGCCGCCCGGGAGATCAAGGCGCTGATCGGCACCAGCGTCGACAAGGTGGCCGCGGGCGCCACGCTGGTGCAGGACGCTGGCGCGACCATGCAGGAGATCGTGGCCAGCGTGCAGCGCGTGAGCGACATCGTGGGCGAGATCTCGGCAGCCGCCTCCGAGCAGAGCCAGGGCATCGGTCAGGTCAACACCGCCGTCGCCCAGCTCGACCAGATGACGCAGCAGAACGCCGCGTTGGTGGAGGAATCGGCCGCCGCTGCTTCCAGCCTGAAGGAGCAGGCGAGCCGCCTGGCCGCGGTGGTGGGTGAGTTCCGGCTCGACAGCCGCGCGCCGGCCCTCGCTTCGCGCCAGCCCCATTTGCTGGGCTGATACTCCCCGTCCGTCTCCCTGGATGCTGTCGGCAAACGCCGATTTCACCCATATACCACGCCTGACCAGCGGGTTTTTTCATTCTCCGGGCAAAACAAAACCGGCTGTCCTGGATCGGATCAGCCGGTCGGAGAGGTGTGAAGGGCCGGCCTCTCGCCGGTGCAGTATGGGGTGCGGTCAGCGGGCGGCGCGGGCCGGAGCGCGCTTGCGATCGCGCTCATCGAACGGCCAGGCAGACAGCGGAAGCGAGAAGGTGTTCATGTCGAGGGACTCCTTGTTGTACCTGCAACGCCGCACGCCGCGGTCCGGTTGACACGTTTTTGGGCGATCCGCACATCGCCGGTGCGAGGCGGCGAAACCAGGTGCAACAGGCCGCCACAGGAGGAAGGCACTGCTTTTCCATCCAGCCCCTCGGTTGCATCGAATCCGAAACGCGAACCATCGCGGTGCAATCCAACCACGGCGCGATTACGTCCAAGGACACTGTTCGTGCAGCGGGCACACTGCAGGCCATGTCTTCCTTCGTCTTCGCGCCGCCGGCTCCGGTCTCGCTGCCGATCGCCCAGAGCACCCAACGCTTCGCGCTACGCCGCGTGTTCTGTATCGGCCGCAACTACGGCTGGGCCGCGCCGGCCGACGGCACGCCCGCGGCCGACCGCGAGCCGCCCGTCTTCTTCATGAAGCCCAACGACGCGGTCGTGCCAGCCGAGGGCGTCGTGCCCTACCCGCCCGAGACGGAGGAGTTCTGCCACGAGATCGAATTCGTCGTCGCCATCGGCCGGGCCGGCCAGCGCATCGCGCCGGCAAGCGCCGCCGACCACATCTTCGGCTACGCCGCCGGCCTGGACCTGACGCGGCGCGACCAGCAGAAGGTGGCCCGAGCGCAAGGCCTGCCCTGGGAAGGATCGAAGGCCTTCGATGCCTCGGCGCCCTGCTCCGCCATCGTGCCGGCCGCGGCCATCGGGCATCCGCAGCGCGGTGCGGTCTGGCTGGAGGTCAATGGCGAAGCCCGCCAGAAGGCCGATGTCGCCGACCTGATCTGGGGCGTGCCGGACCTGGTGAGCCGCGTCTCGCATTCGGTGGCCCTGCAGCCGGGCGACCTGATCTTCACCGGCACGCCGGCCGGCGTGGCCGCGCTGCTGCCGGGCGACGTGGTGCGCGCCGGCGTGGAAGGCGTGGCGACCTTCGAGCTGACCATCGGCCCACGCCCGGCCGCCTGAACCGTCACCCCTGTGCCGATGACCGAGCCCGACCGCGCACCCACGCTCGGCATGCACGAGCGCAGCGACCATGCGGATTTCTACATCCGCGACCAGCGCGCGCGCCCGGCCACCACCACGCCGCACCGGCACGACTATTTCCAGATCCAGGTCAACCTCGGCGGCGACACGGTGCAGCACATCGGCGGCGCGGTCCGGCCGTTTCCGCGCCACACGCTGGCCTTCATCCTGCCGCACCGGCTGCATGTGATCCCGCATCCGGCGGATGGCAAATTTCTGCTGATCAACTTCACCCAGGAATTCCTGCTGCCGCACCTGCAGTGCGACCCGCTCGACCTGGAGGACGTGGCCCTGGCCGACGCGCCCGAGTTGGCGCCGTTCCGCTTTCAGGAGCACCTTGACTTCACGCTCGGCGACGACGACTTCGCCGTGGTGCAGGCGCTGCTGGAGCGCATGCGCCACACCGACCGCAGCCGCACGCTGGGCGCCGGCCTGCAGCTGAAGGGCCTGCTGCTGCAGCTGATCGGCGCCGTGTGCGACCTGCACAACGAAGCACTCACCGCACTGGCCGCCCAGAAGGCCGAGCGCCGCGGCCGGCGCGACGCGCTCGACCGGGTGCTGCGCTACATCCGCGACAACATCGCCAGCCCGGCGATGACGGTGCGCTCGGCCGCCGAGGCCGCTTTTCTCTCACCCAACTACCTGACCCACCTGCTGCGCAAGGAAACCGGCCACAGCTTCACCGACCTGGTGCTGGAGCGCCGGCTGCGGCTGGCCCGCACGCAGCTGCTGGGCGGCAACCGGCCGGTGGCGCAGATCGCCTGGTCCTGCGGCTTCACCGACGAGGCCTATTTCTCGCGCCGCTTCCGGCTGGCCTTCGGCATGGCGCCCGGCCAGTTCCGCAAGCAGCACCGATCCACCACCAACCCCAACACTTCTGGAAACTGAGCCCATGACCGCCACCCCTTCCACCACGAACCCGCGCGTCGCCCTCGTCACCGGTGCCGGCAGTGGCATCGGTAAAGCCGTTGCCCAGACCCTGCTGAACGACGGCTATGCCGTGGTACTGGCCGGCCGCCGCTTCGAGCCGCTGGAAGAACAGGCCCAGGCCGCGCGCGAGGCCGGCCGCCGCGCGCTGGCCGTGTCGACCGACGTGCGTGATCCGGCCAGCGTCGAGGCGCTGTTCACCAGGATCACGCAGGAGTTCGGCCGCCTCGACGTGCTGTTCAACAACGCCGGCGTCAACGCCCCGGCCGTGCCGATCGACGAGCTGCCGCTGGAAAAGTGGTACGCCGCCATCGACACCAACGTGACCGGCGTCTACCTCTGCGCGCGCGCCGCCTTCGGCCTGATGCGCCGCCAGTCGCCCCAGGGCGGCCGCATCATCAACAACGGCTCCATCTCGGCCCACACGCCGCGCCCGTTCACCGCGCCCTACACCGCCAGCAAGCATGCGGTGCTGGGCATCACCAAGGCGCTGGCGCTCGACGGCCGCGCCTTCAACATCGTCGCCAGCCAGGTGGACGTGGGCAATGCGCTGACCGAGCTGTCGCAGCGCATGACCAAGGGCGTGCTGCAGGCCAACGGCCAGGTCGCCGCCGAGCCGATGGTCGACGTGCAGCACGTGGCCAACGCGGTGCTGCACATCGCCAACCTGCCGCTGGAGGCCAACATCCTCAACCTGACGGTGATGGCCAGCAACATGCCCTTCGTGGGCCGCGGCTGACGCGCTCGGCTTACGCGGCGGCGCCCGTCTCGCTGCCGCCCCGCCCGCTGCCGATGCGTGCGGCGACCCAGTCGCACCAGTCCGCGGCGATGCAGTCCGACGGCGTGGCCCGGTCGCTCAGCTGGGGCCAGCGGCGGTGGCTCACGTCCACCGCGTTGCGCAGTTGCCAGAGCGTCTCGCGGCCCACGAGCACCATCTCGGCCAGCGTGCGCGCGGCCTCGTCGGCCTCGGCCGTCGCTGCTTCGCCCGGCGCCGAAGGCGGCGCGGGCACCGCGCCCTGATCGGCCAGCAGGTCGGGTTGCTGCCGGGGATGCGAACCGGCCTCGAACAGCATGCGCTCCAGTGCGCGGATGCGGCCCGCCAGCAGAGCGTGGGCGCCGGACGGCTCGGCCAGCACGGCCGGATCCTGCAGGTCGGCCCAGGTCTGCAGCGCCGCCGCCACATCCTTCATGCACTGGTGGACCTCGCCAGCGAGTGCCGCTACCGACGGCGCATCGCCGGCTGGCAGGCTTTCGCGCTGGGCGCGCAGCAGCGGCAGCAGCAGGTTGACCAGATCCGGCGGAAAGCGGTGCGCGTTGAGCCGCAGCACCAGCCACAGGCGCAGCGCCGGCATGCCGTCGGCGTACTTGTCGTAGAGCGAAGCGGCGACCTCGGCCACGATCAGGATGCGGCCGATGCGCGAGATGGCATCGCCCGCGATGCCGCGCGGATAGCCGCTGCCGTCCATGCGTTCGTGGTGCTCCAGCACCGCGCGCTCCACCGCGGGCGGGTAGGCATGCAGCTCGCGCAGCAGCACCATGGCCGTGACCGGGTGGGCCGCGAGGTGGCTGCGCTGGGCGCCGTTCATGTGGTGCTCGGGCTCGAACCAGTCGGGGTTCATGTGCAGCACGCCGATGTCGTGCAGCATGCCGGCGGCCGCCACGGATACGCAGTCGCGCTCCGTCAGGCCGCTGCGCAGCCCCAGGAAGACCGACACCAGCGCCACCTGCAGGCTGTGCACGAACAGCTGCGGCCGCTGCTCGCGCATGACGGTGAGCTTGAAGGCCACGGCCGGCGGCAGCGGCATGGAGCGCAGCGGCGCCAGCAGGCGCTCGCCCGGCCCGGGCACGGCACCCATCGCCTGGGCCAGCAGCCGCGGCAGCGGCGCCTCGCCCAGCAGCTGGCGCGCACGGTCGAGCAGTTCCGCCGGATCGACCGCGTTGGCTGCGCTCAGGTGGGTGTCGATCGGCTCGCTGAGCTTGTGCTGCACCAGCCGTTCGTAGAGCCTGCTGTCGATGCGCGCGCCGCGCTCGACCAGCTTGACGCCGCTGGCGGTGTAGATGGCGGCCCCGGCCACCACGCTGCCGCGGTCGCCCAGGTCCGTCACGGCACGCACGTAGTGGGCGCTGGATGCGGATCCTTCGTCGTTCGGCGGGGGGGCAGTCATGCGGCGGGGCGGGGCTTTCTGGTTGCGTTATGGTCGCGGACTTCCGGGGCGGCGGCCGCACCGTGCGAGCTTATCAGCGCCAGCCCGCGGCCCCTCGCATGCAGGCCGGGCCGACCGCGCATGGCAGGATGCCCCGCCGCCTCTCGTCCTGCGACGACAAAACACAAAAGACATCTTGCTTCGACCGTTCTTCCGCTACTTCGAATCCCGGGTCGCCGCCTTCCCCGAAACGGAGCCGCCGCGGCCGCCCCGAGGCTTCTTCCCGTTCGTCTGGGTCTGCACGGAGGGCGTGCGGCCGGTCATGGCGCTGCTGGCCGTGGCGGCGGCACTGCTCGCCGGTTTCGAGGCGCTGCTGTTTGCCGTGCTCGGGCGCATCGTGGACTGGCTGGCCGGCGTGGCGCCGGCGCAGCTCTGGCAGACGCACGGCGCGGCGCTGGCGACGCTGGCGGTGCTGCTGGCGCTGAGCGTGCCGGTGACCGGCCTGCAGACCATGCTGCGCCACCAGACGCTGGCGTCCAACTTCGCCATGCGGCTGCGCTGGAACTTCCACCGGCTGATGCTGGGCCAGAGCATGGCCTTCTACCAGGACGAGTTCGCCGGCCGCGTCACGGCCAAGGTGATGCAGACCGCGCTGGCGGTGCGCGACCTCATCATGAGCAGCAGCGACGCGCTGGTGACCATGGTGGTCTACTTCGTCACCATCGCGGCGCTGGCCGCCGGCTTCGACGCGCGGCTGGCCCTGCCCTTCCTCGCCTGGGTCGTGCTCTACGGCCTGATGCTGCGCCACTTCGTGCCGCGCCTGGGCCGGGCGGCGCGGCTGCAGGCCGACGCCCGCTCGCTGATGACCGGGCGCATCACCGACGCCTACACCAACATCGCCACGGTCAAGCTGTTCTCGCACACGAACCGCGAGGCCGGGTACGCCCGCTCGGCGATGAAGGAGTTCCTGCGCAGCGTGCACGGCCAGGTGCGGCTGATCAGCAGTTTCGAGATCGCCAACCACACGCTCAACATGGCCCTGGTGGCCGCCGCCGCCGGCACCGGCCTCGCACTGTGGACGCGGGGCCAGGTGGGTCCCGGCGCGGTAGCCGCGGCCGCCGCGATGGCGCTGCGCCTGAACGGCATGTCGCACTGGATCATGTGGGAGATGACCTCGCTGTTCGAGAACGTGGGCACCATCCAGGACGGCAAGTCCACGCTGTCCAAGCCGCGCGCGGTGGTCGATGCGCCGGATGCGCAGCCGCTGCGGGTAGCGCGGGGCGAGGTGCGCTTCGACGGTGTGCGCTTCGCCTACGGCAACGGCCGCACCGTGGTCGACGGCCTGACGCTCACGGTGAAGCCGGGCGAGCGCATCGGCCTGGTCGGCCGCTCGGGCGCGGGCAAGTCCACGCTGGTGAACCTGCTGCTGCGCTTCTACGACCTGCAGGGCGGCTGCGTGACGATCGACGGCCAGGACATCGCCCGGGTCACGCAGGACAGCCTGCGCGCGCAGATCGGCATGGTGACGCAGGACACCTCGCTGCTGCACCGCTCTGTGTCCGACAACATCCTCTACGGCCGCCCCGATGCCGGCGAGGACGCGGTGCGCGCCGCCGCCCGCCGGGCCCAGGCCGACGGCTTCATCGCCCACCTGGCCGATCCGCAGGGCCGCACCGGCTACGAGGCGCACGTGGACGAGCGCGGCGTGAAGCTCTCAGGTGGGCAGCGCCAGCGCATCGCCATCGCCCGGGTGATGCTCAAGGACGCGCCGATCCTGCTGCTCGACGAGGCCACGAGCGCGCTCGACAGCGAAGTCGAGGCGGCCATCCAGGCCAGTCTCGGCGAACTGATGCGCGGCAAGACCGTGATCGCCATCGCCCACCGGCTGTCGACCATCGCCGCGATGGACCGGCTGGTGGTGATGGACGCCGGCCGCATCGCCGAGGAAGGCACGCACCAGGAGCTGCTGGCGCGCGGCGGCCTCTATGCGCGGCTGTGGGCCCACCAGAGCGGCGGATTCCTCGGGAAGGAAGGCTGACGGATATCATATACTCCCCGCACTATTCTTCTTCAGCGCGCCATATTCGTCCGCTACAAGACTGAACTGCCAGGGGTATACAGTGCTTCATGATCGCCGGCCCGGCCTGCGCGGCGGCCTCCGCCCAGCCGCGCGCCAGCGCCTAAAATCAGCGGGTTTGTGCGCCCGCCTCCCCTTTGCCTGAAAGCATTCCCATGAATCTCCCCGTGAACACGCTCGCCGACGTGAACGACCCGCTCGTGCAGGCCCGCTTCAACATGGTCGAGCAGCAGATCCGTCCGTGGAACGTCTACGACCCGGACGTCCTGGCGCTGCTCGAAGCCATCCCGCGCGAGCAGTTCGTGCCGCCGGCCCATGCCAGCCTGGCCTTTGCCGACGTCGAGATTCCGCTGGGCCACGGCCAGATCATGCTGGCGCCCAAGGTGGCGGCCCGCATCGTCAACGACCTGCCGCTCAAGGCCACCGACTCGGTGCTGCTGATCGGCGCCGGCTCCGGCTACCTGGCCGCGCTGCTGGCCGGCCGCACGCAGCGCGTGATCGGCCTGGAGATCGTTCCCGAGCTGGCCCGCTTCGCGCAGGACAACCTGGTGCGCGCCGGCATCCACAACGCCGAAGTGCGCCAGGGCGACGGCGCCCACGGCGTGCTGGCCGAAAGCCCGTTCGACGTGATCGTGCTGGCCGGCTCGGTGCCCGAGGTGCCGCAGTCCCTGCTCCGGCAGCTCAACGACGGCGGCCGCCTGTTCGCCGTCGTCGGCAGCGAGCCGGTGCAGCGCGCCACCTACGTGCGCCGCAACGGCACCAGCTTCGAGACCTCGCAGCCCTGGGACACGCTGGCGCCGCGGCTGGTGCATTTCCCCGAGCCGTCGCAGTTCCGGTTCTGACACCGAGGAAAGCCGCCGCATGACCGTCGCCCAGATCCGCCCCGCCGAAATCGACGCCTGGCTCGCCGAACACCGCACGGCCGACGGCCGCGTGCCGCTGCTGATCGACGTGCGCGAGCCCTGGGAACTGCAGACGGCCAGCGTGCAGCCGGCCGCCGAGGCCTTCGAACTGGCGGCCATCCCGATGAACGACATTCCGGCCCGCCTCGGTGAACTCGACGCCGACCGTCCGGTCGCCGTGCTCTGCCACCACGGCGCGCGCAGCCAGCGCGTGGCACTGTTCCTCGACGCGAACGGCTTCGCCGAGGTCGCCAACGTGGCCGGCGGCATCGACGCCTGGTCGGCCGAGCGCGATCCGGGCGTTCCCCGGTATTGACCAGGCACGGCGTTGCCCCGGCCCTGGCCTGAATGCGACAAATGTCGTACCATTGCGCGACAGACGTCATCCAGGAGCCTCGATGTCCACCAGCCAGAAACACGAAGTGCGCGAGCCGCGTCCCCGCTGGCCGCGCGCAGCCGCGCCGCAGGCTGGCGCGCCGGGTGAGGTGCTGCTGGGCGACGGCGCCGGCCCGCTGGCCGAACTGAGCCCGCTGGAGCGGCACGACCTGGTCACCGCGGGCCTGCCGGTGGTGGAGGCCCGGCGCTTCGTCGTCTCCTACCGCCTGCTGGACCGCGACGACGTGCTGCGCGCCGTCGGCATCAGCGAGCGCACCCTGCAGCGCGGCACGGCCGGCGAGCGCCTGCTCGACGCCAATGCCAGCGACCGTGCCCTGCGGCTGGCCAGCGTGACCGAGCAGGCCGTCGGCGTGCTGGGCAGCCGCGATGCGGCCGAGCGCTGGCTCGCCTCACCCGCCACCGGGCTCGACCGGCGCCGCCCGATCGACCTGCTGCAAAGCTCCGAAGGCGCCGAACTGGTGCGCACCCTGCTCACCCGGATGGAATACGGGGTCTACGCGTGAGCATGACGCCGCTGCCGGCGGCGCTCGGCGGCGGCAGCGGCCTGGCCGCCTGGCGGCTGGAGCAAGCCCGCCATGCGCCCGCCTGGAACACGGCCGAGGGCGCCTACCGGGTCGGCGGCCGCTGGTCGTCGCCCGGGCGGCGGGTGCTCTACGCCTCGCTCGACCCGGCCACCACCATCGTCGAAGTGGCCGTGCACAAGGGCTTCGACACGCTCGACACCGTCGCCCATGCGCTGCTGCGGCTGGAGGTCGACCCATGGGGCGTGCACGTGGTTCAGCCGGACGCGATTCCCAATCCGCACTGGCTGCATCCGGGCACGGTGAGCCGCGGCCAGCAGCGCTTCGGCGACGCACTGCTCGATGCCCATCCGATCGCCGTGGTGCCGAGCGTGGTCAGCGCGCGGTCGTGGAACCTGCTGATCCGCGTGGATGCGGCTGCCGGCCGGTTCAGCCTGGCGCTCCAGGAGCCGTTCGCGTTGGACACACGGCTGGCTGCGTCCGGGCCGACGCATTGACCCCGGCCACGCCGCCCCCGGTCTCGCGCGCCAGCGTGAGGAAAGCGGCCTGCGCGCTCGACACGTAGCCATCCTGCCGCCGCACGAACAGCGTATCGACCCTCCCCTGCCCGCCGGGCACCGTGTGCGCGGACACCCGGCCTTCGGTCGCGGCCGGCGCCACCACGCCGCGCGGCAGCAGCGTGATGCCGATACCCGCGGCCACGCAGCCGATGATGGCGTCGAGCGAGCCCAGCTCCAGCGGCCGGGCGGTGACGATGCCCCAGCCGGCCAGCAGCGCCTCCAGCCGCTGGCGGTAGGAGCAGCCGGCCTGGAACACCACCGTGCGCAAATCCTCCACGCCGGCCAGTGCCTGCAACCCTGGCGCTGCGGGCGCGATGCCGGGCGCGGTGACCAGCACCAGTTCCTCGCGGAAGACGACCTCCTGCACCAGCGCCGGATGGCGCACCGGCGCGGCGACGAAGGCACCTTCCAACGTGCCGGCCGCCACCTGCTCGACCAGCGCGCGCGTCGTACCGGTCACCATGGCCAGGCGCACGGCCGGGTACTGCGCGGCGAACCGGCTGAGCAGCGGCGACAGGCGCAGCGCGGCGGTCGTCTCCAGGCTGCCGACGCGCAGGGTGCCGGTGGGTTCGCCCTCGTCCAGCACCGCCGCGCGCGCATCGGCCGCCAGCGCGGCCATGCGCTCGACAAAGGGCAGCAGGCGCCGGCCGGCCGGCGTGGTGGTCACGCCGCGGGCATGGCGGTCGAACAGGCGCACGCGCAGCTGCTCCTCCAGCAGGCGGATGCGCGTGGTCACGTTGGACTGCACGGTGTGCAGGTCCTCCGCCGCGCGCTTCATGCTGCCGCGGCGGGCCACAGCGGCAAAAACCTTCAGATCCGACATTTCCATGGCATCGCTCCCGTTCACGCGACGGCCATGCGTGCCGCCCATCCGTCCGACCCCGCCCTGCCCTGGCCCGTCGTGGGCGCGGCCTTCTGCGCCAGCCTCGTGGGCATCGGGCTGGCCCGCTTCGCCTATACACCGCTGCTGCCGGCGCTGGTGGGCGCGCACTGGTTCGATGCTGCGGACGCCGCCTACCTGGGTGCGGCCAACCTCGCCGGCTACCTGGCCGGCGCGCTGCTCGGGCGGCCGATGGCGGCCCGGGTCGCCACGGCGCGGCTGCTGCGCGGGCTGATGCTGCTGGCTGCGGCGGCCTTCGCGGCCTGCGCGGCGCCGGTCTCGTTCGGCTGGTTCTTCGTCTGGCGCTTCGCCGCCGGCCTGGCCGGCGGCGGACTGATGGTGCTGGCGGCACCCACGGTGCTGGCCGGCGTGCCGCTGGCGCGGCGCGGGCTGGCGGGCGGACTCATCTTCATGGGCGTGGGCACCGGCGTGGCGATCGCGGGTACGCTGGTGCCGCTGCTGCTGCAGCGGGGCGTGCGGGCGGCCTGGCTGGGGCTGGCGCTGCTGTCGCTCGCGCTGACGGCCGCGGCCTGGGCCGGCTGGCCGCGCCAGGGTGCGCCGGCCCCGGCCGCACCGCCGCTGCCGCCGCCCCGCGGCAACGCGCCGGTGTGGCTGCTGTACGGCGAATACGCGCTCAACGTCGCCGGCTGGGTGCCGCACATGGTGTTCTTCGTGGACTTCATCGCGCGCGGCCTGGGCCGGGGCGTGGCCGTCGGCGCACACTACTGGATCGTCTTCGGCCTGGGCGCGACCGCGGGGCCGGTGCTGGCCGGGGCGGTGGCGGACCGCATAGGCTTCGGCCGCACGCTGCGGCTGGGCTATGCGATCGAAGGCTGCGCCGTGCTGCTGCCGGTGCTGTCGATCCATCCGCTGGCGCTCGGCATCTCGGCGCTGGTGGTGGGCGCCTTCGTCACCGGCACGGTGCCGCTGGTGCTGGGCCGGGTGCACGAGTTGCTGCCGGGCGATGCCGCGGGGCAGCGCGCCGCCTGGAGCCGGGCCACGGCCGCCTTCGCGCTGCTGCAGGCCGCCGCGGCCTATGCGCTGTCGTTCGTGTTCGCGCGCAGCGGCGGCAGCTATGCGCTGCTGTTCGGGCTGGGCACGGCGGCGGTGGCGGCGGCGCTGGTCACTTCGCTGGTGTCGGCGAACCTCGCGCGGCGCGGCTGAACCTCAATCGACATCGGGCGCCGGCGCGCCGCCACCCTTCCTGCGGCCCTGGCCCCTGGCCGCTTCGCGCGCGGCCTTGCGGGCGGTGCGTTCGGCGTCCCGGGCCTGGCCTTCGGCCCACCAGGCGGCGAATTCCTCCGGCGTCTCCAGCGTGACGCGGCCCAGCGCGGCGGTGCGGAATTCCTGGATCACGATTTCGGCCGCCTTCTGCGCATCGACACGCCCGCCAGACCGCAGCGCGCCGCGCCGCCGGCCGATGGCGTCGAGCAGGTCCTCGTCGCGCAGCCCGGCGATGGCGGTCTCGTCCAGGCCCAGCCGGCCCAGGTCGAAGCGGGCCCGCAGCAGCGCGGCGTAGTGCGCCTTCAGGTAGGCCAGCAGTTCCAGCGCCACCACGTCGTCGTCATAGGCATTGCGGCCAATGGCGCCGCTGGCGGCCAGGTTGAAGCCGGTGCGCTCCACGGTGATGCGCGGCCACAGCATGCCCGGCGTGTCCCACAGGTAGAAGTCGTCGGCCAGCGCAATGCGCTGCTCCAGCCGGGTGACGCCGGCCTTGTCGCCGGTCTTGGTCTTGCGGGCGCCGACCAGGGTGTTGATCAGCGTGGACTTGCCCACGTTGGGCACGCCGCAGATCAGCACGCGCAGGGGCTTGTCCATGCCGCCGCGCGTGGGCGCGAGTGCCTGGCTGGCGGTGGCCAGGCGCTGGGCCGGCGCCGTCTCGCTCGCATCGAGCGCGATGGCGCGGGTCTCGGGCAGCGCGTTGTAGTGGGCGAGCCAGCGCGCGGTCAGCGCCGGATCGGCCAGGTCCTGCTTGTTGAGCACCTTGAGCGTGGGCTTGTGACCGGTCATCTCGGCCAGCAGCGGGTTGGCGCTGGAACCGGGCAGGCGTGCGTCGAGCATCTCGATGACGACGTCGGTCTCCTTGACGCGCTCGGCCACGGCCTTGCGCGTCTGGTGCATGTGACCGGGGAACCATTGGATGGCCATGCGTTGTCGTTCTTTCGTGCGGGGGATGCGTTGCGGAGGAGGACGAGCGAAAGCGCGCCGGATAATCGGCAACGCACCCGCCCAACTCTCGATTCTTGCAGCATCGCAGCCATGTCCCTGTTTTTCCCCTCCCGTCGCAAGCGCAGCCGTGAACAGGACGAGCGCGACCTGCTGTTCAAGGGCGTCGTGCTGGCGCTGATCGGCGGCGGCATCCTGGCCGCGCCCTACCTCGCGCGGTCGCAGTCGGTGCGCGAGCTGATGGCCGGCGCCACGGTGGTCGGCTGGTTCGCGCTGGTGCTGGGCATCGCCTTCGTGGCGCAGTACCTGGTGCGGCGCGCCCGACGCGCCCGATCTGCAGATACTCCCCAGCCCAACGACCGTTAGCGCTCTTCCCACAAGTGCTCTGGAAGCATACCCCTGAAAGATGACCTCTGCCTCCCTGGCCTCGGAGCCGCCGCTCGTCCTGTCGATCCAGTCCCACGTCGCCTACGGCCACGTCGGCAATGCCGCGGCCGTGCTGCCCCTGCAGCTGCTGGGCATCGAGCCGGTGCCGGTCCACACGGTGCAGTTCTCCAACCACACGGGCTATGGCGAGTTCAAGGGCCAGGTGTTCACGCCCGCCCACATCGCCGAAGTGCTCGACGGCCTGCGGGCCCGCGGCGTGCTGGCGCGCTGCGCGGCCGTGCTCTCGGGCTACCTGGGCGACGCCGGCGTAGGCGAGGCCATCCTCGGCGCGGTGCAGGAAATCCGCGCCGCGCGGCCCGATGCGCTCTACCTCTGCGACCCGGTCATGGGCGACGTGGGCCGCGGCCTGTTCGTGCGGCCGGGCATCCCGGAGTTCCTGCGCCGCCGCGCGCTGGCGCAGGCCAGCATCGCCACGCCCAACCAGTACGAGTTCGAGCTGCTGCACGGCGCGCCGCTCGCCAGTGTGGACGAAGCCGCGGCCGCCGCGCGCACGCTCCTGGGACCGCGCGCCGAAGCGGGCACCGGCCCCTGGCTCATCGTGGTGACCAGCCTGCGCACGCCCGACCTGCCGGCCGACTGCCTGGCCACGCTGGCCGTCACGGCCGACGCCGCCTGGCTGGTGCGCACGCCCTTCATCGCGCTTTCGCCGCTGCCCAATGGCATGGGCGACGTGTTCTCGGCCGTGCTGCTGGGGCGCCTGCTGCGCGGCGCGCTGGTGCCGGAGGCGGTGTCGGGCGCAGTCAGCAGCCTGTACGGGCTGGTCCGGCGCACCGTGGCCGGGCAGCGCGACCTGCCGCTGGTGGCGGCGCAAGGCGAGATCGTGGAGCCTTCCGAGGCGTTCCCGGCCGAGTTTTTTCGCCGTAACGGGCCGGCAGCGCAGTTCCTGGCCCGCTGATCCGGCAGGGGTGGGGGATCATGCCCTGGAACCGGCAGCTCGACGGCTGGCCCGGCTTCCGCCGGATTGCGTGCCTCGGCAGCAGGCATCAGCCCCACTGCAGCAATGCGTTCGATCAGCACCCTGCGCCCTTCAAAGGCCAATCTGGCATTCTTGTGGCTGTTGTTCATCCAGCGGGGTTCCTCTGCGGGTCTGAAGCGTGGCAGCTCCAGTCTTCCAGGCCCTGTCGGGTGAACAGCCTATTGAGGCATCACAGCCAAGCCCACCCGCTTTCCCGTAAAGATTCCGAACAGGAGAGAACACATGCCGCAATGGTCTGAACACGAAGCCGGCGCAGCCGCCCGGGAGGCGCCCCTGCGCAGCCTTGATGTGACCATCGTGGGCGCCGGACCGGCCGGCGTCGGCATGGCCCTCACGCTGGCCAAGCTGCCCGGCATCCGCTACGCGGTGCTGGAGAGCGGCCGCATCGGCGAATCCTTCCGGCGCTGGCCCGAGCAGACGCGCTTCATCACGCCCTCCTTCCACAGCAACCCGTTCGGGCTGGCCGACCTCAATGCGGTCAACGAAGCCAGTTCACCCGCCATTTTCACCGGCGCCGAGCATCCGGGCGGCGAGCAGTACGCCAACTACCTGGCCTTCATCGCCAAGGGGCATGACGTCCCCATCGTCGGTGGCTGCAAGGTTCAGCAGGTCACGCAGGCGCCAGGGGGCGGCTTCGTGCTGGCCACCGAGCAGGGCAAACTGCGCACCCGCTTTCTGATCTGGGCCACTGGCGAATACCAGTTCCCCGACCTGAAGCCATTTTCCGGTGCGCACTGGTGTCCGCACTACGCCCAGGTGGCGACCTGGGCAGACTTCGACGCGCCGCACCACACTGTGATCGGCGGCTACGAGAGCGGCGCGGATGCAGCGATCCAACTCGTGCGGCTCGGACGCACCGTGCGCCTGCTGGCCCGCAAATCCACCTGGGACTCGCAGAGTTCCTACGACCCCAGCCTGTCGCTGTCGCCCCATACCCGCGGCCGGCTCTACGAGGCCCTGGACACCGGACGGCTGGAGATCGTCTTCGGCGCGGACGTGGTGGAAGTCACGATCGACACCGGGGGCGGCTACCGCATCCACGCCGCCGACGGCCGCCACTGGGATGCGGCGCAGCCGCCGATTCTCGGCACCGGCTTTCTCAAGGGGGGCGGCGCACGGCAGATCGCCGATCTCTGGGAATGGAATGCCGAGGGGCGCATCGTGCTGAGCAGCCTCGACGAATCCACGCGCACGCCGGGCCTGTTCCTGGTCGGCCCGCAGGTGCGCCACGAGCAGCGCATCTACTGCTTCATCTACAAATTCCGCCAGCGCTTTGCCCTGGTCGCCGCGCGCATCGCCGAGCGGCTGGAGATCGACGCTTCGGCCCTGCAAACAGGCGATGGCGCCTGGGGACCGTTTGGCAACAGCGATTGCTGCGAAGGGTGCGAATGCTGACTTCAGCCCATTGGACGGCTGCCCGGCCTGGCCGTGGCCTTGTTGCCGCTGTACGTCCAAGTAGCGCGTGAGTTTGGCCGTCACCAGTACAAGTCACGTCATCCCATCGAGAGCATCTTCGCGTCTGAAACAGTACCGGGCCATTGCAACACTGCGGCCTCCTATAGCTCGGTCAGGCCGATGACGCGCTTGTCGACCGCGGCCCTGGCCGCGGCACAGCTGGCGCTGTTGACGGCGCTGGCGCCCGGAAGGCGCCATATAACTCCACGTCAGCTGCATTGCGAGACAATCCGGAGAACACACATATCGATCGACGCCGCGCCTCACGCATGGGAATCAGCCACTACATCAAGGAAATCGGCCGCGGCGCGCGCGGTGCCAAGGCCATCGACCGCGAGCAGGCCGCGGACCTGTTCGGCCAGGTGCTGGACCAGGCCGTCACCGACCTGGAGATCGGCGCCTTCTGCCTGGCCATGCGCATCAAGGGCGAGACGGCTGCAGAAATGGCCGGCTTCATCGACGCCACGCATGCACGCCTGGCGCCGGTCGAGGCCGCCGGCGCCCTGCCGCTCGTCGTGCTGCCCAGCTACAACGGCGCGCGCCGCCTGCCGGTGCTGACGCCGCTGCTGGCGCTGCTGCTGGCCCGCGAAGGGCTGCCGGTGCTGCTGCACGGCATGCGCACCGAAGCCCGCCGCATCCTCGCCAGCGACGTGCTGGAGGCGCTCGGCATCGCGCCGCTGGCCGCGCCCCGCGCCGTGGCCGACGGCGAGGTCGCCCACATCGCCACCGGCCTGCTGCACCCGGGCCTGGCGCGGCTGCTGAAGGTGCGCGAGGTGGTGGGGCTGCGCAACCCGGGCCACAGCGTCACCAAGCTCGTCACGCCGGCCACGGCCCCGTCGCTGGTGGTTACGGCCTATACCCATCCGGAGTATTTCGACACGCTCTGCGCCACCTTCGCGCTGCGCGGCATGAACGCCCTGCTCTCGCGCGGGCTCGAAGGCGAGGTGGTGGCCGATCCGCGGCGCACGCCGCGCTACGACGCCTTCGTCGGCGGCGTGCACCGGCTGCTCGAAGAGCAGCAGCCCGGCACGCTCGGCGAGGTGCCGGGCCTGCCCACCGGGATCGACGTACAGGCCACGGCCGACTACACCCGTCGCGTGCTCGACGGCCGGGCGCCGCTGCCTCCGGCTCTCGCCCGCCAGGTGGCACACATCGTGCATCTGAGCCGGGAGATCACCGCTTCCGGCTCCCTTCGGAACAAGACTGCCCCATGACCACGCCCTCCATGACGACGCCCTCCCATCCCGCCGCGCCGGGCGGCACCTGCACCCTGGTGGGCGCCGGTCCGGGCGACCCGGAGCTGCTCACGCTCAAGGCCGTGCGCGCCATCCGGCAGGCCACGGTGCTGCTGGTGGACGACCTCGTCGGCGACGGGATCGTGGCCCTGGCCGCGCCCGGCGCCCGCATCGTCCACGTCGGCAAGCGCGGCGGCTGCAAGAGCACACCGCAGGCCTTCATCGAGACGCTGATGGTGACGGCGGTGAACGAGGGCGAGCGCGTGGTGCGGCTCAAGGGCGGCGATCCGTTCATCTTCGGCCGCGGCGGCGAAGAGGTGGAGCACCTGCGCGCCGCCGGCATCGCGGTCGACGTGGTCAACGGCATCACCGCCGGGCTCGCCGCCGTCAGCGGCCTGGGCGTGCCGCTGACCCACCGCGCGCATGCACACGGCGTGGTCTTCGTCACCGGCCATGCCCGCCACGGCGAGCCGGGCACCGACTGGGCGGCGGTCGCCGGCATGGCCGTGCGCGCCCGGCTCACGCTGGTGATCTACATGGGCGTGTCGGGCGCGGCGCAGATCCAGGCCGGGCTGCTGGACGGCGGCCTGCCCGACGGCACGCCGGCCGCCGTGGTGCAGAACGCCAGCCTGCCCGCCCAGCGCCACGCCGTGGCCACGCTCGGCACGCTGCACGACACCATCGTGCGCGAGGGGCTGGCCAGCCCCTCGGTCATCGTGGTGGGCGACGTGCTGCAAGGCGTGGCCACCGCGGCCAAGGGTGGAACTGCGCAGCAGTCGCGCGCGGCCTGAACAGCTGGGGGGTGTCATCAATCAAGACTGACCTGCTGAGCAGGTTGCGGCCGTTCATGCGAGCCAGACCATGGCTGCGGCCAGATGAATGGCCCCGAGGAAATTGCAGGCGACGACGACATAGCTGATCTTGCCCCCGTTTCACGGACACCCCTATAAGCGATTAACTATCGCAATAGGAGGTGGACGATGACCAAGAGCAAGGCAAGCAGAAAGGGGCAGGAGTTCAGCCTGGAGTTCAGGCAGCAGGCACTGTTGCGAGCGGCCACAGAAGGGGTAACCACGGTGGCTCGTGATCTGGGGTTGCAGCCTGCCCAGCTGTACAGTTGGCGCGCCCAGGCGCGGCGGCACGACCAGGACGATCAGGCACAACGCTTGGAGTTGGCCGAACATGCACGGCTCAAACGTGAAGTGGCGCGGCTGGAGGAGGAGAACGCTTTCCTAAAAAAAGCGGCGGCGTACTTCGCCAAACAGCCCAAGTGAAGTACGCAACGATGAAAGCGCACGAAGGCACATTCAGGGTGCGTCTGATGTGCCGAGTGCTGTCGGTGTCTCCAAGCGGCTACTATGCTTGGCGCAAGCGTATGCCGTCCCAACGGACCCAGGCTCGGACGGCGCTGGATGTGCAAGTGGAACAGACCTTCACTCTGCGCAAGGGCCGCGAAGGATCGCCGCGACTAGCACGCAGGCTGGGCGTAAGCCGTCGTCAGGTGGCCGAAAG
>WNDY01000070.1 GCA_009914555.1 Xylophilus sp.
CGCCGCGACCAGCAGCGCGATGCCGGTGAGCGCCCGCGGCGCGGCGCTCATCGGGCGCGCTGGATCCGGTGCTCCAAGAGCGTCCAGACCGGCGTCAGACTGTCGGACAGGGGAGGGAGTTTGCCAATTTCGGACAGGCTCCACGCCGCGGAGGTTGCCCCTGCCGAACGGGACTTCGCCCGGGTGCAGCTTGGTCTTCTTCTCGAGCGTATAGGCCGCGAAGGCCGCCAGCAGCGCGCCGCCGCCGGGGAGGATGCCCAGGGCCGAGCCCAGGGCCGTGCCGCGCAGGACGGCGGGCAGCATGCGCTTGAAGTCTTCCTTGGTCGGGAACAGGCCCTTGACCTTGGCGGTGAACACCTCGCGCTCGTCCTCCGGCTGGGCCAGGTTGGCGATGATTTCGCCGTAGCCGAACACACCCATGGCGATCACGACGAAGTTGATGCCGTCGGTGAGTTCCGGGATGTCGAAGCTGTAGCGGGCCACGCCCGAGTTCACGTCGGTGCCAACCAGGCCGAGCAGCAGGCCCAGCACGATCATGGCGACGGCCTTGAGCCGCGAGCCCGAAGCCAGCACCACGGCGCCGATCAGGCCCAGGATCATCAGCGAGAAGTATGCGGCCGGACCGAACTTGAAGGCGATCTCGGTCAGCGGCGGAGCGAAGGCGGCCAGGATGACGGTGCCCACGCAGCCGGCGAAGAACGAGCCCAGGCCGGCAGCAGCCAGTGCCGGCCCCGCTCGGCCCTTTCGGGCCATCTGGTAGCCGTCGATCACGGTCACCACCGACGAGGACTCGCCCGGCAGGTTCACCAGGATGGCGGTGGTGGAGCCGCCGTACTGCGCGCCGTAGTAGATCCCGGCCAGCATGATGAGCGCCGAGACCGGCGGCAGCGCGTAGGTGGCCGGCAGCAGCATGGCGATGGTGGCCACGGGGCCCACGCCGGGCAGCACGCCGATCAGCGTGCCCAGCAGACAGCCGACGAAGCAGTAGATCAGGTTCTGGAACGTGAACGCGACGCCAAAACCGGTCGAGAGATTTGCAAACAGATCCATGAATGAGTCTCCTGGCGGATCAGCCGGCGATGAAGGTCGGCCACACCGGGAACTGCAGCTTCAGCGCCCAGACGAATGCCACGTAGCTGCCGGCGGCCAGCACGGTCGCGAGGCCCAGCGTCTCCTTGAAGTGGAAACGGTCGCCGGCCAGGCTGGCGATGAAGGTGAGCGCGTAGATCGCCACGATCAGGCCGAAGGCCGGGAAGCCGATGCTCGGCAGGCCGGCCAGCAGCACGCCGAAGACGAGGTTGGCGGCGATGATGAAGAACAGGGGCTTCCAGGCCCACTTGCCGATCTTGTCGCCGCTTTCCGTCTCCACGGTCAGGGCCTGGAAGGTGATGACGGCTCCGATGACGGCCATCACGACGCCGAGCATCAGCGGGAAGTACCCCGGACCCATGCGAGCCCCCGTGCCCACGGTGTAGGTGGTCGCGCCCCAGGCGAACGCGACACCGACGGCCAGGAACATGAGGCCCGAGAAAAAGTCTTTCTGACTCTTGATTTTCACGAAGCTATCTCCAATCGAAATTTGGACTGGCGGATTGTCGGGTCGCCGCCTGTCCTCTTCGATGTGGATTCCACCTATCCGGCGCCCTGGCCGACAGGGGTTTTCCCTCGGAGACCGTTCAATCCAGCGGCGGCGTGGCCGCGATGACCTCTTCGAGCGTGGTCGCGCCCTCGGCCACGCGCAGCGCGCCGGCCAGGCGCAGCGGCCGCATGCCGTCGGCCACGGCCTGGCGGCGCAGCGCGTCGACGCTGGGCGCCTTGTTGACCTGGGCCTTGAAGGCCTCGCTGACCGTCAGCAGTTCGTACAGGCCCATGCGACCGCGAAAACCCGTCATGCGGCAGTCCACGCAGCCCACCGGGCGGTAGGGCCGCCAGCCGTTGATCTTCCAGGGCTTGATGAGCGCGGCCAGTTCCTCGCGGGCCGGGGCGGCCTCGCTTTCGGGCAGCCGCTCGCGGCACTGGCTGCACAGCGTGCGCACCAGCCGCTGGGCCAGCACGCCGAGCACCGTGGCGTTGATGAGGTAGGGCGGCACGCCCAGTTCCATGAGCCGGGTGATGGCGCTGGGCGCGTCGTTGGTGTGCAGGGTGGAGAAGACCAGGTGCCCGGTGAGCGCGGCCTGCACCGCCATGTCGGCCGTCTCCAGGTCGCGGATTTCGCCGACCATGATGATGTCCGGATCCTGCCGCATCAGCGCGCGCAGGCCCTCAGCGAAGCTGAAGTCGAGCTGCGGCTGCACCTGGGTCTGGTTGAACGACGGCTCGATCATTTCGATCGGGTCCTCCACCGTGCTGACGTTGACCTCCTCGGTGGCGATGCGCTTGAGCGTGGAATAGAGCGTGGTCGTCTTGCCCGAGCCGGTCGGCCCGGTCACGAGGATGATGCCGTGCGGCCGGCCGACCAGGCCCTGCCAGCGCTCGGCGTCGTGCGGCATGAAGCCCAGGCCGTCGAGGTCCTTGACCGTGGCGTCGGGGTCGAAGATCCGCATGACCATCTTCTCGCCGAAGGCGGTGGGCAGGGTCGACAGCCGCATTTCGACCTCGTCGCCCCGGGGGTTCCTCGTCTTGATGCGGCCGTCCTGTGGGCGGCGGCGCTCCACCACGTCCATGCGGCCGAGCAGCTTGACCCGCGCGACCATGGCATTGAGCACGCCCATCGGCATCTGGTAGACCGGGTGCAGCACGCCGTCGATGCGGAAGCGGATCACGCCCTGCTCGCGCCGCGGCTCCAGGTGGATGTCGCTGGCGCGCTGGTCGAAGGCGTACTGCCAGAGCCAGTCCACCACCTTGACGACGCCCTGGTCGTTGGCATCGAGCTGGCGGTTGCTCTTGCCCAGCTCCACCAGCTGCTCGAAGCTGCCGGCGCCGGCGCTGCCGCCGGCCTTCTGTGCCGCGCGCACCGACTTGGCCAGCGCGAAGAACTCGGCGGTGTAGCGGCGGATGTCCTGCGGATTGGCGACCACGCGGCGCACGGTGCGGCGCGACTGGCGCTCGACCTCGGCCACCCAGTCGGTCACGAACGGCTCGGCCGTGGCCACGGTCACCTCGGTGGCCGTGACCTGGATGGGCAGCACGCCGTGGCGCTCGGCATAGGTGGCGCTCATGGTGTCGGCCACCTTGCCCACGTCCACCCGCAACGGATCGATGCGCAGATAGGGCAGTTCGGCCCGCTGGGCGACGTACTGGGTCAGGTCCTCCACATCCAGCGGCTTGCCGCCGGACGCGCGGGCGATCGCCACGCTGGCCAGCCGCACCAGCGGATGCTGGGCGCTCTCGGCCTGCGAGCAGCGGGCGATGGTGCGCTGGGCCTCGGCGGCGGCGACCAAGCCATCGGCGCACAGCCAGTCGACGATGCGGCGCCAGTCGAGCGGACCGGCGTGGGCGGCGGGGGCGTTGGACATCGGGATTCCTCAAACTTGCCTGAAGACGCGCGGCCACTTGGACGCCGGCAGGCCCCACCGGGCCTGCACCGCCTCGCCGCGCTCGGCCAGTACGGCGCGCGTCACCCTGGCCGGCGTGCGCTGGGCCAGCACCACGGTGTTGCCCTCGCGCGTGGGCCTGAAGGCCCAGAGGGCGTCGGCGCCGAAGGCGGCGGCGATCTTTTCGACGCTGTGGTCGTAGCTCGACGCGCGGCCGAACAGATTGACCGTCATGCAGCCGTCGTCGGTCAGCAGGGCGCGGCAGTCGGCATAGAAGCTCTCGTCGTCGAGCACCGGCGCGGCGGCCTGGTGGTCGTACAGGTCCACCTGGAGCGCATCGACCGTGCCCCGCCAGCGCGGCTGGCGGATCTCCCTGGCGGCATCGGCCAGCACCACGCTGAGCCGGGCATCGTCCGGCGGCAGCTTGAACCAGTGGCGGCAGACGGTGACCCCCTGCGGGTTCAGCTCGATGGCGGTGGTGCGCATGCGCAGCCGCTTGTGGCAGAACTTGGTGATCGCGGCAGCGCCCAGGCCCAGCTGCATCGCATGGCGCCTGGGCACGCTGGCCGAATCGACGAAGAGCAGCCAGGCCACCATGCGCTGCACGTATTCGAGCTCGATGGCGAACGGATCGTCCAGCCGCATCGAGCCCTGAATCCAGGGCGTGCCCAGGTGCAGGTGGCGGACGTCGCCGTCGTCGGAGAAATCGACATCGGGCAGTACGGGGGTCTGGGTCTTGCGGGTGGTCACGAGAAGGCAGGGAAATCAGATCAGGCCATGCGCCATAAACACCTCGGCCCAGGCGTCGCGCTTGCGCTCGAAGCTCCACGACGCATTGGCCGGGCTGCTCGACGGCAGCCGGTAGACCGGCAGGCCGAGCGTGCGGGAATGGCGGGCGTGGCGAAAGCTCTCGCCGCCGTTGTGGGCGATGGCCTGGAGCTGCGGGCAGCCGCGGGCCAGCGCCGCGAAGTCGTTGACGCGGGCGTTGCGGATGGCGGTGTCGAGGCTGCCCTCGCGCTCGCAGGCGCCGTACACGTCCCACAGGCCCAGGCCGCGCTCGCGCAGCACTGCCAGCCGGTGGGCATAGGCCATGCGCTGCAGGCCCACGTTCTACAGCGCGCCGAGGATGCGCCAGAAATGGTTCTGCGGATGGCCGTAGTACTGCTGCAGTTCCAGCGAGCGCACGCCCGGGAAGCTGCCGAGCACCAGCAGCCGCGTGGCCGGCGAGACGACGGGCGCCAGGCCGGTGAGCCGGGGCGACGCCGGCGCCGTCACAGCAGCGCCTCCAGCCGGGGCAGCGCCGCGACGGCATTGCGCGCCGTCGCCTCGGCGAACGCGTCGGCCGTCAGTCCGCGCAGCCCGGCCAATGCGGCGCCGATGCGCGGCAGCTCGGCCGGCGTGTTGCGGCCCTGCGCCGCGCCGGCCGCGCGCTCGGCGGCGGTGCGGTAGAGCCACTGCGGCGGGATGTCGGGTGAATCGGTCTCGGCGACGATGGCGTCGAGCGGCAGCTCGGCTGCCAGCCGGCGCAGCTGCAGGGCGCGCTCGAAGGTCGCCGCGCCGCCGAAGCCGAGCTTTAGCCCCAGGTCGATGAAAGCTTCGGCCTGCTGCCGGCTGCCGTTGAAGGCATGGGCGATGCCCTGCCACGGCTGGCCGCCGCCGACTTCGCGCAGCGCGCGCAGCAGCCGGTCGGATGATTTCCGCACATGCAGGACCACCGGCAGGTCGAAGCGGCGGGCCAGCCGCAGCTGTGCGCGGTAGATCTCTTCCTGCCTGGCGCCGTCGAGGCCGGGCACGAAATAGTCGAGGCCGATCTCGCCGACGGCGACCAGCCGCGGATCGTCGCGACGGGATGCCAGTTCGCGCTCCAGTGCGTCGATGTCGGCGGCCGTGGCCGCCGGCGTGAAGAGCGGATGGATGCCCAGCGCATAGGCGTCGCCGTGCCGGTGGGCCAGCGCGCGCACCACCGGCCAGCTGCGCGCGTCGATGGACTGGAGCACGCAGAGCGCCACGCCGGCATCGCGCACCGCGGTACGGACGGCATCGCGGTCGGCGTCGAATTCGGGGGCGTCGAGATGGACGTGGGTGTCGATCCAGGCGGGCATGCGCCGATCATGCCGCATGGCGCGCCGCGCACCGTCGGATAACAGGCATGGATACAGTGCGGCGATGCATTCCGTGGTACCGTGAAGTCTCGTCATTGCAGTGCGGCGCATGGCATTCTGGGCGCATTCGCCCGGGGCCGCGGCGCCATCCCTTGCCCCGAGGTGACACGATGCGCAGGCCCGCTCTCTACAGCAGTTCCCGCCGCCGCGGCCCGGCGCCGGTCGCCACCGCTGCGCCACAGACCGAAGCCGCAGGCACGGCAATAGATACCCCCTCCCCTACCAAGCCGCAGCGCGCTGTCACTGTGCGCCACGGACGCATACTCTGGCTAGCCATTGTGTCGCTGACGGTTGCGCTGGGCGCCAGCCTGTGGCTCGCGGCGCGGCCGATCCCGCGGGCGCTGACGCAGGCCGACATCGACGCGGCCGTGCAGCACACGCTGCAGACCAAGTCCCTGCCCTCGCCCATCGCCCGCGCCGCGGCGGCCGTGGGCCCGTCGGTGGTGCGCGTGGTCGGCTACGGCCACGCGACCAGGAAGAGCAGGGAGATGACCGAACGCGGCATCGGCACCGGCGTGGTCATCGTCGACAAGGGTGTGATCCTGACCAACCTGCACGTGGTGCAGGGCGCCGAGCGCATCGTGGTCACGTTTGCCGACGGGCTGGATTCGCCGGCCACCATCACCAGCACCCAGCCCGAGAACGACCTGGCCGTGCTGCAGGCCCACAAGCTGCCGGACGACCTACAGGCCGCCACGCTGCGCTCGACCCAGAACCTGCGCCCGGGCGACCAGGTGGCGGCCATCGGCTTTCCGTTCGGCATCGGGCCGTCGGTGTCGGCCGGCGTCGTCTCCGGGCTCGGGCGCGAGTTCCAGTCGCCGCCAGGCAAGCGCCAGCTGAGCAACCTGATCCAATTCGACGCCGCGGCCAACCCCGGCAATTCCGGCGGGCCGCTGGTCACCATGGACGGCGAGGTGGTCGGCATCGTCACCGCCATCCTCAACCCGACGACCGCGCGCACCTTCCTCGGCATCGGCTTCGCCGTGCCGATCGAGAACGCGGCCGCGGCCGTCGGCATGCCGCCGTTCTGAACCCGTCCACCGCCATCGAAAGGACATCCATGAGTAGCCTGCCCCTGAATGCCGAGAGCCCAGCCACGCCCGCACTGGCCGAGCAGATCCTGTTCGAGGTCAAGCGCGTGGTCGTGGGGCAGGACCGCTTCCTCGAACGCGTGCTCGTGGCCATCCTCGCGGGCGGCCACCTGCTGGTCGAGGGCGTGCCGGGGCTGGCCAAGACGCTCACGATCAAGACGCTGGCCAGGACCATCCAGGGCCACTTCCGGCGCATCCAGTTCACGCCCGACCTGGTCCCTTCGGACCTGGTCGGCACCCGCATCTACAACCAGCGCGACGGCGACTTCTCGACCGTGCTCGGTCCGGTCTTCACCAACCTGCTGCTGGCCGACGAGATCAACCGCGCGCCGGCCAAGGTGCAGAGCGCGCTGCTGGAGGTGATGCAGGAGCGCCAGGTGACCATTGCCGGCGAGACCCACCGCGTGCCCGCGCCCTTCCTCGTGCTGGCCACGCAGAACCCGGTCGAGACCGAAGGCACCTACCCGCTGCCCGAGGCGCAGGTGGACCGCTTCATGCTCAAGGTGCTGGTGGACTACCCGAGCGACGAGGAGGAGTTCGTGATCGCCCAGCGCGCGCTGGAGCCGGCGGTCGAGGTGGCCGCGGTCGCCACCACCGAGCAGCTGGCCGCGCTGCAGGCCGAGGTGCGGCAGGTCTACGTCGACCCGTCGGTGCTGCAGTACGCGGTGCGGCTGGTAGCCGTGACCCGCGCGCCCGACCGCCACGGCCTGAAGGACTTCGCCCGGCTGCTGGCCTACGGCGCGAGCCCGCGCGCCACCATCAACCTGGCCGAAGGCGCCCGCGCGCTCGCGCTGCTGCGCGGCCGCGGCTACGCGCTGCCCGAGGACGTGACCGACATCGCGCCCGACGTGCTGCGCCACCGCGTGGCGCTGTCCTACGAGGCGCTGTCCGAAGGGCTCACGCCCGATGCGCTGGTGGCGCGCATCATGGCCCACGTCCCACCACCCCCTCGCCCGCTTCACCATGGCGAAAAGGCAGCCTGAACCCTCCGCCGTCGCGCCTCTGCACGCCGCCGGGCATGCGCAACGCCTGTTGCGCCGGCTCGAATGGCAGGTGATCCGCAAGCTCGACGGCGTGCTGCAGGGCGACTACCGCACGCTGCTGCGCGGCGCCGGCATTGACCTGGCCGACCTGCGCGAGTACGAGCCGCACGACGACGTGCGCCGCATCGACTGGAACGTGACCGCCCGCACCGCCACGCCGCACGTGCGCGTGTTCACCGAGGACCGCGAGATGGCCGCGTGGTTCGTGCTGGATCTGAGCCCGTCGACCGGCTTCGGCTCGGGCCGGCGCACCAAGCGCGAGGTCTGCACCGAGTTCGTCGGCGTGCTCGCGCGGCTGCTCACGCGCCACGGCAACCGCGTGGGCGCGCTGATCCACGACGGCGTGGACGGCGAGGGCTCCGGCATCGACGCCCGCGTGCCAGCGCGCAGCGGCCGCCCCCACGTGCTGCACCTGCTGCACACAGTGCTGCACCGGCCGGCCGCGCGCGGCCGCTCGGCCACGCGGCTGGCGGCGCTGCTGCGGGGCGCGGGCGCGTCGATCGCGCGGCGCTCGACCGTGTTCGTCGTCTCCGACTTCCTGAGCGACCCCGGCTGGGACCGGCCGCTGGGCATGCTGGCCCGCCGCCACGACGTGGTGGCCGTGCGCCTGTACGACCCGCTGGAGCTGGACCTGCCCGACCTGGGCCTGGTCACCCTGCGCGATGCCGAGACCGGCGAGCACATGCTGGTCGACACCCACGACCGGGGCTTTCGCCGCCGCTTCGCCGCCGCGGCCGCCGCGCGCGAGGCGGCGCTGCGCGAGGGCCTGGCGCGCGCCGGCGTGGACACGCTCGAACTCTGCACCGACGACGACCTGGGCGAGACGCTGCTGCGCTTCGCCGACCTGCGCCGCCACCGCGTGCGCCCCGGCCAGACGGCGCAGCTGGCCGCCGCCTGACGGATGCACGCTTCAGGAGCCGCCCCATGACCTTCCTCTGGCCCGAATTCCTCTGGCTGCTGCTCGCCCTGCCCCTGCTGATCGCCCTCTACGTGCTGCTGCTGTTGCGCCGGCGCAGGCTGGCCGTGCGCTACGCCAGCCTGTCGATCGTGCGCGAGGCGGCGGGCTTCGGCCACGCCTGGCGTCGCCACGTGCCGCCGGTGCTGTTTCTGCTCGCGCTGGCGGCCATGCTGGTGGCCGCGGCCCGGCCGCTGGCCACGCTGGCGCTGCCGTCGCAGCGGCAAACCATCATCCTGGCGATCGACGTGTCGGGCAGCATGCGCGCGGCCGACGTCAAGCCCAACCGCCTCGCGGCCGCGCAGCAGGCCGCCAAGGCCTTCATCAAGGACCTGCCGCGTCATGTGCGCGTGGGAGTGGTGGCCTTCGCCGGCAGCGCGCAGCTCGCCCAGCTGCCGACCCAAAACCACGACGACCTGTTCAGCGCGATCGACAGCTTCCAGCTCCAGCGCGGCACCGCGACCGGCAACGGCATCATGCTGTCGCTGGCGGCGCTCTTTCCGGACGCCGGCATCGACATCGCCTCGCTGGGTCAGCCCACCGCCGGCTTTCCGCGCGCCCAGCCGATCGACCGCGTCACCGCCGAGGACCCGGCCCGCGGCATCAAGCCGGCGCCGGTGCCGCCGGGCTCCTACACCTCGGCCGCGATCATCATGCTGACCGACGGCCAGCGCACCACCGGCGTGGACCCGATCGAGGCGGCCCAGGTCGCCGCCGACCGCGGCGTGCGCGTCTACACCGTGGGCGTGGGCACGGTCGACGGCGAGACCATCGGCTTCGAGGGCTGGTCGATGCGCGTGCGGCTCGACGAGGACACGCTCAAGACCGTGGCCACCCGCACCGCCGCCGAGTACTTCTACGCCGGCACGGCGGCCGACCTGCACAAGGTCTATGAGACGCTGAGTTCGCGCCTCACGGTCGAGAAGAAGGAGACCGAGGTCGCCAGCCTGTTCGCGTTGCTGGCGGCCGGGCTGGCGCTGCTGTCGGCGCTGCTGTCCCTCTGGTGGTTCAACCGGATCGCGTGACGAAATTCGGAGGCCGCGTTTTGCGCGGCGCGGTCCGGTTCCTCGAATTTTTTCGATGAACCACGACAGGAGCCCGCATGAGCCGCCGCCGTCCCACGGCGCCATCGACACCCGTTTCGGCCCCGCCTGCGCATCCGCCGCGTGGCCGGCCGCATCGGCGGCGAAGTGCTGGACCTGCGCCTCTCAGACGCCCTCGACGGCGAGACCGTCGCCCGGCTCAGGCAGGCATTGCTGCGTTACAAGGGCTTTTCTTCCACGGCCAGGCGCAGCTGGACGACGCGGAACACCAGGCCTTCGGCGCGCCGCTCGGCGAGCTGGATGCGCTGATCGCGGCGACCGCCTGAACATATACTCCCCTGGTCACCACCTCACAGCGTACGTATTCCGTGCGCTGCATGTACATACTCCCATCATACGTCTTCCGCCGTCCACTCCACCTCGGCGCCGAGGCTGCGCAGGTTCTCGATGAAGCCCGGGTGGGCGCGGCGGATCGGCCCGGCGTTGCAGATGACCGAGCGGCCCTCGATGCTCGACGCCACCATCAGCAGCGCGATCGCCACGCGGATGATGTAGGGGCTCTCGACCGTGGCCGGCACCAGCGGCCGCCCGCCGAAGGTGATGAGCCGGTGCGGGTCCGACTGGAACACATGGGCGCCGAACTTCGACAGCTCGCCGGCCCAGCCCAGCGCGCCGTCGTAGACCTTGTTCCAGAACAGCGCGCTGCCCTGCGACCGCACGCCGAGGGCGATGAAGATCGGCAGCAGGTCGGCCGGGAAATAAGGCCACGGCGCGGCCTCCACCTTGGTCAGCGTGTTGGCGGTGAAGGGCTGCTGCACCGCCAGCGGGCCGCTGTGGCGCGTGGTGCTCCAGCCGTCCTCGTGCGCCACCTCGACGCCGAACTTGGCGAAGGTGCGGTCGATCAGCGGGAACTGCGCGACCGCGCTGTTCCTGACCTGCACGTCGCCGCCGGTGATGGCGCCGAGCGCGAGAAAGGTCGTGATCTCGTGGAAGTCCTCCTCGAAGCGGAACTCCTCCACCTCGCGGTAGGTCGTGCCGCCGTGCACCGTCACGCGCGAGGTGCCGGCCCCGTCGATGAGCACGCCCAGGCGCTGCATGAAGCGGCAGAATTCCTGCACGTGCGGCTCCGACGCCGCATTGGTCAGCGTGGAGCTGCCGGCGGCGCCCGCGCCGGCCAGGACGAAGTTCTCGGTCGTCGTGACCGAGGCGTAGTCGAGCCAGTGGTCGTTGGCATGCAGCGATTCGCCGCGGCGGATGACCAGCGAGCCGTCGCCGCGCTCCACCGTGCAGCCGAAGCGCCGGAAGACTTCGACGTGCGGGTCGATCTCGCGCACGCCGAGGGTGCAGCCCTTGACGTCGTCCTCCAGCCGCGCCACGCCGAAGCGCGCCAGCAGCGGCGGCACCAGCATGATGGAAGAGCGCATTTCCTCGGGCAGCCGGTGCACCGCAGGGTCGAAGCGCGTGGCCGCGTGGTGCAGGAACAGCGTGCCGGCCGCATAGTCGACCTGCACCGTGCTGCCCAGCTCCAGGAAGATCGCGAGGATCTTGCGCACGTCGGTGATGTCCGGCACGTTGGACAGGCGGATCGGCTGGTCCGACAGCAGCGTGGCGCAGAGCACCGGCAGCACCGCGTTCTTGTTGGCCGAGGGTTCGATGCGGCCGCGCAGGGGGCGGCCGCCATGGACGATGAGGTGGGACATGGAGGACGGGAAAGGAAAGGGGTCAGGCCGCCGGCGACTCGATGCCGTCGAACAGCTCGGCCAGCGGCAGCGTGCCGTCGATGGACACGAGCTGCAGCGCGTTGGCGTCGGTCTGGTCGTGCAGTTCGAAGATGCCGCGCTCGTTGCGGCGGAAGACCTCGACCGCCCGGCTGTCGGGATCGACCAGCAGGTATTCGCGCAAGCTTGGCAGGCGGCGGTAGAGGCTGAACTTGAGGCCGCGGTCACAGGCCACGGCGGATTCGGACAGCACCTCGGCGACCACGGTCGGGGCGCGGAAGATCATGTCGGTGCGCAGGTCGTCCGCATCGCAGGTCACGAACACGTCGGGGTAGAAGATCGCATCGTCGGCCACCTGGCGCTTGAGGCTTTCGGTGAAGACGGCGCAGCGCGAGCCCTTGAGGTGCAGCTTGAGCGCCACCGCGAGGTTGAGCGACACCGTGCCATGGCTGCGCCGCACGCCGACCATGGCGGATACATCGCCCCGGTAGAACTCGTGGCGTTCGGCCTGGGCGTTCTCCCAGTCGATGAAGTCGTGCAGCGACAGCCGCGTCTGCGTGAGCGCCATGGCCTTTGCTCCTTGCGATCGATCCAGCCTGCAGAGTCGCCAATGGT
Organism: Xylophilus sp.; assembly: GCA_009914555.1. Lineage (GTDB taxonomy): Bacteria > Pseudomonadota > Gammaproteobacteria > Burkholderiales > Burkholderiaceae_C > WNDY01. Next base: position 12,101 of record WNDY01000070.1, read on the forward strand.
AGCCGTCAGGCCGCGGCGATGCGCCCGGCCACGATGCGCAGCACCCGGTCGCAGCGCGCGGCCAGCGTGTCGTCGTGCGTGACCACCACGAAGGCCGTGCCCTGCTCGCGCGCCAGTTCCAGCATCAGCGCAAAGACCTGGTCGGCCGTGCCGCGGTCGAGGTTGCCGGTGGGCTCATCGGCCAGCACGCAGGCCGGCCGGGTCACGAGCGCACGGGCGATGGCCACGCGCTGGCGCTCGCCGCCCGAGAGTTCGGCCGGCCGGTGCTGCACCCGCTCGGCCAAGCCAACGGCGGCAAGGATCTTCTGCGCGGCCGCGCGCGCCTGCTCCGCCGGCTCGCGGCGGATGAACAGCGGCATGGCCACGTTGTCGAGCGCGCTGAACTCGGGCAGCAGGTGGTGGAATTGGTAGACGAAGCCCAGGTGCCGGTTGCGCAGCCGGCCCTGGGCGGCCGCGTCGAGCGTGCCGAGCGCCTGGCCGGCCAGCGTGACCGTGCCGGCCGTGGGCGCGTCGAGCCCGCCCAGCAGATGCAGCAGCGTGCTCTTGCCCGAACCCGACGCGCCGACGATGGCCAGGGTCTGGCCGGCAGGGATGTCGAGGTCCACGCCGTGCAGCACTGTCAGGTCGATGCGGCCCTCGTGGAAGCGCTTGGTCAGCCCGCGCGCAAAGAGGACGACAGGAGTCGGCTCACTCATAGCGCAGCGCCTCCGCCGGATTCACGCGGCTGGCGCGCCAGCTCGGGTACAGCGTGGCGAGGAAGGCCAGCACCAGCGAAATGACACCGATCGGCACGATGTCGCTCCGCTGCGGATCGCTGGGCATGCGGCTGATGAGGTAGATGTCCTTGGGCAGGAAGCTCGCGTGGAACAGCCGCTCCAGCGCCGGCACGATCACGTCGATGTTGAATGCCACGAGCAGCCCCAGCGCCAGGCCAGCGACGGTGCCGATCACGCCGACCATCGCACCCTGCACGACGAAGATGCCCATGATGCTGCCGGGGCTCGCGCCCAGCGTGCGCAGGATGGCGATGTCGGCACGCTTGTCGGTCACCGTCATCACGAGCGTGGAGACGAGGTTGAACGCGGCCACGGCCACGATCAGCGTGAGGATGATGAACATCATGCGTTTTTCGACCTGCACCGCGGCGAACCAGGTCTTGTTCTGCTTGGTCCAGTCGCGGATGTAGACCGGATCGCTCAGCGTGCCGGCGAGCTGCTGCGTGACCTCGGGCGCGCGGTGCAGGTCGCGCAGCTTGAGCCGCACGCCGCTCGGGCCTTCGAGGCGGAACAGGCGCGCCGCGTCGTCCACATGCATCAGCACCAGCGTGGAGTCGTATTCGTAGTGGCCGGATTCGAAGGTGCCGGCCACGGTCATCTGCTTGAGGCGCGGCACCACGCCGGCCGGCGTGACCTGCCCGCCGGGCGCCACGAGCGTCACCTGGTCGCCCACGCGCGCGCCGAGCGCCTTGGCCAGCTCGCCGCCCAGCACCACCTTGAATTCGCCGGGCGCCAGCTGCGCGAGGCCGCCGCCCTGCAGCTGCTCGGCGGCCAGGTCGGTCACCTCGGGCTCGCGGGCCGGGTCGATGCCGCGCACGATGGCGCCCTTCATGTCCTCGCCGCGGCCGATCAGCGCCTGCGTGGCGATGAAGGGCGCCCCCCCCACCACCTCGGGGTTGCGCCTGGCCTCGGCGATGGTGCGGTTGACGTCCGGCAGCGCCTGGCCGTCGGCCGCGTAAATCTCGATGTGCGAGACCACCGACAGCATGCGGTCGCGCACTTCTTTCTGGAAGCCGTTCATGACCGACAGCACGATGATCAGCGCAGCCACCCCGAGCGCGATGCCCAGCATGGACACGCCCGAGATGAAGGAAATGAAGCCGTTGCGCCGCGTCGCGCGGCCCGCGCGCGTGTAGCGCCAGCCCAGGGCGAGTTCATAGGGAATCTGCATCGGGCGAGATTGTGGCACCGGCCGCGACGCCGCCGTGAAGGACGGGGCGCCGTCAGCGGGCGAAGACCTCCTGCAGGGTCGCAAGCGTGCGGTCCAGCGTCCTGGCGGAAACGGCGCCCAGCCGCCGGGCCAGGCGGATGCGGTCGACGGTACGCAGTTGGTCCAGCACGATCAGGCCGCGCGTGCCGGCATGCGTGACCGGAATGCGGAAGGGCGCGGCGAAGCCCTTGGACGTCATCGGCGCGACGATCACCGTGCGCAGATGCGCGTTGAGTTCGTCCGGCGAGATGACGACGCAGGGGCGGGATTTCTGGACCTCGCTGCCGACGGTCGGATCGAGGTTGGCCAGCCAGACTTCGCCCCGCCGTGCGGCGGCAGCCGGGGTCACCATGCGAGATCCGCGTCCGCCTCGTTGGGGAATTCGCCGAGCAGAAGGTCTTTCTGTTCGGCAGCAGCCACTTCGCTCGCCGCAGCGGCCCACCCTTCGCGCACGGCCGCCGCCGGCCGGCGAAGGACGATGGCACCGTCTTCGACCGTCATCTCGGCGCTCTCGCCCAGCCCCGCCTCGGCCAGCAGGGGCTTGGGGATGACGACCCCCTTGCTGTTGCCGATTTCGCGAATGACGACCTGCATGCCAGACTCCTTGTAGTGGCAACAATGTTATTACATCCGAACCAACGGGTCAATCCGGCGACAATACTCCTCCATGCCAGACACCTTCCATCTGCTCGTGCCCTATGCAGCGTCCAGTGCCCTGCCTGCACAGCAGGCCCTGCAGGGCCTCGCCCTGCCCCACCTTTCGAAGCTGCTCGCCCGGCTGCAGGCCGAGGCACCCGACGAAGGCGACGAATTCACCCTGACCCCACCCCACGAACGCGCCCTGGCCCGCGCGCTCGGCCTGCCGCACGCGGACGGCCTGGTGCCCTGGGCCGCCTGGGAGCGGCTGCGCGCCGGCCAGGCGCCCGACGGGCAGGCCTGGGCCTTCGTGGCGCCGGCGCCGTGGCACGTGGGCACCGGCCAGGTCACGCTGGGCGAACCGGCCGCGCTGCAGCTCGATGAGGCCGCATCGCGCGATCTGCTGGCCATCGTCGCACCCTTCTTCGCCGAGGACGGCATCGCGCTGGTCTACGAACGGCCCACGCGCTGGCTGGCCCGCGGCGAGCCGCTGCGCGGCCTGCCCACCGCCTCGCCCGACCGGGTGACCGGCCGCAGCATCGACATCTGGCAGCCCGCCGTGCCGCAGACCCGCCCCCTGCGACGGCTGCAAAGCGAGATCCAGATGCTGCTGTACACCCATGCGTTCAACGAGGCCCGCGAGGCCGCGCGGCTGCCGCAGGTCAACGGCTTCTGGCTCCACGGCGCCGGCGCGCTGGACGACGCACCGGCCGGCGAGCAGCCGACGGTCGCCCCTGCGCTGCGCGAAGCCGCGCTGCGCGAGGACTGGTCCGCCTGGAGCCGCGCCTGGCAGGCGCTCGACGCTGCCGAGGTGGCCGACGCCCTGGCCCGCGCCGGGCGCGGAGAGCCGGTGCGCATCACGCTCTGCGGCGAACGCCGGGCCCAGTCCTTCGCCGGCGGTGCAGCGCACCCGTTCGGCCAACGGTTGCGCGGCCTGTTCACCAGCCCGGCGCCGGCCCGCAGCGTGCTCGAACACCTATGAAGATCATCGCCCGCGACATCCCCCCCCGCGCCGCCTGGGCGCTGGAGCAGGCCGGCGTGCATCCGCTGCTCGCGCGCCTGTTCGCCGCCCGCGGCGTGACCAGCCATGAAGAACTCGACGACGGCCTGGCCCGCCTGCTGCCGCCCGACGGCCTGCGCGGCACGCGCGAGGCCGCCGTGCTGCTGGCCGACGCGATTGCCGCAGACAAGCGCATCTGCGTGGTGGCCGACTACGACTGCGATGGCGCCACCGCCTGCGCCGTGGCCGTGCGCGGCCTGCGCCTGCTGGGCGCGCGCCACGTCGACTACCTGGTGCCCGACCGCGTGGTCGACGGCTACGGCCTCACGCCGGCCATCGCCGAACGCGTGGCCGCCCGCGGCGCCGACCTGCTGCTGACGGTGGACAACGGCATCGCCAGCGTGGCCGGCGTGGCCGCCGCGCGCGCGCTGGGCCTGTCGGTGCTGGTGACCGACCACCACCTGCCCGGCGACGCGCTGCCCGAGGCCGACGTGCTGGTCAACCCGAACCATCCGGACTGCACCTTCCCGAGCAAGTCGCTCGCCGGCGTCGGCGTGATGTTCTACGTGCTGCTGGCGCTGCGGGCCGAGCTGCGGCGGCGCGGCACGTTCTGCGAGCTGCGGCTGCAAGGCCGGGATGAGGCCGCCGCAGGAACGGCTCCGCCCCAACCCAAGCTCGACAGCCTGCTGCCGCTGGTCGCGCTCGGCACCGTGGCCGACGTGGTCCGGCTCGATGCCAACAACCGCCGCCTGGTCGCCCAGGGCCTCAAGCGCATCCGCGAAGGCCGCATGCCCGCCGGCATGGCCGCGCTGTTCGCCGCCGCGAGCCGCAAGGCGCCCGTAGCGACCACGTTCGACTTCGGCTTCGCGCTGGGCCCGCGCATCAACGCGGCCGGCCGGCTGGCCGACATGACGCTGGGCATCGAATGCCTGCTGACCGACGACCCGGCGCGCGCCGACGAACTGGCCCGCCTGCTCGACGCCATCAACCGCGAGCGCCGCGAGATCGAGGGCGGCATGCGCGAGCAGGCGCTGCTGCTGGCCGAGGACCTGTTCGGCGAGGGCGAGACGCCGCCCGCGGCCGTCAGCGTGTTCGACCCGGACTTCCACGAGGGTGTGGTCGGCATCGTCGCCTCGCGGCTGAAGGACCGGCTGCACCGGCCGACCTTCGTGTTCGCCCGCAGCGCGGCGCCGGGCAAGGAGCACGAGATCAAGGGCTCGGGCCGCTCGATCCCGGGCTTCCACCTGCGCGACGCGCTCGACCTCGTGGCCAAGCGGCATCCGGGCGTGATCCTCAAGTTCGGCGGCCATGCAATGGCCGCGGGCGCGACGGTGGCCGAGGAACACTTCGCGACCTTCGGGCGAGCCTTCGCCCGGGTCGCGCAGGAAGGGCTGGACGCGGCGGCGCTGACGCGGCGCATCGAGACCGACGGGCCGCTCGCACCCGAATACCGCCGGCCGGACCTGGTCGACGCGCTGCACCGCGAGGTCTGGGGCCAGGGCTTCGCGCCGCCCACGTTCAGCGAAGAGGTGGAAGTCCTCTCGCAGCGCCTGGTCGGCGAGGGCCAGCGCCACCTGGCGCTCAAGCTGCGCCACCAGGGCGAACCGGTCGATGCCATCTGGTTCGGCCACACCGAGCAGCTGCCGGCGCGGGTGACGCTGGCTTTCCGGCTCGACGCCGACGAGTGGCGCGGCGAGCGCAAGGTGAAGTTCCTGGTCGAGGGCGTCGAGCCCTGGACGGATACTCCCCGCTGACCACCCTGCCCTGCCGCCGGCCCCGCGGGCACACCCGCGTGCCATCGCCTAGAATCCCGCTGTGGCCCCTTCCGAAGTTCCCAACGCCGACCTGCACTGCCACTCGACCGTGTCGGACGGCACCCTCGCGCCCGAGGCGCTGGCAGCCCGCGCCCGCGCCAACGGCGTGCAGCTCTGGGCCCTGACCGACCACGACGAGGTCGGCGGCCTACACCGGGCGGCCGCTGCGGCGGCCCGGGAGGGCCTGGACTTCCTGACCGGGGTGGAAATCTCGGTCACTTTCGCCGGCGAGACGGTGCACATCGTCGGCCTGGGCTTCGATGCGGACGATGCAGGCATCGTGGACGGCCTGCGCGCGACGCGCGGCGGCCGCGGCCGGCGGGCGCAGGAGATGTCCGACGGGCTCGCCCGGGCTGGCATCCGCGGCGCCTACGAAGGCGCGCTGAAGTTCGTGGGCAACCCGGAACTGATCTCGCGCACCCATTTCGCCCGCTTCCTGGTCGAGACCGGCGTCTGCCGCGACACGCCCGAGGTCTTCCGCAAGTACCTCACCGAAGGCAGGCCCGGCTACGTGCCGCACCGCTGGGCCGCGCTGGGCGACGCGGTGCGATGGATCACCGGGGCCGGCGGCGTGGCGGTGATCGCCCACCCGGGGCGCTACCGCTTCAGCCCGACCGAGGAATACGCCCTGTGCACCGAATTCAAGACCCACGGCGGCCGCGGCGTCGAGGTCGTGACCGGCAGCCACACCCCGTCGGAATACGGCAAGTATGCCGACATGGCCCTCGAGTTCGATCTGGCCGCCTCGCGCGGCAGCGACTTCCACAGTCCCGAGGAAAGCCGCATCGACCTTGGCAAACTCCCTCCCCTGTCCGACAGTCTGACGCCGGTCTGGACGCTCTTGGAGCACCGGATCCAGCGCGCCCGATGAGCGCCGCGCCGCGGGCGCTCACCGGCATCGCGCTGCTGGTCGCGGCG